>CAZKXZ010000017.1:0-74069 GCA_964556695.1 uncultured Gemmatimonadales bacterium
CCCTGCAGGACTCGAACCTGCGACCGTCGGATTATGAGTCCGCTGCTCTAACCAACTGAGCTAAGGGCCCGACGAACTGATGCTAGCCGGACCAACTCTTTGCCGCAACCGCAACATATGAGCGCAGGGCAGAAGTCGAAATTCGAACTGCTGCGAAACTTGAATTCGTACGCCAAGCAGCGCGTGCTTGTCGTGCAGGAGTACTTCGCGCTCGCTTCGCGTGCGACGCGCTTCGCTTTCACCCGCCCTTTCTACCTGCACGACACCTTCCATCAGATGGAGCAGATTGGGGTGCAGTCACTTGGCATCGTCATCCTGACCGGGTTTTTCACCGGGATGGTGCTGGCTTTGCAGTCAGCAGCCACGATGGAAACGTTCGGCGCAACCATATACATCGGGCGTCTGGTTGCCGCGGCCATGATTCGCGAATTGGGTCCGGTCCTCACGGGACTGATGATCGCGGGACGCGTTGGCAGCGGGATTGCAGCACAGATAGGATCGATGGCCGTGACCGAGCAGATAGATGCGCTCAACACAATGGGTACCGATCCAATCAGAAAGCTGGTGACGCCCCGGTTGATAGCAGCGGTGGTGATGCTGCCGATCCTCACCATCATTTTTGACACAGTCGGCTTGCTGGGTGGCAATGCCATTTCAACTTTCTACCTTGACCTTCCAACAGCATTCTATTGGCGCACGGTATGGGAGCAGGTTGCGGCCGGCGGTTTTACCCTGCGCTATATTCCCAGTGACTTTGTACAGGGAATGCTCAAGCCCATTGTTTTCGGCGTTATCGTGGCGTTGACTGCGAGTTTCTTCGGGCTGCGCACCAAGGGGGGCACCGAGGGCGTGGGACGCAGCACCACGCAATCGGTTGTGTCCGCGAGCATATTGATTCTCGTGGCGGACTATTTCGTGACCCAGATTCTGCTCTCACTCCTCCCCGGACCCGGTTGACCCGAATGGACGCAACCCAGGAGCGGAACACTGCGGGCACGCCCGCCGCACCACGTGTGGCGCAGCGCATCATCGCGCTCGAGAATGTGTGGCTTGCGTTTGATGGACCGGTGCTCGAGGATGTCACGCTGGAAGCCTACGAGTCCGAAACTGTTCTCGTGATTGGGGAGTCTGGTTCGGGCAAGACCACAATTCTGAAGCTGATTCTGCGCCTGCTCACTCCGGAGCGGGGTCGCATACTTGTGAATGACATGGAGATCACACGCCTCAGTTTTGCCGAAGCGCTCCAGGTGCGCCAGAAAATGGGGATGGTATTTCAGGGCGCTGCGCTGTTCGACTCACTCACTGTTTTCGAGAACGTCGCCTATCCGCTGCGGGAGCATCGCAAACTGAAGGACGACGAAGTGGAGCGGATCGTGCGGGACAAATTGCGGAGAGTCGATCTCGATCCCGATGAGGTTCGCGACCGGCTGCCTTCGCAACTCTCGGGTGGAATGAAGAAGAGGGTTGGAATAGCCCGTGCCCTTTCCAACGATCCGGTGATCATGTTATACGATGAACCAACCGCGGGCCTCGACCCGCTGACCACGGGGACGATTGTGAAGTTGATAAGAAAGCTGCAGCGGGAACTTGGCGTCACGAGCATTATTGTTTCGCACGACCTGAGATCCACGCTCCCCATAGCCACGAAGGTCGCCGTTCTGGCGGAGCACAAGATTCACTTTTTCGGCACGCCAAAAGAGCTGGCCACCGCGCACGACCCGTACATACAGGAATTCCTGGGAGACATCTCGTGAAGAGACCGACATTCGTCACCTGGGACCAGCTGAAGGTGGGCGCCCTGATTGTGGTGTCGCTCAGTCTTCTCGGCTATGCGATTATCCGCCTCGGTTCCTCAATGCATCTGTTCAGCAAACGTTACCCGTTGCATACACTGTTGCCGACGGCGAGCGGCCTGCGAGTGGGGGGTGGAGTTTCTGTCGCGGGTCAGCCCGCGGGCGTCATCAGACGCATTGAGTACCTCCCCATAGACGCGGATACAAACCACAACATTCTTGTCGTTCTTGAAATAGATGAGCGATTGCGCGAGCAGGTGCGCGGCGATTCCCGCGCTTACATCAGAACTCTCGGGTTGCTGGGCGACAAGACGTTGGACGTTACACCAGGAACTCCGGCCGCGCGGCGGCTGGAACCAGGAGACACGCTGATCGCCAGCGGCATTCTGGACTATGACCGCATCATCGCACGTGCCGCTGATGCGGTGGACGACATGGTTCTTCTCACCGCTGATCTGCGCACGATCACCTCGGGCCTCGCAGCCGGTGAAGGCACGCTCGGCATGCTGCTCAAAGACAGGCGGCTGTACGACCAGCTGAATGTTGCCCTGCGCAATTCCAACAGCCTCCTCGCGCGCGTGAGGGATTCCAAGGGAACGTTCGCGCGGCTGCTCGACGATTCCACCTTGTATCGGCAGATGCTCACCGCAGCCACGACAGTCGATTCGGTCGCAAGGAGATTCACTTCGGATCGCGGAACGATAGGCCGGTTGCTCAGCGATAGCGTGGTCTACTTAACCATAAACCGTGCGGCAAATACGGCGGATTCGCTACTCAAAGGGCTAAGCCGTGGCCAGGGAACAGCTGGGAAGATGCTCACGGAAGATGTGTTGTACACGCAGTTGCTCCACAGTGTGTCGGAGCTGACAGCGATTCTGGACGACTTCCGGAAGAATCCATCGCGGTATATGCGGGGGATCATAAGAATTTTCTGAGGTTCCCTGCGGCGCAGTTTCTTGCAGCGCCGTGGCGGGAAAGCGCTATTCCTTGAAGCGCATTCCCTGCAGCGCATTCCCTGCAGCGCATTTCCTGGCAGCGCGGTTCTCCGCAGCGCCGTTTCCTCAGCAGGCAACGTATACGGCGCTTCAGGAAACGCGCTTCAAGAGCAGCGCTTCGTGTAACGGCGCTTCTCGAAACAGCGCCTGCCGGCCACAGCGCTTCAAGGAGGAGCGCTTGAATACAGTGACGCTCGCCCGACAAATCCACTAATTTGAAGCCATACCAAACGGCCGAGGAACCCCAATGACAGCAGCAAAAATCGCCATCGCCCTTTTTGTCGGCAGTAGTCTTTCGATTGGTCTCTCGGCTCCACTGCCCCCACCGGATGTAGCCAGTAATGAGGTCGCGCTCACCGCGTTTGGTCGCTCAGTTGCGATCGCGGGTGAGTTCGCCTTCGTCGGCGAACCCAATGTCGGCGGTGGGGGTGGCCGCGGGGGCGGAGGTGGCGGCGGGGGAGGGCGCGGTGGCGGGGGTGTTGCCGGTGTCGTCCACATCTTCCGCTATCAGGCCGCAACCGGATGGAAAAAGGTTGACAGCGTGACGGCTGCTGAGGTGTCTGCAGGCGATGGGTTTGGCGTCTCGCTGGCTGCTGAAGGCACCACGCTGCTCGTTGGACAGATCCGGCCGGCTCCAGCTGCAGCTGGCGGCGGTGGCGGACGCGGTGGGGGAGGTGGTGGCGGCGGCGGCGGTGGTGGCGGAGCAGCCGGTGGTCGCGGTGCGGTGCCAGTTCCGGTAGCGCCACCGCCGCCCGATACCGCTGTTGGAACGGTGCAGGTTTTCCGTCGCGGCGCCAACATGAAGTGGACTTCCGCGGGAACGCTAACCGCAACCCGCTACGGTGGTGCACAGTTCGGCACAGCGTTAGCTGTCTCGGGCAACCTCGCGCTTGTCGGAGCTCCAGGTGAGCCATCTGGCGGCGCCGTTTACGTGTTCATGCGCAGTGCAGACGGTCAATGGATGTTCACGGGCGCCCTGCCGGCGCAGGGTGTTGTCGCTGGCGACCGGTTTGGTGCATCCGTTGCACTCGATGGCAATCGCGTTGCAGTCGGTGCTCCCGCGCGCAAAGTAAAGGGTGCCGTATTCGTATTTCGAAAGGACTCAACGGGAAGTTGGGTGCAGGAGACTGAACAGGCCGCGCCTTCAAATCTCCCCGACAACTCGCAGCTGGGTGCTTCGGTTGCGGTGAAGGGTGATCGCGTGATGGCTGGCGCGCCCGGCACCAATTTCACTCAGACCGTACAGCCCAATCCGGTTCGTGACTCGCTTCTTGCGCGGCTGGCGGCGTCTACTCCGGGCGTTGAGCGCGATGCTATTGTGGCCGGTCTCGCAGCAGCGGGGGCAGGTGGAGGTCGTGGAGGTGGTCGCGGCGGTGGCGGTGGAGGAGGCGGAGGCGGAGGCGGAGGTGGCGGTGGTGGAAGGGGCGGAGCTCAGCTTGCGCTTGGCACTGGCCTCGTGCTCGCCTATGAGCGCGCTTCGTTCGGATCGTGGCGATCGGCCGGCACACTCGCACCGTTCGATTTCGGCAATATCAATTTCGGTGCATCTCTCGGCGTGGTTGGCGAAGAGTTGTGGATTGGCGCGCCGGGGAGCGACGGGGCGGGGCGGATCTATCGTGCCGTTCTCGAAAGGGATGGCGACTGGGGCGGGATGACAAAGCTGGGAGTTGATTCAGTGGAGACAGGCGCGCAGTGGGGCGCGTCCTTCGCAGTCAGCGGTGATGCGGCAATTGTGGGAATGCCCGGCGACGGCGCAGGTGGAGGTACAGTCGCCTTCCTCGCTAAGTCGGCAACGACCGGCGCGTGGAGTCTTCGCAGCATGAGCACTCCGCCAATTGTGGATCGCTACGCCATGGTGAAGGGGAAGGAAACTCCCTGCGTCAACGGAATGGCGAGTGCGTTCGAATGCAGCAACACCAGTCTGCTCTCCTTTCTGCCGCTCTCCGCCATTGGTGGCAAGCGCGGCGTTGGTCTCAGTGGAAACTGGGGATGGACCGATCCTGTTACCGGTCACGACATCGCAATTATCGGGCGTCAGGACGGTACTGCGTTCGTCGACGTTACAGATCCGGTGAATCCGCGTTACCTCGGCGATCTGATCCGCACCAAGGGTGCGACCACGTCGAGCTGGCGCGAAATCAAGACATACAAGAATTACGCGTTGATCGTTTCCGATGGCTCCGGCGATCGTCACGGCATCCAGATTTTCGATCTCACAAAACTTCGCAACGTGACCACGCCGCGGCGCTGGACCGAAGATACGCACTTTGCAGCCGGCAGCATTCACGACATTGCGGTCAACGAGGCGAGCGGCTATGCCTACGCGGTCGGTACCGGTTCAGGCGGCGAGCGCTGCTCCGGTGGTTCGCTTTTCATCAACATGAAGAATCCGCTCAAACCCGAGTTCGCAGGTTGTTTTGCGGATGTCGGTACTGGCCGTTCCCGGGGCGGCTACACTCACGATATCCAGTGTGTGATGTACAAGGGTCCCGACAAGCGTTACACAGGTCACGAGATCTGCATGGCGTCCAACGAAACCATGGTATCCATTCAGGATGTGACCGACAAAAAGAACGTGAAGGTGCTCTCGCGCGCCGAGTATCCCACTCCGGGGTATACACACCAGGGTTGGTTTACCGAAGACCAGCGTCACTGGTATCTGAACGACGAGCTTGACGAAACGGGTGGATTGGGCAGAGCTGTAGAGGGAACCCGCACGATCATTTTTGACGTGGCGGATCTGGAGCAGCCCATCATGGCCAAGGAATTCATTGGAACGACAAAGGCTAGCGATCACAACCTGTACGTCAAGGGTAATCGCATGTATCAGTCCAACTATCGTGCTGGTCTGCGAATCATCGACATCTCTGATCCAGTAAACATCAAAGAGGTCGGCTTCTTCGACACACAACCTGGCGAGAACGGTCCGGGGTTCCAGGGATCGTGGAACAACTATCCGTTCTTCAAGAACGGTGCTATCGGAGTGAACAGCGGGTCGGAGGGTTTCTTCATGGTACGTGATCTGACCAAGGGCACGTTCCCTCCCAGGTAGACAGCGGGTTTCACAAAGGAAGTGAGGGTGTTTGTGAGGGATTTGATTGTAGCTACCGCGCTCGTCGCCATGATGACGGCGAGCGCAGGCGCGCAGGCGGCTGGCGCAAAGTTGTACGTCACCAATCAGAGCGGCGCGTCAGTAACGGTAGTCGACCAGAACCGGCTCGTGGTCGACACGGTCATCGATCTCACCAGAATCGGTTTCACACCGAACGCAAAGCCTCACCATGCAGTTGTCGAGCGCGATGGCTCCTTCTGGTATGTGACGCTGATTGGTGATGGCAGGGTGCTCAAGTTCGACCGCGCCAACCGGCTCGTGGGCCAGGTGCGCATGGAAACGCCGGGACTTCTTGCGCTCGACCCCGTTCACGATTCGCTGTACGTGGGTCGTTCGATGACGGCAGTGAATCCACCCAAATCGCTCGCGGTAATAAGGCGCTCCACCTTCATGATGGTGGAGGAACAGGAAATCCAGATTCCCCGTCCCCATGCATTGGTCACCACGCGCGACGGGAAATGGGTCCACGCCGCATCGCTCTCTGAGAACCGGATTGCGTCGCTCGAGACGGCGACGGGCAGAGTGACACTGACCACGCTTCCGGGAGCCGCCACACGATCGATGGTGCAATTCACGGTTAGCCCTGACGGCAATCGTCTCATAGTTGGCGGAGAGATTTCCAACACCGTCCTCGTGTTCGACATTTCCAGAACGCCACCGTTCACTCCGATAGCTGAATTCGCAGTTGGCGGCAAGCCATGGGATCCGGTCTTCTCGCCCGACGGCAAACTTGCGTTCTTCTCGCTCTTTGCGGACAGTGCGGTTGCTGAAGTCGATCTCGCGTCGGGAAAAGTGGTTCGCAGGTTCACTGGCGGCCTCGCGCAGCCATATGACATGATTCTCAGGGCCGACGGCAAGTATCTCTTTGTCGTGAATCAGAATGTCGGAGGGATGAAGCCGGGAGCAAGCGCGCACGACAACATGCCGGGAATGGCTGGAATGGCAGCGAACGCGCCAGCTACCGGTTGGCTCTCAGTAATAAATGTCGCCAGCGGCAAAGTCGAGAAGACGTTAATGCTCGGCGCTGGCCCGACCGGGATGGGCGCGGCAGGCGCTCGGTGATCGCTCGATCGCGCAATACGCGATTGTTGGCCGCGGCACTATGCACGTGCGCCGCGGCCATTGTATTGCCCGCCGCGCATGCAGTATCAAGTGTTCGCGCCTGGGACTACGCGGTTCGTGTGTCCGGAATTCCCGTAAGCGACATTTCCGGCCGCGCAATTGCTGCACCGTTCATAGGCGGGTTCGATCTACCGCGTCCGCAATTGGTGGACATGAATGGCGACGGCAAGGCAGACCTGTTCGTGCAGGAGAGAACCGGACAGCTCATCTACTTCGAGCGTGCTGGCGATGATTGGGTCTGGCGTTCGGATCGCTATCAGGATCTCAACGTGGGCGAATGGTACCGTTTTGTCGACGCCGACAAGGATGGAGATCCTGACTTGTTCAGTGAGATGCCCAACGGGTACGTGCGCGTCTGGCAAAACAGCGGCACTCGAACCGCGCCACGATTCGTCGCGCTTGGCGATACTGTTCGCGATGTCGATGGCATGGCAATCGCCGTAGACCGGCAGAACATTCTGAATGCCGTTGACATCGACTGCAATGGAAAACTCGATCTCTTCATCGGTCGCGTGCAGGGCGTGGTTGATCGCATGGAGCAGGAAGGGAACAGTCCTGACGGATCGCCGCGATTCAGATTCGTCGAGGAAAAATGGCAGGGGATCGAGGTGCTGGGGCCCGAGGTTGGCGGCGGCTCGTTGCAGCGAATCGACGCCGTTCCACGACGCGGACCTTCAGTTGCGGTCGACAGTAGCGCAGCGCTGCACGGCGCCAATACCCTGACTTTCGCCGATGTCAGTGGACACGGTGTGCCGGATCTCTTCTGGGGAGATTTTTTCGAACAGGGATTGCTGAGATTCGAAAACGTCGGAACGTGCGCGCAGCCTGATCTCACCGGCAAACCAGCACGGTTCCCTCGGACGAGTCCAGTTCTTACTTCGGGTTACAATGCTCCCACATTCGGTGATGTGGATGGCGATGGCATCATTGACATGGTGATGGGAGTGATTGGCGGCGCGTTTCAGCCGACGCGCACGTCGATAGAGAATCTGTATCTGCTGCAGCAATCGCCAAAAGACAACTGGACGGTCAAGACAAAGCGGCTTGTGGCAACAATTGATGTTGGCACCGAATCGGCACCTGTTCTGGCAGACTTGAATAGTGATGGTTTACTGGATCTTATCGTCGGCAACAAAGCGACACCCGATGATCCCAACAGCGGGACGGTTGCCTGGTTTGAGAATGTCGGGTCAGCAACCGCACCCGCATTTCGCGAGCGTCCGCTGCTCCCCATTCGCGGTGAATTCAACTATGCGCCGACCGTTGTCGATCTTGATGGCGATGGTCTCAATGACATCGTTGTGGGAACGTGGCGCGATCGCATTCAGTGGTATCGCAATCAGGGCACGCGTTCGGCGCCGCAATTCAAGATGGCTGACAGCGTTCTGGTGACGATCACGCGTGGCAGCAACACCACTCCCACCTTTGGTGATCTTGATGGCGACGGCCTGCTTGATCTCGTTATCGGCGAGGCGTCCGGCACGCTGAATGTCTATAGAAACAGCGGCACGCGCACCGCGCCGAAGTTTGCGCTGATCAGCGATAACTTTCAGAGCATAAAAGTTGTGCGGCGCAGCGCTCCCGTGCTCGTGGACATGGATGGCGATGGCAAACTCGATCTGCTGATCGGCAGCGATGACGGTGAATTGCAATTGTGGCGCGCTGTCGGAGCGGCGGGACAGATCAGCTTCGAGCGTGATGTCAGCTTCACCGTCAAGAGCTACCCCAACGCGACGCCCGCTGTTGGAGACCTGCGCCGGAGTGGTAGGCTGGATCTCATCGTCGGCGTCCAGGCGGGCGGACTGCGCTGGTTCGAAAACATGGTTGGGCGATGATGCAGGTGCTGTCGTCATTCCATCTTTCGCGGGAATGACGAAATGGTCTACTGCGAGTAGACTTGACGATCCTAGGATCGTTCGCCCTCCATCCAACCGAATGAAAGAACTACAGCTTGATGTCGCGGTGACGCGTGGTGATCTGGTCGAATCGATCCACCATGTGCACGCGACGGTAGTGGACGTTCGCGGGACTACCCTGGCAGCGGCGCGCGATTCATCGTACGTGACGTACTGGCGCTCGTGCGCCAAGCCATTCCAGGTGATGCCGTTGCTCGAGTCGGACGCGGCCGACGCGCTGGGATGGGAAGATCCTCAGATTGCTGTGGCTTGTGGTTCGCACGGCGGCGAACCGGAGCATGTCGCACTCGTTACAGAGATGCTTGCTGATCTGGCTCTTGAAGAAGGCGATCTCGCGTGTGGTCCTCACGAGCCACTTTCGGCGCGCGGGCTACGGGCAATGCGGGACAGCGGCGAGCTTCCCAACCGGTTGCACAACAACTGCTCCGGGAAACACGCCGCCATGCTCGCTCGCGCAGTGACAGCAGGCTGGGCGAGCGGCGGGTACGAGAAGGCGGAGCACGAGGTGCAGCGTTCCGCGCTCGAAATGGTCTCACGCTGGACTGGCGTTCCTTCCGGCGCAATCCTGAGCGGCATCGATGGTTGCGGCGTGCCGGTATTCGGCCTTCCACTCAAGGCAATGGCTCTCGCGTATGCACGCCTCGGCAGCGCGGCCAGTCGTGGTGAAGAGGTTCCAGCCAGAGTACTAACGGCGATGACGCAGAACCCCTTTCTCGTGGGCGGAACCGAAAGGTTTGACACTCTGCTGATTGAGGAGACGCAGGGTCGTGTAATCGCCAAGGTAGGCGCCGAGGGGGTACATTCGTTTTGCGCCCCTGAGATGGGTATTGGTGGCGCTATCAAGGTTCTGGATGGTGCCCTGAGGGCTCAACACGTGGCACTGCTGCATTTGCTGTATACTCTGGGACTGCTGGGAGACACGATCCCCGCCAGACTCGCCGAATTTTTGCGCCGCCCCCTGAGGAACACGCGCGGGGATATCGTTGGCGCAATCGGGCCCCTGAGCGACCTCGCCGCAATGCACATACGGGCGACCCCGGAGAATTAGGATCATGCGTGCAACAAAACGATGGCGGCGTGGAGCGCGGATGCCATTATGATGCTGGAGCCAGATCCGGCTACACGGATTCTAATCCGGTTGTCCGCAGTAATAGCAGCCGGCAGCGAGGGTGAGATCCGCAATGCGGTGCAGGAGTGCTTCGGGTCCACGGATCCGGTGAAAACTGAGGAAGTGATTCTTCAGTCACATCTTTTTTGTGGGTTTCCGCGAGCTCTGAATGCCGCGCGGGAGTGGCGCAGAATCAGCAAGCTGCCTGCGCCGGAAGTGGATGACGATTCCAGCACCACGCGGGACTGGCGGCCGCGGGGAGAGGAGACGTGTGCCCGCATCTATGGCGACGCATATGCGAGATTGCGCGCGAATGTGCGCTCGCTGCATCCGGCACTGGATGACTGGATGATCGAGGAAGGATATGGGCGGGTGCTCTCACGTCCGCAGCTCGATTTGAAAACGCGGGAGCTGTGTATTGTGGCGGCGTGTGCGGCCGGAAAGCAGGAGAGGCAACTGCACTCGCACCTTCATGGCGCGTTGAATGCGGGTGCATCGGAACAGGAAGTTGATGGAGCAATCGAAAGCATCAGCGGGCTGCTCGACGCGTCGTGGTTGGCGCGGAGCAGGGCGCTCTGGGCGAAGGTAAAACACAGCAGGAGACAATAGTTGTTCATAGACTGGGCGAGAATCAAAGTTGAGGCGGGAGCGGGTGGATCGGGCTGTTCATCCTTCCGGCGGGAGCATCGTGTGCCAATGGGTGGTCCCGATGGTGGTGATGGGGGCAAGGGCGGCGACGTAATTGTTCGCGGCGACAGCAACCTGTCCACGCTTCTCGATTACACCTACCGGGATCGCTGGGTGGCGGATCGCGGCGAACATGGCATGGGCTCCAACAAAACCGGACGTTCCGCCGAAGACATTGTGTTGCCGGTTCCGCCGGGAACAGTGGTACGCGATTCAGACACGGGGGTTGTGCTCGCAGAAGTGCTGAGCGATGGCGACACCTTTGTCGTTGCGAAGGGCGGGCGCGGTGGGAAGGGGAATTCCTTCTTCGCAACCGCAACTCATCAGTCGCCGCGTGAGTGGCAGCCGGGAGAGGAAGGCGAGTCGCGTGCCCTCGAGCTGGAGCTCAAGCTCATCGCGGACGTAGGGCTTGTGGGCGAACCTAACGCGGGCAAGTCGACACTGCTGTCCGTCATTTCTGCCGCGCGCCCCCGAATTGCGGATTATCCCTTCACAACTCTCACACCCAATCTGGGTGTAGTGCAGATGTCGGGAAGCAGAACGTTTGTTGTGGCGGACATCCCCGGAATTATTGAAGGCGCGCACCAGGGCAAGGGGCTGGGCCTGCAGTTTCTCCGTCACATCGAAAGAACGCGACTGATCGCGTTTCTCATTCCGATTGACTCGATGGACTGGCAACAGGACTTCGACAAACTGCGCAGGGAAATCGCCGCACATTCCGCGCGCCTGGCGGAAAAGCCATTCTGCATCGTCTTCACCAAACTCGATCTGCTCGGCGAGGAATTCGTTCCTGTTCTCAATGCGCCCGGATCGCTGGGGTCTTTCTCGATCAGCGCAGTGGCACAAATCGGGCTGGATGCTTTGCAGGAGGGGCTCTGGTCGCGGCTCGTAGAGGTCAAAAAAGCCGAGGAGCAAGCCAGTGAAGAGTACGAGCATCGCTGATGGCAGGGAGCGCGACGCGCTCATTGCACTCTCATTTGTGGAAGGAGTGGGGATCGGCACGCTGCGCCGGCTGCAGCAGGAGAAGATCAGCTACTCGGATGCAATCGTGCAGTTGGTTCCCGCGCGAGAAATTGCTGGTTTGCACAGGCGTCGGCTCGCGGTGCAACAACGGGCTGCGGCAATTGGTTGCGACTTTCTGACTTTTCAGGATGACGATTACCCACAAAGCCTGCTGGATCTCACCGACCCGCCAGTTTTGCTGTTCACGAAGGGCAGCCGCGCCATACTTGAGAATCCGGTAGTGGCAATAGTGGGGACTCGCACGTGTACCCGCTATGGCGATCGGGTTGCAAGGGAACTTGGGGCGGCACTCGCGTCCGCCGGTGCGTGTGTTATCAGTGGGCTCGCCAAAGGAGTCGACTCTGCTGCGCACCGCGGTGCGCTCGCCGTATCAGGAAAAACCTGCGCCGTCCTCGGAACTGGAATCGATATCACGTATCCTGTCGGTCACCTGTCGTTGCAGCAGTCCATTGCCGAACGCGGGTGCATCATCACTGAATGCCTGCCCGGTGCCTCACCTTCTCCCGGGGGTTTCCCCAAACGAAACCGCATTATTGCGGCCCTCGCGCAGGTGACAATCGTTGTGGAAGCGGGCGTGAAGAGTGGTGCGCTGAACACGGCGAAGCACGCGATGAACCTCGGACGCGACCTGGCGTGCGTCCCTGGTGCTATCGATTCAATGCAAAGTGTGGGGACAAATGAGTATCTGCGCGATGGCGCTCACGTTATCGCCACGATTGAGGATGCGCTTTCACTTGTGGGCGTGAATAAATCGAGGAAACCTGCAGCCGAGCGCGAACTCTCAACGCACGAACTCAGCATTCTCGATGCTATGGGCGAAAGACAGCTCACCACGCAACAGCTAGTCGAGGTAAGCGCTTTGCCGGTCTCGGAATGTCTTGTCGCAATCAGCTCGCTCGAGGTGGACGGTTTTATCGAAGCGAGTCTCACCGGCGAGTTTCGCCGTTGCGCAACCGGCTCGCGCCATAAGACTGTCGCATCGGTGCAATGACAGCGCCGCACCTGTACGTGCATGTGCCCTTCTGCGCACGGCGGTGCTCGTACTGTGCCTTTTCAATCGCCGTACGTCGCGAAGTTCCGGCTGGACGCTATGTCGAGGCAGCCGCACGCGAGATGCAGATCAGGTTCGGCGCACGATGGACCGAGCCGATGCGATCACTGTATCTGGGCGGTGGAACGCCATCGCATCTTGGGGGGGCTGGAGTAAAGCAGCTCCTCGCTACCCTTCGTAACCATCTTGATATCTCGTCGGCAGAAGTCACTCTCGAAACCAATCCCGAAGATGTGACGGATGATGCCATAGCCTCCTGGCTGGACGCCGGCATCAATCGCATTTCGCTTGGTGTGCAATCTCTCTCCGACGACGCGCTGCGCTGGATGCATCGCGTGCATGATGCAGCGCGAGCGCGTGCAGCGCTGGCATCGCTCACGAACGCCTTCGAGCGTGTGTCCGCTGACATCATCTTCGCGCTTCCCAGCTCGGTTGCAAGAGAAGTTGGCGATGACGTCGCGGAGATCCTCGAGTCCGGAGTACAACACGTCTCCATCTACGGTTTGACAGTCGAACAACACACACCGTATTCGCGCTGGATAGACAGAGGTCAGTTTGCCGAGGCGCCGGAGGAAAACTATGAGTCCGAGTATCTGCTGCTCCACAACACGCTCAATGCGGCTGGATTCGATCACTACGAAGTGTCGAGCTTCGCGCAGCCTGGCCACAGATCGCTGCACAACAGCGCCTACTGGACTGGTGCCGCGTATGTCGGCATAGGGCCGGCCGCACACGGATTCGACGGCGCAGCGCGGCGCTGGAATGTCCCGGAATACGGGAAATGGTTGCACCTCGTTGACACGGGGAGTGATCCAGTTGCGGACCGCGAAGTGCTCAACGACGAGAACCGAATCGCCGAAGAGGTCTATCTGGGGCTGCGAGTAAGGGAGGGGCTCCACATTCGGGAAAGTGAAACGGAAATGGCCGAGCGTTGGGTTGTAGCGGGTTGGGGGCAGCTAAGCGCCGGATTGCTGCTGCTGAGCCCGCTCGGCTGGCTTCGACTCGATTCAATTGCGGCATCCTTGACGGCAGCCCGAAGTCGTTAGTACATTTGAACTTATGAGCCTTCCGCAGCTTTCTGAACGGGAGAGAAAAGTACTGGAGGCAGTCATCCAGTGCTACGTGAGGAATGCTGAGCCGGCCGGTTCCAGAACGCTGGCGCAGTACTTCGGCCTGGGTGTCTCCCCGGCGACCATTCGCAATACAATGAGCGATCTCGAAGCCAAGGGACTGCTCTTTCATCCACACACCTCCGCTGGGCGGATTCCCACCGACCTTGGTTATCGCGCTTACGTCGACGCGCTGATTTCGGTGCGGCCCGTTGCAGAACAGGACCGTCTTGTTCTCGCGGAAAAGATCTCCGAGGGCAGCACCGCTATCGAAGCGATCTTGCACCGAGCAGCGCAAAGCCTCGGCGTGCTGGCGCAGGAACTGGGCGTTGCTCTTGGGCCGCGGATGGATCAGGCGATACTGCAACGCCTGGAACTGGCGCGCATTTCGAGCGAGCGACTGCTTCTCGTTCTAACGATGCAGGGCGGTTCGATGCGCACTGTGTTCGTCGAAGTGCGCGGAGAGATCGCCGACGACGTGCTTGCCGCGGTGGCTCTGGTCCTCAATGAACGTCTCGCCGGCCTGACACTGAAGGAAGTGCGTACATCGCTGGGAACCCGGCTGCGCGAGGCATCAGCGCCTCGTGACGCGCAGGAACTCCTCAACATCTTCATACAGGAGGGCGATCAGCTTTTCGACATCGCCTCCCCCATTGGCGAAGAAGACGTGCTGCTCGGGCAGGCCTCACTTCTGGCGGACCAGCCCGAGTTTTCCAAGGGGGAGGATCTGCGCGAACTGCTGGCGCTTACTGAAACCCGTGAGCACCTTGGTGAGTTTCTCAAGAAGCGCGGTTCGGCATCGGGGATTTCCATAACCATTGGAAATGAAAACGACGATCCGCGACTGGAACGTTTTACAATTGTAACTTCTGCGTACAGCGCCGGATCGCTGAGCGGAGTCATTGGCGTAATCGGCCCCACGCGAATGCCATACGAAAAAGTGATCTCGCTGGTGCAGCACACATCGCGACTGGTGTCCGACCTGCTCGACTGACCCTACAAAGAGAATGGCTGACTTCTACGACACATTGGGCGTCGCTCGGGGCGCCTCCGAAGACGATATCAAGCAGGCCTATCGCAAGCTGGCGATGAAGTTCCACCCCGACCGTAATAACGGCTCCAAGGAATCCGAGGAATCGTTCAAGCTTGTCACCGAAGCCTACGATGTCCTGCGCGATCCGCAGAAGCGCGAGTTATACGACCGATTTGGTGAGGCGGGGCTGCGTTCGGGTGGGGGCGCCGGCGGATTCCATCACGTGGATCTTTCCGAAGCGCTCAACATTTTCATGCGCGACTTCGGTGGGTTTGGTGGAGGTCTGGGTGATTTGTTTGCCGGTCGCGGCGCGAACAATCCACGCGCCGGCACTGACATCAAAGCAGCGGTGCGACTCACGTTCGCAGAAGTCGCGACTGGTGTAGAGAAGAGTCTTCCCGTTAGCCTCCTCGAAGGCTGTGAAACCTGTCATGGCAGTGGTGCGGCGCCGGAGTCACAGCCGACAAAATGCAACACCTGCGCTGGGAGCGGCGAAGTGCGTCGTGCTCAGCGCTCTTTCTTTGGACAGTTCATCAGCGTGGCTCCCTGTCCCACATGCGGCGGCGACGGAAAGATCGTTAGCACACCATGCAAGAAGTGTCGTGGCGAAGGTCGTGTCCGCGGTGAGAAGGAAGTGCTGGTGCGTGTGCCAGCAGGCGTGGCAACGGGACAGTACATGACCCTCAAGGGTGCTGGAAATGTGGGAACGAGGGGCGGCCCACACGGCGACATCCTGGTGGTGTTCGAAGTTGAGGAAGACGCGCGCTTCGAACGCGACGGCGAGGAACTCTACTCCGAGGTGCTCGTCACATATCCCCAGTTGGTGCTCGGCGCCGATCTCCAGGTGCCGGGTGTTATAGGGACGCTTCCACTTCGCATTCCCCCTGGTACTCAGAGCGGACAGGTTTTCCATTTGCGCGGCCGGGGTCTTCCACGCGTGAACACTTCCGGATCTGGTGATCTGCACATCCGCGTGCAATTATGGACTCCGACGACGCTGACCATGGAGGAGGAGCAGGCTGTAAAGAGACTCTCCGAATTGCAGGCCTCTGTTCCTGATGCTGGCTCGAAGGGATTCTGGAGGAAGATGAAAGAGGCTCTGGGCGCGTGAGCTGGCTTTCGGTTCGCGCGGTGCCCGAACCAGGACAGCGGAACGCAATGCTCAAAGCGTTGTTTGAACTGGGATCTCAGGGTGTGCAAGAGGAGGGCGATGCCCTCCTCACTCATTTTCCGGACGCAATTACTCAAAGCGAAGTGGAACGCGCGCTAAGCGTGGCAGGACACACGGGACGGATTGAGTTCAACTCCTACGAGGCCGTGAACTGGGCGGAGCGCTGGAAAGACTCCTATACGGTGCAGCTTGTGGACGCGATCAGAGTTGCACCGCCCTGGCTTAAGTCGGATTCTCTCAGGGAAGGGGAGATCGCGCTGACGATCGAACCGGGGATGGCCTTTGGTACGGGCGAACATGAATCGACGCGCTGTGCGCTGAAATTGATGCAGCGTTTCCTGAAGCCCGGTGATTCTGTCGCGGATCTTGGTTCTGGAAGCGCGATTCTCTCAATCGCCGCGGTGCTGCTCGGCGCGAGCCATGCCGTCGCAATAGAGAATGACGCAGACGCAATCGAGAATGCCAATGAGAATGTGCGACTCAACAATGTGGAAGAACGTGTGGTGACGCTCGAGGGCAATGCCGCGACGCTTCTTCCACTCGTTGCTCCGGTCAAACTTGTCCTGGCAAATATCGTCTCGTCTGTGCTCATCGCATTGTTGCCGGTGGTGCGCTCGTCGCTCGCGCCTGACGGTATCGCCATTCTTTCCGGAATCCTGTGTGATGAGCGTCAGGAGTTCGTTCGTGTAATCAAGGCATCCAATTGGATCGTGAAGGCTGAGGTCAGCGAGGAGTCATGGTGCGCGCTCGCGATCCAGTAGCGACCACGACGCTGTATTCGCCCGATACTCCACGTGCGGGGAGTGCGCTCACGCTCGGCGCGGAAGTTGCTCGCCACTTGCGCGCGCTGCGGCTCGACCAAGGCGCAGTCGTGCGCGTTACCGATGGACTGGGCTCGCTCGCGTCGGCGAGTGTCTATCGGGTTGGTCGCGACAGCGTGCAGCTCGATGTCTCGCAGGTTGATAGCGTTGAGCGTGGACCGGAGGTGCATGTCCTTGTCCCTGTAGCGGACAAGGACAGAATGCTCTTGCTGGCGGAGAAGGCAGTGGAAATAGGTTTGACGAGTTGGCGACCCTTAGTATGGAAGCGCTCGCGCAGTGTGACGGGGCGGGGAGAGGGACCGGGGTTTTCCAAGCGGGTGACGGCGCGAATGATCTCTGCTCTCGAACAGTCGTCAGGCGCATGGCTCCCCGACATTTTCCCAGAGTCCAACGTTGATCGAGCGATCGCCGCGGCGCCAGCAGGCACAAGGATGCTACTCGATTCAGCGGGAAGTGCGATGAGTTCGGTTTCGATGAATGCACCGGTTGTAATTGCGGTCGGGCCTGAAGGTGGTGTAGAATCGCAGGAAACCGAGTTGTTCACACGCGCAGGCTTCCTATTGGTATCGGTCGCAGCGAACACGCTGCGCTTCGAAACAGCAGCCATTTCAGCGCTGGTGCTGGCCCATGCATCGTTGAGGTCATATGAGTGACAATTGTCTTTTTTGCAAAATCGTTCGAGGAGATATTCCCTCGACGATAGTTGCCGAGAGCAAGAGTTGTCTTGCATTTCGCGACGTTGCGCCCAAGGCGCCGGTTCACTGTCTCGTTGTGCCAAGACTGCATGTCGATTCGCTCGATGCAACGCATGACGCGGCGTTATTGGGAGACCTTCTCCTTTTGGCTGCACAGGTCGCGCGGCAGGAGGGGATCGCCGCGAATGGTTATCGCGTTGTGGCGAATACCAATGCCGATGGGGGGCAGACCGTCTTTCATTTGCATCTGCATGTGCTGGGAGGGCGGGGGCTTTCGTGGCCGCCGGGGTGAGTCGTGGAAGGCCGATTGGTTAGCGGTGAAGGCAGATCAGATGGGATAGACGAGGCGTGATCCACGAGCAACGATGGACGGTAGACGAAAGACGATAGGAAGCGGTGCCGTGCAATCGTCCATCGTCTTTCGTCTTTCGTCTATCGTTGCTCGTGGATCACGCCTCGTCTATCCAAAATCAAGCAGTTGCTTGACATGGCAAGGCCAGGCCCTGTAACTTGAAGTGCTCCATCTACTTATTTGGCGTTGACAGCGCCTTGAAGGGGGGAAGACAGACTTTGTCAGAGGTCATCATCCACGACGATGAGAACTTCGAGCGAGCGCTAAAGCGCTTCAAGAAGAAGTGCGAAAAGGCCGGCATTCTCTCCGATCTCCGCAAGCACAGGCACTACGAAAAGCCCAGCGAAAAAAGGAAACGCAAGCTCAATTCCGCTCAACGCAAGGGTCGTCGCACCAGGTCTGTCTGAAGTGTCGTCCCTCCTCGCCACTATTCAGAACGATCTCAACGCAGCGCGTAAATCGCAGGACAAGTTCAAAACGCTGCTGCTTGGAACAACGCTTTCAGAAATAAAGAATCGCCGCATTGAACTACTGCGTGATCTCACCGACGACGAAGTCGGGGAAGTAATTCGCAAGGGAATCAAGAAGCGGCGCGAGTCCGTTGAGATATTCCAGAAGGCCGGTCGCGACGAGCTCGCCCAAAAGGAGAGCGCCGAGATCGGCCTTCTGGAGCATTACCTCCCCACGCAGGCTTCTGACGATGAAATCAGAGCCGCAGTTGCCACCGCTCTTGGTAGCGGCGCCGCCAACATCGGCGCGTTGATGGGCGCTGTTGCTCCGCAGTTCAAGGGGAAGGCCGAAGGTGGTCGCATCAGCGCCATTGCGCGCGAGGAGCTCGCCAAGCGAGGCTGACGTGGCGCGAATCGGTCATGCTCTCGACGTAATCGAGTTCACACGCGTACTCGAACTAATTGCGACTCGCGCTGTTTCCGGATATGGTGCCGAGAAGGTGCTCCAGCTTGTCCCGCGCACCGAACTTGCTTGGATTCGAGAGGAACTCGCGCGCGTCGAGTCTCTCAGAGATCTCCTTCGTGACCGGCAGCACTGGAGGGTGAAGAGCATTCCTGACCTGCGGGCGGTGCTGCGGCGCTTGGCGGTCGCTGGCACAACTCTCGACGGACGTGAACTCCGCGATATTTCTGCGCTCCTAGTCTCCAGCAGACTTGCATTGGACCAGCTGCATAGCGGCGAGACTCCGACTTCAACGCGCAATACACTGGCGCAGCACGCGGCCGCGCTGCTTTCAGATCCCGCGTCTGAGCGCATAATTGAGCGGTCGATCGGCGACGACGGCACTGTCAACGATCACGCGTCCGCGGCCCTCAAGCGTATTCGTCGCGAGCTCGCAGGACAGAGGGACCAGATAGTTTCGCTGCTGGAACGCATCGTGTCGTCGCTGGAACCACATCAGCGGTTGCCAGATGCTTCAGTCACAATTCGCGACGGTCGCTATGTAATTCCCATCAGGCGGGAAGCAAAGGGGAATGTCGGCGGAATCGTGCACGACACCTCGGCTACCGGAGGCACGCTGTTCGTAGAACCCCCTGCGGCAATCGAACATGGCAACCGCGTGCGCGAACTGGAATCGGATGAGCGGCGCGAAGTGGAGCGCATTCTGTTGGAGCTGACGGAGTCCATTCGCCCCAAACACGCGTCGCTCATTGCGACCCTGGAATCCCTGGCGGAACTCGACTCGCTGATGGCGAGAGCAATATTCGCGGAAAGTTTCGGAGGGTCTTCCGTCGAGGTTGTCGAACCGAAGGACGGCTTCAGCATCCACAACGGTAGACATCCTCTGCTCATGTCTCAGGGCATCGACGTCGTTCCATTCTCACTGGAAATGACGCCTGCGGAGAGGACACTGCTCATTTCCGGCCCGAACACCGGCGGCAAGACAGTTCTTCTCAAATCGGTTGCCATCATCTCGGCGATGGTGCAGTCAGGGCTGCCTGTGCCAGTTGCAGCGGAGAGTCGCGTGGCGGTATTCGATGAGTTCTTCGCCGATGTCGGCGATGAACAATCCATTGAGGCATCGCTCTCCACATTCAGTGCGCACCTGCGCAACATTCTCGATATCCTCAGCAACGCCACGCCGCGTTCGCTGGTGCTTATGGACGAAATCGGGTCAGGCACCGATCCAATTGAGGGAGCTGCCCTCGCGGCTGCCGTTCTGGAAGAGCTCACGCAACGCGGCACTACCACGCTTGCCACTACGCACCTGGGTGCGCTGCAACGGTTGGCGACAGAGGCGCCCGGCGTCGTCAACGCGTCACTGCAATTCGACGCTGTGAAGCTGGAGCCGACCTACAACTTCATAAAGGGAATCCCGGGACGTTCGTATGGACTGAGTATCGCGCGGCGCCTCGGTCTTCCTGCGGCAATAATGGAAAACGCGGAACGCCGCGTTCCGGAGGGAGAAAAGAATCTGGCCGCGCTCATCGCTGCGCTCGAGACGCGCGAACGGGAACTTGCGAGTCGCGAAGAAACCGCCGCGCGAGATGCCGCCGAGGTTACCGAGAATGCGCGCCGGATTGCAGACCGCGAAATGAAGTTGCGCGAACGTCAGCGAGAGTTTGAAGTGGAGTCGAGGAAAGGCGCACGTAGGCACCTGCTCGATTCCAGGGAAGAGGTGGAGAAAACCATTCGTGAACTGCGGTCCGCCGGCGCCGCGGACGTCGAGAATGCGGCGCGTTCTGCGAGACGCAGGATAGAAGAACTGGCGGCAGATCACGATGCGAGGCTGCACCAGCTGGAGGAAACGACTGCTGAGTATTCTGCGGCGGGAGACCCAGCCGGGATCGGGGTGGGAGATGCAGTAACAGTGAGCACGCTTGGAGCCCGCGAGGGAACTGTGCTCGAGCTCAGGGGAGACGCTGCAGTGGTCTCGGTGGGTTCGATGAAGGTTACCGCGCCGCTGGGTGTGCTCTCGAAGGCAGGCCGCGGCAAGCGCGAGGTCGCGGAGCCGATCCCGGTGCGGGGCGAGCTTCCGGAAGAAAGAGTTTCCAGCGAAATTGATATTCGAGGCATGCGAGTTGACGAGGTTGACAGGGTTCTGATACCTGCACTGGATGAGGCCGCGCGCGCTGACATGCGCTCGTTCCGGATCATCCATGGCAAAGGAACCGGTGCGCTTCGCAGCAGGGTGCAGGAAATACTCGCACGTGACGCACGGGTAGCCTCGCATCGCTCCGGAGCGTGGAATGAGGGCGGCGCTGGCGTAACGCTGGTGGAGCTCTCGTGATCCCCGATGAACTTGTCGAGCGGGTGAAGGAGTCCGCCGATATCGTGCAGATCATCGGCGAGTACGTGCCCCTCAAGCGAGTGGGAGCGGATTTTCGCGGGCCATGTCCTTTTCATCAGGGAACGCACAAGAACTTCTCGGTATCCCCGAACCGCAACATCTACTACTGCTTCGTTTGCCATGAGGGAGGGGACGTCTTCAACTTTCTCAGGAAGCGTCTCGGGATGGAATGGCCCGAGGCTGTGCGGATGGTAGCGGCGCGCGCCGGAATCGAAATCCCCGAATACTCCAGGCAGCGCGAGGGCCCCGATCCACGGGAGCCGTTCTGGGAGATCAACGCGACCGCGGCTGAGTACTTCACGAAGATTCTGTGGGACGATGAGGTGGGCGCCGAGGCGCGGGCATATCTGGAGCGGCGCCAGATTGACCGGGAAACCGCGTCAAAGTTCAACCTCGGCTTTTCACCGCGTGAGATCGGGTTGTTGCGCACATATATGAACACCCTCGGTTACGACGAGGCCAGGTTGCTGGAAGCCGGGCTGCTGGTCCAGCGAGAGGAAGCCAGTCTGCCGCGACCCCGATTCAGCGGCCGACTTATGTTTCCTATACACGATGCTTCAGCGCGCTGCGTCGGTTTTGGCGGCAGGCTTCTGGGACCGGGTGAGCCGAAGTATCTCAACTCATCCGATTCCGCCGTCTTCTCCAAAGGAAAACTTCTTTACGGTCTGCATTGGGCACGCGGCAGCATTCGCAAGGAGAACAAAGCGATAGTGGTCGAGGGATACTTCGATGTAGTGCGTCTCACAATGGCGGGAGTGGACAATGTCATCGCGCCGCTGGGCACAGCTCTGACCGAGGAGCAGGGCGCGCTGCTGAAGCGTTACACCAAAGAGGTTGTGCTACTCTACGACAGCGACAGCGCCGGCGAGAGAGCTACCTTCCGCGCAGGAGACGTTCTGGTTGCGCAGGGGATGTCGGTGCAGGTCGCAACCCTTCCTCCCGGCGAGGATCCTGACACGTTCGTCGCGAAACAGGGAAGAGCGGGCATCGAGGAGCTGGTTGGGACGGCCATCGATGTCTTTGATAAGAAGATTCGCATACTGGAGCAGAAAGGATGGTTCCTCGATCTCACACACCGGCGCAGGGCGATTGATCACCTGTTGCCGACAATCCGCGCTGCATCCGATCCTTTGACCAGGGATCTGTACGCGTCGCGGGCGAGTGAAGCGTCCGGGGTGAGAAAGGAGACCATTCTCAAGGAACTCGAGTCGACGAGAACGCGCACGAGGGGCCAACGCGTTGAACCAGCGCCTCCTGATTCGGCTGAGTATCCTGGCAACGGCGCTGCCGCACCGGCAGAAACGGCTCCGCGCCGACGCGCTCCGATCGCGGGTGAGACGGCCGAGAAAGCGATACTGGCGGCGCTGTTGCGGGTTCCCGGAATGCTGGACGGGATAGCGGAGCATCTGGGCGAGGCGGACTTCTGGGTTCCGGAGTATCGTAAGATTTATTCGCTGCTCCTTGCATCTGGCGGTGAAGCTTCAGTCACGGATATCGAGCGCGACCTTCCTGCAGAGGTTGTGCAGGCGCTCCAGAGTATTTTGGAATACGGAGAGTCGATAACCGATGTCACGAAGACCGTCGACGACAGCGTGGGGCGCATAGAGACTCGCGCGTTGAAGCGTGAGATGCGACAGATAGATAGCGAAATGTCGGTCGCATCGTCCGAGGAAAAAGACGCGCTCTTGCGAAAGAAATGGAACCGATTGACTGGGAAGTCTCAAACAATGAACGAAGGGGAGTAATTTTGGTGCGTCCGGATCTCACAGCACTTCTGGCACTTCAGGCCGACGACGACATCGTGAGCGAGTTGGAAGCGCGAGTCGATGCATTTGGTCCAAGGATCGAACAACTCGACCGCGCTCTGAAGTCGGCCGTCGCAGAGGATGACAAGGCGCGCACGGCACTCGACGCGGGCGAAAAGCACGAGCACGAACTGCAGGCCAGGGTTGAGACTCAACGCGCTCTTCACGAGAAAAACGTGAGCACCCTCGATGCGGTGAGGAAGCCGCGCGAGGCCGCGGTTGCGATGAGCCAGGCAGAGGTCACGCGGCGTTTCCTTCAGGATATTGAAAGGGAAACCCAGCAGGCCGTGGCCCGCGTTGTCGAGTTGCGAGTGCGACTCAAGGAGAAGGAAGCGGAGCTGGCCGAGCTCAGGACCTCGCAGGAGAGCGTGCGCAGCGAAATTCAGGGGCAGATCGATATTCTTCGCGGTGAAGTCAAAGCCGCCCGCGACAAGCGCAACGGGTCCGCGGTCAATGTGCCGCGCACACTTATCGGCAAATACGAGAAGTTGCGGGGACGCCGGCGTGAAACATCGGTGTTTGCAATCATCGGTTCCTCTTGCGGCAACTGCGATATGGCTGTTCCCATCCAGCGGCGCAACATGATGGCCGCCTCAGGTGGAATCGAAGTCTGCGAGGCGTGCGGCGTGTTGTTGTATGCGGGCGATGCGCCCATAGCCTGATCCAGTGACAGACGTATCCGTCGGTCTCGCGCCAGCGCTATCCCCGTCAGCCATCGGCGAGGTGCGCCGGATTGCGCGCTGGACCATCGCTGGTGAACCTGACTCTGTGGCGGCAACGCGCCTCGGCTCGGAGCTACTGCTGCCTCCGGAAATCTGCCGCCTCCTCGTAATACGCGGACACGCTACTCCGGATGCGGCGAAGGCTTTCCTGCGCCCCAGGCTCGATGCACTGCGCGACGCCTCGTCGATGCTCGGGATGAAGGCCGCAGTCGATCGCATCGCGGCCGCGATCACCTCCAACGAGATGATTCTGATACACGGCGACTACGACGTGGACGGAATCTGCTCCACCACGCTTCTGACCACCGTGCTTCGAGACCTCGGGGCTCGCGTAACTCCCTTCATTCCCCGCAGGATCGAAGATGGCTACGATCTCGGCAACGCCGGTGTGCAGGCAGCGGTCGATGCGGGCGCCAAGGTTGTAATCACTTGTGATTGCGGCACCAGTGCGTTCGCGGCTATCTCCAAACTCTGCGAACTCGGTATCGACGCAATCGTCACGGATCATCATTTGCCATCGGGCGAGGACGTTCCCATCTGCGTCGCCGTGCTGAATCCCAGGCAAAGCGGTTGCGAGTATCCAGACAAGGACCTCGCCGGAGTTGGCGTTGCTTTCAAACTCGCGCAACAACTTGTTGCAAGAATGGGAGGGCAGCAGGAAAAGCTGAACGAAATGCTCGATCTAGTCGCACTGGCGACGGTGGCAGATGTGGCGCCGCTGCGCGGTGAGAATCGCGTCCTCGTGCGCACTGGTTTGCGGATGATGCGGGAAACGAAGCGCCCTGGGCTTCGCGCGCTCATCCGATCTTCAGGGCTTGTTGACAAACCAATCACCGCCGGAAGGATCGGTTTCATTCTTGCGCCGCGGCTCAACGCGGTCGGGCGGCTGGACCGCGCCATCCGGGGTGTGGAGCTCCTGCTTTCGCAATCCGAGCATGAGGCCAATGCAATCGCGCGCGACCTCGAGGAACTCAATCGCAAGCGCCAGGACATCGATCGTGCCACTCTCGAGGAAGCACGAAAAATGCTGACGCACCACAGTGCCGCTGATACATGCGGAATCGTGCTGGCGAGCATGGAGTGGCACCCGGGAGTTGTTGGCATCGTTGCCTCGCGTCTTGTGGAGGAAACCGGAAGGCCCACCGTGCTCATTGCAATTGCCGATGGCGTTGGCAAGGGCTCGGGACGATCCATTCCCGCGTTCAATCTCCACTCAGGTCTGTCAGAATGCGCTGATCTTCTTGTTCGTTTCGGCGGGCACCGGGCCGCAGCGGGGGTGACAATTCAGCCCGATGCAATAGAGGCATTCGCCGCGCGATTCAACGAGGTGGTACGCAGTCGTGTGGCTCCTGAGGATTTCCTTCCGGAGTTGCGTATCGACCTGGAGGTATCGCTTGCTGACTCCGATGTTGATGCGCTGGAAAAGTTGCTGCGTCACTTCGAACCTTTCGGACCGGCCAACCCCGGACCTGTGTTTCTCGCCCGCGCCGTAACGGTCACGCGCCCGCCGCGCAAAGTTGGAGAGAATGGTCTCAGATTCAACGTGCGCGCCGGTCAAACAGATTTTGAGATGCTCGGCTGGGATCTCATGTCGAGAAAAGCGGAACTCGCTCCGGGCGATGTGATCGACGTTGTGTTCCGCATCGAACGCGACGAGTGGAATGGCGCCGATCGTCTGCAGGGGCGCGTTCTTGATTTCAGGCGTCCTCTCCCACTCATTGACCGTTGAGAATTGTCGGCGGCCGCTGGAAAGGGCGTCGCATCAAACCACCGCAGGATTATTCCATCCGTCCCACCGCCGACAGGGTGCGTGAAGCGTGGATGAGCATTGTATTGCCGGACATTGTCGGGGCCAGGGTGCTTGATCTCTTCGCCGGCTCGGGTGCTCTGGGACTGGAGGCGCTCTCACGAGGAGCTGCAGCCGCAGATTTCGTCGACTCTTCTGACAGGGTCGTACGAACATTGAGTGAAAACATCGCGACGCTGGGTGCGGGAGCACATTCGCACGTTCATCGAATGGACGCGCTCCGCTTTCTCAGGACAGTGAAGGCCGATGAATTTGATGTAGCCTTTGTTGATCCACCATATCGCCTCGACCTGGCGCAGCAGGTAGCAATCCACTGGCAGCAGGTTCCCTTCGCCGCCATACTCGGCGTCGAGCATGCAGCCGCTGAGGCGATGCCCGAGGGTGGCGATACCCGGCGCTACGGGGACTCCGCTATTACGTTCTATCGCAAGTGAAACAGCAACTCCGTCATTCCGGCGCAGGCCGGAATCCATGTTGACTACAAAATGGATTCCGCCCCGGCTTTCGCCGGGGTGACGTTTTTTGCCGGAATGACGAGACACGGAACCTGAGCAATGACACGAATCGCCATTTACGCCGGAAGCTTCGATCCCATGACCCTTGGTCATCTGGATCTGATTGAGCGCAGCCTGGACTTCGTCGACCATCTTGTCGTTGCCGTAGCGGTGAATGTTGCGAAAAAACCACTGTTTTCCGCGGAAGAGCGCATTACGCTCATCCGGTCCACGGTTGGCGATGACCCGCGGGTCGAGGTTCGGCAGTTCGAGGGATTGCTTGTCGATTTTGCCCGGTCTGTCGGCGCGCGACTTTTGATACGCGGCCTCCGGGCCGTGAGCGATTTCGAGTATGAATACCAGATGGCGCTGATGAACAGACACCTCCACGAAGAGCTGGAAACGGTTTTCATGGTGCCATCCCTCGACACCACCTATATCAGTGCCAGCCTGGTACGCGAGGTGGCTCAGTTCGGGGGTGACGTATCGGGGCTGGTGAATCCGGCGGTGGCTGCGGCGCTGCGCGCGAAGTTTCCTCAGCAGCGCTGACATGGATTTCATCGCGCGGCTGCGCGAACGCGCGGGAAAACTGGGAAGGCGAATTGCATTTGTCGAGGCGCACGATCCGCGGGTCAGCGCTGCGCTCAGCATCATTGCGGCTGAGGGAATTGCCCGCCCCGTAGTGGTTTTCGATTCCGCAGATTCCTCCACAAAACCATTGCACACCGATCCGGCGCACGAGCTGATAGACACGGCGCGTGATCCGAGAACCGCAGATGCCACGCGGTTTCTGAAAGCGCGCGGAGCAGCGAAAGGAGCCGCGACGACCGACCCCGCATTGTCGGCTCGCTCTCCTCTTGTGTTCGCGACCTACATGTTGGCGCACGATCTGGTTGACGGGGTGGTGGCGGGCGCGGTGCACAGCACGGCAGAAGTATTGCGCGCGGCACTGGGGCTGCTCGGCCGCGCTGCCGGCGTCAATTCCGTGTCGGGGGCATTCTATATTGTGGCTCCCGGTTTCCGCGGCACGGATGATGTATTGACCTTTGCTGACTGTGCGGTGATCAGGGAACCGACTGCTGCGCAGTTGGCAGAGATAGCCCTCGCGTCCGCTCGGGATCGCAGACGCATTGTGGGCGACGAACCTGTAGTGGCTCTATTATCATACAGCACCAAGGGAAGCGCGACCGGCCAATCGGTTGAGCTTGTTCAGCAGGCAGTCGAGCTCATCCGGGCAGCAGACCGATCGCTCATTGTGGACGGCGAGCTACAGGGTGATGCGGCGCTGGCACCCGAAGTGTGTAAGAGAAAGGCACCGGGAAGTCCGGTAAAGGGAATGGCAAATGTGTTGGTGTTTCCCTCGCTCGATGCGGGGAACATCGCATACAAGCTGGTGCAGCGCGTGGGGAGAGCGGCGGCGATCGGACCGATTCTGCAGGGTCTCGCGCGTCCCATGAACGATCTCTCGCGCGGTGCAACAGAGAATGACATTATCAATGTGGCTGCAATAACAGCTTTACAGGGCGCTTCCGCCCAATCAGGCTGATACCACTCGTTCCGTGGCGGGGAGATTTCAGAAATGAATTTTGTGATAGCGAAGGATGGAGATGTGATCACGGTCGCGGTGGAGGGTCAGCTGATCGTTGGCAACCGTCAGGAGCTCAAACAAAAGGTTCTTGATGAACTTGAACGCGGTGGAAAGAAATTCCTGATCGATTTCAGTCAGACAGGATACATCGACAGTTCAGGGCTGGGCGTACTGGTGTCACTTTCCAAGAAGATCCGCGAGCAGGGCGGGGAACTTCGCCTGGCCGATCTCAATGAAGACCTGCGCACATTGTTCGAGCTGACGAAGCTTGATACGCTTTTCCAGATATCGGAAACGCGCGGGAAGGCGCTGGAGAGCTTCTGACGCACCACGCTCAGTGAAGTTCGACATCGAGCTGGAGATTCCCAGCGACGTTCGCTACATAGAGCGCGTTGTGGAACTGGTCACCAGGCACTGCGAAGAGATGTCGTACACACAGCGTCAATGCACGCTGAATGTGCCCGTGGCTTTGACTGAAGCACTCTCCAATGCAATTCTTCGCGGCAACGGGGAAGACGCCGAGAAACATGTGCGGGTGCGCGCCAGCGTGAACGAGCGCATACTCGTCATGGAGGTCAGCGATGAGGGTGGCGGATTCGATCTGGATGCCTGCACCGGCGATCCCACTCTTCCCGAAAACATCATGCGCGAGGATGGGCGGGGCCTGTTCATCATGCGCAGACTGATGCATCGGGTGGAGCGATTCATGGACAGAGGCAACGTCGTCCGGCTCACGTTGCACCGCGAATGAAGGAGCTCGCCACGCTGCTCTCGGACTTCTTCGAGGCAACGGGATGCGACGCTGCGATCTGGTCCATCGACAAAGCGAGTGGAAAAAGCAGGCTTGAAGCAGGGGCGCCGCCGAATACAGCGGCGCCTTCGCGTGATGAGCTGCCCGAACGCGGCAGCGTCACCGTGAACACTGGTCCTCGTGGCAAGCGCGTTCTTGTCGCCCTTCATGGAGCGCCGCGCCTCTGGCTTTCAGTGGGCCCCTGTGCCACCAAGGGATCCTCACTGCAAGCGTTGGCAAAATTCCTCACTCCAGTTGTTGCGAACTTCCTGCATGGTTCCGTGGAGGTCGAACACGCCGCCACTGAACTCGCTGAGCGTTATGAGGAGATCAACCTGCTCTATACGATCAGTGAGATCCTGGGACGCACAGTTACGATGCAGGAAGCAACGGCGACGATTCTGAACGAAATCTCGGGCACCGTTGGCGCAAGCAAGGGAGCGATTCTCGTACATGATCGCGTAACTGATACACTCCAGGCTGTTGCCGCCGTCGGTGTCTCGCCCCTCGATACACCACCGATTGCCACCGAGGATGCGCGCAGCGTATCGGCTACCGTGTTCAAGTCGCGCAAGCCGATGCTGGTGGCGGACGGCGAGCTAATGTCGCCGGCAGAAATGGCGTACCGCGACGGCGCGATGCTGTCTGTCCCGATCATCTGGACATCACCCGGCGGAGGTGAGCCGCTTGGTGTTGTGAATCTCTCGGGGCGCAGAGCGGGACAGATGTTCACCGCCGGCGACCAGAAACTGGTTACCGCGATTGCAACACAGATCGCCAATGCGATTCAGAATGCGCGATTGGTACGGGCGTCGCTCAGCCAGCAGCGACTGGCACACGAGATGCAACTGGCGCACGATCTTCAGATGCGACTGTTGCCAGATGGAAAGGCGGTAGCCGCCGAGGCAACGGTGGCGGCGCGGGTTGTCCCCGCGGAAAGTGTTGGCGGCGATTTCTACAATCTCTTCCCGTTGCCCGGTCAGAGAACCGGAGCAATGGTTGGCGATGTTTCAGGGCACGGCTATCGGGCCGCATTGATAATGGCGCTGGCCATGAGCGCGTCCTCCATTCACGCGCAGACGACGGCGGACCCGGGTGAGATGCTCAATGCGCTGCGAGCATCGCTGCAGGAAGAGTTGCTCACCACGGAGATGTACATCTCCGCATTCTACGGTGTTCTGGACAAACGCGCGGGCACATTGCGATTCGCCAACACGGGTCACCCTCACGCGTTCGTGATCCGGGCCAATGGTTTCATTGAGAGACTCCCTGCTCTGGATCCGCCGCTGGGGATGTCCGATGCATTTCCGAGCGTATCCACCGTGCGCTGGCACGCCAACAGCGATCTCCTTCTGCTGTTCACGGACGGTGTCACGGATGCCCGCAACAAATCCGGCGACAGGCTGGGAGAGCAGGGCGTTCTGGACATGGTGGCCGCGAACCGGAAGGAGCATCCAGAAAAGATTCTGGAGCTGGTATTCGTCGCACTGAGGGATCACACGGGCGAAGCCGCGCGACGAGATGACCTCACTCTCCTGGTATTGCGCAGTTAGTGTTCCTGGAAGCGACCGTGCGGCATGATGAATGACAGCGACAGCCGCAGCGGGAAAGCACGGAGGAATCCGCCGGCGCTGAAAAGACTGGGCCAGAATTTCCTCAGCGATCCGTCGATACTGGGCAGGATCGCGGATTCGCTGGAGCTTACCGGGCGCGAGTGCGTGGTAGAAATCGGTGCCGGGCGTGGATCGCTAACGGCACAGCTTGCGAGAAGATGTCGACGTCTTGTCGCGATCGAGATTGACAGGGCGCTCGCTCCACTTCTCAGAGAGAAATTCGCGGGCAGCCCACACGTCGAGGTCGTCGAAGGTGACGCGCTGGAATTGTCGCTCGCCGATCTTGCCGCGGGTCCTTATCGCCTTACCGGCAACGTGCCGTACTACATCACGACGCCGCTCATGTTTCACGCCCTCACGGCGCCGCGTCCCGAGCTGGCGTGCTTTCTCGTTCAGAAGGAAGTTGCCGAGCGAGCCGCGGCGCCACCGGGCGACAAGACCTACGGCGCACTGTCGGTGAATCTGCAGGCATTCGCCGCGGTGGAACTGTTATTCACTGTTCCTCCGGGTGCATTTGTCCCCAAACCGAAAGTTGATTCGGCGGTATTGCGATTGCGCCCGCGCCCTCAGCCTCTTGTTGCTGCTGAAGATGAAAAGCGATTCCGGATTTTCGTTCAGGCCGCGTTCGCACAGCGGAGGAAACAGCTGCGTCGTATTTTACGCAGTACACACGCTGTGACAGCGGAAAAGGCAGAGAGAGTGATTCGTTCATGCGAACTGGATCCGTCGATTCGACCCGAGATGTTGCGCCCCGAAGACTTTGCCGCGCTACTAGCTGCCCTTATTTAGGTGTGCAACTTCTGACCACTGAACACCGTTCACTGCCGACTGAGGTCATCCGACCTGGGATTCCGGTCGGATGACCTCAGTCGGCAGTGGTCAGTGCGCAGTTATCAGAAGTTGCAGACCTGCTAATCGCTTCGATTTGTCAAAGCGAAGGACAGACCTTCCAGCTCAAGCGCCAGATCCACATACCGCACCGTCACATCAGCCGGTACCTGAAGTTGCGCGGACGCAAAGTTCAGGATCGACTTGATTCCGGCGCCAACCAGTTGGGTGGTCACAGCCTGTGCGAATTCGGCTGGTGTGGCGATGACCGCGATGTCGGCCGATTCCACCACGCCGTCGGCTCCCAGCATTCTCACGTCGCGAATCTCGATGCTGCCCCACCTGCTGCCGATTTTTTCCGGATCGCTGTCGTACACAGCTACCAAAAGAAACCCGCGGTGCTTAAGGCCCTTGTATTGCGCAAGAGCGGCTCCAATTTTTCCCGCGCCGACGATCACCGTTCGCCATTCGCGTCCAATGCCGAGTATGCGGCGCAACCGGTCGGAGAGTTCCGGAACCGAGTATCCCAGTCCGCGCTTTCCGAATGATCCGAAGAAGGAGAGGTCCTTACGTACTTGCGCGGATGTGGTGCCGCCGCGCCGCGCTAGTTCCGCGCTTGAAATTGTGGCGCTTCCCCTCGTAGCCGCCTCTTCGAGGAAGCGCAGGTAGAGTGAGAGACGCCGAACCGTAGACTCGGCAATACGTTTCACGGGAGGAGAGATGGGGTGCTTGTGAATAAGTTCACAAGTTACCAGAACGCAGACAGTTTCACCAGATGACCGCCGTATCACATTCTTGGCCTCGGTGGTCCGCACAATCCTGGCTCACTTATCTTCGGACCATGGATTTGCAGTCGACTTCGCGCGCGTACGGCAACGGCACCCAGCCGCTGTCCCTCACCAGGGAGGCGGCTGACGTGCTCGCGGCGGGCCCACTTCATTCGGCTCAATTGATTGCACGAGTCTGCAGAATGCCTGGAGTTCCCGCTGCCGTAGCTGACGATATGGCTGTCGCGCTCCTGGGCGCGTCAACGCGATTCACCCGCAACGCCGACGGTGCGTGGTCGCTCGCGGTGCTGGGAGACAGTGCAGCGGCCCGCGCACCTCATATCACCACCACCCTCGCTGCGCTGCAGTATCTGGTCGTTGACGTTGAGACGACTGGACACAGTCCATTTTACGGCGATCGCATCACCGAGATCGCGGCGTACTCAGTCGTCGGTAACGATATCATCCCCATTATCGACACGCTGATCAATCCACGCCGCCCAATTCCTGCGTTCATCACGTCACTCACGGGGATTTCATGGGCTATGGTGAAGCATGCGCCGCGTTTTGAGGAGGTCTGTGAGCGGATCGTTGCCGCTATGAACGGACACGTGTTTGTCGCGCACAACGTAAGCTTCGACTGGCGCTTTGTTACCAGCGAGATCAGTATCGCAGCGGGGATGCCGCCCGTTGCTGCTGCAGCGCCAACACGATCGCGACTTTGCACCGCGAAACTGGCGCGTGCACTGTTGCCGGGACTTCCGCGACGTTCGCTCGACCACGTGGCATTCCATCTTGGAGTGGATATTGAATCCCGCCATCGTGCGGGCGGCGATGCACTTGCAACCGCAAAGATTCTGCGCCTCTTGTTAAAGCGCGCAGCTGATTCGGGACTCGCCACCTGGGGCGACCTCGAAAGTTTCCTGCTCTCCACACGTTCCAATTCCCGCAAGGCACGGCAACGCGCGCGACGCACAGGGAGGCAGCGGTGAGTGGTGCCCCGCCTTTCTCAGTGATTCTCACGAATGAGTAACAATCGTGTCGTCACTCGCACGCTGGGTGGCATGCGTGTCCACGCGATCCAGGCCGGCGGACAAAAGCTGGACGGTGGCGCGATGTTCGGAGTCGTGCCCAAACCGCTATGGGAGCGGCGCATTCCGGCGGATGCGCGCAACCGCATTCAGCTGGGCATGCGCTGTCTGCTGATTGAGCACCCATCGGGTCTGGTTCTGATCGACACCGGAGCAGGGAACAAGGAGAACGAGAAGTTTCACGAGATCTACGGCGTCGAGAACGCCGGCGCGGACGGCCGCACTCTGCTCGAAGACGGACTACGTGAAGTTGGCGCGACGACCTCCGATGTCTTCATGGTGATCAACACGCATCTGCACTTCGATCACGGCGGCGGCAACACATTTCGTGATCAGTCAGGCGCGGTGCTGCCAACGTTCCCCAACGCACGATATGTAGTGCAACGCCGCGATTTTGATTTCGCGACACACGCCAACGAAAGAACCGCGGCGAGCTATTTCCCGCACAACTTCGTTGCCGTCGAGAAGGCGGGTCAGTTCGATTTTGTGGAAGGTGAGCGCGACATACTCGACGGAATTCGCGTGCTGCCCAGCCCCGGTCACGTGCCAGGTCATCAATCAGTACTCATCAGCAGCGGAGGGGATACGGCGATTTATCTCGGCGATCTTGTTCCAACAAAGGCGCATCTGCCGTTGCCCTGGATTATGGGATACGATGTTGAGCCGCTTGTCACGCTGGAATCAAAGCGGGGGATTCTTGCTCGTGCGGAGAAGGAGCACTGGCTTGTTGTCTTTGAGCACGATTGGGAGACGGCGTGGAGCTTTGTTGACCACGATGGTAAGTCGTACGTGCTGCGCGGTTAACTGACCCAGTTTGGATAGACGAGGATGGATCCACGAGCAACGATAGACGGTAGACGAAAGACGATTGCACCCTCACTGACCTAGTGTCGTCTATCGTCCATCGTCTATCGTTGCTCGTCTATCAATCCTCGTCTATCTGAAATCATCAGTTAGTGTGTAGGTTACTCCACACCATTGACATGAGGCCTTACTAACTGCTAGTTTAGTCGTCACTAATCCAGTCCCAAACGGGAGAGACGACACTGCTACCAGCTGCGAAATGGCCACGAATTGCGACGAGCATATTGCTGCTCGCGCTGCTCGCAGTCGCATGCGACCAACTCACGACAGAGGCTCCTGACAGCGGCGATATTTTCGACGCGCCATTCGACGAACTCACGAGCGCGGAACTGGCAGCTTTCATCAGGGGTGATGAAGAGTTCGGCCGGCGTTTCGCGGCAAGCACAGGCCTCGGTCCGATATTCAACAATGTCTCGTGTGCATCGTGCCATAGCGGCGACGGTCGCGGACACATCGACAACTCGCTTCTCCGAATTGGCAGCGAAGCCGACGATCTTCTGCGCGCAGTCGGCGGACCTCAGATCCAGCATCGTGCTATCAGTGGTGCGCTGCCCGAGTCCGTCCCGGCAGGCGCTGCCGTGTCTGTACGATTGCCGCCTCCGGTGTTCGGCGTTGGGCTGATCGAATCCATTCCGGCGTCGCAAATACTCGCTCTGGCGGATCCCAACGATTCCAATGGGGACGGAATCTCGGGACGTCCCAATATGGTTGCGTCGGCCCCGTTCGTACCGCTGACCGAGCCCGGTGCCGGTTCGGGCCTGATGCTCGGCCGCTTTGGTCGCAAGGCGCAGGTTTCGAATCTGCTCGAGCAGGTTGTCGAGGCTTATCACCAGGACATGGGGATCACATCGGAGTTTCGCCCCATCGAAAACGGGAATCCGCTTTCTTCAGTCCCGCCCGACGCACTTGATCACGTGATTGATCCCGAGGTTTCCTCTGCGACCGTGCGCGCGGTTGTGCATTACGTGCGCGCACTCGCGCCTCCGGCCCCAGGTGCTGAGACACAACAGCGAAGCGACGGTCGCATCCAGTTCAACACTGTAGGCTGCGCGAAATGTCACACGCCGTCCATGCAGACAGGACCAAATTTGATTGCAGCGCTAGCCAACAGGGAAGTGCAACTCTATTCGGATCTGTTGCTCCACGACATGGGCGACGCACTCGCGGACAATCGCCCGGACAAGGGTGCTTCGGGTCGCGAGTGGCGCACAACTCCTCTGTGGGGACTGCGACTTGTCCCGACGTTCCTGAACGGTATTGCCTTCTATCTGCACGATGGCCGTGCGCACACCGTGGAAGAGGCGATTCTCTTGCACGGTGGTGAGGCCATGACAGCGCGCAATGCATTCGCAGCACTCAGCGCCGATGCCAGGCGCGCCCTTCTGGATTTTGTGGAGTCGCGCTGATGCAGGACGAACACCACCAACAGGTTTCGTGTCGGCGCGACTTCATTCGCAGCTCAATCGGCTTTGCTATCGCTGCTCCATGCGCGGCAGTGCTATCGGGCTGCGCCTCGCTGCTAACGCGGAACGTTGCTCCGGTGAACGGGACGCTGCGGCTCCCGCTCACGCAATATCCGGAACTCACTCAACGCGGTGGATCGTTGCGCATACTGCCCACGGGCAGCGCAGATCCTATCTACGTTTTCGTGCGAGACTCCGGGCAGTTCCTCGCGCTTTCGTCCATCTGCACGCACCTGACGTGCACTGTCGAACTTCAGGGCGCGCGCCTCGTCTGTCCTTGTCACGGTTCAGCCTTCGATCGCGAAGGCGCAGTGCTTCAGGGGCCAGCAACAGCACCACTGGTGCGCTTCCGATCGGAACTCGCCGAGGGCGGAGTACTCGTCATACATCTCGCAGGGGAGCAACAACACGCATGATGTGTCCCGTCAACTTCACTCGCCCGATTATCGCTCTGTTGCTCGGCGCAGCGATATCTGCGCTCATGTCCAGCGCCGCCAGTGCGCAGCAGCGTGACACCACGCGCGCACCGCAGGACACGGCTCAGCGACCCTTCGTGCGCGGCGGCATGTACGACAAACCGTTTCTCGCACACCTCGGCGGACGCACAGCAATCGGTGGATACGCCGAAGCACATGCACGCTGGGAGCAGATTGATGGCTTGCGCGACGAAGCAGGCTTCGAAGCGAAGCGATTCAACATCTTCACCAATACCAGAGTCAGCGACTTTGTCCGCATTGGCGCCGAGTTGGAATTCGAGGAAGGTGGCGAGGAGATCAAGCTCGAATACGCAGCGATCGACATCCTGATCAATCCGTCGCTCGCATTTCGCGGTGGGATGATCTTGTCACCGCTGGGCAAATTCAATTTGTCGCACGACAGTCCGCTCAATGAATTCACGGACCGTCCATCTGTCTCGACTGAGTTACTTGGCGTCGCGCTCTCGGAACCCGGCTTCGGAGCGTTCGGCCAGCTGCCGTTCGCCACTACGGGGCGCGTAACGTACGAAGTGTATGCGACCAACGGGTTTCACAATGGAATGATCGATGACGCCGAGGATGGCACCAGGATCGCACTGGGCCGCGGCAATCTTGAGGACAACAATGGCTCTCCCGCATTTGTCGGCAGAGTCGCGTTGAGCCCCGGCGTCGGGTACGAATTGGGTATTTCCGCGCACCATGGTGCATACAATGTGTTCGAACTCGAGGGCGCGGTTGTGGATAAGCGTCGCGATCTCACAATTGGTGTTGTGGACTTCGAAGCTCGCGTCTCACAATTGTACCTGAGTGGCGAGGCAGCGCTGGTGGCGATTGACATTCCCTTGTCGCTAACCGGCGTCTATGCGTCGCGCCAACGAGGCCTGTACGTCGATGCGATGGTGCCATTCGGATCAGGATGGGTGCGCACGATGCCGACATCGTCGTTCGCTGCAAAGGCTCGCTACGACCGCGTGGACTTCGATTCGCACCGCAGCGGACAATCTCTCTCTCAGGTTACCGTAGGCCTGAACTTCCGGCCAACTCAGGACACGGCGATCAAGTTTGACTTTGTCCGAGGCCGCACACGCGACGAGTTCAATAACCTCTCAGAGCACGCCCGCGTTCTATTCTCGTTGGCCACCTACTTCTGAATCGGAAGCCGATCAGAAGTGAATCGTCTTTCGTCCATCGTCTATCGTTGCTCGTGGATCACGCCTCGTCCATCGCAGATCAGCAGTTAGCGCCGTTCCCGCGTCCTTGACGTCTCAGGCGCACCGACCTAACCTTATACCAGACAATCTGGTAAGCAGGAGGCTTAACCCGCCTCCTCACCCTCTGGCCACCGTGGCCGAACGGCGCGGTAGTGCTGCAGGAGTCGATACGTTCAGACGCGGTCATTCATTGGCCGCGTTCTTGCGCGCCGGCTCCCGTAGGGCCGGCGTTTTCATTTCCCACAGGTGGAGGAACGAAGCATTCAGGATCCGACAAAACGTATTCGCGTTAACAAGCAGATTCGTTTCTCGCCGTTACGCGTAATTGGGCCAGATGGCGCACAACTCGGCATTCTAGATGTCGAGACAGCAATGGCAAAGGCTCTGGAGTTCGGGCTCGATCTGGTGGAGGTTGCTCCAACCGCTCGGCCCCCCGTGGTCAGAATCATGGACTACGGAAAATTCAAGTTCGAGCAGGCCAAGATGGCCAGGGTTGCCAAGAAGAAGCAGCATGTGATTCATCTCAAGGAGGTCAAGTACCGGCCTGGCATAGAGGATCACGACTTCGAGACAAAAACCCGCCATGCACGTCGGTTTCTGGAAGAGGGAAACAAGGTGAAGGTCACTCTGATGTTCAGAGGCAGGCAGATCGCGCATCCTGAACTGGGACGCATGGTCGTGGATCGCGTGGCCGTTGATCTGGCTGATGTCGCCAAGATCGAGACTGAAGCGCGTTTCGAAGGGAAGTCCATCACAATGATACTCACGCCCAAATAGGGTCGAAGAATGCCGAAGATGAAAACGCACAAGGGTGCGGCGAAGCGTTTCTCAATTACCGCCAGCGGTAAGGTGCGACGCTTGCGCGCCCACAAGAGCCACATTCTCACCAAGAAGACATCGAAGCGAAAGCGCCGTTTGCGCCAGGCCGCTTTCGTGAAGACCAATGGTGAAATCAAGAACATCAAGCGCCTGCTTCAGGCTTAAGGGAGCGAGACAATGCCTCGTGCACGATCAAATGTTCCGCGTCTAAAGCGGAAGAAGCAGATAATGAAGGCGGCTCGCGGCGCATTTGGGGGCCGCAGCAAGCTGTGGGGGCCAGCAAAAGAAGGCGTAGAGCGGGGCTGGCGCTATGCATATCGCGATCGTCGTAACAAGAAGCGCGACTTCCGCCGCCTCTGGATTGTTCGCATCAACGCAGCCGCGCGCGAGCTCGACATGACGTACAGCGCTCTCATTAACGGGCTGCGTCTCGCAGGAATCGAGATCGATCGCAAGATTCTCGCTGAACTGGCGGTGAATGACCCCGCGGCGTTCAAAGCCGTGGCCGAGCAAGCACGCACCGCGCTACCAGCCGCCTGAGTGATCCGCGATTCCCGCGAAAGCGGGAAGCCGCAAACAACACAGTCCCCGTGCAACTGCAAGAATTCCTCGAACAGGTGGGTCGCACCGAACAGGAAGCGCGCGAGCTTATCCTGTCGGCCAGCGGCGCGGATGCTATCGCGACTGCGCGCAATAACCTGCTTGGCAGAAAGAGCGGCCGCCTCACTGAGCTGATGCGCGTGTTGCCAACTCTCTCCGATGAAATGCGGAGAGAGGCAGGCGCAGCGCTGAACCGCGCCAAACAAAGTATCGAGGCGCTGCTCGACGAAGCTTCGGCTCGCTCAGCAGGCGCATCTGAAACTGGAGCCCCTGCAGATCTCACAATGCCAGCGCGACGCACCTGGCGCGGTGGGCGACATCCGGTCACAGTAGTTCTCGACGAGATAGAGGAGATTTTCCGCGAGCTGGGATTCACCGTTGTCACCGGTCCCGAGGTAGAGACCCAGTGGTACAATTTCGGCGCGCTCAACTTTCCTGCCAATCACCCGGCGATGGACATGCACGACACCCTCTATGTGGGTGGTGAAGTGCTGCTGCGGACCCATACGTCACCTGTGCAGATTCGCACTCTGCAGCAATTTCCGCCGCCGATAAGGGTTCTCGTCCCAGGCAACGTCTACCGTCGCGATTTCTTCGATCCCTCGCATGCTCCCGCATTCGCGCAACTCGAGGGACTCGCGGTCGATGAGGGAATCAGCTTCGTGGATCTCAAAGCAACGTTGACCCTCTTTGCCAACAAGTTCTTCGGAAAAACACGAACGAGATTCAGGCCCAGCTATTTCCCGTTCACGGAACCGTCCGCAGAGATGGATGTCCTCTGCCAACTGTGCGGCGGATCCGGCTGCGCAGGATGCAAGAACTCCGGATGGATGGAGATCATGGGCGCTGGGATGGTGCATCCCAATGTTCTCGCATCGGCAGGCGTTGACGGCGAGCGCTACACAGGCTGGGCATTTGGAATGGGACCGGCGCGCATTGCCATGCAACGTTACGGCATCCCGGACATCCGCTTGCTGTACGATTCCGACATGCGCTTTCTCGAGCAGTTGGGCGAATGAACGTATCACACGAATGGTTGAAGGAACTCATTCCGGTGCAGATGACGCCGGCCGAAATGAGCGATGTTCTTTCGTCACGCTGCGCTCCGGTGGACGAGATAATTCGTTTGCGTGCGGACCTCGCACATGTTGTCGTTGCAAGAGTTGTGAAAGCCGGACCGCATCCCAACTCGGATCACCTCTGGGTCACCAAAGTCGACAATGGTGGCGGCGAACTTCTCGATGTCGTGTGCGGCGCCCCCAACGTGAAGGAGGGCGCACTGTATCCGTTCGCCGGCGTAGGAACGACACTTCCTGGTGGTTTCAAACTCGAGAAAAAAAAGATCAGAGGGGAGCTGTCCAATGGGATGCTTCTCTCCGCGCGCGAGATGGGACTCGGCGACGATCACTCTGGCATCCTCGAATTGGATGTGGATGTGCCGCCCGGTACTCCACTGCTCGAAGCGGTTCCACTCGGCGATTCTCGCATAGTTGTCGATGTCACACCAAATCGTCCCGACCTCCTGTCTCATGTGGGTCTTGCTCGTGAACTGTGTGCTGCGGCGAATGTCTCCATGCGCACCCCCGGTGGCATGCTCCCCGGATGGCGTCATCCGGTGCGGTCCGCAGCGACAGGAAGCGTCGCCGGCGTTACCGTGCGCCTCGATGATGTTCACGGATGTCCGCGTTACGTCGGTGCCATCATCAAGGGCGTGACCGTTGCGCCGAGCCCGGATTGGCTGCGACTCCGTCTGGAAGCGATTGGTCAGCGACCTTTGAATAACATCGTCGATGTCACCAACTATCTCCTGCACGAGTGCGGACAGCCCATGCACGCCTTCGATCTTGATTGCCTCGATGGGTCAGCCGTTGTAATCAGGAAAGCTCGAGATGGCGAGCAGCTCATCACACTCGATGGAGTTGAACGCACGCTCAACTCATCGATGACGGTGATCGCGGACATACACACCGCACAAGCTGTCGCCGGCGTCATGGGCGGATTGGAGAGCGCCGTCTCGGATGCAACGCGCAACGTGTTCCTCGAGATCGCCAACTTTGACCCGGCGCAGATTCGCGCTACGCGCCTTGCGCTGGGTTTCTCCACGGACGCGAGCTATCGATTTGAGCGCGGCGTGGACTGCGAACTGCCCGGCGAGATGGTGGGTCGCGCGGTGGAAATGCTGGTGAAGGTTGCCGGTGGCGAACTGGCGGATACTGCACTGGATCTCTATCCGGCACCCCGCGAACGAACAATTGTTTCGCTGAGATCGGATCGGGCCTCGCGCGTACTTGGTGAGAATCTCTCCAGCGAAGAGATCGTGCGACTGCTGCAGTCGGTTGGATTCCTGGTTTCCACTGCCGGCGCCGTGTCGCGTGTTCTGGAAGTCACTGTGCCATCGTGGCGAGTAGACGTTTGCGCAGAGATCGACCTCGTGGAAGAACTCGCACGGCTGCGGGGCTATGAATCGTTTTCAGATGAGATCCGCCCTTACAGGCCAGGCACTGTCCCTGGCGACAAGAACCACAGGCTTGCTTCGAAACTGCGCGAACTGCTCGCCGGGTTCGGGCTGTTTGAGGCCCGACCACTGCCATTCGTCCGGGGAGACGATGCATCGCACGTGCGCGTCGCGAATCCAATCTCCGAGGACGAACGACATTTGCGGCGTTCGATTCTCGAGACTCTGTCGCCACGACTCGAATACAATCTTTCACACATGAACCGCAACGTGCGGCTCTTCGAAATCGGTAACGTGTTCAAGCCGAGTGGCAAAGACATGCCGAGCGAAGAAATGCATGTCGGTGCGGCGTTACACGGCGACCGCACTCCGGCGCACTTCACAGAGCCAAAACCGCCACCTTACGATGTATGGGACGCCAAGGCTCTCGCGCAGTCGTTGGCGCGCACAATCTATCCCGACGCGGCCATCGGCCTCATTCCGCAGCAGGGGAGTGAGGATGGTCTGCGGTGGACCATTACTGCGGACTCCGCGGATGTGGGAACGGTTCGCGAGTTGGTGCTGGACGCGCCAGTGTGGGCTGCGCCGGCTTTTGGTGTTGAGGTGCGAATCGGCGAGGTGTCATCGGCGGCGGTAGCACCGCAGGGCGAAAACGCGTATCGAACCATTGCGGCGCGGGGCTCGGTGACCGTTCCGTCGCCAACGGTACGAGGCGCGGGACAGGTACGATTCTCGCCGCTACCGTTGCAGCCAGCTGCGGACTTTGACTTGGCGCTTGTCGTTCCCGAAACGCTCATGGCCGAACAAGTGGAGACAGTGCTGCGGCGCGCAGCCGGCGAGCTGCTCGAGAGTCTCGAGTTATTCGACGAGTTCCATGGGAAGGGGCTGCCCGACGGCACCCGCAGCCTGGCCTGGCGGTTGACGTTCCGCCATCCAGAGCGCACTCTACGTGATAAGGAAGTTGAAGGTAGGCGACAGAAACTGTTGACAGTATTGGAGAAAGAGCTTGGAGTCAGACAGCGATCGACCTGAGGTTACGGCGTTTCTCGAGCTGGAGCATCTCGTGCGCAATGTTGGCGAGACTCTGGCGTCATTTCGTCGTCGTGCGCTCGCGGCTGAAGGCCGCTTGCGCGAAATGGGGGAAGGTGGAGACGGTGCATCAACCCGCTCCGCTGCAGAACTCGAAGCTGAGAATGGGCAGCTTCGCGAAAAACTGGATCGCGCCACAACTCGCACGCAGCAGATGCTGGAACGCGTCCGTTTCCTGAGGCAACAGCAAGTCCGTGGAGAGTGAAGCGTGAGCCAATCCAAGAATGTCGTTCGCGTCACGATAGCCGGTGACGAGTACACGCTCCGGAGCGAGGCTACCGAGGAACATTCAGAAGCGGTCGCGTCCTACGTCGACCAGGCGATTCGCAAAGTGCAGCAATCGGGATCGGTGGTGGAGCCGCACAAGGCCGCAATTCTGGCCGCGCTGCAAATCACCGATGAGCTTTTCACCGCGCGCGAGAGTCTTGCCGAGGTGACCGGATACATGCAAGCGCTCTCCGAAGAGGTAAGCCACTGGCTCCCTCCAGCCAAACGCGCTACGCCTGCTGAGAGTCATCCGGCGATCAGTCCTGCGAAAGCCGGAGCTCATCGCAAGTAGCTACTTAGGGGCTATGGACGTGAACTGCGGAGCGGGAACCCCGTTCACGGGAACTGCGGGTCCGGGGACGGCGTGAGTGGGGACCGCGGTTGTGGGACTGCGAAGACCGGCGTTTTTGATCGCAGTTCGACGTCGCTGCGTCATCGCGTCTCCCAAGCCGCCTTCCCCGCACCCTCTGTTCCCGTGAACGTAGTCCCCGCTCCGCAGTGGCCCCTCGCCGCAGTTCGCCGTGAACGGTTGCCTTTTCCTGGTCCCACACGTAACCTTACAACGAAATGGTACCGTCCTCCGCTTCGTAGGTGCAAGCAGCATTTTGAGTTAGCTCTCCAACTCGACTGTGCTCACACTCGGCGTTGCGCTTCGCAGCAGGGGCCGATGTAAAAACTAAGACGCGCCTGACGGTGCGCTGGAGCATAGATAAAATGACTCAGATAGAAATGGCCGTGTTCGGCGCCCTCGTTTTGGTGCTTGCCACGGCAGCTTTTTTTGTAGGAATCAAACTTGGTGGCAGCAAGGTGCGCCGCGCGCAAGCCACAGCGAAGTCGACGGCTGAAGAGACCTCCAAGCGCATTCTCGATGAGGCGACACGCGAGGCCGAGAGCACGCGCAAGAGCGCTGTCATTTCCGGCAAGGAAGAACTCATCCGCCACCGCGAGGGATTCGAGGTTGAAGTGCGCCGGCGCCGCGAAGAGGTCGAGCAGGAAGAAAAGCGGATCAAAGAGCGCGACCTCATTCTCGAACGGAAGTTCGATGTGCTCGAGCAGCGCGACAAGGAAGTTGCCCGGCGCGCCAGCGAGCTGGGTCGGCGCGAGAAGACGGTTACTGACGGCGAGCAGGAGCTGGAACGAATGGTCGCGGAAGGAAACCGCAAGTTGGAACAGCTTGCCGGCATGACGTCGGCGGATGCCAAGACCGAGCTGATGAAACGGCTCGAGAGTGAGGCGATCGCCGATGCTGCCAACCGCCTCCGCGAAATTCGCGAGACCGCCAAACGCGACGCCGAACGGGAAGCCAGGAAGATCATTTCACTGGCAGTTCAGCGCATTGCTTCGGAGCACACGGCGGAGATCACTGTGTCCGCTGTCGCGCTCCCCAATGATGAAATGAAGGGCCGCATTATCGGACGCGAGGGCCGCAATATCCGGGCGTTCGAATTGGCCACCGGCGTAGATGTGATCATCGACGATACTCCTGACAACGTCGTTGTTTCGTGTTTTGATCCGGTCCGCCGAGAGGTGGCGCGGCTGGCACTTGAGAAGCTCGTCTCGGATGGACGCATTCATCCGGGTCGCATCGAAGAGGTTGTCGCCAAGGCGCGCAAGGAAGTCGACGCGAACATCATTGAAACCGGTGAACAGGCCGCATACGAAGTTGGCGTGCACGGGTTTCACCAGGAAATCATCAAGCTCATTGGCCGGATGCGCTGGCGCACCAGTTATGGCCAGAGCATTCTGAACCACTCAAAGGAAGTGGCCTGGCTCGCCGGAATCATGGCTGCTGAACTGGGGCTGGACGTCAAGATGGCGAAGCGGGGCGCAATGCTTCACGACATCGGCAAGGTTCTCACCCACGAACATGAGGGGACGCACGTACAGCTTGGTGTCGAGGTAGCCACCAAATACGGGGAGAATCCCATGGTGGTGAATTGCATAGCGGCTCATCACGACGACGTTCCCCATGAGAGCGAGGTGTCGGTAATTGTGCAGGCGGCCGATGCGATTTCCGGTTCGCGCCCCGGCGCGCGGCGCGAAGCATTCGAGACCTACGTCAAGAGACTGGAAGGGCTGGAGAAAATCGCGTCCAGCTATCGCGGCGTTGAAAAGGTGTTTGCAATTCAGGCGGGTCGCGAGGTGCGCGTAATTGTCGTGCCCGACGAAGTGGACGATTTGCGCAGCACCGCGCTCTCCGAGGAAATTGCGCGCAGAATCGAGGGCGAGCTGCAATACCCCGGGCAGATAAAGGTGGTTGTAATTAGAGAAACCAGGGCGGTGGACTTTGCCCGCTGAGCTCATTGACGGAGTCAAGATAGCCCGCAGTATCCGCAACGAGTTGGCAAGCGAAGTAACGGCTCTGAAGGCGCGTGGTGTCACACCGGGATTGGCAGTCGTGCTCGTTGGCGACGATCCGGCGAGCGATGTTTACGTTCGTTCCAAGGAGCGCGCGTCGCACGAGGCTGGCATGTTCGGCCAAACAATTCGTTTGCCTGCGACAACCACTCAGGATGAGTTGCTTGCAATCGTTGACCGGCTCAACGCTGACGCGGCCGTGCACGGGATACTCGTGCAGATGCCACTGCCAAGGCATATTGATTCGGATGCCATAGTGCGCCGTGTTTTGCCGACGAAGGATGTGGATGGATTCCATCCCGTGAACGTGGGCAAGATATGGATGGGCGACCCCGATGGTTTTGCTCCCTGTACTCCGGCCGGTGTTCGTGAGTTGATCGTGCGGAGTGGAGTGGAAACAAAGGGAAGCCATTGCGTCATCGTGGGAAGGAGCAACATTGTCGGGAAACCGATGGCAGCGCTCATGTTGCAACCGAGGCAGGGGGGAAATGCGACGGTGACTGTGTGTCACGGTTCAACGGTTGATCTCGCGCGCCACACACGGTCCGCCGATGTGCTGATCGTTGCGATCGGCAAGCCTCGCCTGGTAACTCGCGATATGGTTAAGCCGGGAGCCACGGTGATTGATGTCGGTATCAACCGTGTGCAGGATGCGTCTGCGCCACGCGGTTATCGGATAGTTGGAGATGTGGAGTTTCATACGGTGCGTGACGTGGCCGCGCACATCACGCCTGTGCCTGGCGGGGTTGGCCCGATGACAATCGCAATGCTGCTGAGTAACACGGTCCGTGCGGCACGGATTGGTGCGGTGAGTTGACCGGCCAAACGGCGCCGCATCCATCCGCCGAATTCGCCGCACCGGGAAGCACCACCGCAACGGCGGTGTCTGTCGCGACAATCAATCAGGTTCTGAAGGATCTGGTTGAAGGCGCCTTCCTTCCTCTATGGGTGAAGGGAGAGGTGAGCGATTTCAAGCCGCATCGGAACGGTCACTGGTATTTCACCTTGCGCGACAAGACTTCACAGTTGCGCTGCGTGACCTGGTCGCGCGATCAGGAAAGGATTCCGGCGGCGCCCGAGGATGGCATGCAAATAACGGCGTTCGGACAGCTCACCGTGTACGCCGCCAAGGGTGATGTGCAGTTTTCCGCGCGCCAGATCGAGGCTGAAGGTGATGGCTTGTGGCTCAAGGCCCTGGAAAGAACGCGCAAGCGCCTGGAGGCCGACGGATTGTTGTCCCCGGATCGCAAGCGCGCCCTCCCCACGAAACCGACGTGCGTTGCGGTCATCACGAGTACCGATGGCGCCGCGCTTCACGACATTGTGCATGTGATAAAGCGACGCTGTCCCAGCGTCAACATCGTGGTTGTGCCTGCGCGCGTGCAGGGCGAGGGAGCAGCACGCGACCTGCGAGTGGCCATCAATCGCGTGGCGCGCTGGAATGGCGCGGACGTTCTGATAATCGGACGGGGCGGAGGAGCGCGGGAGGACCTCTGGTGCTTCAATGATGAGAAGCTCGCGCGCACTCTCGCTGCCTGTCCCATTCCAACCATTTCCGCTGTGGGCCATGAAACCGATTTCACCATTTGCGATCTGGTTGCCGACTTCCGCGCCGCGACACCATCAGCCGCGGCGGAGGCAGTGGTTCCAGCAGTAGTGGACCTCGGCGCTCTTGTGAAATCGCGGGCAGCGCGAATGCGACGCAGCCTGGTGCTCGCCCTCAGATCGCGAAGGGACCGGATGAACAACCTGCGCCGCACCATGCCGCTTGCATCATCGCGGCAGATTCAGTCGAGAGATACTGCCCTGCGCACCCTCGCCTCGCGCATTCACGATTTGAGCCCACTCGCGACAATGGCGCGCGGGTTCAGCATAGCACAGGATTCCGCCGGCAGGACACTCTCGCGCACTGCGGAGTTTGTCGAGGGCGAGCAGTTCCATCTGCACGTGCGCGACGGCACGGTTTCCGCAACTACCGGCAGCGTCGAGAAAAAAATGGAGGGTGAGCGCAATGTCGTTTGAAAAAAATCTCGCGCGCCTCGAGGAAATTGCCGCGAAGCTGGATAGCGAAGACGTCGAGCTAAGCGTTGCGCTGGAATTGTTCGAGGAAGGGGTGGAGGTATTGCGCGCAGCCGCCGTGGAGCTGCGGGCCGCAGAAGGGAAGGTGAAAGTACTCGTCGAAAAACTCGATGGCAGCTTCGATCTCACCGACCTTACAGCCTGATCAGCTCGACGATCTGCTGGCGCCCACGCGGCGCAGAGTGGAGGACGCACTCCTGCGCTTTTGCGAGCTGCATCTGCAGGGTGAATTCCTGGGTGTCGCGCCGGCAATCCGTTACAGCATACTGGGTGGCGGTAAGCGGTTTCGGGGAGTTCTGGTTTGTGCAGCGCACAATGCGATACGGGGATCATCGACAGACAGCTCGGATATCAGTGACCTGGCCGCCGCGGTCGAAGTGGTGCACGCATATTCGCTGATCCACGATGACCTTCCGTGCATGGACGACGATGACATGCGTCGTGGGCGACCCAGCGCGCATCGCCAGTTCGACGTTCCCACCGCAACCGTTGCCGGACTGGCGATGGTTCCACTCGCCGCGAGAGGAGCGATGGCAGCCGGGCGAGCACTCGGTTTGAGTACCGGCGAATCCGCGGCAATAGTTCGCGAGATCATGATTGCCGCCGGTGCCGGCGGAATGATCGCGGGGCAGTTGCTCGATCTCGAAGGTGAGGGACGCGCTCTTCCGTTGGAAGATCTGCAGCAAGTGCACGCTGCAAAGACCGGTGCCTTGATCGCTGCCTCCGCAACAATCGGCGCAATGGCGGCGCGCGCTGATGACGCATCGGTTACGAGTCTGCGTCGTTACGGAGAGCTGATAGGCCTTGCCTTTCAGATCACCGATGACCTGCTCGATGTGACGGCATCGACTGCCGTACTCGGAAAAACAGCTGGCCGCGACGAAGCACTCGGCAAGAGCACCTATCCAGCACTTCTCGGGGTTGAGGGCGCCTGGCGGCTGGCAAGGCAGAATGCGGACGAAGCGGCGTCACTAATGCGAGATGCCGGCCTCCTTACACCTCTGCTAGGTGCGCTTGCACAATACGTCGTGGCACGTCGGTCCTGACCCGGGGCTTCAGGCCGCCTATCTTTCCCACTATGGCACTACTGGAACGAGCGAAACTACCGCAGGACCTCAAAGGGCTGCAGCGCGCTGAACTGCACGAGCTGGCCGCTGAGGTGCGGGCACGTTTGATAGATATCTGTTCGCGCACCGGTGGGCATATTGGTGCGGGACTCGGCGTGGTAGAACTCTCAATCGCGCTCCACTACGTGTTCGACACTCCGCGCGATCAGCTCGTGTGGGATGTTGGGCACCAGGGTTATCCGCACAAGCTGCTCACCGGACGCAGCGAGCAGCTGGAGACGCTGCGGCAGGAAGGGGGCATTTCCGGCTTTCTCAAGCGCGACGAGAGTAGTTACGACACCTTCGGCGCGGGTCACGCTGGTACCGCGATCTCGGCCGGGTTTGGAATGGCTGTGGGACGCGACCTTCTCGGTGAGGACTTCAAGGTTGCCGCCATTGTCGGTGATGGTGCGCTAACCTGTGGTCTTGCGTACGAGGGATTGAATAATGCGGGGGCATCGGGGCGCGACTTTATAGTCGTGCTGAATGACAACGAGATGTCCATCGCGCCCAATGTGGGAGCTATATCGCGGTATCTCACTTCGGTGCAGCGTAACCCGATCTACAACAGATTGCGGAGCGCGATTGGCAATGCGGTCGATCACGCCCCCGGCCCACTGAGCGCAATGGGGACACTGGTTAGAAAGTGGGAAGAAAGTGTGAAGACTTTTCTCACGCCAGGTGTGCTTTTCGAGGAACTGGGGTTCCGGTACTTTGGCCCAATCGATGGCCACGATCTCGATGCACTGATTGACACCTTCACCCCCGTGCGCACTCTGCAGGCACCGCGACTCGTACATGTGATCACGCAGAAAGGAAGGGGCTTTCCCGCAGGGGAAAGTTTGCAGAAGTGGCACGCACTTCCTCCCAATCACGATCCCGCTACGGGGCGGCTGCGCGCACCGGCAACAGGAAACAGCGCGTATACAGCGGCATTCGGTCGCGCGCTGTCCGACCTTGCTGCCGAAGACAAATCGGTGGTTGCGATCACCGCAGCGATGGACACGGGAACGGGCACAAACATTTTTGCCAAGGAACACCCAGGTCGCTTCTTCGACGTTGGGATTGCCGAGGGGCACGCTGTGACATTTGCGGCAGGTCTCGCAACCCGCGGTCTTAGGCCTTTCTGCGCGATCTACTCCACATTTCTCCAGCGAGCGTACGATAGCATCATTCACGACGTGGCTATCCAGCATTTGCCTGTAGTTTTTGCAATGGACCGCGCCGGGGTTGTCGGCGACGACGGCCCAACTCACATGGGGCTCTACGACATCGCTTACATGCTGGCTGTGCCTGGAATGACCGTTACGGCGCCGCGAAACGGAGCGGAAATGATTGGGCTGATGCGAACCGCATTGGCGCACACTACCGGTCCCTTCTGTCTTCGCTATCCGCGTGACACAGCTCCCGATCAGATTCCTGCAACCAGTGCGATCAGTCCCGTTGAATACGGCAGCTGGGACGTTGTTCGCCGCGGCGATGAGTTGGCGGTGCTCGCCGTGGGAACGATGGTGGAACCATCGCTTGCCGCCGCGGCGCTGCTGGCCGCAGATGGCATCAACATCACGGTCGTCAATTGCCGCTTCCTCAAACCACACGATGCGGCCACGCTGTCCAGTCTACTCGTCAATCATCATCGCTTCCTCACGGTTGAGGAAGGCACGCTCGTCAACGGATTCGGTGCGCACATGGCGGCCGTAGTGGGCGACATGGATGCCACGGTGAAAATCGCGACGCATGGTGTGCCCGACAGATTTGTGGAGCAGGCACCGCGCGCGCGACAGCTCGCGGCGCTTGGACTCGATACGGCCGGTATCACTAACCGTGTGCGAGCCCTGCTGGAGAGCGAGGCGTTTGCCGGGTGAGAAAACTTGGCGTGATCGGCAATACGAGTTATCACGGGCTCAGTGGTGTTTTGAGTTCGTTGATGTCGTTCGCACCCAAACACGGATACAGCCTGCTTTTCGAGGACGCCCTTCATACCTTCGCGCCGGGCGCTCCCCTCATCACCTCACCGGCCGAACTGGATTTTCTCATCACGCTCGGTGGTGACGGCACGATGTTGCGCGGTGCGCGGACGGTTGCAGGGCTCAACGTTCCGGTACTTGGGGTGAATCTTGGCAGGCTCGGTTTTCTGACGTATTGCGGCGCTGACGAAATGGAGTGGGCGCTGGAGCACATGGCGCGCGGTGAATACGAGGGGCAGCAACGCATGACTCTTGTCGTGCGCGCTGTCGGCGATGACAACAAGGAAAAGGACAGCTGGGTGGCGGTAAACGATGTCGTCGTGCACAAAGGTGGATTTGCGCGGGTGGTACGCTTGCGCGTGCAAGTTGACGGCGAGCCTATCGCGACATTTGCGGCCGATGGACTGGTGGTTTCCACTCCGACCGGATCCACGGCGTATTCACTCTCGGCCGGCGGACCAATAGTGTTGCCATCGCTCGATTCCATAATTCTCACTCCCATTTCGGCGCATTCCCTGACTCTGCGGCCGCTCGTCATACCTCCTCGAATGAAGGTGGAGATTAACGCCGAGGATGGCACAGAGGCTGACGAACTTCTCGTTACCGTTGACGGTCAGGTGGGCACGACCCTGGCGCAGAATGAGCGTCTTGTTGTGGCACGATCCGAAGCTCCCGTGATATTCGTGCGCTTTTTTGCGTCGACGTTTTTCAGTCGCCTCCGTACGAAGCTGGGCTGGGGCGGGCTGACGGGTGGCAATGAGCAGCCCTGATGCTCACCGAACTCCGGATCAAGGATTTCGCGATAATTGACAGCTTGTCGCTTTCCCTGGCCGAGGGCTTCAACGTACTCTCGGGTGAGACCGGCGCTGGGAAATCGATAATTGTGGGTGCGCTTGGTCTCCTGTTGGGTGAGCGGGCCAGCTCAGATCAGGTTCGCGCCGGAAGCGACAAGGCCGTCGTGGAAGGAACCTTCGATGCGTCGAGTGCACGCGCGCTGCAGCAATCGCTTCGGGATCAGGGCATCTCGATCGAAGACGATTTCATAACACTGCGCCGCGAGATACTGGCGAGTGGGCGCGGACGAGCCTGGATCAACGGCTTCGCTGTGAACAACTCTGTGTTGTCAGCAGCCGGGCGGCAACTGGCCAGCATCCACGGCCAACACGAAGCGCAGTCGTTGCTGGATGCCGATTCGCAGCGCGATGTGCTCGACGAATATGCAATGGCGCGCGACCACGCTGCTGCCGTCGCTGAATTGCATGCACGCCTCTCGCAGATAGAGAAAGCCGTCACTGCTGTCGCCGCACGGAGGAGCAATTCGGGGAAGCGCATTGATTACCTGCGCCACATGGTTGCCGAACTGCGTGCAGTGAAGCTGGTTGAGGGCGAAGAGGAACGCCTCGATGAAGAGGCCTCGCGCCTCGAGCACGCAGTTGAACTCACAGCCTTGGCAACCGAAGGGCTTGAGTCTCTCAACGACGACGACCGCGGCGTTCTTGATGCGTTGAAGCGCATTCGCAGGAATCTCGACTCGCTGGCGCGAATCGATTCGGGGGCGCGCAAGTTGAGTGAGTCGCTCGACAGTGCGGAGGTAGTGCTCGCGGAGCTTTCGCGCGATCTGAACGAGTATGCTGACCGGATTGAGGTCGATCCGGAGCGGCTAATGCGGGTGAATGAACGACGGTCTGTGTTGTTTCAGATAGCGCGCAAGCATGGCGGCAGCATTCGAGAGGCGTTGTTGGCGCTGGATGCTGCTGAGAAGGAACTGGGGCTACTGGAATCATCGAGTGATGACCTCGCGGCGCTCGAGGCTGAACGCCTCACCGTTCTCCGCGCGCGCGATGCCGCGGCCGAACAGCTGACGGCGAAGCGCACCGCCGGAGCGCTCAAGCTGGAGAAGAAGGTGAGCGCAATGCTGCCATCGCTGGGAATGCCGGGCGGCAGAGTCCGCATCGTGGTGTCACCGTTGGGTGAAACGGGATCGACCGGCGCGGATGCAGTCAACTTTCTTGTGCAGCTCAATGTCGGGCATGATCCGCGTGAACTTGCGAAGACCGCGTCTGGTGGGGAACTCTCTCGAATAATGCTGGCCATCAAGTCCATCCTCGCGAATCTGGATAAGGTGCCCAGTCTGGTCTTTGACGAGGTGGACGCGGGCATCGGTGGTGAGGTGGCGCTTCAGGTTGGCGATGCGTTGCGGGCACTGGCAAAGCATCATCAAGTGCTGGTGATAACTCACCTGCCGCAAATCGCCGCGCGCGCGCACCGGCATCTGATTGTTCGCAAGCTGGAACGACGCGGAATTGCGACGGCAGATGTGGAGATAGTCGAAGGGGGCGCGCGCGTTGCCGAGATTACGCGAATGCTTTCCGGTGACTCATCGAGCAAGACGGGGCGGGAACACGCGCTGGAGTTGTTGGAGAGCGCCTCGGAACAGAAGAGATGAGAACAAATGAACAAATGAACAAATGAACAAATGATCGGGAGATCGCGATCGTGGATCGCAATCAGTTGTTCACTTGATCATTTGTTCATTTGTTCATTTGTTCACTTGATCGCTTCCGTGCGCCCCCAGGCGCCTGGAAGCGCCAAAAAGGTGTGTTATCACGCGCAACTGCAACGACAGCGTCGATGCGTCGGGAACACCGTATCCGGTGCTGCCCAGCTGCGCCATGTAGGTAAGGGAGAACTCGACTGGCATGCTCACCGGATGTTGCCGGTTCTCGAAATTCACAAGTCGTAGTCCAACCCCTGCGCGCTGAATCGTGACGGCGGAACCCTCATCCAGAACGGACGCATCGAGCGTGACTGGCCCTCGGCCTGTCTCCGCCGCAGAGGCGATGAAGGTGCCGGTGTAGTGATCGGCCATCTTGCTGTGAAAGTGCCAGGCGCCGAGCAGCGACGCATACGGTCCCAATTGCAGGCGTGGCCGCAGGGAAAAATCGATATAATCTCCCAGGTCGCGGTCCACGTCGCGTAATGTGAACGCTTCGGGGAAGGGGGTGCCTGGTTCAGCTATGCGCATCGCCTGTCGATCGGGCATCTGTACACCAAACCTTCCCAGCGCAGTAAGGTTGAACAGCCGCGAAAGTCTGAGGTCCGCCGCGCCGCCAACCTCCACATCGTTCTGGCCATCACCGGTGCCGACATCAAAGGGCACATTGGCGTCGGGTGGCACTCCTGTCGCAATTCTCGCCAGCACAGACAGACTCACTCGCATGCCCACACCACCGGTATCATCGGCTTTGAACGTGTTGAGCAGACGCAGTCGCGCACGCAACTCGATGTCGCCAATGCCCTGGCGCTGAAAGCTCAGCAGCGGTACGAAGCTGTACCCGAACTCGGGTTGTTCGAGAATGCGTCGCAGGTCGGTCGCAGTAAGCGCCGTTTGCGCGGGAAATGGTCTAGCGAGGAGCGGATCCGTATCCATTGCACCCAGCGCGAGCAGGTCGCGGTAAAGCGCATTGAATGCGGCAATTCGGCCGTTGATCGCAGTGTGAGCTGTTGTGCCATCGATTGGGATGAGCTGTCCCGCAGTTGCAGTATCGCTTCCGTAGAGAGACTCCAGAACGTCCCGGTAATTTCGCGACTGGGTGATGAGTGTCTGAGCTTCCGTCTGTCTCGCAAGAATTGCCGGGCAGCCAGGGGCAGTCGGCGTGAGGGCGCAACTGACGAGGCGCTGCTCCAAAGTTGTGGCTGCGGCGGTAATCTGGTTTCTCACTGCAGTATTCGTAGTTCGAGCAACCGCAGTGGTCAGCGCCGGATTGAAACCGACATTCCCTTCAGTGCCATCCGGATTTACATCGAGAACCGTTTCACCGCTGGCGCGAATGAGTGGAACGGAGACTCCAAAGCTCAGCCAGCTTTTCAACCCCAGTTCGCCCTCGAACGGGGTTACGGTTTTCATTACTTCCGCGCGCAGCGTCGTAGTGCCGAGCGACAAACCGAACTGAGGATTGCCAGCCAGAGACGCAATTGCGTCCTCAACGGTGCCGAGGCTGGGAAGCTGCGCAACTCCGATTGGTGTGAACGAATAAGGTGCGCCCAGTGCTTCGCTGCGGGCATCGGTCGCGGGAGTGAAACCGGAACGGTTGTCGTAGGGCTGCCAAATGCTTGTGATCGATAACCAGAGGTCACCTTTTGCGGGAAGGGCGCTGCTCGCGGCGGGAGGAGGGATAAACTGCGCGCCGACTGTTGCATTGGCGGTCAACAAAAGCAGAAAAGCGACGATCGTAGTGCGCAATGCAGCCACCCGATGTCGCGGGAATGATCTCCTCACGGAGCACACGAATTGTTGGAGGTTTTCACAGGTAGTGACGCGGCCCCGTGCCACGCGGGCTAGATTATCACGGTGCATACGCACTGTCAACCGATGACTGGTAGCGGCTCATTCTCATCCGTCATTCCCGCGAAAGCGGGAATCCAGTGTCGTTCAACATGGATTCCGGCTTTCGCCGGAATGACGGGAACGTGAACAACCCGACTGTTCCAACCATCTCATGGCAGATGACCGGCAACCACTGGGTTTCCTTGCCATGCATACATCCCGATGATGCATCGGTGCATCTTGTCAGCCTGTTGCACAGAGGATCGCGCGGCGCGGTCGAGTTCGCGGGGACGCCCGACCACCTGAACGGTGCGCAGACGCCACTTCTGGCGCTGAACATCGAAATGAATGGCCGCGCCCTCAGACTGTCCGAAGGCGGAATTGCATGGGAGCGCATTTTCGAGTGGATCCCCTCGTTCACGAGCATCGTGGAAGGTATCAGTGTCCGAGGATCGATATTCGCTCCGCACGGACGCGATGCCGATGTCCCGGGCCTGGTGTATCTCATTGCCCTTGAGAACCGGTCATCCGAACTCGCAAAACCGGTGGTGACTTTCAATGGCTGTCTTGGACACCGGCAGCTACGTGTTAGATCCGCCCGCGCATTTGCGGATGCGCACCAGGTCACTCACGGCGCGGATGACGTGCTGCTCCTGGATGGTGCGGCGCTCCCAGGTCTGGCCAGTCTGGCGATAGCCGCCGAAGGCGCACCTGCGGTTGCCGTCGCGGACGATGCACTCGAGCGGAAGTTCAGTTTTCGCTTTGAAGTCTCGCTGGAGCCGGGAGAGAAATGGAATACCGCTCTGTACATCGCCGCAGGTGCCGAACGCGATGGTGCCGCGGCGACGCTGGCGGTGTTGCGGCGCAGAGGATGGCGTGACCTCCTCGAAACCACTTCACGTTCGCTGCAGGGCATGATGCAGGGTGACACCGAGAGTGGGGCGGGACGACTTATAGACCGCAATCTTCTCTTCGCCTACTTCTTCGGCGTCGGGCGGGCCATAGACGATGCCCAGTTCTACATGGTGCGGACCCGTGCGCCATGGCATGATGCCGGAATCACGGTGCGTGATTGGGAAGCACTGATATGGTTGCTGCCCGCGGTGCAGCTTATCGATGCGCCGCTGGCGCGCGAGTTGATTCTGCGCGCCTGCGAAGTACATGGATATGCGCCCGGCCATGGTCTGCACTATCTCGATGGTGCGATCTTCGAACCCGGATTTTCCCTCGAGGGCGCGGCCGCTTATGCGCTCGCGGTGGACCGCTACATCCGCGAGACGGGAGATGATCAGATAGTTGAGGAGCCCATCCTCGCGGACACGTTGTATCTCTCGCACGAGGAAATCGCGCGCAGGCGCGACCCTCGTTATCCGTTGTACACGACCGAAGTGCATCCGGATGGACAGGCGGCGCCAATGGGTTTCACCTTGCACGCAAATGCTGTGGCCGCCCAGGCCCTCGATGTTTTCGGCCGCACACTCGATGAAGAAACGGCTCGGCAGGTCGAGCCGGCTGCTGCGGTGCGTGCAGCTCTGGCGCGGCACTTCACGGTTCAGGCAAATGGCCAGAGCACGCTGGCGTCCGCTATCGATCTCGACGGAAAATCCGTGCAGGACGATTTTCCGTCGGCATCCGCATTCTGGCTGCCGCTCTACGAAGCCTTCGATCGCAGCGATTCAACGTATCGCCGCACAGTGAAATCGGTGGCGCCGTCGCAATGGATGTCGCACTGGTGTGCACGCCTGTCCGGCCCGAACGCGGGTGAAGCAGCCGGGTTCCTGCGCCGCGCCCCGCTTTTTGAAGGCATTGCGTGTGAAGCCATCGATGCGGACGGAAACGCAATCTCTGGAGCTGGTGATGCGGCGCTGGCAGGCCTGCTTGCGTGGTCCATGTGGCAGGCAATTCATGTGGTGGGAGTTCGACTGTAGTCACGCCTTGACGGCCCCGCGCGCTTCGGGTAAGCTCTCGTCGTGCTGCGCTCCTTCGCGTTAACACTTCCGGTAGTGCTACTTGCCACTGCCAACGCGCTTGCCCAGGAAGGGAATTATCGAGGGCTGTACTTCACCACGCCCACCGGTTGGACCAGCACCATGCTGGACGGCCGTCAGCAGCTCGCGCCGGCAAACGTTTCTGCAAGTGCCGCAGTCGTCATTTCGCTCTTTGGTGCTGAGAATCTGAGCGGCAGGTCGCTAGGGGAGTGGTTCCGCGCCAAGTTGGCGGCGGACCTCACTCCTCGCACGCGAACGCTGCAGGAGCCGCAGCCGCAAATCGGCAGCGCAGGCGAGTTGCAGTTCATATCGGGCGGACGCACCGTACAGGAAGGCAGCAACCCGACACAATTGCAGATCTATTACGGCGTCTCCGATGGACAGCAGGCCGCGCTGGCACGTGCGTCGACAGCCAGCGAAGCGGCCATGAACCGGTATGTCGCCACCGTGCGTGCAGTGTTTCAGGGACTGCACTTTGCCAACAGGCCCGCGAGTCGAGCCAACACACCGCCCGGAGGAGCCGCGACAGCTGCGCGAGCTGGGTCAGCGGGTGCTTCGCCCGCCGCACCAGGGAGCACGGCGGTGATCGTGGTCGCGGATGTTGTTGGCGAGTGGACCCATTCGACATCGAGTTACGCGGATTATGTGAACAGTTCGACCGGTGCACTCACGGGAAATACGACCATCGCATATGCGCAGGGATTCACATTCAAGCCGGATAGCACCTACACTCACATCTTTACCGGCATGATCAACAGCCGCTACGTGAGAGAAACCGACGCGGGAACCTGGACACTGCAGGGCGGCAATCTCGTTACTCGCAGCCGTGAGCGAACGTCGGTCAAGACGTACCAGGTCGTCGCTTATCGCACCGCGCCAGACGGCACAGTTTTCATGACGTTGCTCGGCAAGAGTTACCCTCGCACCGAAGGCAATATCGCCCTGTATGGCGAGAATTATATTCGCAAACCCAAGCCTCCGCCGTAGTAGTCCGTCGTCGCCAGTCGAGCATGCACGTCGTTAATCCCTGTATTTTTCGCCGAAAATCTTTGCCTGAAACGCTCGATGCACTAGATTGTTCACCCGACGCGGGAATAGCTCAGTTGGTAGAGCACAACCTTGCCAAGGTTGGGGTCGCGGGTTCGAGTCCCGTTTCCCGCTTTCTTCGATTACAAACCTGGAGCTTGTGAAACGGGAACGGCATTGAAGCCGTTCCCGTGTTGTTAGTGGCCTGGGTGGCGAAATGGTAGACGCGAGGGACTTAAAATCCCTTCCCTGAAAGGGGGTGTGGGTTCGATTCCCGCCCCGGGCATGTTGTATCTCAAGTGATACATGAGGTCCGCCGACTGGTTGAGAAACTACTTCAAGTACTCCACTCGACCCCTCACTCCTTTGCGGACTTCCGGCGCCGCCATCTCATTCGCCACGTGCCCTGATAAATGGGAACGATCGCGCCAGGCAGACGGAGAAGCAGCGCCAGAACTATAAGAATTCCCGAGAGTAGCATGAGGATCGCTGACACTGGCTGATTCCCGGCCGAAAGCATCACCCAGAACAACGCGAGGCCGATGGCGGCAGTGCTGCTTGTGGCAGTCGCAAGTACATCGGAGGGCGTGCCCTTTGCCGCGCGGCGCTCCAATAGTCCCCCCAAAACACTGAGACCGAGCAATATCGCACTCACCTGATACAGGTTCTCGGGAGTGAAGTAAGGGTCGGTGCGCCAATCGACCAGCCATCCGAAGAGAAAACTGAGCGGGATCAGAACTGCCAGCTCCCAATAGAGCCGCGCGCGCGTGAGATCATTGCGCGCCTTCACACCGGCCAGGTAAATGATCGCGACGCTCAACACCAATCCTAGTAGCAGAACGGGAGCAGGCAGATCCAGTGGCGTCTTCATACGATAGCCGAACATGGAGATGGACAGTGGACCCAGCAGCGTGGCCGCGAGACACAGGCCAACAAGGTCATTGCTCGTCAAGTGGGAAGTGGCGGATTGCAGTACTTGGCGCGGATTCATCTGGTCTGCAATCTGCATGGGCACGCCGGTTCCTGCTATTATCCCAGTCATGCTCTTCAAACGCTTCTACGACGACCAGTTGGCGCAGGCGAGTTACATGCTGGCCTGCGAAGCCGAAGGCGTGGCGATGATCGTCGACCCCAATCGCGATGCCGAGTTTTACATGCGCGAGGCCGCGCGTGAAAGGCTGCGCATCGTTTATGTAGCGGAAACCCACATTCACGCCGACTTCGTATCGGGAAGCCGCGAACTCGCTCGCGCTGCATCCGCACAACTACTCCTCTCCGATGAAGGAGGCGACGACGGGCGCTACACATTTGCAGCAGAGAGCGGTGCAACAATGCTGCGTGACGGCTCTGAGATTTCCCTTGGCAACGTGCGCGTGCAAGCGCTTCACACGCCGGGGCATACGCCCGAGCACCTCGCCTTTCTTGTCACGGACCGCCCCGCGTCTAACGAACCACTTGGAATGCTGAGTGGCGATTTCATTTTCGTTGGCGATGTGGGTCGCCCGGATCTTCTCGAAAAGGCAGCCAACAAACCGGGCACCATGGAAGGGGCGGCACGAACGCTGTTCCGATCCCTGCAGCGCATTCGATCGCTGCCCGACTACCTCCAGATCTGGCCTGGGCACGGTGCAGGCTCAGCATGCGGCAAAGCGCTTGGTTCAATGCCCCAGAGCACCTTGGGCTTTGAGCGGATATCCAACTGGGCTCTGCAAGTGAGCGACGAAGACACCTTTGTTCGCGAGGTGCTCCACGACCAGCCGTCACCGCCGCGCTATTTCGGTGTCATGAAGCTGCTGAACAAGAATGGTCCCGCAATACTGGGCGGCCTGCGCCCACCGAGCCAGATCAGTACTTCGGACCTTGTGCGACTTAGCGAAAACGGGGGAATGATAATCGACGCCCGCGCGGCGAGTTCTTTTTCGAAGGGGCACATAGCTGGCGCGATCAACGTTCCGCTCAACAAGAGCTTCACCAAATACGCAGGCAGCGTCGTCCCTTACGATCGTGACCTTTGCCTTGTTGTCGACAAGACCCAAACGGACGCCGCCAGCACTGCGACGCGCCATCTCGCAATGATCGGACTGGATCGTGTGAAGGGATTTGTCTCTGACGAGTCGATTCGGGAATGGCAGAGTTCGGGCCGGGCCATCGAAACTGCCACATCTATATCGAGCGCCGAAGCCGCAACACGCATTGCCAATGACGAGGTGAACGTTCTGGACGTGCGCGATCAGCATGAAGTTGACGCCGCCCATCTGTCAGGCGCACAGATCATTCCCCTTGGCGTGCTTGCCAACAGAATTGCAGAGATACCACGGGAGAAACCGCTGCTCATTTATTGCCAGACCGGCAACCGTTCGGGAATTGCGGCGAGCCTGTTGAGTGCGGATGGCATGAAAAACGTCATCAACCTTGCGGGTGGAATTTCAGCTTGGCAGAAAGCCGGCCTGGAAGTCGAGACAGCACTCAGCGAGACGGCAGCACACTGATTGGGACAGCCGCAGCACAAGCGCGGCTGCAATTGCGAGGCAACCATGTTCCGCTCGGTTCTGGTACCCCTTGATGGTTCCAACTTCGGCGAGCACGCGCTTTCACTTGCACTAGCGGCAGCGCGGAAGAGCGGGGCTGAGCTGCATCTTGTGCATTCGGTCGGATTGCTGCTGCCAGCGATCGCTAATGCTCCTGCAACGGGCGAGACATTCGATGTAGCGGCAATCGAGCACGCCCGGAACGAAGGGATCGAGGCCTACCTGGCAGCAGTGCGAGCAAGGATACTTGCATCAGCCGACATCGCAGTATCGACGGCGCTGCTGAATGGTGACCCCGCGGACGCGATTCTCGAATATGCGCGCGGCAATGGAGTGGATTTTGTTGCCATGGCCACTCACGGTCGAGGAGGGACGACCAGGCGCTGGCTGGGAAGCGTAGCGGAATCTGTCGTGAGGAAGACGCATCTTCCGGTTTTGCTCACGCGCCCCGGCGATGATTCTCCAGCCGCGCTGGACGCGACAATCGGTATCGGCAGAATACTTGTGCCCTTGCTTGACGCCGAGTTCGCCGTGCGGATCATGCCCTACGTGCAATCACTGGCCGGGAGCTTTGGCTCGCAAGTCACTTTATTGGAGGTTGTGATTCCGGTAGAGCTTGAGGCGCATGTGATGAAGCCGCGCGTTCTGGATGACGCAAATGCGCGCCTCCAGGCGGCGCTGCAGAAGGCAGAACAGTTCCTGGACAGCTGCGCCAAACCCCTGCGGGATGCGGAGATTCAGGTATCACTTAAAGTGGTTTCTGCGCCCCACGCCGCGGAGGCAATTCTCACCCAGGCCGAAGAACTAGACGCGCAGGTAATCGCAATGGCGACGCATTCTCGGCACGGAGTTGCGCGGCTGCTTTTTGGATCGATCGCGGATAAAGTGGTTCGGGGCACGACTGCGAGGGCTGTTTTGCTTTGTCGGCCCATTGTGACAGCTGATCAAATGATCAAATGATCAAACGACCAAGTGATCATTTGATTGCGATCTGAGATCTCGATCAATTGCTCATTTGGTCATTTGTTCATTTGATCATTTGATCGCCCCTCTACTGCACCCGAACAATCGCCATCCTCAACGTCCCCGGCGGCGGACCGCCATTGCTGCCTTGCAACTCGATTACCTGACTTCCGCTCTGTGTTCCCGCCAGCTCATAGAGCGAAAACCCACCGTCTATCAGTGAAATCACCGGTGAAAGGAAATCACCAAAGGTGACGTTACGTGGAGTGAGCGGATACGCTTTGGGAAATACCGTCGGAAACTCGTCGTGAATTCCCTGGAAAACCGCGCGGAGATTCCAGCTCAGCATTCGCAGCCTGGGGTTGGCAGGTGTGAATCCGCTCAGGTCATCCGTGGCCAGCATCAAGGACCATTCACCCATAATCGTAGGCCACGAGAGCCCGCCGGCCAAAGCTTGAATGCTCGCCGCTCCACTGAGCGCGCTGGTTTGCGTCAGCGCGGACAGGGCCTGCTGTTCGCTGAGGGCGTAATTGTCCACTGCCCAGCGAATCATTGACCAGGCGCTCCCGTAGAAGCTGGTGTCGAGGCAGGGCTGATCTATGCATAACACCGAGCGGGTTTCGCTCCTGTCCATGAAGTCATAGAGTGCCGGCGGGCTGATTGTCGCCCCAAAATGTTTTGGCATCGCAAAGGGTCGGCCCGCGCAGGCCGGCTCTGCAGGATGCAGATCGCAGCGGAAAGTCAGATAGTTACTGTTGTCCTTCCAGAAGCTGCCGTAAAAGGTGCGCCCGAACAGTTCCTCTGCGGTTCGGGCACCACCCTCCTCCAGCCAGATCTCTTCAAAGCCCGAGAGCTGGCTCTGGCTGATGCGCGCCGCGTAAGACGCGATGTGTTTCGTTTCGTGTATCACCGTCGAGCGCGTTATCCACTGCCACCCATCCGGTGTGTTTGGCGGGAAAAACCCGGCACCGGTCACCAGTGGAGGACGGGCGTAGAACATCGGCGCCTCGTTGCTCTTGGGGAACATGCTGCGGGGAAAGAAATCACAGCTGAACACGAAGGCCTGCGACCCGCTCGCGAGCACCTTGTTGCTGAAAAGCATGATGACCTTGCCGTGCTGCGCCATCTGTGCATCCACAAGCAACGGATTACCAAAGTTCTGCACGATGATGGGCCAACTCCTTGCGTCGAACTCCTGACCGATTTCCGCGTATTGCTGGTCGACTGTTCCATTCAGAGGCGGGCTTCCAAATGTCTCCAAGTCCTCGACGATAATTGCGTGTTGACCCACCCACGCCGTGCGACCAAGCAGTGTGACGAATCCCTCGCCACAACTGGTGAACGAGTAGCGGAATTCATTGATCGCACCCAATGTGCCGACTGAGGCTGGTGCGGCAGCAGGCGGCGGCGGGCCAGCCGCAGAACGGGCCGCCATTGCAGCGCGTCCCGACGCCGAAAACATTGGGTGTGGGTTCTGTCTCAGTATTCGCGCATTCTCCTGGAGAATGCGCATGTGACCCACGTCGGAAACAGACAATTGAGACTCGCTGCGTGGCGCTTCCCTGGCAGCTCGCAGAGGCACTGCTCCAACTATCGCGGGAGTGAACTGCAAACTGGATTGCTGTCCGCGCAGCGCATATTGAACGGTCGACACAAATGATGTTGACGCGCTGAATACGCTTACCAGGTAACTGCCGCCAGTCTGCGGCAGTTCCACGCAGCGGGCAGACTCTGAGGTTGTAAGTACGGTCGACTGCCCAACTGCAAGAGGTAGCTGCGGTGCCGTTCGGACTGGATGGGCCGCCCCGGCAGCTTTGCTGGTGGCGAATTGCTGCGAGAGCGCACTGTTCAGACCCGAAGCGCTGGCGCGCAACTGAACCACAAATGCCGGCACCTCCACCTTCACAATGATTTGAATGTTTCTGGTTGGCAGACATTCCGGAGAAAACTGTGGGGCGATCACATTGATTTCGGTTGTGGAGGCATTGATCATCGTAGCTGGAATGCCGTTGATTGAAACGATATTCTGCGAGGCCGTGGGACCAAAGGACGTGCCGCGAATACGGGTAGCGACACCGCTTATCAACACGCCAGGAGTCACCGATGTTATCTGTGGCGTGGGCAAGGTGGGAGCGCTCACGACGACATTCGAGAATACCGCGAGCCCATCGGTCGCTGCGACCGTGATCACGCCGCTCACGGTTGCTCCGCTCGGGCCCTGAGCCAGGGAAAGAGTTATCGACGCGTGCGATGTCGTGGCGCGGTTGCCAAATTGGTCCTGCAGTTCGACAACAATTGCCGGGGCAATTGGCAGGTTCTCCACGACGTTCGCAGGCGGTACGGCGAAGACCAGGCCGACCGCCACGCCCGGTGCAGCGGTGGCGGTGAATACAATTGGGTCTACTCCGTCGACGTTGGCCGCGAGAGTGTTAGTGCCCGAACTTATTCCGAGCGTCCAGCTGCCGACCGTGGCGCGGCCATCGGGCCCCGTCTGTGTAATGCCGTCACTTACGCTGCCACCTCCGTCGATTACTTCGAAGCGGACCTCAGTGCCATACACGGGTTTTCCCATTGCATCGGTGACAAGAACTGACGGAGCAGGAGTCACGGCAACGCCAACGGTTCCCTCCATGTGCAAGGGGCTTTCAGGCGCCATCGCTGCGGGTGGCGCTTGCGGAGCCGGCGAATCACGGCACGCCACCACCGCGAGCAGCAGCGATACAATTGCTACGCGCGTGGTGTGGAGAGAATTGGAAGGCAATCCAGATACGCGTCTATTTGATGCGCCGAACGGTTCTGACAGTGCTCGTCTCGAGCGGGAATGCGGTCCCGCCGTTTTGCAGCCGGATATTCATCACAAGCGACTGGCTCTCGTTTGAGTAAAGCAGAACACCTTTCTTGCTGAGGAATATGAATCCAGTTCCGTCGCCACCACCATCGATTCGAACCGGGCTGTTGGCCATTCCCGATGCGACGACCGATGTCTTGCTGCCAATTTCAATCTTCCAGGCGCTTTCGCCAGCGTACGTCGTATCCTTGGAAACGAGGAACGAGCGCACCATCTGACCGGTCAACCCTCGGATCGCATTACCGGGGAGCAGATCCACGGGCAGCGTATCTTCCCACACGGATCCCAGGCGCGCGGAATTCGTCAACACCGGAATAATGCTCCCGATCAGCTGGTCCGCGGTCCGTATTTCAGTCGCGGCGGGTGAAGATTTCCCCCAAGGGGTCATCCTGCGCTCGATCTTCGTGCCTGCAGGAGCCAGTTCAGCGCCTCGAGTTACCGCCTCGGCACCTGTGGTGGTCGACGAGTCAACGGTGACTGACAGCCGCAACGAATCACCGGTCGCGCCAAGTCGCGAGATAGTAGTGGATAGTATCAGGCGGTTTTTGATTTCCGCGGGCACCCCCATCGCAGCAAGCGTCTGGGGACTGGTCAGTATGATATTCTGTTCGTAGCGCGCACTCCCGGGCTCGTAGCGAATCGGCTGCGAATGCAGATTCGTGGCGGGCAAGGCAAGCACGGCGAAAGCAATTAGTCTCAAGGCATCCTTCCTGGTGTGCGAAATCGCGCTTTTACTTCGGATTTCACTCATACCCCCGCCACCACGGTTCGGTGCACCGGATAAACCCGCACGTGCATGAGCGTCCTCTGCCGCACCCTTCCATCTGGCTCCGCGCATATAGTTATTTCTGCCCATGTCAGACGTAGTGGCCCTCGCGGCAGATATGATGTCGATCCCGAGCGTAAGTGGAAACGAAGGGCCGGTGGTGGACTTCGTCACCCGCTGGCTTGTCCCACGCGGATGGAATGTCAATCTGCAGCAGGTCACACCCGGTCGCGCCAACATTTGGGCTACGCGCGGGCGCGGAACTGTGACGCTCAGCACTCATTTGGACACAGTGCCACCGTTCGTTCCGCCGCGCCTGGAGGGCGACCACCTCTACGGCCGTGGAGCCTGCGACGCCAAGGGGATTGCCGCAAGCATGCTGATAGCGGCCGATGACTTCGCCACAGCAGGCGAGAATCGCATCGATCTCCTCTTTGTAGTGGGGGAGGAAAAGAATTCCGATGGCGCTCGCGCCGCCAATCAGCTCACACCCACGAGCAAGTTTCTCGTCAATGGCGAGCCGACAGAGAGCAGACTCGCCAGCGGAGCCAAGGGATCCCTTCGTGTGACGCTGCGGATTCATGGTCGCGAGGCACACTCTGCCTATCCGCATCTGGGCAAGTCTGCGATCGAGCCCATGCTGGCACTTCTTCCCAGCGTACGCGATTTGCGTTTGCCAAAGGATGCTGAGCTGGGCGACACAACGGTGAACATCGGGACAATTCGGGGAGGGAGCGAGGCGAACATCATCCCCGCCATTGCCGAGTCCGAGTTGATGTTCAGGCTGGTTGGCCCGGTGGAACCGATGAAGAAGACAATCGAGGAATGGGTGGGGAATCGGGCCGAAATCGAATACGGATCGCACATCCCCACTCAGCGCTTTCATATCGTTCCCGGTTTCGAAATTGCTCCTATGGCATACACGTCGGACATTCCCCTGTTATCGCGCTGGGGTACGCCGCTGCTCTTTGGACCGGGTTCAATTCACGTGGCGCACACACCCAACGAACACGTCTCCACCACGGAGCTTCGCGCAAGCGTGGAGGCATACAGGCGCATCATCTCTCACCTTTTGCAACAGTGATACTCTCAGCAGGAAAGCTGCCCGCCGGGCGCGATCGCAAATGGCCTGTAGCAGTACTCGGTGCTACAGGTGCCGTGGGACAGACATTCATCCGCCTCCTGGCAGATCATCCCTGGTTCGAGCTGGCGGAGCTTGCCGCTTCGGAGCGATCCGCGGGTCGTGCATATGGAGAGGTTGTCCGGTGGGTCGAAGGTGACATGCCCGAATCAGTGCGCGACATGCAGGTACAATTGGTGTCGTCAGGAGAAATCTCGTCTCCTGTGGTTTTCTCCGCGTTGGACTCATCGGTCGCTGGTGACGTGGAGCAGCAGTTCGCGCGCGCCGGCAGGATGGTACTCAGCAATGCGAAGAACCATCGCATGGGAGTCGACGTGCCTCTCGTGATTCCAGAGGTGAATGGCGACCATCTGTCGCTGCTGGGCCCACAGCGAGCGGCTCGTGGCTGGCCGGGGTGCGGTGGAATAGTTACCAACGCGAATTGCGCCGCGACCGTAATTGCAATGGCGCTGGCACCTCTGCATGCCGCCTATGGTGTGCGTCGCATTTTCGTCACCACGATGCAGGCAATTTCGGGCGCCGGTTATCCCGGGGTCGCATCTCTCGACATCCTCGGCAACATCGTTCCCTTCATTTCGGGCGAAGAAGAGAAGTTTCAACTCGAGCTGGGGAAAATGCTCGGCAAATTGTCGGGCGACCGCCTTGAGCACGCGACGTTTCCTGTGAGCGCGCACGCCAATCGGGTACATGTGCGGCATGGACACAGCGCCTGCATCTCTCTTGATCTGGAGAAGAAGGCATCGCCCGAGGAGGCAATTCGCACAATGGAGAGTTGGCGAGGCGACCCGCGTTGTCGCGGGCTCCCCAGCGCCCCCGAACGCCCGCTTGTGGTCTTCCGTGAAGAAGACAGGCCGCAACCAGCACGCGATGTAGGCATGGGCAAGGGAATGACAGTCACCGTGGGACGAGTGCGGCCTGACTCCATCTTCGACCTGCGCATGGTCGCGCTGGGGCACAACACAATACGAGGCGCCGCCGGTGGTTCTGTGCTTAACGCGGAACTGCTCGCCACAACCGGACAACTTCCAGCCACTGTGTGATAGTCATCAAGTTCGGTGGCACCTCCGTGGGCGACGCGGACGCCATTCAGCGTGCGTGCGGTATCGTTCGATCGCGCCTGGAGAGGAAGCCCGTGGTGGTTGTTTCGGCGCTTGCCGGCACGACGAATGATCTACTGGAGCTTGCGGAGCAGGCGGCTGGCGGGAATCTCATTAGTGCGCTGAGCAAGGTTGAGGCGCAGCGGGGGCGGCATCTTGCGTTGGCGCGGTTGTTTAGTGCTAGTGCTAGTGACGAGGATCTCGAGGCGGATTTAAGCGCGCTGTTCGACGAGGTTGCAAGTCTTGCTGAGGCGCTCTCGGTGCTTGGCCATGTAACGCCGCGCAGTCTCGATGCTATTGCATCTATGGGAGAGCGTGCATCGGTTCCGTTGGTGGTCGCAGCAATGCAGCAGGCCGGTCTCTCGGCGCGGGCTGTTGACGCACGGCTGGTTATGATGACTGATGAGGGTTTCACTCGCGCGCAACCGCTACCCGAACGGATTGCCGACGCTGCGCGATTGCAGGTGGCGCCCGTTGTTCGTGACGGGCACGTGCCGGTGCTGGGCGGTTACATCGGCGCCACGCGAACGGGCGTTACGACCACACTGGGTCGCGGCGGGAGCGATTATTCCGCGGCGTTGATTGGTGCGGCAATGCAGGCTGACGCGATCGAGATCTGGACGGATGTTGATGGGATGCTCACGGCGGATCCCAGAGTGGTGAAGGGATCGCTTCTAATTTCACAAATAAGATTCGACGAAGCGTCGGAGCTGGCGTACTTCGGGGCGAAGGTGTTGCATCCCAGCACGATCGCCCCAGCTGTGCAGAAGGGAATTCCTGTTTTCATTTACAACTCGCGGCGACCCGAGGGCAGCGGAACACGCATAACATTCGATGCGCCGCGCAGAGCTGTTAGTGCCATTGCTGGCAAGCAGGGAATTGCCGTAGTGCGCGTGCGTTCGCCGCAAATGCTGCTTGCGCCGGGATTCCTGCGGCGTGTCTTCGAGATTTTCGAGAAACACAAGATTTCCGTGGACGTGGTTGCCACATCGGAAATATCGTTGTCGGTCACGATCGATGAGTCGCCGCAACTGGATACTCTGGTGCTGGACCTGATGGAGCTGGGCGATGTGTCGATCGAGCGCAATCGCGGAATTATTGCACTCGTTGGTGGCGGACTGAGCGACGACAGCGCCGCGATGGCGCGCGCACTCACGGCGCTTGATGGAACACGCGTGCACATGCTCTCGTTGTCGGCAACCGGAATCAATCTCACCATGATCGTGGATTCCGCGGAGATCGAGCCTGCAATACAGCGGTTGCACGCAGCATTCTTCGGCAATGGAATTGCGTTGCCAGGTGGCGGAGGGGAGAAGCCAACATGAACGAGCGAAAGCTGGCGATAGTCGGTCATGGGAAGATGGGTCGTGCTGTGGAGCAGCTCGCCGTAGATGCCGGCTGGACGATCACCGCTGTTCTCGATGAGAATTGGAACGCCAGCGACGCGCGCGGTGCGCTGCAGGGGGCGTCGGTTGCCGTGGAATTCACGGAACCACACTCCGCACCCGACAACATTCGCGCGATCGTGGGCGCGGGCTGTCCCATCGTCGTGGGAACGACGGGGTGGCATGGAGAGATCGAGGACGTGAGCGCATTTGTACGCCACGCGCGCGGGACGATGCTTTGGTCTCCCAACTTTTCGGTCGGTGCGCAGATTCTCATGAGCCTGGCGCGGAACGCCGGTGCGCTTATCAAAAAAGGTGGGGCAGGAGCCTTCGACGCGCACCTTGTCGAGACCCACCATGCGGCGAAGAAGGACAAGCCGTCCGGTACCGCGATCGCCATTGGTTCGGCCGCAGAAGCGACGCTGGGGCGAGCCATACCAATCACGAGCGTGCGTACCGGTCATGAACCTGGTACTCACGAGTTGATCTTCGACGCACTTTTCGAGCAGATTCGCATTGTACACAGAGCTCGGGATCGTCGCGTTTTTGCAGCCGGAGCGCTGATCGCGGCCGACTGGCTGCTAACGAAAGGAAGCGGAGTGTTCACAATGCAGGACCTGCTGGGATCTTCGGAGGAAGGAACATGAACAAGCCGCTTGTGTCATTGCCGCGAAAGCGGCAACCCATTTTCACCCTGACATGGGTTCCGGCTTTCGCCGGAATGACAACGGCATGACGAACGAGAAACGGATGTGGGGCTGCGGCACCGCAATTGTGACGCCGTTTACTGATGACGGTGGCATCGACGAAGCGGCACTGCGCGCTCTTGTTACATGGCAGATCGACGAAGGCATTCATTTTCTCGTCCCCTGCGGCTCCACGGGCGAAGCGGCCACCATGACGACGAGTGAACATCGTCGCGTGGTGGAGATTGTTGTGGACCAGGCCAAGGGTCGCGTCCCGATCGTGGCCGGTGCCGGCAGCAACGACACTCGCAAGGCAATCGAGCTTTCCAAAGAGATGAAAGCGGCCGGCGCCACGCATCTGTTGCACGTCACACCGATGTACAACAAGCCACCGCAGCGCGCCCTTATAGCGCATTTCCGCGCGATCGCCGATGCTGTGGACCTGCCGATGGTGTTGTACAATGTTCCAGGGCGAACGGGAATCAACATGGAAGCGAAGACGACGCTCGCTCTCGCCGCTGTGCCGAATATCATCGCAGTCAAGGAGGCGTCGGGCAATCCGTCGCAGATCATGGATATCATCGCTGACCGGCCCGACGATTTTTCGGTGCTCTCGGGTGATGACGCAGTCTGTGCACCACTCATGGCAGTGGGTTGTGATGGCGTGATCTCAGTCATTTCCAACGCCACACCGAAGCTGATGTCATTGCTCGTGGAACAGGGGCGCAAAGGTGACCACGCGGCCGCGAGCGCTACGCACTACAAGCTGTGGCCGTGGATGCACGCTGCCTTCATCGAGTCCAATCCCATTCCTGTTAAGGCTGGATTGTCCTACATGGGCCGCATGCGCAATGTGCTGCGCGCGCCACTTCTTCCTTTGGCCACGCCGCATGAGCAGACTGTGCGCGATAGCCTGAAAAAAGCTGGAGCACTGTGAGCCAGCAGAGTATCACGCGAACAGCGCTGCAGGAATCGATCAAGAAACTGGTTGCGATTCCAGCGGCGGATCCACTTCCAGCTGGTGCCGGCGATGTAATCGCTGACCTGATCACAGCGCTTGAAACTGGTGTTGTCCGTGCGGCCGTTCGGCACGACGATGGTTCATGGACGGCCGAAGTTTGGGTAAAGCGCGGAATTCTGCTCGCATTTCGCGTCGGCACGCTTGTGGACATGTCTCCGACCGACTCACCCAGCCGGCCATTCAGTTTCATCGACAAAGACAGTCTTCCGGCGCGTCGCTTTACAGTTGCCGATGGCGTCCGAATTGTTCCCGGTGGTTCATCGGTGCGGCGTGGTGCCTACATCGCCAAAGGCGTGGTGTGTATGCCGCCCATATTCGTGAACGTGGGTGCATATATCGGCGCCGGAACGATGGTGGACTCACACGCGCTCGTTGGCTCGTGTGCTCAGATTGGCGAGCGAGTGCACCTCAGCGCTGCGGCGCAAATCGGCGGGGTGCTCGAGCCCGTGAGTGCGGCACCGGTGGTAATCGAGGACGACGTTGTGGTTGGTGGAAACTGCGGCGTATACGAGGGCACGATTGTTCGATCGCGCGCCGTATTGGGTGCCGGCGTTGTGCTCACCCGCGGAACACCGGTGTATGACCTTGTCCGCCAAACCGTCTACCGAGGTTCGGCCGAGGAACCTCTTGTGATTCCGTCAGGTGCCGTGGTGGTGCCGGGATCACGACGCATCACTGAGGGATGGGGTGCGGAGCAGGGCGTAGCGCTGCAAACGCCGGTCATAGTGAAGTACCGTGATGCCAAGACAGACGCATCCACTGCCCTGGAAGGCTGGCTGCGGTGAAGAGCGTCGCAATAGTTGGACTGGGGCTGATTGGTGGCTCTCTCTCGCTCGCGCTCAAGAAGAACGGCACTGCCGTACGCGCCACTGATGCGGATCACGAACAGGTGGCGCTCGCGAAGCGGGCTGGAATCGATGCGCGCGAGAACCTGCTGGCAACTATCACTGAGCCCGCACCTGATGCTCTTGTTATTTGCACGCCCTTATCGGCAATTGCACCAGTGTACCGTGAGTATCGCAAGCATCTCGCCGGCCGTGAGACCAGTTTCTTTCACGCTGGCGGACTTCAGACGGCTGAGCACCTGGGCCTCTCGTCCCTCGAGGAACGCGGTCTGGTGGGAACACATCCGCTGGCTGGATCGCAACATTCCGGATTCCAGGCGGCCCGTGCGGATCTCTTTGACAATTGCGTGGTCATCGTTGAACGCAAGGCAGCGCCGCCGCAGCTGCAAGCGGCCATGGCAATCTGGAGCGCCGCAGGCGCGACGCGTATAGTCGTGGAGGATGCGGAACTGCACGACTCGCGCATGCCTGTTGTCAGTCATCTTCCGCAACTCGCGTCTACCGCGCTGGCTTTGACCATTCGTGAACGCGGTTATCGGTCTGCCGAAATGGGCACCGGCGGGCGCGACGCTACTCGGCTCGCCGCATCACCTTTCGAAATGTGGGTCGAACTGCTGCAGCGTTCGCGTGAAGATTCGGTATCGTTACTGGCGCGCCTTCAGTGGAACATCGGGCGCATGCGCGAAGCGATTGCTGCCGAGGACTGGCAGCTACTGGAGGAGCTCTGGAAGGAGGGGAGCTCTCTCTTCGACAACCTCGGTGAGCATCGCAATGAGGGGTGAGATCCGCGTTCCCGGTGACAAGTCCATATCGCACCGCTCACTGATATTCGCTGCACTTGCCACGGGGCAGTCACGAATACGTTCGATCCTCCAGTCTGATGATGTTCAGTCGACGGCGGACGTGCTGAGAGCGTACGGTGTATCAATTCCACAGCTGTCCGGTGACTTCACGGTGGAGGGGCTGGGACTGAGAGGCTTCCGTGCTCCGTCCGCTTCGCTCGATTGTGGCAACAGCGGAACCACGGCGCGCCTGATGTGCGGCGTTGCTGCTGCGTTGCCATTTGGTTCACGATTCACCGGCGATGCCAGCCTCAGCAAACGTCCTATGAAACGTGTGTCCCATACACTCGGCGAGATGGGCGCGAAGTTCGACTTTGAAAGCGACGACGGGCTGCCGATGACTGTGCATGGGGCGCACCTTCGTGATACTACATATGTGAATGAGAAAGCGAGTGCGCAGATCAAGAGCGCACTGCTTCTGGCCGGTCTGGTGTCGCCAGCCACAGTGCGCGTTGTTGAACCGCGACGCTCACGCGATCACACCGAAATCATGCTTGCCGCGCTCGGCGCGAAGATCAAGTCTGATTCTGAGGGTGCGACCATCGAACCAGTGGACCGCATAGGTCCCCTCGATATCGAAGTCCCTGGAGACCCGTCGTCCGCCGCGTTCTTTGCTGCACGCGCTGCGATGGTGGGCGAGATAGCGATTGTACTCAAGGGTGTCTGTCTCAACCCGACTCGTCTCGGTTTCTTTGCGGCGTTGGACAGGATCGGAGCCAAGGTGATGTTCCATCATCACGATTCGCTTTCGGCGGGAGAATCAACGGGCGACATCAAAGTTCAGCGGCAAGAGGGAAGGGCCTTGCGCGGAATTCACATCAAGCGCGATGACGTTCCATCACTGGTGGATGAACTTCCGCTGCTCGCGTGCGTCGCCGCGGTCGCAAATGGGGAAACGCGCGTCGAGGGTGCAGAAGAGTTGCGAGTGAAGGAGAGCGACCGGATCTCTCTGATCGTTTCGAATCTCCGAGCGGTTGGTGCGGATGCCGACGAACTACCCGATGGGTTCATCGTGCGTGGCAAGCCGGGACGCCTCGCGGGCAAGGTGATCACCCATAGGGATCACCGGATAGCGATGGCGTTCGCAATACTCGGCAGCTTACCCGGAAACGAAATCGAGGTAGATGATCCCGCGTGCGTATCTGTTTCCTATCCAGGCTTCTGGAAGGAACTGGAGGCGCAGTCTTGAGCGGCGCATGGGTGGTAATTGCTCCTGACTTGTCATTCCGGCGAAAGCCGGAATCCATTTTCACTCCAACATGGATTCCGGCTTTCGCCGGAATGACAAGGGGTCTTAGTTGATGTCATTGGTCATCGCCATAGACGGCCCCGCCGCGTCAGGAAAGAGTTCCACCGCACTATGGGTCGCCAAGGAACTGGGTCTCAAACATCTCGACTCAGGATCGCTCTACAGGGCGATTACCGCAGCCTATCTGCGCGCGATACCATCGGGGGCCGCGTGGGACGAGGATCTGTTGATGAGATCTGCCAACCGCTGCGGCTTCATTGCGACCGGCCAATCATTTCTCCCCGCAATCGATGGACGCATCGTCGACGACGAGGCGCGCAGCAGCGCGGTGAACATGCAGGTGAGCAGAGTGGCGCAGGTGCCCGCGGTAAGAGAGCTGGTCAACTCCCGCATGCGCGCAGTTGCGGAAACCAACGATGTAGTGGTCGACGGCCGCGACATCGGGACGGCCGTATTCCCGAATGCTGTACTAAAGATCTTTCTCGTCGCGGACGCCTGGGAGCGCGCCAGGCGCCGCCTTATTCAGCAGGGCGGAGCAGAACCAGGTGACGACGAGATTGCCGCGGAAACAGAGCGCCTGGTGCACCGCGATGCACGCGATGCGACGCAGAGCGTCCAGGCAAACGATGCAATCCTGATCGACACGACATCCCTGACGCAGGAAGAACAGGTCGAACGGATTGTTGCGCTCGCGAAGGCCGCCACTCAGCGCCTCGCTCGTCATTCCCGCTAACCAACGTCACCCCGGCGAAAGCCGGGGGGGAATCCAGGGTAGACGACACTGGATTCCAGCCTTCGCGGGAATGACGGACCTCTAGTTTGACCCGGTGTACTCAATCAGGGTACATTATAAGGTTCGTTAACAGCGCCTCGGACAGTCCGGGGCGTGAACGCACAACGCGTTCTTCACATTCACCTTTGTCCTCATCGCGGCGAGGAAAGCCCGCGAATTCTGGAGAGTTTCTCCCAACATGTCTGATCCCACCGCTGTTGCCACACCCCCCGCTGCACCCGCCGCCCCGGGCGCCATCTCTGCTGCTGAGCGCGCCAAACGCGATGCCATGAAGAGCCAGCTGAGGCCGTTGTCCAATCGCCGGCCCGAACTGTACGAGGAAGACGAGTACTCGTCGGTCGACTATGAAAAAATGATGGATCTCTACAACGGAACCCTCGCCGCAATTGAAGAAGGCGAGATCGTCAAGTCCAAGGTTCTCGAGATCCGCGACAACATGGTCATTCTCGACATCGGTTTCAAATCCGAAGGCTCGATTCCGCTGGAAGAGTTCAAAGACCTTCCTGACTTGAAGCCGGGCGATGAGATCGAAGTTCTGCTCGAGCACCTCGAAGATCAGGAAGGGTCGGTTGTTCTTTCCAAGAAGAAAGCCGACTTCATGCGGGTGTGGGAGCGCATTCGTGTTGCCTACGAAGGCGATCAGCCTATGGAAGGCACGCTGGTCAAGAAGATCAAAGGTGGAGTTGTTGTGGACCTCATGGGAGTGGATGCATTCCTCCCCGGTTCACAGATCGCGCTGCGTCGCGTGCCCAATATCGACGACCTGCTGGGACAGAAGTTCGAATTCAAGATCATCAAGCTCAACAAGCGCCGACGCAACATTGTCGTTTCGCGCAGAGTGATTCTCGAGGCAGAGCGCGCAGGAAAGCGCGAGCGCCTCATGAAGGAGCTGCAGAAGGATCAGGTGCGCAAGGGAATCGTCAAGAACATCACCGACTTCGGTGCGTTCATCGATCTCGGCGGCGTCGACGGCCTTCTCCACATCACCGACATGTCGTGGGGCCGAATTTCGCACC
>CAZKXZ010000018.1:0-73547 GCA_964556695.1 uncultured Gemmatimonadales bacterium
ACCGCCTCCTCCGCCGCCGGCACGACCACCGCCACCGCCGCCACCACCAGGACCGCCTGCCGCCGCTGTACGCTCGGCCGGAATCTTGGGATCGGCGCCATACTTGATCAACAGCTTCATCGCGTCGACGTCAACGGAATAAGCAGCACGCCAGAACGGAGTGCTGCCGCTCGTATTCTCGAGACCGCAGTTACCGCTGCCGCAATTGTTATAAGCGAAATAGAACGGCTGCGAGATCATGCGTGCATTCACGTTTGCGCCAGCCTTGAGCAGACCTTCCATCACTTCCAGATAGGTCGCTTTCTGCAACTGCACTTCCTGCGGCTGCGGGAAACGCGTCCGCATCGCCCACTGCGCATTTATCGTCGCATATAAAGCATTATCACCGGTGATACTGGCGGGCTTGGGATCGGCGCCTGCCTTGATCAGGAGCATTGCAACGTCGAACGCGCCATTGAGTGTTGCCTCGAGAAGCGGCGTGGTCCTGTGTCCGCTACCCAGAGCATTGATATTGGCGCCGCCGGCAATGAGTGCTACCACTGCATCAACGTGGCCCTGCCGGGCCGCATGGTGAAGTGGCGACATGTCGCCCATGGCGCCCACCGAGCCTGCGAAACCCAGCGTCGATCCGTTGGTGGTGTCTTCAACCTCAGCTGGTCCGGCAACCGGTCTCACCGCGTCCGTGTATGCTGTGCGACCGTATTCAATGGCCTTCTGTGTCAGCTCCGGGGTAACCGGGGCAAGAGGCGGCCTCGGTACAGCTGCCAGCATCGTGGCTCTTGCGGCAGCCGCTGCGGCTACTGCAGCTGCTGCGGCTGAATCCGCCGGCGAGAGAGCAACAACAGCCGCTCCACCACCTGCTCCGCCGCCACCACCACCACGTTGACCGCCACCACCACCGCGCTGACCGCCACCACCACCGCGTTGACCGCCACCACCACCACCACCACCGCCACCACCACCGCCGCCACGTCCGGCGCCGCCACCGCCGCCAGCTCCGGCCGCAATTACTGCCTGCGCAACCAGCGACGTATCGCCGGGCGTAAGGCCAGAACGCAACAGCAACAGCGCTTCAGTGCGACGACGATTCGCCGCGTTATCAAGACCGCTCTCATCGCTTGTGACAATAAGCCTCGACCTTAGCGATGGATCAGCACCGCCCTTGATGAGAGCGGTGATTGCCGCCGGACGATCAGCCGCTGCCGCAAAGATCAACGGTGTCTGGCTATAGAGCGACTCACGTGCGTTCGGATTTGCACCCGCGGCAAGCAGAGTCGTGACTGCCTCCGCGCTTCCTGCCGCCGCGGCAAAATGCAGCGCGGTTGCGCCGCTATTGTTTACCGCCTTGACGTCGCTGCCTGCTGCCACCAACAACGTGACCACCGCAGCAGCGCCAGTCTTGCCGGCGATGTGCAATGGCGTGTAGTCGGCAATTCGTGTTCTCGCCGCAACATTGGCTTTGGCGCCGATGAGCAGCGCCGCAATCGCGGAATCGCCACGTTCAGCTGCCCAGTGCAGGGCCGTCATTCCATCACCCTGCGCACCATTCACGTTGGCCTTCTGCTTGATAAGCGTCCGGACCGCGGCGATGTCGCCCTTCATGGCGGCATCGGCAACTCGTGAATCGGGCACAACCGTCTGGGCGCTGACGACAAATGCCGAAACGGACATGACGGTCAACGCCCTGAACAGCAAACTTCCCATATTTGCCACCCGCACGTGGGTCTTCATCCTTCGTTCTCCGTGAGTCGTGGTGTAGCTCGTTCTGTCTAATGCGTCAAATCAGGTCGGTGCGCTCAACGTGAATTCGCCGGAGCTGTCACCGAAGCTCTTGATATCATCCATTCCCAGCCCGTGCATGAGCGAGACGAACACATTCGCCATCGGGGTCCCGTCGGGCGCCTTGAGGTGCAGGTTCCCTTCGAGTCCGGCGCCACCACCCAACAGAATGAGCGGGCAACGGCGATGACTGTGCAGATTGCTGTCAGCCATGGGCGAGCCGTACACAATCACCGTCTTGTCCAGAAGATTGCTGTCGCCTTCGGGTGTGTTCTTCAGCTTCTCGAGCAGGTAAGGAATCATGCTCACATGATACTTGTTGATCATGTTGAAGTTGCTCACGTTAGCCTGTTGGCCACCATGGTGCGACGTCCCGTGGAAGCCACCGCTGAACCCGCTCTCGGGATAGCTGCGGCTCGAGGCATCGCGACCAGTCTTGAATGAGAAGACGCGGGTCATGTCCGACTCGAAGGCCAGCACCTGGAAGTCGAGCATCAGCTTCACGTGCTCGGCGAAGGAATCGGGAACGCCAGCTGGGGCTTCGGGCAGTTCGCGCGCTTCGCCACTGGTGTTGCGGGCTTCAACGCGCTGAATGCGACGCTCCAGCTCACGGATATTCTCGAGATACTGATCAACACGATGAACGTCGGCCGCGCCAAGATCGCGCTTGAGGAAATTCACTTCGCCAACGATCCAATCGAGGATGCTCTGGTTGTTCTTCCGGCGTGCAGCGCGCTCGGCATTGTTGCCGCCAGCGCCGAACAGCATGTCGAAAGCCACGCGTGGATCGCGAATCATCGGCAGCGGGTCAGAGGGCGAAGCCCAGCTGATCGAGTCGGTGTAGGCGCAGGCGTAGTTGTAATAGCAGCCACCAGCCTGATCGAGGTTCTCGATGCAGAGCTGCATGCTGGGAATAGCCGTGTCCTGTCCGATTCGGCGCGCGACAACCTGGTCGAGCGAAATGCCGACGAACAGATCGGAGCCGTTGGTCTGTTTCGGATGCGACTGCGTGAGGAATACAGCGCTGGAGCGGAAATGGTCGCCGCCGATTTCCCCAGGGTTGTATGCCTCTGCCATGCGCGTATCTGTGTTGCTGATGATGGTCAGATACTTGCGCCACGGCTCCAGAGGAGTGAGCGCGCCATCAGGGTTCAGCACCCAGTCGCGCCCGACCTTTTGCGGCGCCCACAGGTACTGCGAAGCTCCCAGGGCATTGGAGCCGGCAGCGCCGTGCACAGTTTCGATGAAAATCGCTCGGGGCTTGTCGATGACCTTCGACGAGCCACCCAGCAGACGGCCGGCCGGCACCATCGCATCGAGGTATGGGAGCGCCACGGTGGCGCCAAGGCCGCGAAGGAACGTGCGGCGCGGAATGTTTTTCCCGCTCAGGATCTGCATGTCTTTCTTTCTCCCCTGCTATGGTTTGTCGCTGCCGGTTTGTCCGTCTGCTACGCCATCTGCTCTCTTGTTCAAAAACGCGCTGCTCTTGACAATGCCCATAATGAATGACGACAGACGGTAGTCCTGCGATTCCGCCTGCTTCACTATTGCCCGGATCGTGGGCTGGTCATAGTCCTCAATACGTCGTCCAAGTCCATATGCCATAAGGTTTTCGGCGAATGCACGCATAAGCGGAATGGGCCGCTTCATGAGCGCATCCGTAAGGGTCTTTGTAGACGTGACAGTCTGGCCGTCATACAGCGTCCCCTTGGTATCCAGCGGCATGCTGAATTCGCGCTCGCGCCATCTGCCGGTCACGTCAAAATTGTCGAGAGCGAGACCCATGGGATCCATGTACTGGTGGCAGGTGCGACAAGTGGGATTCCTGCGATGGATTTCCATGCGCTCGCGAGTGGTAAGGGTCTTACCATCGATTGCGGTTTCGGTCTCTTCCAGGTCAGGAATCATCGGTGGCGGCGGCGGTGGCGGAGTTCCGAGCAGCACCTCCATCACCCACTTCCCTCGAAGCACCGGAGAAGTACGATTAGCCTGCGACGTCTGCACCAGCATACTGCCCTGACCCAGAAGACCTCGACGCGTTTCGTCAGGATAGTTCACTCTGCGGAATTCCTTCCCGGAAACGCCGGGAATTCCGTAGTGCTTGGCCAACCCTTCGTTCACAAAAGTGTAGTCCGCCGTGAAGAGATTCCTCACACTGCGATCGTTCTTGAGAATGTCATTGAAGAACAAGATGGTCTCGTTCTTCATGGCATCGGCGAGCTGCTGATCGAAGTCGGGGAACCAGAATGCATCGGGACGGACCTTGTCGATGTCCTGAAGGCGCAGCCACTGCGCAGCAAAGCGATCACCCAGTGCGAGTGAGCGGCGATCCGCGAGCATGCGGCGCACCTGCTTCTCCAGTTCCTTGGGCTCGTGCAGCTTGTTCTTGCGCGCAAGCTCAGCCAACTCGGCGTCGGGAAGCGTGCCCCAGAGGAAGAACGAGAGGCGCGAGGCCAGATCGTCGTCTGCCAACCGATAATCCGCTCCCGGCTTGACGTTGTCCGGTGCACCTTCAACGCGGAGGAAGAAATGCGGGCTGGCGAGAACCGCCTGCAATGCCATCTGCACGCCACCCTCGAAGCCGCCAGCCTTTGACCCTGCATCGTAGAACGACATCAGCCCGGTCATATCTCTGTCGGTAACCGGACGACGATATGCCTTTGTCGCAATGCGTGTGATTATTTCCTGTGCGCAGGGTTTTTCCTTCGCAGGCGCCGTCGGCTTGCAGGAGAAGATCAGCTTGCGACTCGCGGTTTCAGAAAGGCCGGTGATCTTTGTCGGTCCGACAATGGCCAACTCTGTCATGTGTGGATATTGCGTCGTGCCCGCGCTGGCGCTGCCGTTGCCGGCGAGTGACCAGTCATGCGGCTTGATAAGATCTTCGTAGGGACCCTCGGCCTTGCGAATGAAAGCCGCAGAGACCTTGTGCTGTCCTGCTTTTACCAGAACCGGAGCTGATCTGATGTAGTCAGCACCGAGTGTGTTATCAGCTGAATTAACGGTGCGCTCGATTCCCCTCTCGTAATGAACGAGCGTGGCCGGCTGGTTATCGATCGAGATGTCGATGTCTTCCAACCTGATGCCCAGTGGCCCCGACACATCCATGCGGAACTGGTAGTAACCGTCGGCAGGGAAGTTGTGCTCGGTGACGATACCACCGCGCGTGCCGTAAGGCGCTCCCGGAACATGATTCCAGGGATGCTGGGAATTGAAGACCGACATCTTGTAAGCGGCCGTCGTGGAAAACGCGTTCCTGTCGCCCACCGCCATGAGACTCACAGCAGACGCGGCATTGAGATATGCGGAGAGCAACGTTGCCGAAGGCGACTGCACGTCAGCGATGTTATCGAAGTTGGCGCTCTTGGTATCGAGCGGCAGCCAATTGCCTGCATTGACCTGGAGCCCGAGCAAGTCGAGGACTGCGCGCTCGTACTCGGGGCGATTCAATCTCTGGAAAGTTCGCGTTCCAGGATTGAGGCGCGACTGGGTGTCGACAATTCTTTCGAGCGTCTCGACGAGCAATACCGATGTGTCGATCGCGAGTTTTCTCACGGCCGGCGGCGGCGGCATCATCTGCGTGCGCAGCTTGCGGATCATTTTTTCGGTTGTTGCCAGGTTCTTCGCGGCGGAATCGACCTGGTATCCCTCGAGAACGAGGTTGCCGGTCTTGAGTCGCTCGCTGTGACAAGTCACGCAATAAAAGTTGACAACTGCTGATAGATCAGCATTGGAAAGAAGAACTTTGTCGTCATCGGAACCGTGTGTGGCGATGCGTGGAGTGTTACTCGCAATTGCATCGGCAGTGACGTACTGCCTCGCACCCGGTGTTCTGCTCTCGCTGTTTCCTGTGAGAAACAGAAGTGCAGCTACCAACGACAACGTCGCAACAAGAATTCTCATATACGGCCATACCTCAGCGCTTGCAATGTGCCAACTCTCCACTCGGGACTATACCCGTAGGCCCCGCCGCACCCCTTCGAAGGGTGTCTGGCGAGACCTTTCTGTACTATAGAGAAACCCCAAGATGCAGCTTGGTCTCCGTAACCGCAAGACGGGGGCCGCTAAAGGGGGTAACAACCCCTACCGTCCTCCGATTCGACGCGCAATTTCGGTAGCCCGAAAGGCGGACGAATCGAAGCCAAAACGTGGAAGGACCAACCTATTGGTTGTGCCACTGTGGCAGCACCCCCAGCTGTTTCCGCACCACCAGCTGCTGCAGCTCCGCCCGCTGCTCCTCCGGCTCGAGCAGAAAATCAGATGCTACTGCTGCATTTATTACTCACTGCGACGCAACAACGTTGAATACTTGTCCTGATACACCACATAGCGCATTATTGCGTGGTAAAGTCGCAGTCCGGTCCGCGACTTGCTGGTTTCTGCCTTCCCAGAGAACGGAGATTCCTGCACATGACATTGCTATCCGTCATCGGAGTGCAATTCCGTATGCCGTCATTCCCGCGAAGCGGGAATCCAGTGTCTGTCCCCAGATGAAAATCCTCACTGCGGCGGCGTCAACGTTCGCGATCGGATTGGCGCTCGTGGCTCCGTCCGCCCCCGCAGGCCCGAAGGTCTCGACCGACACTCTAAACGCAGTGGTGGCGCGATACTGTCAGACGTGCCACAGCGATCGGCTCAAGACCGGGAACCTCTCGCTCGAGAGTTTCGATGTGGGAGCCGCTCCGCAGAAGGCCGATGTCGCCGAGAAGATGGTCGCCAAGCTGCGCGCGCAGATGATGCCGCCACCGGGATCGCGACGACCATCTGGAGATACTCTGAGATTCCTCGTTGAATCACTGGAGGCACAGCTCGATGCCGCGGCGGCAGCAAATCCCAATCCCGGGAGCCGTACTTTCCAGCGCCTCAATCGCGCCGAATACACTGCCGCTATCCGCGACATCCTCGCGCTCGAAATCGATGCCGGAGAGTGGCTGCCCCTCGACACCAAGAGTGAGAACTTCGACAACATCGCGGATGTTCAGGTGCTTTCGCCCACTCTGCTGGAATCCTATCTGCGCGCCGCAAGCGAAATCAGCTGGCTCGCAGTAGGTAATCCCAGGGCAACAGCAACCGAGGCGACTTACAACGTGCCGCGCACCGCGTCGCAGATGGACCATGTGGAAGGCGCGCCATTCGGAACGCGTGGCGGTGTTTCCGTTATTCACAACTTCCCTGCCGACGGGTCCTACGTTTTCACAGTTTCATTCTATCACGAGACAACGGGCGCCTTCGCGGGCGGGAATGCACGCGATGAGCAGGTGGAGATCTCGATCAACGGCGAGCGCGTGGCGCTGCTTAATGTCGATCGCTTCATGAGCGCTGGCGATCCCAATGGCGTCGCGATGGCCAGCGAGCCTGTTCGGGTGAAGGCAGGGGCACAGCGAATCTCCGCGGTGTTCATTCCGCCCGCGTTCACTGGCGCGGTGCAGGATCTGATTTCTCCGCTCAAGTGGTCGCTCAACAGCACATCCAACGCGACCGCGTACGGATTCACACTCCTTCCGCATCTGCGCGATCTGGTAATTCGGGGGCCGGCCGCGGTGACGGGCGTCTCCGATTCGCCTGTGCGGCGCGCGCTGTTTACATGTCGTCCGGCTCCTGGTGCGGAGGGCCGACCATGCGCCCAGTCGATTGTCACGCGAGTCGGCACACAGGCATTTCGCCGGCCGCTTGAGAACACGGACGTCGCGGACCTGATGGCGTTTTATGATCGTGGCGCCGCAAAGGGAGATTTCGAGGCCGGAGTGCGCATGGCTCTCGAAGCAATTCTTGCCAGCCCCGATTTTGTTTTCCGCTTCGAGCGGGCGCCCAGCGCAGCGCGGCCCGGGGCGAACTACCGCATCAGTGATGTTGATCTGGCTTCGCGACTCTCGTTTTTCCTCTGGTCCGCGCCCCCTGATGCGCAGCTTTTGGACGTAGCGAAGAAGGGGAAACTTTCGGGCTCACGCGAGTTTGAGAAACAGGTACGCCGCATGCTGGCGAACCCCAAAGCGGAAGCGCTGGCGACGAGATTCGCCGGTCAGTGGTTGCGCTTGCAGGATCTCGAGAAAGTGCAGCCCGACGTTCGGCAATATCCCGATTTTGATGAGCAGCTGCGCGGCGCAATGCGCAAGGAAACTGAGCTTTTCTTCTACAACATCGTGCGCGAGAATCGCAGCATTCTCGATCTGTTCACAGCGAACTACACATTCGTGAATGAACGCCTGGCGCAGCACTATGGAATGCCGAATGTCGCGGGAAACAATTTCCGGCGGGTGAAATACACGGACGATCGACGGCAGGGAGTGCTGGGACATGCGAGCATTCTCACACTGACGTCGCACGCCACGAGAACTTCAGCGGTGGACCGCGGGAAATGGGTGATGGAAGTGTTGCTCAACAGTCCGCCGCCGCCGCCACCTCCCGGCGTCCCTGATCTCGAGGCTACACCAGCAGCGGTGGATGGAAAAATGCTCACCGTTCGTCAGCGCATGGAGCAGCATCGCACCAATCCCACCTGCAGGTCCTGTCACCAGATGATGGACCCGATCGGGCTGCCCCTCGAGAACTTTGACGTCACCGGAAGATGGCGCGTCCGTGACAATGGGATGCCGATTGATTCACGCGGCCAGTTGTGGGACGGCACACAAGTGGAAACGCCCTCGGATCTGAGCACGGCGCTGCTCAGGCGCACGGAAACGTTGACACGCACATTTGCGCGGAATCTCATGGCCTATGCGCTGGGGAGGCGGGTCGAGTACTACGACATGCCGACGGTCCGCACGATTACACGGCAGGCCGCGGCCAACGACAACAGAATCTCCTCGTACATTATGGGAATTGTGAAGAGTCCGGCGTTCCAAATGCAGAGCGCCGCTGCGCCAACAGAAATGCCTCAGCCAAGGAGTCGCTGACAGATGTTCATCACGGGCAAGCATCTTCCTCGCCGAACTTTTCTGAAGGGCATGGGCGCCACGGTGGCGTTGCCACTTCTGGATGCCATGGTGCCGGTCGGACGGCCGGGCCGGTTTGCGCGAGCGGCCGATCCGACGCGACTTGTCTGCATCGAAATGGTTCACGGTGCCGCTGGCTGCAGTCCCTATGGCGCCAGTCAGCATTATTGGTCCCCTGAACTTGTGGGGCGCGCTTTCGACCTCACTCCGACCGCGCTCAGTCCTCTGGAGAACTATCGCGAGTACATGACCATCGTGAGCAATACCGATGTGCGCATGGCCGAGGCATATAAGCCCGAAGAAATCGGCGGCGATCACTTCCGGTCGAGCGCGGTGTTCCTCACGCAGTCGCACCCGACGCAGACGGAGAGCTCGGACATCTACGCGGGCAAATCGCTGGATCAGATTTACGCGCAACGTAATGGGCAGAGTACACCGATACCATCGATGCAGCTCTGCATCGAAAATGTGGACCGCGCCGGCGGCTGCGCTTACGGCTACTCATGCGTGTACACCGACATGATTTCGTGGGCATCTCCCACGGAGCCCCTGCCAATGATTCGCGATCCGCGTGTTGCTTTCGACCAGCTGTTTGGCTCGGGCGGAAGCGCGGCGGAGCGCGCGGCGCGCAGGCAGAACACCGGCAGCATACTGGACTGGATAACCGGCAGGATTGCCACTCTGCAGCGCGACCTCAACGCGCGCGATCGCGCACGCATGGACCAGTACCTGGAAAACATTCGCGAGATCGAGCGACGCATTCAGCGAGTGGAGGAACGCAATTCAACCGGCGAGCCGCGCGAGTTGCCCGGAGCTCCGGCGGGCGTTCCGGATTCGTATGAAGATCATGTGAAGTTGATGTTCGATCTTCAGGTGCTTGCATTCGAAGCAGACATGACGCGTGTGTTCACGCTCAAGACCGGGCGCGACGCATCGGCGCGCGTTTATCCCGAGAGCGGTGTGACAGCGGGATTCCATCCGGCATCACACCATGGCAACAATCCCAGGCGTGTGACGGATTTCTACCAGATCAACAAGTATCATGTCAGTTTGCTGCCGTACTTCCTCGATCGGCTCAAGAAGACTCTGGACGGCGACACTCCACTGCTGGACAAGACGGTGATCATCTACGGATCGCCCATGGCGGACGGCAATACACACAATCATCGTCGCTGCCCTCTCATTCTGCTGGGTCGCGCGAAGGGACAGCTGCAGGGCAACATGCACCTGAAAGCACCGGACGGCACGCCAATGGCCAACGTCATGCTGACATTGCTGCACAAACTGGGCATGGATGATGTGGCGAGCTTTGGTGACAGCACCGACGAATTCTTGATTTGATAGACAGTGTTGTCATTCCGGCGCAAGCCGGAACCCATGGTAACGCATTTCCGATGTGACTCCTGAACATGGAGAGCAGGGTGAGAAAGACTGAGGGTTTTCGACGATTCATGAGGGTGCCCGGCGCCTTGCTGCTGATTGCGCTTCTCTCCGGTGCGACTGCGCTCGAGTCGCCCGTCGCGGACGCAGCGATGCGCGGCGATATCGAGAGTGTGCGATCACTCATCAAGAAAGGCCTTGATGTGAATGCCGCGCAGGGCGACGGCATGACCGCGCTGCATTGGGCGGCGCAGAGGGGAGATTCAGCACTCGCCGCGGTTCTCATTCGCGCCAGCGCCAGAGTCGATGTGGTTACGCGAATTGGCTCGTACACACCTCTGCATGTGGCCAGTCAATCGGGGAACGCAGCCGTTGTCGCCGCATTGCTCAAAGCTGGCAGCAATCCGAAGGCTTTGACTACAACTGGAGTGACGCCCTTGCATTTGGCTGCAATGTCAGGAAGCGCGGTGGCAGTCGGCTCGCTCATCGACCGCGGTGCCGATGTCAATGCGAAGGAGCCCGCGTGGGGACAGACACCACTCATGCTTGCCGCGGCGCACAATCGTGTTGCAGCCGTGCGGGCGCTGGTCAAGCGCGGGGCGGATGTCGCGATTGCCGCCAAAGTTGTTGATCTGAATACGCTCGCTACAGAAGATCGCATGGCACGACAGGCACGTAATCAGCTTCTCGATGAATTCCGGAAAGCAGCAGGTTCGCCGCAGGTGTGGAATCCGGCACCGGGTCAGGTTCAGGCAGCGGTGCAGGCTTCACTTGCCGCGGAGAAACTGGCTGCTTCTGGAGTAAAGGTTGCCGAGCCAACCGCACCCGCCGCGGCAGGCGGCGGTGGTGGTGGCGATGAGGACGTCGCGGGCTACACGGGAATGGTGGGATTTCAGGGCGGACTCACAGCGCTCTTGCTGGCGGTGCGCGAAGGACATGGCGAAACTGTTCAGGCCCTGCTGGAGGGTGGCGCGGATATCAATCAGCCAGTCGCGGCCGACAATACAACTCCACTGCTGCTTGCCAGCATCAACGGGCACTACGATCTCGCAAGGACTCTGCTGGAGCGCGGCGCCAATCCCAAACTGGCGAGTGATGCCGGAGCTACGCCCCTCTATGCAGTACTGAACAAAGAGTGGGCGCCATCATCGCGAACACCACAGCCGACATACAATCTGCAGCAGAAGACCACGTACCTGGAGTTGGTAGAGGTGCTGCTCAAAGCTGGCGCGGATCCCAACGCGCGTCTCAAGCGGAGTCTCTGGTACACGACCTACAACCGCGACAATCTGCGCGTCGATTTCACCGGTGCCACGGCGTTCTGGCGCGCCGCATATGCAACGGACATAGCCGCGATGCAGCTGCTGCTTGCGCACGGAGCGGACCCGAACCTTCCCACACTCAAGAAGCCGCGCGCCGGAACCGAAGAGGAGCCGGCTGCAGGCGTGCCGGCGATTGTCGCAGCAGCTGGCGTCGGATACGGACGCGGATACGCATCAAACGATCATCGTCATGTGACCGACGGCTGGTTGCCGAGCGTGAAGTACCTTGTCGAGCAACTCGGCGCTGATGTGAACGCAAAGGATGCCGACGGCTTCACTCCGCTGCATTATGCCGCGGCGCGGGGCGATAACGAGATGATTCGGTATCTCGTTTCCAAGGGGGCAGATGTAACTGTTGTTGCGCGATCGGGACAGACGACCGCTGACATGGCCAACGGACCCGTGCAGCGTATATCGCCGTTCCTGGAGACAGTGAAGCTGCTTGAGACTCTTGGGTCAAAGAACAATCACAAGTGCGTGGGGTGCTGAATCTGAGATCTGAAGTATTGGAGAAGTCAGATCATATCGGATAGCAGCACCGCGGCGACGAACACGCGAATGACCGCGGCCGAACGCAAGGTCATCATCGCGTCATCGGCCGGCACGATCTTCGAGTGGTATGACTTCTACCTTGCGGGATCACTCGCCGCGAACATCAGCGCGTCGTTCTTTCCGGCGGCCAACCCCACAGCCGCTTTCATCTTTACACTGCTCCTCTTTTCCGTCGGATTTGCGGTGCGACCCTTTGGCGCACTGTTGTTTGGCCGGTTTGGCGACCTGATCGGGCGCAAGTACACATTTCTCGTCACGATGACGGTGATGGGAGTCTCCACATTCCTGGTGGGGTTCATTCCCAACTACGCGACCATTGGAATCGCGGCGCCTATCATGTTTTTTGCCTGCCGCCTGCTGCAGGGACTCGCGCTCGGCGGTGAATATGGTGGAGCGGCGACCTATGTGGCCGAACATTCTCCGCAGCACCGGCGCGGATTCTACACCTCCTGGATTCAAACAACTGCAACGCTGGGTCTTTTGCTGTCGCTCGTTGTCATCCTCGCCCTACGCCGCTCGATGTCCGCCGAGGATTTCGCGGCATGGGGATGGCGCGTTCCATTTCTCCTCTCTGTAATCCTGCTGGGCGTTTCACTCTGGATTCGCTTGCAGCTCGCTGAGTCGCCGGCATTCGCGCGCATCAAGGCACAGGGCACGCAGTCGCGCGCACCACTCACAGAGGCGTTCGGCAACTGGAAGAATTTGCGGATTGTTCTCATCGCACTGTTCGGCGGAACCGCCGGACAAGCCGTTGTGTGGTACGCGGGCCAATTCTACGCGCTCTTTTTTCTGACGCAGACGATGAAGATGGACAGCGCGGCGGCGAGTCTCGCGGTGGCCGCGTCACTTTTGATTGGAACGCCGTTTTTCATTGTATTCGGATGGCTCTCCGACAAGATCGGACGAAAGAAGGTTATTCTCGCGGGCTGTTTGCTTGCGGCTCTGACGTATCTGCCATTGTTCCGCGCGCTGGCGAACGCTGTGAATCCCGCGTTGATGGCGGCGCAGCAAAGCTCTCCGGTAACGGTGATCGCGGACCCCGGTGAGTGTTCCTTCCAGTTCAATCCGGTGGGCACGGCGAAGTTCACGTCATCGTGCGATGTGGCAAAATCGTTTTTGGCGCGCAGCGCGGTGAATTACACCAACGTGCAAGCGCCGGCAGGTAGCACTGCGCGGATCCGCGTGGGACAGCAGGAACTGGAATCGGTCGACGCGCGTGCTGGGGATGCGGATGCCGCGACAAAGACAGCTTCGTTCAACACCGCGGCAACGGCCGCAATCCGCGCCGCAGGCTACCCTGCAGCAGCGGACCCGACTTACATCAACACGCCGCTCGTGATCGGCATACTCACGGTGCTGGTGCTCTATGTGACGATGGTGTACGGGCCGATTGCGGCGCTACTGGTGGAGCTCTTTCCGACGCGCATCCGCTATTCGGGAATGTCGCTGCCCTATCACATCGGAAATGGCTGGTTCGGCGGTTTCTTGCCGCCAACTGTGTTCGCGATCGTGGCTGCAACGGGCGACATCTTTTCAGGACTGTACTACCCGATTGCCATCGCACTGATGACATTCGTGGTCGGATTGTTTTTCATGCCCGAGACGAAGGACAGGGACATCTACGCGGATGATTGAATTCCCTTTCGTCATTCCCGCGTCACTCGTCACTCGTTACTACTTGCGTCGCTCGCGCTCAATCACTGCAATTGCTGCGCTGAGAAACGACATCGCACCACGAAGCACGCCGTCCGAGTAGGGACCCTCTGAGACAACAAAGTTCAGAGTTGTTGTGGCAAAGACGTTGCTGCCCAGGCTTTTTCCTATTCCTGAACCCAGCAAGCGCCGCACCATTGAATTGCTGAACTGCGCTGTGTCCGCGCCGGTCTGAATCAAATCACCGATCCCGCGTCCCACGCCGACAATCGGCGTCATGTGCGTGATTGAACCGGTAGCACCGCTCGGCGTGATGAATGTGAGCGCGGCCTGCCACAGGTCCATGCCCGGCGACATTATCATCTTTGCCGCGATTTCTTCGGGAGGGCTGAGTAGTCGTTCGAACTGAGGCGACTGAAACCACAGTTCCGCAACGATTACCACCGCACCGGTCTCCCGCGCCAGGTTTTTGAACGCTTGGTGTTTCTTCAGTTCCGCACCGGCAAAGCGCTGTGCATCAGATGGCGCAATGATAGCATACGTTGTTCGCGGCATTCTCCTGAACGCCGTTGGCACACCGTAACTCGTATCCACTGGAAGCCGCTGCACCGCTGAGAGGAGCGGGTTGCTCTGCACCTCTTCGTAAAGGAGCAGCGACGCGCCGGTGGATCGGAATCTCGCGGCCAGGTCAGATTGCACGGATCGAGCAAGATCCTGCACGAAGGGTGCTTGTAATCCCAGCACGCGGTATTCACCGCTAACCGCCGAGGACACGCGCACCGAATGGTCCGCCGCCCGTGCCGTTCCATCGATGCTCAGGTAAAGAAGTACGGTGGGAACAATGAACTTTTCCGCGCCGCGCAACGACTTGATTCCGACAAGGCCGAGCCGCTCCGGTTTCACTGCGATCAACGCTGAGTCCGGGAGGATCCGCGACTGCTGCGCTGTTGCTGTCCCGGTTGCGGCGATGCACGCTGCAAACAACAGCGATCGGATCGGGTTGAACACCGCTATTTGCGTCCCATCAACTCGTTGAATGTGGGCATGACAGCGGCGGCCCAGATTTCGTAGCCGCGCGCCGTCGGGTGCAGGCCGTCCGCCATTACTTCCGTTGAGATCGAACCATCGGGCTGCAGGAACTTGTCGCTGATGTCCATGTACCGGATGAATTTTCCATCGTCGAGCTTCGCGATGATGGAGTTGATCTCCTTGATGGGCGCGCGCTGCGCCGCGGCTGCGCTTGCACCGCGGGGAAAGATTCCCAGGAGCAGCACTTTTGCCTCGGGGAATTTCGTCCGGAACTTCGTGACGATCAGCTTGATCGCATCGGCGATTTCCGCAGGAGTGCTGGCGGTGCCGCTGCGCCCGCCACCGAGATTGTTCGTCCCGATCATCAGCATCATGAGCTTGGGCGTGTAACCTTCGAGTTCACCGTTTTCCATTCTCCAGAGCACGCCTTGTGTTCTGTCGCCGGCGATTCCGAAATTGGCGCACTTGTACGAGCCAAAGTTCTTCTCGTAAACCGCGAGCCCTGCGCGGCGCCACCAATCAGTGATCGAGTCGCCCATGAGCAGGCATTCGATGTTTCCCTGCTTCGCGACCGCGAGGAATTCCTCGTGCCGAGCTGTCGCAAAGGGTGCCGGAGTCGAGGCGGCGCTTTGACCGAGGACCGTTGTTGCAGTAGGTGCGGTGAAGAGAAGGACCCAAAGAGCACCAGTGATCACGCGACTATGACTCAACTTCATATTGCCTCCGGACGTAAGAGCTAACTGCGGTAAGGCGAACTGCGGAGCGGGAACTGCGTTCACGGGAACTGCGGGTGCGGGAACTGCGGACTCGGGAACAGCGGTTGCGGGAACGACGATTCGAAGCGCTGCTAATCGCAGTCCCCCATCCGCGGTCTCCGCACCGCTTTTCCCGAACCCGCAGTTCCCGTGAACGCAGTTCCCGCTCCGCGGTTCAATTCCGTGATGAACCAGCATCTGCCATTCATCTCCTGGAACTCAATGGCGGAGTGGTGCGCGGCGGACGGCGCGGATGCGCGGCCTGTTCGTAATCATAAGCGAAGGCCAGCAAGCGCGCATCGGAAAGTGGACGGCCGAGCAGTTCCATGCCGATCGGCAGGCTATCGGGCGTGAAGCCCGCGGGCATGCTCAGCGCGGGGAGACCGGTAATCGCACTCAGAGTGCAATTGGAGCCAGCTTGCGCCTGGCCGATGAGCGCGGGTTTGCGCCTCACGGCTGGATAAATGATTGCGTCGAGCCGATTGTCGTCCAGGAATTTCACAATTGCATCGCTCGCGGTAACGCGACGCGCAAGCGCCGCACGATAGGGCGCGCCATCACGTGTACCGGCAGAATCTCTGCGCCTCAGGCTGCCCCCGATGGCCGAGTGAAAAAGCCCGCGCTCGACAATCTCACTGACACTCTTGACTGGTGCACCCGGTGTGTTCGCCAGATAGTCCATGAGGTCGAACTTGAATTCGTAATCGATTACGCTTGCGCCCCGTGTAAGGCTGTCGAGCGCGGGGATGACAACTTCGATCGCCTCTGCTCCCTGCTTTCGCATCTGCTCGATTGCCGCGCGAATAACTATCGTTGCCTCCTCGTCGGCCGGCTGGCCACCGAAGTACGCTGTTACGATACCAAAGCGCGCGCCACGGAGTGACGTGGTGTCGAGTGATGTGACAAATCCTGGAAGCGTGCGCCCGCTGAGGATTCGCGTTGCGCTGTCCGCAGGGTCGGGACCGACCGTGGCATCGAGACCGATTGCGAGATCAGCAACAGTTCGGGCCAGTGGTCCGGCAACATCCTGCGTGTGCGCCAGGGGAATGATGCCGGCGATGCTCGAGAGTCCTTTTGTCGGTCGCAACCCGAAGAGATTGTTCGATGCGGCCGGTATGCGAATTGAGCCGCAGGTATCGGAGCCCCATGAGATCGCCGCGAAATTCGCAGCGACCGCGGCGGCGCTGCCACTGCTGGAACCACCCGGGTTTCGCGTGGGATCATATGGATTGCACGTCTGTCCGCCGAGGGAACTGATGCCCGTGATTCCGCTGGCGAGTTCCTGCATGTTGGCCTTGCCGAGTATGACTGCTCCAGCCTCGCGCAGCTTGCGCACCTGAAAAGCGTCGCTCGTTGGTTGCATCCCTTTGAGAGCAATGGATGCGGCCGTGGTAGGCATGTCGCGCGTGTTGAAATTGTCCTTGAGAATTATCGGGACTCCATGGAGGGGACCGCGCACTCTTCCCGAGGCGCGCTCGGCATCGAGTGCGGCCGCCTCTGCTTTCGCATTGGGATTCAGGAAAATCATCGAGTTGAGTTTTGGTCCCTGCTGATCGTACGCGGCAATGCGCGCGAGGTACGCATCAACAAGTTGCGCGGATGAGGTGCGACCCGCAGACATCGCAGACTGCAGTTCGCCGATGGATTTTTCGTAGACCGGGTCGCCCTGGGAAGCGTTCTGTGCCGACGCTGGCGCGGGGGCGGCAAGGAATAGGATGACCAGTGCCAGGGCGCGGAATTGGCTGCGCACGGTTGCGATCGCATAGAAGAAGCTCATGGGAGAAAACGTGCCTATTCAGCGACCGGCGTCAAGGCCAGGCGCGCCGCCGCGCATGACGAAATCGAAAGGCTGAACTAACGCTTTGGCACAACCGTGAAGCCCGCGACCGCAAAATGATGGTCCAGGGCGAGCACCTCTTGAATCCCGCGCTGTTTCATTACGGTGAAGCTCACGGCATCAGTGAATGAGAAGGGCTGATCGTCGAAGGGTTCCAGCCATTCTATTAGTGCGCGTTGCTCGTGCTCTGGCGAACTGGTAACGATGATGTTGGGCGCGCGGACAACCTCGCGAACAAAGGTGAGCGCGGCCTCGCGTCCGCCTCGTCGCAGCAAGAGCACATAAGTCTCCGCGACAACCAGATTCGTGGTAACAACCCGAACACGTTTGGCAATGCGATCGCGCAGAGCCTTTTCCGCTGCTTTGTGTTCCGGTGATGACGAAACCGCGAGCGGGTACCAGCCACTCGTATCGACGAACAGTTCAGCGGGCACGTTTGCGCCGCGGGGCTGGCTTCCAGGACGCGACTTCGGAATCAGCGAGATAGCGATCGTGCTGGCGCGCTAAATCGCCGTCGGATGCTGCTCCGATCGCTTTCCCGGCAATTCCGACTATTCTGAGCGCCGGATGGTTGGAAGGATCCGACAGCTGTTGCTCGAGTGACTCCAGGCCAAGCCGGATGACGTCGGACTTGGAGAGCTCGAGGTGTTCGGCGAGAGCATCGAGTCGATTGCGCTGGGGTGCATCCAGGTACACCTGAACTGGCTCGCTGACCTTCCTGGCACCCCCACTGTCCCTATAGCGTGTCATGAACTAATGATATTCGATCATGACACAAAGGTCAAGCAGCAGGACGACACCGGATTCCCGCGTGCTGCAGGAATGACAGAACCACTTTCCACTATCCAATTTCCAATATCCAATTTCCGTTACGTCCCTCCAACCCCCGTCGTCCCACCCGTACCACTGTATCGTAACAGCGATACTCTGACCACGGGGATGGATGTTCGACAATATCGATCCAAGAAGCGCTACGCCTCTCTACGCACAGATCGCATCGCGCGTAAAGCTCGCAATTGCGTCGGGAGAACTGCCGGCTGGCACAGGTCTGCCGTCTGTCAGACAACTCGCCACAAAACTGCGACTTAACCCAGCTACCGTAGTCCAGGCCTACCGCGAACTCGAAGCGGAAGGATTTGTGGAGATGCGGCAGGGCGCGGGCACATACACAAGGGGAATCGCACCCGACAGACGCAAACGCGAGCGCGAAACAAGCGCGCGCAGGCTGGTACGTGAAATGATCACTGAGGCCGCCAAACTCGGATTCAAACCATCCGATCTCGCGGCAATCGTCAAGGATGAACTTCTGCGGAGTGTCGCATGACCAACGCAATCGAAACGCGCGGACTCGGCTACCGCGCCGGAAAAAACTTCGAGATCACCGATCTCTCCATGTCCGTTCCAGCCGGATCTCTCTATGGATTCCTCGGTCCCAACGGATCGGGGAAAACAACAACCATCCGTTTGCTGCTTGGACTTCTGCGTCCAGTGCGCGGTGAGATAACAGTATTGGGCTCGCGAATTCCGCAGCAGTCGCCGGCAATGCTGGCGCGCGTGGGATACGTGCCGGAACGCCCGCACGTGTATCCATCGCATACAATAGAAGAAGCGTTGCGCTATCACGCGGCTTTTTATCCCAAGTGGGACTGGAAGTGGGCGCAAGAACTCGCCGCAACATTCCTGCTTCAGAGCGACAGCAAGATCTCATCGCTGTCCAAGGGAGAAACGGGAAAACTTCTGGCGCTGCTGGCGCTGGCACAGCGTCCCGATCTTCTTGTACTTGACGAACCCACCGACGGACTGGACCCAGTAGTGCGCCGCGATCTTCTGGCCGCGGTTCTCGACTACGTGTCGCAGGAAGGTGCCACGGTTTTCATCTCGAGTCATCTCATTCACGAGCTGGAACGGATCTGCGACTGGGTGGGAGTTCTCGATCGCGGTCGCCTGATCGCCGAGATGCCGATGCAGACATTCAAGGATGGAATGAAACGTCTGCGTGTGCTCGGCGCGCCGGCGACTCTGTCACCAACACCATTTGTGTTGCTGAGCCGCGAGGCAGGCAACGGGGTGCATGGTGGCGCCGAGTCGTGGATAGTGCGCGGCTGGACCGAACCTATGCGCGGTTATTTCGACAGACAGGGAGCGACTCTGCGCGATGTGCAGGACCTCGATCTCGAGGAAGGATTCGTGGAGCTGCTTCGTACCTTCCGCCGCCCGGCGGCTTAGGAGATGACAATGAACATGTTCAAAGAAGTATTGCGTTCGCAGTGGAAATGGGCGGGTGGAGTGATTTTGCTCTGCGCGGTGGCCGCGTTCGCCATTCCGATCATTTCAATGCAGAACACTTCCATAGAGCCGACCACGAGCAACCCCAACATCATTCGTTCGCTGGTTGCGCAACAGTTCCTCACGACGATGGAGCGCTGGAGCCCACTCTACACGCTCCTGGCCGCGTGCATGGGACTCGCATTGGCCACGCTTGCCTGGGCCGCTGATCATCGCGGGCGTCATGTGTATGCTCTGGTTCTCCCTATAGCGCGCTGGCGCTTTGTTCTCATGAGGTACACGAGCGGCGCACTCATGCTCGCGCTACCAGTGACGCTGCTCTTGCTCGGGGCGTTGCTCGCGGTAAGCACGACAGCGCTGCCAGAGGGACTCACTGCCTATCCGGTCGCGCTCACCGTCCGGTTCGGACTCGCCGCACTGGTCGCCTATTCTCTTTTTTTCGCGATCTCAGCGGGAACAACAAAAACGGCGCTGTTCGTTCTCGCGCCACTGGGAGTGCTCGTTGTCGCCGATCTCATTCTCACGGCAACCGGCACCAGTATGTCGCTCACTTCAAACACAGCCGAATGGCTTCTGGGCCGCACAGGCGTTTTTGAAGTGTTCACTGGTCGCTGGTTGCTGGTCGATGTTTGAGAATCGCGTGAACTCCAGAATTCCTTCGGCTGTCGCGGGGATGCTCGTCGCGGTCCTGGGTGCGACCGACGTGGCTTGCGCGCAGGAAGTTGTGGCGCTCAAGCGGAGCGCGGATAGCATCTCGGCGCTATACCGCTTGGTGGATCGCGAATGGAAGGAGCAGCGCCGACTCGACAGTTTGCGCATGCTGTCGCGCCCTGCTGCGGATGCGGATCAACGCATTCTCAAAATCGCTAGCGTGACAATCATCAGCGACACCATCGTCGCGGCACTGGCCGAACGTGCGGCTCACGAAGTAATGCAGCGGATGCAGGAAATGTATGGGCGTGGTGTGTCAGCCCTCTCTGCGGAGCAATGGACCCTGAACCTCAATGAAGCTCGCGACACCAGGGGACGACTGAACAAGCGCCGTTTGGAAGCTGGCTATCGCGTCATTGGCGGGCGGAACCGAGTCGACGAGGGCGGAGCAACGTCAGCCAGCTCGCCTGCAGCCATCGCGGACTTCTGGCGCCGACGCGCAGATGCAGTAATGCGTTATGCGATGGATTCCCTGGCCACCATATGGGTGGGCCGCTCAATTGGCACCGGCGAGGATCCTAAAAACCTCTTCGCATCGATATTCCGCGAGCTGGCAATTGGTGCAAATGCTCTTGGTCCCGAGTGCTACAGGCAGAATTTGACAGCATGCAGAAAGGCACTGGCGATGGAGCAGGACGATCCCATCGGCGGCGCGTTCTCAGAGGGTGCGCGAGCAGCGCTGCTGCGCCTGGCGCTCGAGACAGGCGGCAGTGAAGCGTTTTCACGATTCATGGCGGACACGACGCAATCCATTGCGGTGCGCATCGAAGCTGCTGCAGGAACTCCGGTCGACACACTGGTTCGCGCATGGTTCGAGAAGGCAATGGATGCGAGACCAGAGCCGGCGTCTGCTTCTCTTCCAACAGCACTCATGGCCGTGTTGTGGAGTTCCATTCTTTGCGTGGTTTCATTACGGAGTTCACGATGGCGATGAAAAATGCACTGCGGCTCATGGGCGCAGCGATTGCTTGCGGCATAGTAGCGCTGGCGCTGTTGCCACCAGCGCAACGCCCGCTGCCGCCCGGCTGGAATTACGTGACTTCAGCCGCGTCGGAAGAGCGGTTCCGGCTCAGCTCTCTCTTGACCAGATCGGTGCGCGCATGGCGAGCCGCGAGTCTTCGCGACTCGATCAACAAAGTCATCACGACCACAGACTCTGCAACACAATCTGCACCCATGCTTCTTGTTGACACTACGCTTGAACAGGGAATACGCGCGGTGGGCAGAGAAGCAATCGCGACCTCCTGGAAGCAACTGGAAGTGACTTCTCCGAAGGCCCGAACGGCCGTGCTGCTTTTGCGGGATTCATTTCCCGATACTGACGGATACGGTGTCGGCCAACTGGGCGGGGAGGGAATGGAATTCATTGTCCCCGCGAGAGGCGACAGCGCTGGTACGTGCGTCTCTGTTCTGCTGCTTCGCGAGTTCGGAGCCAATCGCAAGACTGTCCAAAGGTTTCTGTCGAGTTATTCGCGATCCACCGTGTTGGGGCCGTGCGCATTCTACGCGGCTTTCGGCACGCCAGGTGCGCGCATTGCAGGGTGGCTGGAAGGACGGCGATACGACCTGGCTATGTGGGCAGACTGGGGTCCGCACCTTCGCTTCGATATTGCCACCCCCCTTCGCAGGGGAGCGCGTTCCCATCTCTACGCCATATTGGGAGGAGAGAGTGACCTTGATAACATGACGCTTATTCAGCGGCGTTGCTGGCTCGGTAGTGCGTCTGCGTGCGAGGCACTGATTCTGGCACCGGTTGCAGAGAGTCCCTTGGCAGTACATGCAGCACAGGTATTTGCGCCGGAGGCTGTATATCAGAACGGCGAGTGGAGTAGCGCCTATCGCGAATATCTTGCCGATATGAGACACGACATCGGAGCCGAGAAGTTCGAAAAGTTCTGGACTTCCAATGAAGAACCGGCGGTCGCCTTCAGGAATGCAACGGGAGAAACACTCGGTGAGTGGACGCATAAGTGGGTGCTGAAGCTGTACGGACCGACGGTCGCTGGCGCGAAAGTTCCGGCATCGTACTTTGGTCTGGGACTGCTGTTCGCGGTGGGTTGCGTGTCGCTGGCGGCCGCCGTGGCATCGAGACGGACGGTGGGTTAGGAGGGAGTGACACCCCAACCCACGCCAAGGTAGGCCCGCGAACAACATGCATCCCGCCCGCTATGGCATAGTCATTGCCTTTTCACAATCCGCTGAAGCGATCGGCTACGGCGCTTCAGTCTGTTGAATCGGACTGTACCACATGCAAGGCGTGAAGTACGATGCATTATCAGTCATGGGCCGGGCTCGCACTTCGCCGCCATCAAAACAACCAGATTCAGCGGTACTTTCGCAGTTTGGTTCTGATCGTTGTCGCATCCACAACTCTTGTTGCATGCGAGCTCGACAAGCTGCTTTCGCCGGGCGCAGTCAGCGGGGGCACGCCCGCCGACAATCCTAATGGGAATACGGAGCCGATTGCGAAGCGCCTCGTCTTTGTGGTGCAGCCAGCCAATACGATGGCAGATGGTCCCTTGTCGCCATTTATCAAGATCGCCGCTGTCGATGAATCGGGTGCAACAGTAGCGAATTTCGCCGGTGCAATTTCGGTTGAGATCGCCACAAATCCCGCTGGTGCCGTACTCAGCGGGACAGCCACACAGATCGCGGTGGCCGGCGTCGCAACATTCAGCAGCATCTCGATAGGCCAGTCGGGTACCGGATACAGGCTTCGCGCCACAGCAAGCGGTCTCACCAGCGTGATGAGCGATGCATTCAACATCATGTCTCCCCCGGTTCAACCGAACACCTTGTCACTTGTGTCTGGCAATGCACAGACGGGTACGGTGGGAACGGCGCTCGCGAATCCATATATAGTGCAGGTGAAGAATCCCGCAGGTCAGGGACTCCCGGGCATCACGGTTGCGTGGACCGTGGTAACCGGAGGTGGCTCAATCGCACAGAGTTCCGTGACGAATGCATCGGGCAATGCAAGCGCGACGCTCACACTTGGCGCGACCGTGGGCACTCAGCGGGTTACTGCTTCTGTCGCGGGAGCCACGGGCTCACCAGTGACGTTTGATGCAACCGGAACTGCTGCGCCGCCGCCACCTCCTCCTCCAGTCCAGCCAAATACTTTGTCGCTGGTCTCGGGGAACGGGCAATCGGCCACGGTGGGAACTGCTCTCGCAAATCCATATGTGGTGCGGGTGACCAACTCCGGCGGACAGGGGGTTTCAGGAATCACCGTGACATGGACGACAGTCAGCGGCGGCGGCTCGATCGCACAGAGTTCCGTAACAAATGCGACGGGCAATGCGAGCGCGACACATACGCTGGGGTCGACGGTAGGTACTCAGCGCGTTACCGCGGCCGTATCGGGAACAACGGGTTCACCCGTGACTTTCGATGCAACGGGAACAGCGGTACCGCCCCCGCCCCCGCCGCCGACACCAAACAGTTTGTCACTTGTATCCGGTAACACGCAAAGCGCAACGGTAGGTACGGCGCTGGCCAATCCCTACGTGGTGCGATTGACCAACTCCGCGGGACAGGGAGTCGCGGGAGTCACGGTAACGTGGACAGTCGTGAGCGGCGGCGGCTCCATCGCACAGAGTTCGGTAACGAATTCTTCTGGCAATGCCAGTGCAACACACACGCTGGGCCAGACGGTGGGGACTCAGCGGGTTACGGCTTCTGTTGCAGGAGCCACGGGTTCGCCTGTGACATTCGATGCGACGGGGATCGCGGTACCACCGCCGCCACCACCGCAGCCTAACATTCTGCTGTCGATCTCGGGCAATGGTCAGACTGCTACAGTTGGAACTGCGCTGGCGAATCCCTACGTGATACAAGTGAGAAACGCCGCCGGAGCGGGAGTCCCCGGAATCAGCGTGACATGGACCGTGATCAGCGGTGGCGGCTCGATTGCACAGAGTACAACGACGAATTCTTCGGGCAATGCAAGCGCAACACATACTCTGGGCGCGACAGTCGGTGCTCAGCGCGTTACAGCATCGGTTGCGGGAGCTACGAATTCACCTATCACGTTCGAAGCAACCGGCACCGCTCCTCCACCTCCGCCTCCACCGGTTGCCATTGCCCGGGTCTCTGGAAACAGCCAGACCGATACGATCACTGCGACATTGCAGCCTTATGTTGTGCGTGTTACCAACGCGAGCGGCAATCCTGTCGCAGGTGTGACTGTTAGCTGGAGCATCAGCGGCAGCAATGGCGGCAGCCTCTCGGCTACTTCTTCGCAGACCAATGCCTCCGGCCTGGCGAGTGTAACGCATACGCTTGGTACGGTTGTGGGATCCTGGTCCGTTCTGGCCGCTGTCGCCGGACTTCAGGGTTCGCCAATCACATTCTCGTCGACGGTGATTGTGGGCCGGGCAGCGCAGCTCGTCTTCACGCAGCAGCCGACCAACAGTGAAAGAAACGAGGACATAGAGCCCAAGGTGAAGGTCGCAGTGCGGGATCGCGGCGGAAACACAGTAACAGCCTACAATACCGATATTACCATGAGCATTACACCCTCCACCGGTACGCCGGGCGCAACGTTGAGTGGAGACCGCACAGACAGACCCTCCGGGGGTACCAGCACTTACGACGATCTCCGCATCAATCTCACCGGAAACGGATACAGACTCCGCGCAACTTCGGGCAGTCTTGTCGTTGACAGCGCGCCATTCAACATCACTCCGTGATGCGCTGAACAACGGCGCGGGGCGGAACAACAGTGAGCGTGAGTCAGCCGGTGCGGGGACACTGACCGGAGTAGCGGTCAATCGCCGAGATACGCTGCAAGGGCCGCGGACAGATCGTCCATGACCGCTTGTGGAACGACGCCCTCCGCGCGCATCAGACGCCGGTTGGCAACCTGTCGAATTCCGGGAGTGATCGCGAAGCTGCGTTTGAGCTTCCCGACGGCAGGCATGGCGAGGCGCAAGGGCCAAATGGCCGGCGCGCGCGAGGAGAGGGGAACAACCACAACGGAATCGAGCAGGCTGTTCTGCTCCGTGTTCGAGACAACCACCGCGGGTCTCGTCTTCCCGAACTCCGGCGCATGCGCGTCCTCGAGATTGACCCAAACAACGGTGCCCCGTTTCACGGTTTCCGCCGCTTACCTGGCTTTGCCAGCGGAGCCTCCGCCCACCTCTCCATCTCGTCGCGCTCCTCGGGATTTGCGGCGAGAAAGGCCGCATAGTCCCCGGCGGCGACTGCGAGCCTCCGACGGAGCAGATCGCGCTCCAAAGCCTCACGAACGTATGCTGCGAGCGTCTGGTCGCGCGGCTTGACAGCGCGAATCTCCTTCAGTAGGGAATCCTCTAGTTTTACGGTAGTCGCAGCCATACCAGGATAGTAGCTCCAGGAGTGGCGTGCGTCCAGACTGGCCTCAGGGATGACGACGCTGGCCGAGTGACCGCGTCGCCAGCGTTGCCCTCATCGCGCGCCGAGGCGTCCAGCTGCGCCATCTCCGATGCGTAAAGCGACAATCGAACGTCGAGTCGATCGGCGCGCCCGCGGTAAGGACCGCGGCTGAGATTTCCAGAACACTACGGTGCGCGTCGATCTTCGCTGTAACGTTGTGCTGTAACGGAGCTCGCGGCCGTTGCAGTTCTCACTGTACCGTCTGCGCTGGTTAGTGGATGTAACTCTCGTCATCTCGGGCTGTTGAACAGAAGCGACGACATTGGCGCGCCCCTTGTATGGTGTGACGGCGAAGTCATTCCCATACTTCACTCTTCATCGAGGGGCACATCAATGAACTTTCTCTCCCGTTTCGCCACACTGTTTGTCGTCTCTGTCGCCGGGCTGCCGATTGTTGGTCGCGCACTGAATGCGCAGCCGCCAGTAGGGTCCGAGCAGCCACCAATGGCGAAGGTAACCCGCATCGGTTCACATCCCTGGGAGTCCCTGGGTTACATCGTGCTGTCGCCCGGTGGGCGGTTTGCGATAGTCGAGAGTGACCGCATCCTCAACAGCGTCGATCGTACGACAGGCAAGGTGGTGCGCATCGCATCCAACAGCCAGTCGTCGCGCTGGTCCCCCGATGGCCGCTTCATTGCCTTTCAGAGGCACGATGACGGAACCCCCTATGTCTGGATCATGCCCATGAACCCCGCAACGGGATTGCCGGCCAGCCCAGGTCGTAGGGTGAGCGTGCAACCCGGTAGAAACCCAGCATGGTCGCCTGACGGGCGCCAGCTCGCTTATATCACATCGGACACGTCCGGCGTCAGAATCATGGTCGTTCCATTCAACGGCGGTACTGAAACAGTTGTTATGCAGCTCCGGGGTGGAGCCTCAGGTCTGTCATGGACTCCCGACGGCCGGTTCATCTTTACTCGCTCATTCCAGCCGCGCGCGCCTCGCTACCATATCATGCGCCTCGAGCTTGCCTCCGGAAGGATCGATTCCATTCTCGACGGTGGAGCCACGGGTCCCCCTGCCAGACCGTGGCTCGCCTTGTCGAGTGATGGTCGGACCATTGCGCAGTTCACAGACCTGCAGAACACGCAGATGCTGCTTCTCTCCAATCCCACGAACGGTGCGGAGCTCGGCACGGTGCTCATTCCACCATCAGTAAGGATTTCCTCGTGGTCTCCGACCGCGCCTGATCGCCTCATTGGATGGGAGGAGATCATCGAATCGAATATTCACGCTGTCGATCTGTCTACCGGTTCGGTCCGCGAGATCACGAAGGGCAAACGCATCGATCAGCACCCTTCCTTTTCGCCGGACGGGACGCGCATCGCATTTACCACGAGAGTCGGCGATCGAATCCGCGTCGCCGTCGCCAACGCGGACGGGTCGAACGAGCGAATCATCCAGGGTGCTGCGGACGCGCAGCGGCCCCTCGTCTGGTCGCCAGACGGGCGCTATATCGCGTACACGATTACGGTTCCGGTTCACGCCATACAGGTCGTTGACGTCGCTGCCGGGATTGATCGCCGGTTGACAGGTGTGAACCCGGATATCAAGAGCAACCCGGTCATCGACATTGCTTGGCGCGGAGACAGCAAGGCAGTTCGACACGTGGGCGGGCCAGACGGCCAACGCGTCCTCTATCATCATTACGTATCGGGCGGCAACAGCCTGGCCGACTCCACCGCTCTGCCCGATTCCATCATCGGCCGCCCGATCTACGTCAATGACTCCCTCATGATATTCGCGGGTTCCTTTCGGATACGTGCATTTAACATCGCCACGAAGCAGGTTGTGCGGACGATTTCCGTGCCCGGTAACCAGGGATTGGGCTCCATTGTTGCCAACGCGGAGTGGATCGCGTTCACTCATAATACGAACCCTCCCGTCTTTTCAAAGGTCCTATATATCGCTTCGCTCAGGACGGGCGAACTACGGCAGATTCCACATCCGCTTGGTCCGCAGCTCATTTCCCTGGCGATGGATCCGGCCGGACGGTACATAATCCTCAGGGGTTGGGTCGCGGGAGAGCAGAACGGTCCCCATCTGGTGCAAATACCGCTCAATGGTGACCCGCCTCGAGTCCTAACCAAGTATCCAGGATTTGTCGGCAGCGGCACGAATTTCTATTCGTTATCACCTGACGGGCGCACGCTGATCTACGATGTCGAAACCGTTCGCTCTGCCGCGCTCGTTGAAATCATCCTTCCGCCCATCAGGCCCAGGCAGTAATACGCCCTCCTCCGATCAAATGCCGACCCCACAACGTGTGCTGGTAGTCGACGACGACGAAGCAGTACGGGCCTCAATGAGCGAGTCATTGACGCTCGTTCACCGCGAGGTGCGGACGGCTGACGGCGCAACAGCGGCGCTTGCGATGTTTTCCTCCTGGTGCCCGGATGTCATGATCTGCGACGTCCGGATGCCGGGGCTGGATGGCCTCGAGCTGCTGGAAATGGTCACCGAGCGACTTCCAGCAGTTGATGTTCTGATGATGACTGCGTACGACGATATGTCGACGGTGGCCGGCGCCATGCGTCGAGGAGCAATCGAGTTTCTCAGCAAGCCGGTAGATCTTCACGAGCTGCGTTCCGTTATTGACCGGATCTTCAGTGACCGTGCAACGCGCCGGCGTTCGGCGACAAGCGACACTCAATTGCGCGACACGCCGGATACGCTCGTCGGCCGCGATGCGCGAATGATCGAGACGTTCAAGTTGATCGGGCAGGCCGCCGGCGTGCGCTCAAATGTCCTGATTCGCGGCGAAAGCGGCACGGGGAAGGAACTTGTTGCCCGTGCCATTCACAGCAATGCGGCCAACGCCGCGGAACCTTTTGTCCCGGTGAACTGCGCGGCGATTCCCGCGACACTTCTCGAATCAGAATTGTTCGGTCACGTGCGCGGTGCGTTTACCGGTGCAACCAGTGATCGTCGCGGGCGCTTCGCGGCCGCGGGCAAGGGCACGATTTTTCTCGATGAGATCGGAGACACATCTTCGGATTTCCAGAGCAAGCTCCTGCGCGTGCTGCAGGATCGCGAATTCCAACCGGTTGGCTCGGAGCGTACGGAACGCACCGAAGCACGTGTCATCGCTGCCACGCATCGTCCACTGGAATCGATGGTGGATGCAAAACTTTTTCGCGAAGATCTCTACTACCGGCTGCGCGTCATTGAGATTGTTCTCCCCCCGCTTCGGGAAAGACCGGGTGATATTCCAGTGCTGGCACGACACTTGGTCGAGCGTGCCTGCAGGATGATGGACGCCAGTCCAGCAACCCTCGACGACGACGCAGTCGCCCTCCTTTCGGCTCACACCTGGCCCGGCAATGTCCGTGAGCTGGAGAACTGCCTGGTACGCGCGGCGGTTCTCGCGCGCGGGGGTGTCATCAGGCCCGAGCATCTCAATCTGTCGTCTCCCGGCAACTCTCACGAAACAGACTTCGCTTCGCTCAGCGTTGCCGAACGTGATCACATCGCTCGTGTCTACTCGGCCACTGGACGCAACAAGAGCCGAACCGCCGACATTCTGCGCGTGTCTAGGCCACGGCTGGATCGCCTGCTCCGCAGGCACGAGCTATGATGAAGAACCCGTCCGCCGTGGCCACGCTCCCTCGTTGGACGCTGGGCCGGCGCTTGATGCTGACGGTCGTGGTGGGCGCAGTGGCTCCGCTGCTGGCGATTGGCGCATGGACAACGCGCAATGCGGCGCATAGCGGCGAATTGCTTCTTCGGGCGCAGCTCGACTCCACACTTACTGCGGTTGTGCGCGACATCGAGGAGCGCTGGGAGACTCATCTCTCCAATCTGCTCTTTCTGACCGGGAACGAGCCGGTGCGGCTTGCGCTCACCGATTCGCTTGGTACCGGTCGGTCCAATGGCGAGCCACCCGCATTTGTTCAAAGGGCGTTTGCCGCGACGTCAGGAATCGAGCGTGTAACATTGCGAGATCGCGCCGATAGACTGCAATGGACGCTTGAACGCGTGGGTGAGCCTGGCTCTCTGTCCGCAAATATGGATGACGGAACGCGCGAAGCAGGATTGCCGGTCGAGCGTCTGATCACAGTTGCTGTACCGGTGACTGACTTGACAACGGGCGATACCATCGGCGCGCTCGAGGCGCAGATTCGCGCCACATTGTTGTTGCCCAGCCTTGCGAATCAGGAATCCGCTGGTGGCACGCTTACGGCGATCTTTTTTGGAGAACGCGGCGCCCTTTTGCCGCCAGCATCGGACGAGGGCACCTTCGGTCCCGCAGGAAGAGATCGTGCTGGAAACCGGTGGATGTCGGCTCGAACTCGCTTGTCCTCGCCCGAAATCGAGGTAGTTGTCGCTGCAATGTCGGACCCGTTCATTGTTCCCTTCCAGCGCTCGGCGCGAGGCGCGACTATCGGATTGTTTGGGGCGGCCCTGTTCATTGTTGTCGTGGTTATCGTGCTCTTGCGACGGATCACACACGAGCTGGAGCGCGTCGTCCTCGCGGCCGAGGCGGTGGCCGCGGGTAACCTCGACCTTCGCCTTCCTGTTCATTCAGAGGACGAAGTTGGCCGGATCGCGACTGCTTTTAACGCCATGACTGCGAGTCTGAGTAACACGATGCGACAACTCTCCCAGAAGGAGGCGCTTGCGGCGGTGGGAGAGTTCGCCACGGAATTGTCGCATGAGATCCGGAACCCACTGACATCAATCCGTCTGGACCTTCAGCGCGTTGAAGAACTCGCGGGCGATGCTGCCGCGGTGCGAGGGATTGTTCCCAGGCTGTTGCGCCAGATTGGGCGGCTCGATCGCGCGGTAACAGGCGCGCTACGTGTCGCGCGTGGAGGCCGGCCGAGTATCGCCGCGGTGAATATCGCGCACGTGCTGCAGGCCGCGGAACTTGTCGCGCAACCTGAGTTCACTGCGCGTGGGACGAGCCTGGTTGTCGAGCGACTCCCAGGCCAGGCCATTGAGCTGGTGGGGGATGCCGAAGCGCTGGAGCAGGTCTTCATCAATCTGCTCATCAATGCGGCGCACGCACTCCAACCAAATGGCGTCGCGCGCGTTCGGGTTGAGCGCGAGCATGAGAGTATCGTCGTGACAGTCGCCGATGAAGGTGCGGGAATGAGTGAACAGCAACTCAACAATCTGCGGCTGCCATTTCGCAGCACGAAGCGTGACGGGACTGGACTCGGTCTCAAGATCGCGCGCCGAATCGTGGAAGCGCATCAGGGGCGTATGGATGTGCAGAGCGTGCTCGGCGGCGGGACAACGGTCAAGGTGATCCTGCCTGGGCCCCGGAGTGTGTTGCGCCGTCCAGAGATCGCCACAACTCCGTAACACCATGCGCACTCTGCGAGGGAACGTCACTCCGCATCAACCCGCGTCGTGAGAAACCGGAAGCACAATCCGCACTGTAGTGCCAGCTCCCAGTTCGCTACTCATTTCCAAATCGCCGCCGTGCGCCCTGGCGATCTGTCTGGCTATTGGAAGCCCGAGTCCCGTGCCGCCGATGCGAGTGGTGTAGAAAGGTTCGAGGACATGCGTCATCTCCTCGCGCGCAATGCCTCTACCCGTGTCCGTAATTGAGACGACGACCTGACCATTACTTCTTAGCGCACTCACTTGTGCCTTTCCACCATCGGCGAGAGCCTGGCCAGCATTGAGGAGCAGGTTGACAAACATCTGCTCCAGCGCGTCCGAGTCACCCGCTACGACTAGTGGCGTCGGGCTCCCGATGAGTTCAAGGGTGGCACCACTCGCGGTAAATGCGAAAGTTGTTCGCTGTTCCGCGTTCGCCAGCACAGCGCGTAAGTCCACTGGGCGAGCAGCCATCGTTCCACTCCGCGCCACCTGAAGCGCGCCACTGACAGTCGAGTTGAGCTGAGTCACTGTGGCGAGTGACCGCGACACCAGGTCCTGACCGGCGCTGCCCGGTTCCTGCTTTTCCTCGGCGCGCTGAAGGTCGACCTTCACGGATGTAAGACCGTTCCGCACCTCGTGCGCCAGCGAGGCTGCGAATTCACCCACGGCGGCCAGGGCCGAACGTTGCGAGAGCTCATCCAGCGTACGACGCAGGCTGGCGGTCATTGTATTGAATGAGCGCGCCAGCGTTCGAATTTCAGTGGGACCCGCTTCAGTGACTGTTTCCTGAATGTCTCCCTCCGCCACAGCGGTGGACGCCGCGGCAAGTCTCTGAAGTGGCGCGGTAATGATTGTGGTCAGGTACGCGGTGAGCAACAGCGCGAGCACTGCGACAATGCCGAGGGCGAAGAGTCCTGAGCGACCTGCCCGCAAGAACGGGTCGACGTAACGCGCCGCTGGCGCAGCGACGATGATCTCAAGTGCTGGGTCGTCAAGCTGCGAACGAACGGCAAGCCACGGCGATCCTAGGATCATTACCTCGCCCGTGTCGCTTATGGCCGCTCGCGGCGTGACCGGCAGGATCAGTCCTGATGCCGCGCGATCACGGAAAGCCACGATGGCTCCCGGAACCGGGAGGCGCGTGGAGTCAGCTGGAACCAGCTCATAAAGAGACACGCTGGCATCAAGGTGACCCAGGATTGCACCGTCTGCAGAGTTTACGGGCAATCGGACGTGGAAGGATGGAGGCAAGGCCGCACGCGCCGCACGCCCATCCGCTGACTGTTCCGCCGCCTCTGACTCAGTACTTGGTTCGCCTGAACTCCACACAGCGTTTCCGGCCATGTCACGATAGGCGAATACCGGAATCACTTGCGCCAGCCGTTCATGTTGCTGTGCCAGGTACTGCGAGTCCGTATCCGTCAGTTGTTCCTTCGACAAAGCCTTGATGGCAACAGTGTTGCTGGCAAGCAGAGCGAGTTGTCCGCGACGAAAGAGCCAGCGGCCCCGAATCGTGTTGGAAATCGAAGCGGTGGACAGCTCGAGTTCTTCGCGCAACAAGGCTTTGCCGGAGCCCATAGCGGTTCGTGTGAGCCAGATCGCTATGAACGCCATTGGAAGGATGGCACCGCCGAAAACCATCAACATGATGTGCCAGCGTATCGACCGTGTGCGCACCGGCATCAGCGATCCGGGCCTTCAAGGCCATACTTTTCGAGCAAGCGATTCAGTCGCGGGCGCGAAACGCCAAGTATCTCTGCGGCGCGGCCTTTTTGGCCTTCGGTCGCCTGCATCACGCGCACCACATGTTCGCGCTCGATCTGATCGAGCGAGGTGAGTCCTGCGCCCCCCTTGCTGCGCGGAGAAGCTGTTGAGACATGTTCGGGTCGGATCACACCTCCCGATGCAATCACAACGGCTCGCATCACGCAGTTCTCCAGTTCCCGCACATTACCTGGCCAGTCGTGCTGAATGAGACGATCGAGAGCATCGCGTGACACCACCGGCTCTGCTATTCCAAGAGCCATGCCAGCACGTCGCACCATGTGTTGCGCAAGGAGCGGAATGTCCGCTCGCCGCTCGCGGAGAGGTGGAATGCGAATCTCGACAACGCGCAGACGATAATAGAGATCTTCGCGAAAGCGACGCTGTGAAACCATCGTCTCGAGATCCTGGTGCGTTGCGGCGATGACGCGAGCCTCGGTGCGTTCCGTTCGTTCAGCTCCCACAGGCTGGAACTCACGATTCTGAACTACGCGGAGCAGTTTACTCTGGAAGTCGAGCGATGTGTCACCAATTTCGTCGAGGAAGATCGTCCCGTGTCCCGCCAGCGAGAAACGACCGCGGCGGGCCTCATGAGCGCCAGTGAATGCACCACGCGTGTGGCCGAACAACTCGGACTCGAGCAATGTGCTGGGGAGGGCCGCACAATTCACCGGTACGAACGGTGCACTCGAGTTTCGTGAATTTGTGTGTATCGCCCGCGCCACAAGTTCCTTCCCCGTGCCACTTTCGCCGCGAATGAGAACCGTAGTACTGGTTGCCGCCGCTTGTCCGACCAGCTTGTACAGCGCGATCATGTGCGAATCCCTGCCAATCAGCTCGTCAATCTTCGGCAGCGGAGCCAAGTTATTTGTCAACGCATGACGTCGCGAGCGACGGTCATCAAAGATGCGCCCCACGAGCGCGCGTAACTCGTGAAGATCGACCGGCTTCACCAGGAAATCGACCGCGCCACCTCGCATCGCAGATACTACGGTTGGCATATCGTCGAAGGCTGTCATCAGAACAACGTCGGTCGACGGTGCTCGCTCCCGGACGAGTTCCAGGAGCGCGAGACCATCCACGTTGGGCATTCGGACGTCCGAAAGCACAACGTCGGGAGCTCCACGCTCGAAGAGCGACAACGCGTGCGCACCGTCTTCAGCCACGGCCACCTCAATGCCGCTCTCCGCCAGTGCCTCGGAGAGTGCGCGGCGGATGAGTGGATCGTCGTCGACGATGAGCACGCTGCGAGTCATCTATCTTCGGTCGCCGCTGCCAATAATCATGGAGAGGTCGATCGTGTAGTGTGTCCGACTCACAAGATCCATCGTCGTGTAGAGAAGGGTTCGCCCATCCGGCGAGATAGCGACCTCCGGCTGGAAGCTTCCGTCTCTGGGTACCGTGAACAGCTTCCGTACAGAGGATGTGGCGAGGGTAACCAGGTATACCCCCGGATCACCGACAAGTCGATCGCTGACATGCTCGGTAACAATCAGCTGACGAGCACCCGGAAGAAACTGAGGATTTCGTGCACCACCGGCCGCGAAGAATGGAAGTGACACTGTGCTGGTACCCGTGCCGTCGGCTCGCAGGACTCTGATCGTATTCAATAACCCCTCGCCGTCCGCGCCCTGCCGGAACGCAAGCCAGCGTGTTTGGCTCGTGCCATCGGGATACCGAGTAAATGTCGGGTCGGACATGCGGCCGACCCATCCCGCTTGCAGCGTTGTCGCTGACTTGCCACCCGCGAATGGAGCCAGCAATACCTTGTTCTGGCCGCGCATGACCGCTGTTGCGCTGTCGAAGGCAAAGATGTAGCCATCACCTGCTGCCAGGGTGATTCGGCCGAGAACCCGGCTCGCGCCCTGAACACCAAGCACGCGAATCCGGATTTGCGGCCTACCGTTTACGGAGTCAGTCGGTTCAGATACTATCACACCGCGTGAGTCGGCAGTCCACAATAAAGGATCGTGGCCCGGGATGTGTTTGATTTCGCCGAGGCGCTGCCACCGACGTGTGGACACCTCCAGCGCGTAGACAGGAAGTGGACGAAAGCCAGGTACCGGCACGCCAACTTCTGGCCGTGCGACGTAAGCGATCCATTTCTGATCGGGTGACCACCAGGTGTTGAGCTGATAGTTGACGTTCCATGGGCTCGCCGGCATCGGCACAACGCTCCGTGACGAACCATCAGCCCTCATCATTCTTAGCTCGCATTCAGTGCCGTCGCAGTGCACGACGGCAAAGTTGCGCCCGTCGGGTGACCACACAGGCGCTCCCCTGTTGCCACTCATGCTGTCAACGAGAATTCGTGACCGACCATCGGCAATCGAGTAACTGTGCAGGCGGCGGACTTTGGGAGGCCCGGATTTCAGAAGCAGGGCAGGTTCGTTGAGCCATCCCGCAAATGCGAGATTCGGTGGCAGCACAAAGCTCCGCAACCGCCGTCCCCCCGTGTCGGAGACCACCAGCCGTGCTGAACTTCCGGTGTCAACGTGTACAAGGAACTGGCCGCTCGGAGACAAGCCGTACCGCATGCTCGCAGTCGGCACCACGGTGCGAACGGCGCCGCCATTGAATGCAATCCTGCGGATCGTTCCAGACGTGCCGAAATACAGATTCTTGTCGTCCGGCGTCCATCTTATTTCATAGACACCCCGATCCAAGGTAGCGCCAAGCGTCCGCTCAGGCCCGCCTGTAATTGGCACGACCATGAGACTCTGCCCTCCCGTCGAATCGTCTCGAGCGAATGCAAGCCACTTGCCGTCATTGGAGATTGAAGGCGCGTCGCCCATAATCGTCGAAGCGAGCCGGTCCGGGCCCGACGCCAATCCTGTACTCGGATCGAGCGGCAGCACCCATACATGCTCGTCGGGATTACCTCTTTCACCAACCTTGACGTAGGCAAGCGCATCTCTCGTCGGCGCAACATTCAGATGCCAGGTCCCTCTCGCATTGGTGACGCGAGTCTTTGTCTTCCGTGTGCGATCGTAGAGCCAGATCCCTTCGCCGTCCTCAGATGATCCGATGTAGTAAGTGCGCTCACCGTCGCGTGTGACCACAACCTCGGTCGGTTTTGCCCCGGCCGGCAGGACATTGGAGATTGGCACAGGCGCGGGCTGCTGCTGCACAGAGTCTATCGCCGGCGAAGGAGCCAGCACTGGCGCGGCAAGGAGCAGTCCTGCTATCACAATCACGGGGTATTTCATTGGAACCTCGGGTAACGAGATACCAGTCTCGATACCAAGTCTCGTGCCGCATCACGTCGTTTAGCGTACTCGCCGTTCCAGCATTGCGTTGCGAGCATTCCCGCTGGGCAGCCGCACTTCGAAACACGTAACGAACCTTCGAAATCGCTCGTAATGTTGCGTTACAAAAACCGAGATGTCGAGAGGGGAGTACCGAGGCAGGATATTGTTACGATTCAACGGGGGAGGAAGTTGTTGCCGGATTCAGCGGTGAAGGCGAGGCGGGTGCTTGGCGCGCGGGCAACCGAAGTCGAACGGTCGTCCCCTGTCCTTCTTCGCTCGCCACATCGAGCTCACCTCCGTGCACGGTCGCGATCTGGCGCGCGATCGACAGTCCCAGTCCTGTACCGCTTGGCTTGGTGGTGAACAGCGGCTCCCAGACCTTTTCCAGATGATCAGAAGCGATTCCACTCCCGTGATCCTTTACTTCCACTATCACATTCTCGTTCGCAACGCTGGTGCTGATCTCTATGATGGAGCCTGGCTTACTCGCTTCTGCGGCATTCAATATCAGATTGGTGAAGAGCTGCTGTAGCGCGGCAGCGTCGCCCTCCACACTGCAGTTCCTGTTATGATCAGGGCGAAGCAACACCACCTGCGCGCGCGCCAAATCGTTCGCCACGGAGCTTTCGGCAGCTGAAAGCACATTGGAGAGATCCGTGACACTGGATGGTGCGCGTCCGCTTCGGGCGACATGCAGCGCACCAGTGACCACGTGGTCCAAGTGCTGCACGTGGCTTAATGTTCGCTCCAGAAGTTCAGCGACGTTACTGTCTTCCGTCTTTTTTCGGGCGCGTTGTACATCCATACGCACGGCGGTGAGGGCATTGCGCACTTCGTGCGCGAGAGACGCGGCAAATTCTCCTACCGCAGCGAGCGAGCGCTGTCGTGCCATGCTGTCGAGTGTCGCCCGCAGATTTTCGGTCATGCCGTTGAACGCAGCTGCTACACGACGCACTTCGTCGGGGCCGTGAAGATCGACGCGCTGATCGAGCCCTCCTCGCGCGACCGAATCTGCCGCGCCGGCAAGCGCGGACAACGGGCGTGTAAGCCTGCGGGCGAGGATGGTTGTCAATACCAGAGAAACCAGAGCTACAACAACCAGCGCTATCGTCCCCGTGCGAGAGTTCTGGAGAAATGGTTGCACGTAAGGCGCAAGAGGAGCCGAGACTGCGATCGTAACTGGTGGCCGATCCGATTCAGTACGGAGGCTCAACATGTGCGCTTCGCCGGGTTCGTCAGCGTCACTCGCTGAATAGAGAAGGGCTCCGTCGTGGGCAATGATCGAAATGGTGAATCCAGCGACCTGGCGAGCGGCATCTACGATCGGCACGAGAGTCACGAAGCGGACGTGTGCCTCCATCTCTCCCACGCGTTTACCACCTTCGACGATTGTTTCGCGAACTACCAGCGGAGGATCGGCATCGAAGGCCACACCCCGATCGGAATCGGCGGTGCGGACGACACGTCCAGTGTCCTCCATCCGCCAGCGCACTCTTCCCTGCTCGTCCCTGATTACGACCAGCGGAAAGTGCTGTCGTACCGGCGAGTACACCTCGGCGAGGTAAGCCGCAACGGAGTCATCGCGAACCGGGCTCGCATCGTGCGCGAGCGCGTTCCCCACTTCCACATTTCGCGCGAGGAGTAGCAGGATGCCGCGACGAGTCTCCCAGCGCTTCGACATTCCCTCCGTAATCCGGTCGAGCATCAGCTTCAGCTCAGTATTGAGTAACGTCTCGCCTGAACGAACCGCGGACTGCGCCAGCCACACACCGACAGCGCTGAGCGGCAGCACCGCGCATCCCAGGACAAGCGCGAGAACCAGCGTGCGGAACGAAACCGCGCTCCTCGCCACCTAATCCAACCCGAACCGTTGCAGCAGACGATTCAACCGGGCGCGAGACACCCGCAGCATTGCCGCGGCGCGGGACTTGTTACCACCGGTAGCGGCAAGAACGCGAGTGACGTGCTCGCGCTCAATCTGAGAGAGTGGTGCGAGGGGACCGACTGCCTGGTCCGGCGCGGCACTGATTGCAATGTGCTCGGGCCGGATGACACTTCCTGAGGCCAAAAGAACCGCGCGCGTCAGGGAGTTCTCCAGCTCGCGAACGTTGCCCGGCCAGGAATGTTCGTGCAACCGCCGCAATGCCGCATCAGAAAGCGTAGGCGCTTCGACTCCCGCATGAACAGCGGCGCGCTGCACCAGATGTTCGGCGAGAATTGGCATGTCGCTCATCCGTTCTCGCAATGGCGGCACGCTGAGCTCGAAAACACGGAGGCGATAGTACAAGTCTTCGCGAAAGCCTCCACTGGCGAGCAACTCTTCAAGCTTGCGGTGTGTGGCAGCGATTACGCGTGCTTCGGTGCGCTGAACCTTGTCGGCTCCAACAGGCGTGTATTCACGCGCCTGCAGCACACGCAGCAGTTTCGTCTGAAACTCCGGCGTTGTGTCGCCGATTTCGTCGAGGAATATCGTCCCCTTGCCCGCCTGCGCAAAACGACCGCGCCTGTCGCCGACCGCGCCGGTGAAGGATCCCCTCACATGACCAAACAGTTCCGACTCGAGCAGCGTCTGCGGCAGTGCGGCGCAATTCACAGCAACAAACGGCTCGCTCGCCTGATCGGAGTTGTCGTGAATCGCACGCGCGATGATCTCCTTGCCCGTACCGCTTTCGCCGCGAATCAGAACAGTCGCGCGGTTGCGCGCTGCCTGGCCGATGCGCTTGTACACGAGGATCATTCCCGGAGCGCGGCCCACCAGTCCATCCATGGTGATAGCGTCGCTACTTCCGGGCTTGGCGCGACGACGCGCGGCGCGATCTTCGAAGAGGCGACGCAATACCGCCAGCAGGTTGTCGAGATCGACGGGCTTGACAAGAAACTCGGCAGCGCCCTCGCGCATCGCAGTCACCACGGTGGGCATATCGTCAAACGCTGTCATCAACACAACATCGGTCTCGCGCACCCGTTCGCGCAGCAGCTTAAGCAACTCCAGTCCATCCATCGACGGCATCCGGACATCGCTCAACACGATGTCCGGACATTCGCCGTCGATCAGCTTCAATGCTTCAGGGCCACTGCTGGCACGTCGCACCGCAAAGCCGGCTTCCGCCAGGGCGTCGCCGATCGTGGTGCGAACGCGGGGATCATCGTCAACCAGCAGCAGCCGTTGTGTCATTCTACTTCGTGCGCGGAGTCAGCCCGATTGGCTTTGCACCAGGCAATGTGAACTCGATAATGTCAGTGGTCGTCGGGTCGGGAATCGAAAGCAGCACGCTCCTGCCATCTGCCGTGGGCCAAACGCGCATCTCGCGCGCCGAGCTGCCGCGCACAATCATCCGTGGGGGATCTCCATTGACGGGAACGAGGTACACGTCGTTCTGCAACTCGCCCTGCCTGTGCATCGCTGCAATGAGATGCCGGCCGTCCGGATGCCACCACATGCGGCCCGCCCCCTCACCGGCGTATCCTTGCATCCGAAATTCGAGGGGAATTGTTCGGGTCTGACCCGTTTGAAGATCCACGATCGCGATGGCATCAGCCTCGGATATCTCCGTCGCTAATCCCCTTGCGTCCGCCGCGTACGCCGTCGCCATGCGGGTTGCTGTCTTCACCGCAAGGAAACGATGGTCCGGCGAGAAGACGGCGTCACCGTGCGGCCCGCGGAAGATGATCTGTCCTTCCAGCAACGTTGAATCATGATTGGCTGCCATGCGCGGCAACGCTGTCAGATAGACGCCATCGCGGAGTCCGAGCGCGACCAGTGTGTCATCCAGCGCCAAAGCGCCCACCGGGGTTTCTCCCCTCTCGGGTCGGACATTTGTGTCGGCGCGGAGTCGCAGCAGCCGACCGGTCCCGTCGACCGTAACTTCGCGGATCGACCGGCGCCACGTCGAATGAGGATCGTCGCGCACGACGTACTGCAGCACACCATCGGAGCGCCACCGCACCTCGTAGAAGTGGCCCGCTGTGGCCACCACGCGCTCGCGGCCGTTTTGCAAATCCAGCAGCACAAGCTGCGAGAAACCGAGATCAGAAGCAACGGGCACGAACACGAGATGGCGCCCGTCGGGCGACAATTGCACGAAGTTTCTTCTGGCGCGGCCCCCTTGGCCGATTCGTTCCGGCTCGAGAAGGGTACGATATTCCCGACGTCCGCTCCCGTCCTGGTTGGCGGCAACAAAAACCCGCTTACCGTCGACAACCGTCAGATAAGCGATGCGATTGCCGGACTGGGATGTTGCGACGCTGTGCGGCTCCTCGCTCATGTCCAGGAGGCGCGAACTGCCGTCCGCGAGTGAAACTGCCACCAGACGCTGCGGCGAGTTCGTCGCAATTGCGTAGAAGCGGCTGGCATCTGCATTGGCCGCGGTCACATCGATGGGCCCCGACTGTGGTGCGCGGAAAAGCGCTTTCGTCCCACCGCTGGCGAGGTCCACGAGCCGAAACATGCGATCGGCTTCTTTCACCACGATCATGGGTCCAGGTTTGATGAGATTACCGATGAGCGTTGCGGAAACGATTTGCTGAAGGCCACCCGCAATCGGGACGCGCGCAACCGATGCGTTGATCTGCGATGTTGAGGAGGGCTCGAAGAACCACCTGTCAGTTGCAAGCAGTGCAACGCCTCCAAACGCGTGATAGATCCACTTTCCATCGTCCGACCAGACGAAGCTCCTGCCGCCTATCCTGTCTATCAGCACACGCTCGCGCCCACCGCGCGCGGGCACCTGCACTAGAGGTCGGCGATCAGGTTCCGGGGGTTCGCCGGCAGCCACGAAGACAATCGATTGCCCGTCCGGCGAGACCGTCAACATGTCTCCGGCACTGGTGCTCACTCGCATCGGTTCGCCATTTGGCCTGCCGGTGTTCTGGTCCATGGGCAGCGTCCAAATCATCGGTGTCTTAGCGTCGTCGCCGCGGCTGAAGGCAAGCATATCTCCCTTGGGTGACCAGTCGATATCACCAAATTCGACGTTCCTGTTGGAAATGCGGCGGAGTACCGGCCAGTGGCGGCCAGTGGTCACATCCATCACCCGCAAACTGTCAGCGCTCGAAATGGCGAGGAAGCGCCCGTTAGGCGAGAGTGCTGCGTTGTTTACGCCGAGGTCCACGCGCCCAACTGTGCGAACCTGCGGCTGTTGCTGTTGTGGTGCGAGTGCGAGGCCGGCCACAGCAACGGCGATCAGGCCGATGAATTTTCTCATGGAAACTCCTGGCGTAGATGAATTTGCCAGGACACTACACCAAGGCTCATGCCGGGCCGGCTGAAAACCGGAAGCGCAAGCTGGTGAGGCACTTGTGTGCAACGAGCGGCGCCACGATCGCCATCAGTTGTGCCGGAACGATCCGCACGGGTGCGCCGGAATGGTGCAAGCAGAAAACTCACACCCCGATTATCGCGCTCTTCGGCACCAATGGATAGGCGCGCAGACCTGGAAGCTTTCTCCCAACTCGCGCCGGTTGCTAGTAACACCGGTTCTCGCGAGCCTTGTACGTACGCCGTCCGTGCGCTATGTTAGGCATCATACCCCGAGGGAGTCTCCAATGGCAAGCAGCGCGGCAGCCCGCGACGATCGCATCGAACTGCGCACAACGAAGGAAGAAAAGAGGCTGCTCGCGGCCGCCGCCGCTTATGAGCGCCTCGACGTCACCAGCTTTATTATGCGCAAGATCCTTCCAGCTGCTCGTCACGTTGTAGACAACGCCGAGCGCATACAGCTCTCCGAGCGCGACACGACGAGAGTGCTCGCATTGCTGGAGAAGCCGCCCAAACCCACAGCAGCTCTCCGCGCCGCGGCGCGCCGCCGCCGCGCGCGCGTGTGAGCGCGCCACTTCTCTGGCGCGAGGAACCCGTAGGCAAGCATCACGACCGTGCCGCTTTCGACTGCGGCACTCCTGCGCTCAATGCGTATCTCGATAAATACGCGCGCCAGAATCACGAATCGGGAGGCGCGAAAACGTTCGTCGCCGTACTACCCGATCAGCCGGGCCGGGTCCTGGGCTACTATTCCATCAGCCCAGGCGCAATCGAGTTTGCTCGCATACCATACAAGCTCACGAAGAAACTCGGTCGCTACGAGGTTCCAGTCTTTCGACTCGCCCGCTTGGCTGTCAGCGTTGATGTGCAGCGCCGTGGTCTGGGCGGAGATCTGCTCCTCTCGGCAGGCGCGCGCGCTCTCGCGGTCGCTGCCGAGGTAGGAGGAGTGGCGCTCGCTATTGACGCGAAGGATACAAGAGCCGCAGAATGGTATCAGCGTTTCGGCGCGGTTTCGCTGCTTGATGATCCATTAAAACTCGTTCTGCCTCTCACTACAATTGCAAGCGCGATGGCACACCGCGGAACCCGTCGTTAAGAGCGCCTCAGCCCCCACCCCCGCCTCCTCTCAGCCTGATTCCAGGCGCCTGTTGGCGTGCGCGTAGACCAGGGCATCGAGCACGCTGCGCAAGACGCGAACACTCATCGCGACCGACAGGTTTCCCTCGTGCCTCAGACGACTGCGAAGTGATTCACCTCGCACGTAGGGCATGACGTATTGCTCTGCCAGCGTGTTCGAAGATCAGGCATCGGGGTGTGAGTGGTGCGCAGCGAAAAAAGCTACGACCGCCTGAGGCCGCTAGTAAGGGGACTGCGCAGCACTTCATGCGTAGCACTAGCGACTTCGACCCCCCGGCTCCAACGATTGCGTGAAGACCGCGGGCAGTGGAACGACGGTTGAAGTGAGGCTGCCACTGGATGACGCGGTTACCTCGCGGCACTTTGCTGAGGCGACAACGGCAATCGCAGCAGCACTTTTGTCCCCGCACCCTGCTGGCTCGTCACCACAAGCTCACCACCGTGCGCTGCCGCGATCTGGCGCGCGATTGGAAGTCCGAGGCCTGTGCCGTTCGACTTCGTTGAATAGAACGGCTGCTGGATTCGGGCGATCTGCTCTTCGTCCATTCCGATTCCGTCGTCCGCAATCTCAATCATGACCGCGCCGTTGTCGCGCAGAACACTTATTCGCGCGGCACCACCTGGGCGGACCGCTTGCGCGGAGTTGAACAACACATTGGCCAGAAGCTGCTCGAGGGCAGCTGCGTCACCGCTCGCCAGGACTGGCTCATTGGGTGTTTCGATGGAGAGCGTCGCCGGCACCGCGGCAAATGCGCCCGCAACAATTTCAGCTGCGGCGCGAACTGGCCGCCGCACATCGACGTCGACGAGTGCCATCTGCTTGCCGCGCGCCAGGCGCAGAGCACCCGAGACGAGTGAATCGAGACGAGCGACGTTGTTGAGCACGCGCTGCAGCACAGCACTGCCGCGCGCCTCATCCATGGGGCGATGGGCCGTTCGCTCAACATCAACCTTGATTGACGTGAGCGCGTTGCGCACGTCGTGCGACAGCGCTGCGGCGAATTCGCCAACAGCGGCCATGGCATTGCGCTGGGAAAGCGCATCAAGTGTTGATCGCAGATTCCCGATCATCACATTGAAAGCACCGCTCACCCTGCGCACCTCGATGGGACCGCCGGTCTCCACCTGACGGTCGAGTTCTCCCCGACTCACGGCATCAGCGGCATCCGCGAGATCACGCAGCGGCCGAACTACACGGGTGGTCAGTACAACTGTCAAAGCGAGCGCAGTGCAGCCGACAATAATCAGCAGGACCATTCCTACACGTCCAGCATCACGAAAGGGACCCACATATGGTTCCAGGGGAGCGGCGAGCACAATGTCGAGTCCTGGCCCGGCAACCTTGAGTGACTTCGTGAGCCACGTCTCCGAGCCGATGCGCAGCCGCGAAACCTCGGTGAATGGCGCGTCGCGATGCAGCGGCAGAAGGATCCGGCTGGTGGCCGAATGCCTCACTCCCAGACGCGCCCCGAGTACGATCGGTCGTGCTGAATCGGGCGGAATCATTCCCGCGACCGCAATTGTCGCACGAAGCACACCGATACGCGGCTGTAGCGAGTCCAGCGGAATCGGATACGATACGGAAAAGGTCGAGAGTGGGACCCCACTCAGCGCAGTGGGCGCCGGCCTGCGGTCGGACGGCAGCTGCGGCTCCGCGCTGCGGCGCCAGAGAACGCGCCCTGCAAGGTCGGAAATCTCCACGAGCGGAATTGTCTCTTCGATCTGGGACATTTTCCGGCCGAGAAACTCCTCATCCTCGGCGCTTACAACACCGCGCGCAACCGCGCTGGTCGTTACAGCGTTGTCCGCGAGAAACAGCAGGTCGCTCTGGCGATACTCCCAGCGCTTGTTGATCGCGGCGGCAAACTGCTCACCCGATTGACCTAGATGCTCGTACAGCAGCGCTTCACCAGAGTGCACGCTGCTCGAAGTCAGCCACAATGCCACGAGGCTGAGCGGAATTACCGCACCGGCAATGACGATAAGAAGGAATTGCCCGCGCAGCGTCGCAACCCGGAAGCGATCGCGCATCATCTCACCCGATCCCATGTTTGAGCAACAGGCGATTGAGTCGCGGCCGGGAGACACCGAGTATGTCCGCGGTCTTGCCTTTGTGTCCCTGCGTCGCAGCCAGCACGCGCAGGATCTGGTCGCGTTCCAGTTTCTCCAGCGAGAGAAGCTCGGCCGAGTTCTTCGACGACGGCGACGCGATGGAGAGATGCTCGGGACGGATTACAGTCCCTGATGCCGCCACGACAGCGCGCATGAGACAGTTTTCCAGCTCCCTCACGTTGCCTGGCCATGTGTGAGCGCGAAGGCGGTCGAGCGCATCCTCCGACAATACCGCGGTTCTTGCGTCGAGTGCGGCGGCCGCCCGCCGAACCATATGTTCCGCGAGCAGCGGAATGTCATCGGAGCGATCGCGCAGCGGAGGAATCACGATGTCGACAACGCGGAGCCGGTAGTACAGGTCCTCGCGAAAACGATGCTGCGCCACCATTGCTTCGAGATTCTGGTGCGTTGCCGCGATGACTCTCGCCTCGGTTCGCTCGAGCCGTTCCGCACCTACCGCCTGGTATTCACGATCCTGAATTACGCGCAACAACTTGCTCTGGAATTCAGGCGATGTGTCGCCAATCTCGTCGAGAAAGATTGTGCCACGCCCCGCAAGTGCGAAGCGCCCGCGACGCGATTCGTGCGCTCCTGTGAATGCACCTTTGACATGACCGAACAGTTCTGATTCAAGCAGTGCGTGTGGCAGCGCCGCGCAATTCACGGCCACGAATGGTTCAGCGGCTGCCTGGGAATGTGAATGGATGGCGCGAGCCACGAGTTCTTTCCCCGTGCCGCTTTCGCCCCGAATCAACACAGTGGCGCGTGTTGCCGCTGCCTGGCCGACAACTTTATACAGTGCAATCATGCTGGGATCGCGACCAACCAGATCGCCAAGACGCACGGGCGACGGCGCGTCGCTGCGCTGCGCGCGCTGCCGAAGCTTGCGGTCGTCGAACACGCGTTCGGTGACCGAGACCACTTGCTGGAATCCAACGGGCTTGATGAGAAACTCAACCGCGCCTTCGCGCATTGCGGTAACGACGGTATCCATGTCGTCGAACGCGGTCATCAATATCACATCGATATCCGGCGAGCGAGTGCGAAGTTCGCGCAATAACGTGAGCCCATCCATCTCGGGCATCCGCACATCGCAGAGCACGATCTCCGGATCCGCCTTGCCAAGCACGGCCAGCGCGCGCACGCCATTCTCGGCGACCGTGACCTCCAAGCCCTCGCCGCCCAGCGCCTCGGCAAGCGAAGCGCGGACGGTGGGATCATCATCTACTACGAGAACGCGGTGGGCCATTCGGCTAAGGTGCGGATCTCACCGCGGCGCGCGGGGCAAGTAAGGCGCGATATTGATTTCGCCCAGACTGGTGCTCGGTTGGCCCGCGGTTACGTATGCGACTGTGTTGCCGTCTGGAGAGATCGAGAAATCGCGCAAGGTGGCGGATGCCGCGTCGTCCAGCGTCAGAACCTTCCTCGCGTCACCGCCCGCCAATGGCACGCGGTACACACCAATCTCCCGATTTGAAGCGACATCACGTCCGATAAACAATAGTTCACGAGAATCCGGGGTAACGAGGACCTGGTCCCCCCCCCCCCCCCCCCCCCCCCCCCCCCCCTGCAGCAGGTTGACGGGCAATTTGATTCGATGCAGGCTGGACCCGTCGACGCGTACGACATCGAACGCGGGCATGCCGATCACCCTGAATACAAGCCATTGTCCATTGGGGGACACCGTAGGGTTCGAACGACTGGTGGTGTCGCCGGGAAACAGTTTTCGCGGCGCCGAACTGTTTCGCAGTGACGCGACAGATGTCCCTTCGTGCCGGCCGAACACAATCACACTGTCACCGATCAGATTGTAACACGCCGGACAATTGCTCGAGAACGTAACCTCACGAAGAATTCGATCCCTGCCGTCAGGATTGAGCAGATGCAGTTCCCTCCTGAAACCTGCCGTCGTGGAGTCAACGAGCTTGGAGTAGAGAAAGCTGCGCGAGTCCGGCCACCAATTTGAGCCTTGACGGGTTGGAGCGTTGGTCTTTCGCTCGCGGCCCGTCGTGGCGTCAATGACATAGTAGGCAGCTGGGTCGCCGGAGTACACTATCGATGTGCCGTCAGGCGACCAGTCGAAGCCCCGTCCCGGTGGCACAGCAACAAAGTCGCGATGCCCTGGAATGGTTTTCTTTCCGGTGCCGTCGGCGTTCATGATCATGTGATCCAATCGTGACCCGTTCCACTGCAGATATGCCAACCGGCGGCCGTCCGGCGACCACGTGGGCGCAATCGCGTTGTTGCTCGAATTCGTCAGACGGCGCTTCTGCCGGTCTATTCCCGAAACGATTGTGATAATGGATGACGTCAACGACGTTGTGGTGAGGAGGGTGGTTGGGCCCGTCCACGCTGCCACATTTGTTCCTGCTTGCAGGGAGAACTCGCCCAGTTTCTTCCCGGTCGGATCCGAGATCACATAGTGGACCTCATTCGCGAAGCCGGAAGTCGTGAGCAGCAGACGTCCATCGGGTGACAGCAGGCCGGGGCCAGTCGTTTGCGTCACGAGTTCCGGTTGGCCGCCAGCGCTCGAGACGCGCTGCACGGAATGGATGCGCTGGTTAGGGTGGGCGGCTGGAGGAGGACCACTGCCAATGAAAACGATCGATTTTCCGTCCGGCATCCACGCGGTGCCTCTGGTTGAGCTGCTCAGGCGCGCGAGAATGCTCTCCTGTCCTCCATTTGATGGAACTACGGTAACATCCTGCCACGAGGGGGTTGAATCATGGTAGCGGCCAAATGCGATGAACTTTCCGTCCGGTGAAAACGACGGAACGTCGCCTTGCGACATACTAACGCGGCGGGCGGGGCCGGCGGCGAGGCCGGTCCTCTGATCGAGGGGCATGCTCCAGATGTGTTCAGTATTCCCGCGTTCACCGGGTCGCCCGAACGCGACGCGATCGCCCGCGCGGGAAATTGTCGGTTCCCAAACCTCGCCTCTGCTGACCAGCGTCCTGCGCTTGGTCACCCTGTCGTACATCCACAGTCCGGTGTCCCCATCGGTGATGTACAGACGAGTGGTTCCCAATGCTGGTGTGACATATTCCACGTTCAATCCGCTGATCGTGCCGATCGGAACAGGAGTAATGGCGGGCTGCGTCTGGAACGCAACGAGTCCGGCAGCGCCGAGTGATGCAGCGGCAAAGGTAAGGATGCGAACGCGTCTCATGGTGTGCCTCATGGTCGAAAGTCTGAAGTGGTTCGGTTTCACGACCGACCATTAGACAAGACGCGTGCCCTGCGCGTGCTGGATGTTAAGCGATCTTGCCCATTGAGGTTAGACCTCCGGCACCGCGAACGCCTACGAGCATCATTCTACATTAGGGCGTAACGGCGTGAACGAAATGGTGGGGAAAACAGTGTTGCGTTGTCTTGCGCCGATCAACGGCCCGGTTGGCATCACATCAAACGATTGAACCGGCGAACGGTGAAGTTGAGGAGCGCCGTTGCTTCTCACTTCACCATTCCCGATTCACGATTCACGACTTGTGAATCACGATGCTCCCAGCATCGATTTCCGTCGCATCATCGGAGTCCTCAGCCGATCCCATCTTGTTGTCGTAAATCACTCCGCCAGAAGTGAGATCCCAGATCTTGATGCGGAACTTGTCCGGGCGGTTGTCGTCCTTGCCATCGATAGCCGTGATCATGAAACCGTACCTTCCAGCACCGTTAACAGTGCCCTCGCCCCTGTACATGGCTTTCATCCCAGCGACAACGAGCCACTCGTAGCTGGTGCTCGAGAAGCGCAGGTTACCTGCTTTGAAATGGAACTCGGTGTTTCCTGATGGTATGCTGGCACCTTTATGGTAGCGCGAGACAAATCCGAAACTCGCTTTGCCGGTGATTGTTTCACTGCAGGCAACCATGCGGCACGCACCGGCCGGCGACATTATCGAGCCGCCTCCAGTCACGAAACCTCCGCTTGGATCGAATACAACGATGTACGCCGACAATTCCAGCGAGCTCGTACCGATACCGCTGTCACCATCATCGTCAGTCACCGTCACGCGCACCGAGTAAACCCCGGGTTGCGTGAATGTGTGGGTCGCGTTGAATGTGCGGGCACCTGCTGCGATTGCCGGCGATGTGGTTGCACCCTCCCAATCCACGACAGCAGTATGTGTGTCGTCCAGTCCGGGGTCGGTGAAATCCACACCTATTGTAGCCGGAGTGCCGAGAGCAATGGGAGTTGCCGGCAGGCGGATCGCTGTCACCTCCGGAGCAATATTGCTGACTGTCACGCTGGCGAGAGACTCCACGAGGTGTGTGCCATCATTGACCGTTAGACGAGCGATAAAAAATCCGTTCTCGCGGAATCTGTGCTGTCCCGATAGAGTGGTCGCGTCTTTAACACCATCGCCGTTGAAGTCCCACGCATATGTGAGCGCATCGCGGTCAGGGTCGCTGGCAGTGCCCGTGAACGTGATTACCCCACCCTCAACGCCAGTGTAACTGCGCCCCGCGTCGACCGTGGGCGGGTTATTCAGATCACATTTATCGCCAATACCATCGCTATCGCTGTCTTCCTGTACGGGGTTCGCTTCTCTCGGACAGTTGTCGACATTGCCAGGTACGCCGTCACCATCAACGTCATTCTCCGCATCCTTCGGGAATGGATCGCAGGCATCGCCAAGTCTATCGCCATCGGCGTCTTCCTGCCCTGCGTTCGCCTGCAGCCGACAGTTGTCGACATCGCCAGATATGCCGTCACCATCAACGTCATTTTCCGGATCGCGCGGGAATGCATCGCAGGCATCACCAAGTCCGTCGCCATCGCCGTCTTGCTGCTCTGCGTTCGCGTGCAGCCGACAGTTGTCAACGTCGCCGGATATGCGGTCACCATCAACGTCATTCTCCGGATCGTTCGGGAATGGATCGCAAGCATCGCCACGTCCATCCTGATCGGTGTCTGCCTGGTCCCCGTTGGGTTCCGACGGACAATTGTCTTGAGCGTCCGTCACACCATCGCGGTCCTGGTCGGGCGGCGCTGCGTTCACAAGCCACTGTGTTGGCTCAAATACGGTGCTTCGCTTGTGATAACCAACCGCAACACCGTTGTCATTGATCTCGGTTGCAGCTGCGGAGCCTGACGATGTGAGAGCGATCAGACCACTCTCAGGAGACCACACCCAGGCTAAAGCGCTGCCGCCTACTACAGTGCCGTCCGCATTTACATCGCGCGCAATCCATTGCGCTGGGCCTCCGATCACTCTCGGCGTCGATCCCGCGTCCTGCCAAACCGATGGACTGAGCGTTACACCCCCGCTCACCGAATTGTTCACCGCGCCGACGATGACGCCGGCATCCGAAATTGCAAGTGCTTGTCCTCCGGAAAAGTTGGGTGTGAGCTGCAACAGCTGCGGGACATATCCCGATTGCGCGCTCCACAACACCGGCCGAAAGTTCTGCACGCTTGAAAAGGTCGCGTACCCCACGATATCGCCAAGCGCATTGACGCCGTGTGCCTGCGCGCCAGTCGCGCCGCCGGGCAACGCGAGCTGCTTGAATGTGCGACTCAGATCCCAATAAGCGGCGACGTCAGTTGTACCGCTCCCACTGCCTATGTAGCCAACAATCAGTCCAGCGTCGTTAATGTCGCTGGCCGCGGTGAGGAGGTTATTGCGTGGCCCTGGTCCGCCGAGGAGACGAACGGGTGCGGACGCGCCGACCCCCCAGTAGACTGGCCACGCCACTCCTGAGCCTTCCGTTGAGCTGCCGACGATGACGCCGGCCGAGTTAATGGCGAACGCCGCGTTCGACTGGTTGCCTCCCAGCGATGCCAGGATTATTGGTGAGCCGGACGCCGGATAGAAAGCTGCGCGACTGTTCCCAGGTGATCGAACCGTGCCGACGGCGTCGCCGTTGTTGTTGATGCCTTCGAGAAGGCCCTCTGCAAAGCCAAGCGTCGAGAGATAGGTCGGGCCGCCACCAACAGTGATGACCGCGAAATCGGGAGTGTCCTTTATCTCCGCGCGGCGCGGGGCTACGGGGTCCTGGTTGCAACCGATAGTAGCCGCGAGTGCAATCAGTGCGGCGCGCGAAAAGCGATTCATCGTCTTCTCCTGGGAGACGTGGGCAGCTCGAATGAGCAAGGACACACCGGATGGCCGGTGTTGTCGGTGCATGTTGCCCGAACCATTAGCGACTATCGCGCCAAACTCGTCAGTTTCGCCAACTGCAAAATCCGCAATGTCTTAGTGAATCGCCCGGTGTTTACTGAGATGTCGGCGCGGTAACGAAATGAGCAGCGAGTTGCACAAACCGATACAGAGGAAATCAGTATCTGCAATGAAAACTTCTCGGGCCGCCCTTTCGGAGATGACACATGGGCGCATGATCAATTCCCAGCAAGCGCGCACCTGTCATCCAATGAATGTCAGACACGGATTGCAATTCTTCTGACGCCAACCATTTCGCGAGCTCCGGAACAGATCGTCGGCCCCGTCATGCCTTTTCAACAACTTCGCCTCCTGGTAAGCGACGCATTTCTCCGCGTAACAGAATGCCAAGGCCATTGAATAGCGTGTTACGCGTCGCAACCGCTCGCACGGCTCTATCGCTGCGAGCAACCAAGTTGCATCATGTTGCGTGATCTGCGCTTAGCGAGACTGCGGATTTGTTGTGCCGCTCCCGAACTCACGCGAGCAATCCTTGCACGAGTTTGGCGCACAACCCCTTCATGAGGCCGCGATGCCAAGATTTCCTCTGCTGGTTTTTGCTGCGATAACCGCTATCACGTTGCAGCAGAGTCCATCATCCAGACCAACGGGAAGAGTAATTCTCACCCTTCCAGACTCTGGTGCCTGGGACCCCGTTGCAACTGCTGACGGCAAGCGGATCTACTACCCGACCAGCAAGAGTGGCCTCATGATGTTCGACCGGGACCGCAAGACGTCTTCCGTCGTGCTCAAAGCGGAAGTATTCGAGGTCACAGTCTCACGCAGCGGCAACGCGCTGGCCTTTGTGCGATATACGGAGGATGGCAACAAGCAGCACATCTGGATGTTGCCACTCAATGCACGTTCCGGGCTCGCGGCGGGTGAAGCGCGTCGCGTTACACTGGCGCAGGGTGAAATACCCTCGCTCTCTCCGGATGGTCGATCGCTGGCGTACGCGAGGTTTGACTCCAGTGGAGTGAACTCCAATGGAGTCAGTCTCAGTGTGGTGCCGGTGACGGGGGGAGCCGACAGGATCCTCGCCCGCCATGAGGGCGTAGGAATAATGCCGATAAGGTGGAGTCCTGATGGCGCGTGGATCTACTACGGAGTTGGTCCCTATCGCCCAACGGCATCCGGCTCATACGCAACCATGCGAGTGCGTACTACTGGCGCACCCGCACCAGTCGTTGTGCAGTCGCGCACAAGCTCCGGTCTCTTTCGGAACTGGCCGGGCCTGTCGCCCGATGGAAAACTCATCGCCGTACGCTCGGACAGTCTTCGCATGATGATCTCGGACGTTTCTGGAAAGTTTATCGGCGAACTCGCGCTTCCGAGCAATCCGGCGCCGACGGAGTGGAGCGGTCCGAATTCGTTGCTGAGGCTGAGCAGACAAGCGCCGCGGCGCGTCGCGCAACTTGTCAATCTCGCCAATGGAAAAACGAGCACGCTGTCGATTCCAGCAACCGATGTCTATTACCCAGCCTGGTCGCCAGACGGCCGACAAATCTCGTTCCTGCATTATTTGCCGGCCGGATCCGCTACAGACAGTGAAATCCTCGTGATGAACGCGGACGGCTCAGGCCTGCGACAAATCCCCGTGCGCCGTCGCCCTGGCATTCAGGTCTGGTCGCCCGATTCTCGCTGGATTGCATACAGAAGTGGCACAGGCTTTCAATCAGTGATCAGCGCAGTCGAAGTGGCGACCGGACGAGACGTGGCGCTCCACCCTCCCGGCCTGACCATCAATTTCCCCGTGTGGAGAAGTGACTCTCGCGGGGTCTTTGTAACGCTGGTGCTGGATAGCCTCAACGCGCCAGCTGATCGCAGGATTCAGGTTCGTGACGCTCTCCTTACCGGAGAAAACCGTTTGCACCTCGAAGTGCATTCGATGTGCAATTGTCTCCGCGTTCTCAACGACACGACGTATCTGATCAATCGCCAGACAATCGTGGGGCCCTGGGAGCTCATATACAGGAACGACCCAGACAAAGGCCGGAAGATTCTCGATCCGTTTGTTGGAACAACGTCACTCCCAGTGCTTTCCTCCGACAAACAGTGGCTGGTCTTCAAACGCGAGACGAATGCCAACGCCTCTGGTCAGATAGCGACTGATGCAGGTCTGAGAACTATTGATATCCTGCGAATCGATGGCAGCAGTCGCGTTATCATTGACCTTCCATTTGTCATCACCGGCGCGTCGCGGCCGGTGTTGCTGAATGGTGCAACCCAGCTGCTGTTTGTGGGCCACAGCGCCGGTGGAGATTCCAGCAGCGTGTACCGAACCGAATTAGCCACCAAGGCCATGCAGCGCATCTTCACCATGCCCAAGGTCCGTACTACCGGAACCTTGCCCATGTTCGACCAGGCCCTTTCGCCCGACGGTCGTTTTCTCGTTTACATGACCGAAGCCGCCGCGACGACGTCCATCACCGAGTTCGATATCTCCGCGCTCGTCAAGCGCGGCACACAGCGGGAGTAACGATTTCCTTCTACGATAGCAGAATGTCCCGCAGAATCATGATCGTCGATGATGATCCGACAGTGCGTGGTGCGCTCGCCGACACATTGGTGGAGACCGGCGCGAACGTTACCGTTGCGGAGGGCGGACACCAGGCCCTGGCAGGTTTCACAAACGCAAATCCCGATGTTGTTCTCTGCGACGTCCGCATGCCGGAGATGGATGGTCAGACGCTCCTGGGACTCTTGCGGGAGCGAGCGCCTTCCGTTGATGTGATCATGATGACCGCGTACGATGACATGCCGACAGTGGTCGCTGCCATGCGAGGGGGAGCCGTCGAATTCCTCGTCAAGCCGATCGATCTCGATCAGTTGCTCAATGTACTCAATAGAGTGTTCGAGGATCGGCATTATCGGCGACACGCCGAGGGACGCGAGCAACCTCCCGCGCAACTCGGCGACATCGTGGGCCGCGACCCTCGGATGATCGCCCTGTACAAAATGGTCGGTCAGGCGGCAGCCACGCGCGCAACTGTCCTGATCCGCGGGGAGAGTGGAAGCGGGAAAGAATTGGTGGCGCGTGCCGTTCATAACAACTCAGCGGCGGCATCAGAACCGTTTGTTCCCGTGAACTGCGCGGCGTTGCCAAGCGGATTGCTGGAGACAGAACTGTTCGGCCATGTTCGCGGTTCATTCTCCGGCGCGCATGAAAACAGACGTGGGCGTTTCGCCCTCGCGGGGAGCGGGACGATTTTCCTCGACGAGATTGGTGACACCTCACTGGATCTGCAGAGCAAGTTGCTCCGCGTAATTCAGGAGCGCGAGTTCCAGCAGGTTGGTGCGGAGCGCAGTGAGCGCACAGAAGCGCGTGTGGTGGCTGCAACGCACCAGGACCTAGAGTCCCTCGTGGCCGCTCGCAAGTTCCGCGAAGATCTCTATTACAGACTTCGCGTCGTGGAGGTTTTTATACCGCCGCTCAGAGAACGTGTAGCTGACATACCGTTGCTTGCAAAACATCTGGTGAGGAAGGCATCCACAACGCTGGCGACAGCAGAACCAATTCTTTCAACGGAAGCAATCGACCGTTTGATTGCGCACGAGTGGCCTGGAAACGTGCGAGAGTTGGAGAACTGCCTCATGCGTGCTGTGGTCATCACGGGCGGAAATGTCATTCGACCTGAACATCTCTCGATTGCATTGCCGAGCCATGGGGTTGCGGAGCAGCTCTCGTCACTCGAGCAGGTCGAACGTGATCAGATTGTGCGCGTACTGGCCGCTACTGATGGACAGAAGGGGCGCGCGGCTGATATTCTGGGCATTTCGCGGCCGCGCCTGAATCGACTTCTGCTGAAATACGGTCTCGAATAGTGTCAAAAATGTTCGCGCGACCCTATTCGATACGCAGTCACATTCTGCTCATCGTTCTCCTTGCGGCGGTGCTGCCTCTTGCCCTCGTTGGGATCTGGCTCGCGCGAACCTCGGTGCGCTCCGGAGAGAAGCTTCTCCGCGAACATCTCGTCGCATCGGTGGACCGCTTCGCGGAGATGACAAACGATAGATGGGGACGCGTGCACGGCGAACTGCTTTGGGTCACAGGAAACGAATCTGTGACCGGGATGCTCGCAAGAGGACGGATGACCGTGGCAGATTCACAATTTCTGAACGAGCTGTCTCTCGATGTGAAAGAATCCATCGTCGACATCAGCATTCTGGGCGAGAACGGCGAGCCGATTTGGAACAGCCCTTCCAGGGTGGTACGACGCGGCGGGTTGAACATGCCATTGTCGCTGCGCCTGGTGAAGATCGAGCAACCGGTAGTGACTCCCGATGGGGACAGTGTGGGGACAGCGAGCGCCAACGTCCGCCTCGCTGCAATAATCCCCGCTGATTCCGGTCGGCCTCTTGTGCATGGCTCACGAGTAGCCATTCGCGGCACAACTGGCGGCAACGACGTTCTCGTCGCGCTCGACCCGTCAATGGGATTTCCAGCGAGCGAACGCATCACGATTGACGGACATGTGTGGCTTGTTGCAATGCGACGACTGGATACCGGACACTCCGGTCCGCCACTGGAGATAGCCGTGGCTTCACCACTTTCTAGCTACACGCAGCCCTTCACAAACGCGGGAAATGTGGGCTTCATCGCACTGATGCTCGTCGTGCTGTTGTCGCTCTTCTTCACATTTTTCCTCAGCTCTCGCCTTGCCGGCCCGCTTATGGAGATGGACGCGGCCGCCAACTCTGTTGCCAGAGGGAATCTTGAGCGACGTGTGCACGCAACGGGACCGAGTGAGTTGTATCGGCTAGCCGATACCTTCAATCTGATGACTGATAGTCTGCGTGGGACCCTCGACGAGCTGACACGGCGCAATTCGCTCGCGGCTGTTGGGGAATTCGCCACCTCCCTGTCTCACGACGTACGCAATGCTCTGACATCGGTAAAACTCCACATGCAGCGGGCCGCGAAACGTCCGGTTACCGATCCCGTTTCACATGATCTCATTCTTCGCGCCCTGAATGACGTGTCGCGTCTCGACGCCGCGGTGACCGGCGCGCTGAAAGTGGCTCGCAGTGGCCAGGTTGTCCTGGAAGAAGTTGAGCTGCAGCGCGCAGTACGGACCGCGGCTGATTCGGCGGGAGGAGCGTTTGCAGCAGTGCCGGCCACGCTTGATCTTGATCTGCCGTCAGACCCGATAATGGTACGGGGTGAATACGCATCGCTTCAGCAGCTCTTCGCAAATCTGTTATTCAACGCGGGGCAGGCAGTACAATCAGGGGGAGCCACTCGAGTGAGCATGGAGCGGAATGACGGGTACGTTATCGTATCGGTCGCCGACAACGGCGCTGGTATGAATGCAGAAGAGATCGCAAACCTGGAGAAGCCATACTACTCGACCCGCGCAGAGGGAACCGGTCTTGGACTTCCCATCGCCAGGCGTATCGCTGCGGCACATGGAGGCGAGATAAGAATCTCAAGCGCCTCGGGAAGCGGAACGACGATTGAAGTGAAACTGCCAGTGCTCGTCGCTCGCATCTAGCGTCTCGCCCTATTGCCGCCTTCGGGCTGCGAGCAACACACCGAGAACCCCGATGCTCAGCCAGATCGCGACTGCGATGAACCAGTTTACGACGGTGGCAGGCCGCGAGTCGAGTGCGTTGGTAGTCCATCCGAAGTCGGATACCACGATTAGAATCGGCGCACCCGCATCCGCAAGGAACTGATACCACTTGGACAGGGTTTGCGATGTAAGGACCACATTGATCCCGAACGGATGATTGAGGAAGGCGAACCAGGCATGCGCCAGAGACCAGTTGGCCAGCGATCCAAGACCCGAGAATGAGGCGATCGCCAGTACTATGCTCACCAGCCATTGCAACGGATTACGCACGGCGAGTGGGAGAATCGAAACGAATGTGTACACGATGAGCGGGCCCGCAAAGAAACTCGCCCAGAATGATGCAGCCGGATAGAAATGGACATGATCACCATTGGGCAGATGCACCGGTGCACCGCCTTGCACATGGTAAATGATGAAGATTCCCAAAAGGGCGGAAGCCGCTACGCCAAGCATCAGCCACGCCGCGCCAGACAGCACTCGCCACAGATCATGCGCCGGTTTGCTTGCCGGCAACGACGCATGATAGTCGCGCTTACCCCACGTTTCTCCGCGCCAGACTAGTAACGGCCATAACGCCGATATCAGCAACAGTCCTGGAACGAGATCTACCAGTTGATAGCTGGGATACCTATCGCGAACCTGAACCCTTGAGAGTTGTGCAAACATCGTTGGCATTACGCACAATGCCATGAGAATCCAGACGCGCCTGGAATCCAGCAGCAAATTGAATTGCCGCGAGAGGACCACATTCCAGCGTGGTGTGTCATGCATTGCGGAATTGTTCATCGGTGCTGTCATGACTCAGCGTCGCCTGCGCACAGCGAGCACCACGCCGAACACACCCAACCCCAGCCAGAGCGCGACGGAGAGTATCCAGCCGGCAAGTTCCTCAAGAACTGGAGGCTGTCGGTTCATTGCCCATCCCGAGTCTGAGAGAAAGTTGTTCCATTGAGTCGACATGCCGCCACCGAGTGCCCTCTCCATACTCACAGGTCCTTCGGTCATCGCGACATACCACCAGCGACTCATCCAACGGCTGCGCGTGATTTCCGAGGCTAGCATCCACAAGGTGAAACCCCCGACGATTGCGGCTCCCCATTCCATGGGCCTGCGCAGTGCAATCGGCAAAATCGATGCAAAGGTGTAAATGATCAGCGGTCCGGCGAAGAAGCTCAACCAGAATGGTGCACCAGGATGGAAATACACACGACTGCCGTTGGGCAAATGCACCGGCGCGCCACCGTGTAGTTGTATGAGCGTCATGCCGAGTACCGCGCATACGGCAATACTGACCATGAGCCACGCCGCTCCTGAAACCACACGCCATAAATCGTGTGTAGAGCTGGCCACCGGTAACGACCAATGGTATTCGCGTTTACCCCAGCTCTCGTCGCGCCAGACGAGCAATGGCCAAGCGGCAGACAGGACATACAGAAAAGAAAGAACAGCCACCATGGGATACTGAAGACCAATCGGTCCCCTCCATCCCGAGTCACGCATCTGCTGAAACCTGACGAACTCCACGACGAACATTGAAAAGCAACAGGCGGCAATCATGAACCACGGCCCCTGCGAGTCCTTCACAAGTGCGAATTGCCGTCTGGCCGGAACACTCCAGTGCGGAGTGCGGTGCATCGCAACGTCAGCCACGGGATGCGTTCCCTTCGCTCGACATTAGGGCGATGGTCGCGTCTTCCAGAGTTACGTTGCCGACGTCGCGCACCGTCGCACCGCACGCGACAAGACTCTCTGATACTTCGGCTTCCTCTCCCCAGATCGTCCACTGCAATTCGCGCTGTCTTCCATTCTTGCGGAGCAGCGTGACTTTTCCTTCGGCTGCGCGCTCCGACTGCCAGTCGGCGGGAACTTCGAGAGAATAGTTGAGGATGTGCTTGTCCAGATCAGCGCGCGTCAGCTGCGCTACCAGCGAACCGTTCTTCAACACGCCGATGTGATCGGCCAACCGGTCCATCTCGTACACGAGGTGTGTGGACACCATTACTGTCGCCTCCGAATCGGCGATGTGTTCAGCGAGAATTCCTAGCACTGTTTCCCAGGCACTGGGATCGAGACCATCGGTGGGTTCGTCGAGCAGGAGAAGACGGGGACGATGCGCCAATGCCAGCAACAACTGCACGCGCCGGACTTCTCCCTTGGAGAGGCGATTGAGTTTTCGATCCCGGTCGATCGCGAACGCATCGACAAGGCGTTTCGCGTACGAGTAGTCCCACGCCGGATAATATGCGGCGTGCGCCGCAATCAGTTTGCCGACCTGCATCCAACCGTAGTGCGCATTATGGCTGTCTGGAACCCAGCCAATCTGTGCGCGCACATTCGCTCCGCTGCGCGTGTCGAGCCCGAACACCTGAGCCGTCCCGGCATCGGCACGAATGATGTCGAGCAGAATTCGAATCGTCGTGGACTTGCCCGCGCCGTTGGGACCCACAAGCATGTAGAAGGAGTTCTCCGGCACCGTTAGATCGAGGGCCGCGAGCGCCGTCGTCGACCCGAATCGTTTCTTGATGCCCGTCGTGTTCACTGCGAGGTTCGCAGCGCTCAGTCGTCGCGGAATTCCTTCGTTAGTCATCTATCGGATTCCTCGTTGTCGGCTCTTGGTCTTCCGCGGGTGGGCTTGCGCGCTGCTTCGGCATTCAGCGCAGCAACCAGCTGTTCGATCGTGATTCCGTGCCGGTACGCATCACGCACGGCGCGCGCAGAGACATCGCGCACCAGCCGTTTCTGTTCTTTTTCAGGAGTGTTGCTGTTGGCGACGTAGGTTCCCTGCCCGCGCCGCACATACGCGACGCCCAGTCGCTCGAGTTCGCGATAGGCGAGTTGCACTGTATTGGGATTCACACGCAGATCGCGCGCGAGTTCGCGTGTGGACGGGAGCGGATCGTCCGACGCGAGTGTGCCGAGCACGATGGCTCGTCTTATCTCGTCCATGATCTGGACGTAGATAGGCCGGGGGTCGCCGGGAGTGAGCTTTACGAACATTGTGCGGGGTGCTGCATTGGTGTACTAGTAGGCTAGTGCACTGGGGAAGTCAAGGGAGCAACAGCCTGGGGACGGCGCCGTGGGAACGGCGCCGGGGGGACTGCGCGTGGAGGACTGCGTCGGGGGAAATGCGCATGGGGGAGTGCGCTGCGTGCGGAAGAGGAACGGCGCTGAGCGAAACTGCGTAGTGGGCGCACTTCCCTACGCGCCGTTCCCCAGGCGCCTTCCTCCAGGCGCTGTTCCCAACGCGCCGTTCCCACGGCGCTGTTCCGGGGCTGTTCCCCGCCGTTCCCATCGCGCCGTTCCCAGCTTGTTCCCGCCGTTCCCACAGCGCCGTTCCGGGCTGTTCGCTAAAACTTTGCGTCCAGATACATGGCAAACCGAAACTTCTTGCCCGGATATATGCCGCGAGCAAGATCGAACCGGATGAGCCCATCAAAAAATGATGCGCCGACACCTGCACCACTGAGTGGTCTGCCAGGCGTACGCCAGTCATCGCGCGAACCAGCCCACCCGAAATCGGCAAACAACACTGGTTTCGCGAACACCGCGGCTGTCCCCAGCTCCGCGCGGCCCATCCAGAATGCGTCGCCCGATGCAACGCCCGCGCGCTGGCCACGGATCGTGTGACTGCCGCCCAGCAGGAAGAGTCGCTGAGGCGGAACTGAACCAGTTGAACTTCCTGCGCTCAGCGTGATTGCCGCACTCGCTACTCCGAACAGGCCTTGCGAGAAAGTCATGTCGAGCAACCCGCGTCCAAATGTGAAGTCACCCATCGCATTCTCGGCACGCGCGCGGGTGAATACCCTGAAGCCCGCCGGATCCAGTCCCAGCGAATGACTCAGCTGCAACGACGCACCAAAAACCTCGCCGCGTTCGGCGATGATGTTATCCCCGAATGCACCACCACCAAACGCGTGCGCCAGCGAGAATCTCGCATCCGCATTCGCGGGGAGCTGACGCTCGGCATAGAGCTTCATCTGCAGATTGGGATTACCGGGTGTCGACGCGACAAACGAGATGCCGCGCGAGCGATAATAGAATCCTTCGTCGCGTCCGAATACCAGCGCCTGAAGAGATGCGCCGAGTGTAAAGGGATCGCCCCAATCGCCAGCTGAATTGAGACGGCGATACATCGTGAGCTGCAGGTTCTGCCTCACGTTGCTGCGCGCCAGAGACAGTTCTCCCTCAAACACGCCGCCAGCCGTACCTATTCGACCCAGTGCGTCCAGAGCGAAGCCGCGGCCAACAACTTCTCTCACGCCTAACGCCGGAGACAGTCCCTCGACACGATTGTAGCGCGTGAGACTATCACCAAATCCATAGCGGAGTTGGGGCAGTCTGAATCCCCAGCCAGCCTGCAGCGCCATGCCGAGTCGCTGCACAAGGTCGCTCATATCGGCGGTTTTGAGCGCGTCGTCGCTGTTTGCGGTGCTCGCCGCTGGCAGGCGCGATGAGTTGGCCAGCAGCGAGTCATTGCAGGGAATGCGGACGAGCATGTCGAGACGTGTTTGCCCGTTGCGCACCAGTCGCACCGTCGAGCCGCTGTCACTGAAAGACGTGCATCCTGCTCTGGGTCTCGGTGTAACGACCCGCTGACGCAACAGCTCCATCTGTCGCTGAATAGTCGCGGCGTCGGGGCGCGGTGCAGGCGACGTGTTTCGGCGCGTGGTATCGGCGCGGCGCGCGGCGGCCGCTGCGGCTGTCTGATCGCGCCGCTCCTGCGCGACACGCGCGCGTATTGCCGCGGCGATGCGCCCCGAAGCACTGTCGCCATGATAGGCCAGCGAATCGAGTCTCCAGAGTGAGTCTGCAATCACATATGACGTGTTCACCGGAACTACCGGCGTCGGATCACTGGAATTTACGGATGCAAAGTCGAACTTCTGCACAATCTCGACGGGGAAATGGACGAAAGACGCGCGAATCTCGCCTGTGGCCGTCTGCTGCCGCGGCAACCAGAAGCGCCCGCCAAACAATCCATATTCGATCGTGATGGCAGAAATGGTCGCACGGAACGGTGTAAGTAGCGCACGCGCAATCGCAACACCTGTCAGTTCATCACCGTTCCAGCCGCCATCGGCCCATTCCGCGTATTGAAATGCATCAACGATCTCCGACGGACGATAGGCCGCGCGCACAAGCCTGTAGTTCGCCTCGTCAAACCAGAATGAACCGACAATGAGTGTCCAGTGCGCTTTTCGCGGCGTCACTCGCAATTCGCGCAGTCGGATGACCGTTCCATCCGGCATGATGATCTGCGATGAGTCACCAGTGGCGTAGGTGTAATGCGCTTCCGCCTTTTCCTCGAATGGGTGAAGGAGGACGCGGGCATTTTCATTGAAGCCGAAACTGGTGCTGCCAAGCCAAAGTTCCTCGCGTCCAGTGTAATACGGAATCGAAATAGCACCTCGGCGGAATCCAGACGTGGCGTCCTGCGCCATGTCCTGGCCTATTTCGGTGCCCCCCAGTATTCCGGAGGAGGTGCGGAAACCTTCTCCGTCGATGACAACTCCCTTGCCGCGAGTCCACCGAATTCGGGACGCGGTCTCGGTCTTTTCCAGCACCCGCTCGCGACCAGTTGCGGTGGCCTTGGCTCCAATCGAGACAAGCTCGAGGCTGTGCACATCGTAGCTGATGAGAGCCGAATCCTGCCTGAGGCGCCCCTGCCGTGCGCCGGCGACCATGAGTCGTGCGGATGAATCGCGAAATGCAGTGCGGAGGTGCTCCGCGGTGAACTCACCGCCGCGTAAACCAGCAAGCATGGAATCGCGGCGCGCACGCGAGCGCATCCGCGATGCGTACGTGCCACTTCCGTCCATCATCACGATGGGGCCGTTTGCTGTGGACACAATTGTTTGCGCCTCGGCGACAGAGTCGATGCTCGCACAGAGGAGCAGCGCGCAAATGAAAGCGGCGTATTTCACCCCAGTACGTTGTGGGGTGGGCAATCGAGTTGTCAATGCGCTGGCGGGACCCGAACTGCGTCACTGGAATAGCGCAACGGCTAACTGCGGAGCGGGAACTGCGTCCACGGGAACCACGGGTGCGTGGACTGCGGTGGCGGGAACCGCGGAGCGGGAACGGCGATACACAGCGCGTTTGTTCGCTGTTCCCGTATCCGTTGTTCTCGTACCGCGGTTCCCGGACCCGCAGTTCCCGTGGACGCAGTCCCCGCTCCGCAGTCTATGCTGTGATCCCTATCTTTCCCGCCGCGTCAAAGTGCTCTGCGTGTGAACCAATCTCTCATACGAGCGGGCAAGCTCCAGGAATTCGGCGCGGTAGCCGTTCACGTCGTCGCCAAGTGACCGTTGCGCCAGCGCGATTACATCCTCCAACGATGCGGTGCCCTTGTATTCGGAATCGCGCATGATCATTCCCAGCGCCGCCACGGCGGTTGTGAATGTGAAATCGACAGACGGAGCAGTGAGCCTGTCGGGAACCGTGTGCGTGAAGAGAATGCTGGTGTCAGCATTGGGTCTCTTGTAGCGCAACTTCACCATCATGAGTTCGTTCGACAACGCGCGACTCGTCATCCCTGTCGTCGTTTGATACCGCAGCGTGTCCTGTCCGCGGATGCTTACATCGCTGCGCACTCCAACCGGAATGATTTCGTAGAGCGCTGTTACTGAATGCCCGGCGCCCATTTCACCTGCATCCTTCTTGTCGTTGGCGAAATCTTCCGAACGCAGTGCACGGTTTTCGTAACCGATCAACCTGTAAGCTTGAACCCGTGCGGGATTGAACTCCACCTGAAGCTTCACATCCTTCGCGATCGTGAACAGCGTGCCACCCATTTCCGTCACAAGAACCTTGCGCGCCTCGGCGATATCATCGATGTACGCGTAGTTGCCATTTCCCTTGTCCGCCAGGGTCTCGAGTTTGGAATCCTTGTAGTTGCCCATTCCGTAGCCGAGTACCGTGAGGTAGGTGCCGAACTGTCGCTCTTCTTCGATGAGTCTGCCCATCTCGGAATCGCTTGACACTCCGACATTGAAATCGCCGTCAGTTGCGAGAATGACGCGATTGTTTCCCCTTGGGAGATGAGCGTCGCGCGCGATGCTGTAGGCCAGCTTGATGCCGGCACCGCCCGCGGTTGAACCACCTGCTTCGAGCCGATTGATAGCCTGCAGGATGCGCGCCTTGTTGGCGCCACTCGTCGGTTCCAGTACGAGTCCGGCACTCCCGGCATATACGACGATTGCAACATGATCCTGCTCGCGCAGCTGATCCACAAGCATTCTGAGCGACGATTTCACCAGTGGCAGCTTGTTCTCCGGTTGCATTGAGCCGGAGACGTCAATCAGGAAAACAAGATTGCTGGGTGGGAGCGTTGCGGTTTCGAGGCGCGTCCCCTGCAGGCCCACGCGCACAATTCGGTGGCCGCGTTTCCATGGTGCCGCGGCGACTTCGGTCGTGACTGAGAAAGGATGCGAGGCGTTGCGCGCGGGACCGCGATAGTCGTATGGGAAATAGTTGATGAGTTCTTCGATACGCACCGCGTCTTTAGGCGGCATTTGTCCCGCCAGCACGAAGCGTCGCACGTTACTGTATGAGGCGCGGTCAACATCGATGGAGAATGTCGAGAGCGGATTGTTCCCGGCAGCAAGGAATGGATTGTCGACGATGCCGGCATACGACTCGGTGTTGAGAAGGCAGTTCGTGCGCGCGCAGGCGATCTGTCTTTCCTGCTCCTCACGAGTCTGGATGACGCCATCGATAGTGATGTTTGGTTGCGTCTGACCAGCTGGTGGCAGTGCGACGTATCCGGCGATGCTCATTGGATTGCGTATCTGGATTACAACGTCTGAACCCGGAGTTGCGACCCGGGGCTGGAGTCCCGCTACCTTACCAGCCAGCGCCTCCAACGGACTGCCCACGGCGGCAACGTCGAGTTTTTCCCCAGCGACGGTGGTAACTGAGAAGGGTGCACGTGCACCGGATGCGGGATCCACAATACCAGTGGTGGTGGTTCCTGATAGAATCAGCGCCTGCACCGACAGTGTGATATTGACCGAATACGAACGCGCGGAGTCGACGGTGATTTCGCCGCTAACGACAGGAGCATATCCAACTCGTGATGCCTTGAGGCTCACGCGACCAAGCGGAACGCGCTCGATGCGATACGCGCCTTCACTGTTGGTGGTGGCGCCGAGTGCTGTGCCGACGACCTGAACGCTCGCCATTGACAGCGGGGACTTCGTGGCCGCGTCCGTAACCTTTCCGGTAATCGTCGCCGTGGCCTGCGGCTGCGGAACGGTTTGAAGTGGCGCTGTCAAGAATGTGAGTGCCACAAGTCCGACAAAAAATTTGTGCATGGAGTGCACCTCGGTTACTGGTTGAGTAGATAGCGAGCAGCACGCACCAACTGGTTCGCCGAATGCGGGCTCTGTTCTCTACGACGCGGTGGCACGCAGCATTTGCACATCGAGGGTGCCAGTGCTCGCTCAACTCGGAACTGAGGCACGATTAGATTGGAATGGTCAGCCTCCGACTCGTAATCCGAACTGAGCGTATCTGCTATGAACATCGAAAATGCCAATAGCATCGTGCGGCGAACTAGCGCGCTGCTCGCACTCGCTTCGATTGCCGCCGCTTGCGCCGCAGATGCGGCGCAAGGACCTGCCTCGGCCGTTCCTCAGCGCGATAGTGCCGGCGTCGCGATCGTGGAAATACGCAGTCCTCCGTGGGCCGCGCCCGTGTGGGCGACCGTCGATACCGTCAACGTGATGCGTGTGAAGCCCCTCGATTCGATACCAGCAACGTTCTTCCGCAGCCTCAATTCCGCTGACATGCTGCGCGATGGGAGCATTGTCACCCTGGACTGGACGTCAGGTGAAGTGAACGTGTTCGCGGCGAATGGAAAGTTCCTGCGGAGAATCGGACGCACCGGACAGGGACCGGGCGAATTCGAATATCCTGTCGTGGTGATGGTCGGACCCGGGGATTCCATTCACGTGATAAACCCGGATCAGCGCATCGATGTGTTTTCCAGCGACGGCAAATACGCGCGCAGAGTTCGACTGGGACTGCACTCGCCGCTGCGCGCACTCTCTGACGGTTCGCATCTGATGTCGCGAGGCGACGACAAGCAGATTGTACCGGGCAAGAACACAGACTATGCAACCATCTACAGGCTTACTGCGACCGGTGACACCACCAACGAGCTGACAAAGTATCTGCGAACGGAGCGCACATACAGATTGAATGGACGGTCTCATGAGGGGGCATTACAGCTTTTTCAACCACTGAAATACGCTGTCGGGACTTCGCGCGGATTTGTCTGGTGTGATGCGGGAATATTCCTGTGCGACCAGTGGACCGACTCTGGCAGGAAAGTGCGGTCCATTCGCGTGAGCGCCCCGCCAGTTCGTGTCACAAACGCTGATGTGAACGCGTGGCGCACCGCGGCGCTGGCGAAGGCCACCACACCTCGAGCTCGCTCGCAGGTCGACGCAGATATTGCGGGAGCGGACCGGGCAGCAACCTTCCCCGCATGGTCGGCGTTCCGCGTGGACGGCAATGATCGGATCTGGTTCAGGGAGTACACCTGGCGCGAAGGCGAGACGCCGCGACGCTGGGTCGTGGTTTCCCCGGAGGGAAGGATATTGGGCCTTGTGACCATGCCCGCGGTTTACAAGATCCTCAAGGTCGGGGCCGACTACATCATTTGTGTGGAACGCGACCAGGATAACCAGCAGTCGCTCGCGGTGTTCAAGTACGCGCCAGTGAAGTAGTGCATGCCACCTGATCCCCTAATTCGTCTCCGCAAGCTGTGCATGGCCCTGCCCGATGCGCACGAAGTCATTGCATGGGGAGAACCAACGTTTCGTGTGCGCAACAAGTTGTTCGCCATGTACGCCAGTGCCGATACTCATCATGGCAGCGGCCGGCCCGCGGTCTGGTGCAAGGCAACCGTGAACAACCAGCAAATAATGATTGCGGCGGCGCCCGATCAGTTCTTCTCGCCACCGTATGTCGGCAAAAGCGGCTGGGTGGGAGTCTGGCTCGACAAACGCGTTAATTGGACCGAGCTCGAGGCTCTGCTGGAAGACAGCTACAGGCTCATCGCTCCGAAGAAACTGATCGCCGCTCTTGATTCGGGTGGATGAATTAGGTTACCCCTGTGAATGCGGTCCTCTGAAAGGCTTTCATCTTGGCCGAACAAAACCCGTAGCTAGCGCCAGACGACCGTGGTTCCGCAAAATTGGTAAGCAGCCCGGCATTCTTCACAACCTTCACACGAGATAGATCAATGCAGTCCACCCTCGCCAGATCCGCCAGCCTCGCGCTGACTCTTTTCGCATTTCTTTTCGCCAGCACGGCTCAGGCGCAGGCAACCGCGGCCGGAGCGGAAGTTCTGTCCAACACATCCGTGGTCAACATGATCACTGCGAAAGTGTCGAAGGATATCATCCTCACCAAGATTCGAACCACGAAGACAAACTTTGATGTCACCGCATCCGGACTCGTTCGCCTGCAGCAGGCCAAAGTTGCGGCCGATTACATGAGGGCGATGATGACGGCAGCGGGCGATACGAAGCTGGCCGTACCGGTGCCCGGGCCGGCCGAGGTTCTTACGAACGCCGAAGTTGTGCAGATGATTACGGGACAGGTACCGCGGCCGGTGATCATTGAAAAGATCCGGGCGACCAAGGCGAAGTATGATCTCACATCGGAAGGCGTTGTGACGCTCACTGCCAACAAAGTCCCGCAGGATGTGGTGAAGGCGATGATGGCGGTGCCTCCTACTAGTGACTAGCGCTAGTGACTAGTGCTAGTGAAGGGTGACGAGAATGAGCAACACTTGAGGGGGACGACAACGTTGGTCAGAACGGTGCTGATGTGCGCAGCGATGTTGTTCAGTTCCGCGATTCAGCCGCTTGTCGCGCAGATTCGCACAGCCGATCCAATCAAGCGCGGGTTGCAACTCACGGATTTTCCGCGTGTGGTGAAAATCGCAGAGAACGTCTACGGCTACGAGGAGATCAGATCTCCCGGGTTTACTACCGTAAGCTTGTTCGTTGTTGGCGCCAACGGTGTGCTCATCGCCGATGGTCAGGGGAATGCGGCCGCCACGCGCACGATGATCGAGAAAATCCGCACGGTCACCGACAAGCCGGTGCGCTGGTATGTGGTAGGATCGGACCATGGCGACCACACGGGCGGTAATTCGTCACTGCCTGCCGGTATCAAATGGATTGTGCATCCGACGTCGAAGGCTGTCATGCGGCTGGGGGACAGCATCCCCGCCATGAGCAGTGATCGCGAGGTTGTGGATCTGGGCGGGATGACGGTGGAAGTGCTTTTTCTCGGGCGTGCACACACGGGCGGCGATCTCTCGGTGCTCCTGCCACGCGAGAAGATCCTTTTCATGAGCGAGGCCTATCTCAACCGTGTCTTTCCCGCGATGCGTTCAGCATATCCGACTGAATGGTTGCGCACAGTAGATCGTGCGCTGGCAATGGATGTGCAGCGCTTCGTACCGGGGCATGGCTTCATTGAAGAGCCCGCGGTCTCGCGCGAGGAGCTGACAACCTTCAGGACTTCGCTCAACGCGGTCATCACGGAAGTGAAGCGCTTGCACGCACTCGGCCTTCCCCTGGCAGAGGCAACAACCAAGGCGAACTGGGGCGAATACAAGGATTGGTTGCTCGCCGTCCAGCAGGCGTCGATCGCGGTGCGACGTGTCTACGACGAGATTGAAGGGCGACTCAGGTAGTCGCAACGTCTTGCCGTGGCACCCTCGTGCTGCGATAATATTCAGGCGTACCCCCCCAGACGACGAGGCACCCAAAATGACCAGTTCACGCGCCATTGTTTGCGCACTCACGATCGCAATTCTTGCTGCCGCCGCCGATGCAAGCGCGCAAGGCCGCGGTGGAGCCGCTCGTGACGCTCCCCGTCCCATCGATGCGGGGCAAAGTCTGTGGTCCGAGGAACTCACATGGATGGAAATCCGGGATCTGGTCAAGGCTGGAACCACAACAATCATCATCGGAACTGGTGGAGTCGAGCAGAACGGACCATATGTAGCCGGTGGCAAACACAACTTTGTGTTGCAGACCGTGCTGCCGTATATCGCGCGTGCGATTCCCAATTCCCTCATCGCACCGATCGTGAAGTTCGTTCCCGAAGGTGGCCATGAACCACCCAGTGGTCACATGAGTTATCCGGGGACGGTCAGTCTGGAGCCCGCAACCTTTGCGGCGCTCCTCACCGATATCTGCCGCAGCTACAAGGCACACGGATTCACCGACATCATCCTCATCGGCGACAGTGGTGGAAATCAGGGCGGGATGCGCAACGTTGCCACCGCGCTCAACACGAAGTGGGCAGCCGAAACGGCGCGGGTCCACTATTTGGCGGAATACTATGATGAAGATCGCTGGAGCTACGACTTCCTCAAGACGCTGGGCATCACGCAAATCAACAAGACGGCAGGTGCCAACCCTGACGCGCGCACAGACACACGCAACGGAATGCACGACGATATTTATTACACCGCGCAGATCGCGGTGCAGGATCCCAAACTGATCCGCGCCGACGAGCGCGCCAAGGCGGGACTTCTTTCGCTCCATGGCGTGGAGCTCGCGCCGATGAGCAAGACAATCGAGATCGGCAACAAGCTCGCCGCATATCGTGCTGGAATCGTCGCCAAGGCCTTCGCCGCATCGAAAACGAGACTGCGTCCCGGCGGCGGTCAGTAGTGTGATGTGTTCGAGTTCTTGATAGCATCGGAACATGGGTTCCGGCTTTCGCCGGAATGACAAATTTGGCCTGTCATTCCGGCGAAAGCCGGAACCCATGTTACTGGTGCCAAGGTGCTATCAACGACTGAGATTCGACTCACTATAGCTACGGATTCAGCTGGTTGCGCGAAACTCCCCGGGTTCGATGCGAGTATTGTTGGCTACTTGTAGCTGTTGTCTTACTCTAGAAACAGAGGCGCACAATGGCGGTCTGCTGGTCGTGTAGCTCGGCTTTGTCTGATGGCGTTCGCTGGTGTCCCATTTGTTACGCCAACCAGATCGATCCCACAGCGGGGCGACTCGCGTCTCCTGGGAAACGACTTGGCGGGTTCGCGATTGACATGGTGATCGCCGGGATCGTCTTCACCGTCATAATCGTAGCAGCCTTCGGTGCATTCATGGCGAGCGGTGGCGCAGAAACCGTTGAGGCGATCGCCAACGCTCCGACCGACTCCGCTATGATTGCGGCTGGGGTTAACGGAGGCGGGTTCGCTGTCGGCTTTGCAGTGGCTGCCATCGTATGCCTCGGGTATCTGATCCTCAACCTGTATTTCTACGCGCAGGGAACAACACCCGGCAAGAAAATGCTCGGCATGCGCGTCATCAAAGAGGATGGCACCACAGCGGGCCTCGGCACCATGATTATCCGAGAGTGGATTGGAAAGTTCATCTCGAACCTAATCATGTGGCTCGGCTTTATCTGGATTCTCATCGATAACAATCGTCAGGGATGGCACGACAAACTGGTGAGTACATACGTGGTGGAGTGATAGGGATTTGTCGTTCTCGCGAAAGAACGACAAACACTAGCGACGAACCTCTGTCACCGTTACGCGAATGCACTTGTCCAGTCGCGGATACTCGCGATCCATGAAGGCGTTGCCTCCGGCTTCCAAAGGGCCCTGTCTTCCCTGTCGCACTCCGCTCCCCGAATTCTCACCGTAGCCCGAGTGCAAACTGTCGAGCACCACCATCCCCTCGACAACAGTGCCTAGCATGGTGAAAGGCTCGACGTTATTGCGCGAATTGTCGGCGAGGTTGATGTAGATCTGCGTGTTGCGCGTGTTCGCCTGGCCCGGCCCCTTGTATGAAAAGGCGAATGTCCCGCGCACGTTGTTGGAACGCGGCGGATCATCCTGCAGGTAGCGATCCTTCCAGGCAGCATTCACCGCGGGGTTGCCGTGCAGTCCCCACTGCACGATGTAGTTCGGGTTCACGCGATGAAATCGTGTGTCGTCGTAGTAACCCAGTCGCGCGAGGTTATACAGACGATCAGCACCGATGGGACCCCATTCGCGAACCAGCTCCAGTACAAACACTCCCTTCGTTGTCTCGAAGCGCAGCCGCGAGACAGCGGGAGCTGGTTTGCGCCATTCGGGGTTTGCTGGATCCAGCCAGAGCGCCTCGCGGCTGATTTGATTCGTTGTGCTCGCCGGAGCGCTGCTGGTACCGGGAGAACGAGCGACGCAGGCAATCAATAAGAGGACGGCGCTAAGATGGCAGACAGGTCGGCGGGTCATGCCTGAACTGTGCGCAAGGTCACCAAGGGCCGCAAGATGGCTCCATTCGCACCTCACACGATCACTTGTCATTCCGGCGAATAAACGTCACCCCGGCGAAAGCCGGGGCGGAACCCATGGTAAGGGCAACATGGGTTGCCGCTTGCGCGGCAATGACACCTGTATTGTGATTCCCAGTTTGCGTCGGAATGACGGCGCGCGTGTGGAAGAACCGGTCCGTTGGGCGTCATATACTGGCAGGTATCATCCGATAGCAATTACCCCCATACTATTAAAGCATCCCGTCAAGGAGAATTCAGTGTCAAGAACTTTTCTCGCGTCGCTCCTTCTTGTTGCAGCCCCCGGTGGACTTTTGATGGCGCAGGGCGCCGCGACTGCCAGCACAGAGGTCCCGGTGAAAACCGTGATCCTCTTTTCTTCTGGTGTGGGATACTTCGAACATGCCGGCACTGTGCGCGGCAATGGTTCCACCGAGCTGCGCTTCAAGACCAGCCAGATCAACGACATTCTCAAGTCGCTGGTGCTGCAGGATCAGGATGGCGGTCGCGTAACCACCATCACGTATCCATCGCAGGATCCGATATCGAAAACACTGCGGAGTTTTCAGGTCGACATCACCGGCAATCCCAGCATGGCTGACCTGCTCAATCAGCTGCGCGGCGCGAAGGTGACTATTCAATCGCAGGCGGAGCGCATCACCGGTACAATCCTCGGCGTTGAATTCCGGAGGAAGGACGTGGATAGAGGAGAACCGATTGAGACGCCGGTTCTGAACGTCATGACCGGTGCAATGATCCGCGCCATCGAGCTGCAAACCGTGAGCACTCTTTCGCTGGATGATGTGGCGCTGCAGGATGAGCTCACAAAGGCTCTGGCTGCACTCTCCCAGGCACGCGATCAGGACAAGAAACCGGTGCAGATCAATTTCGCCGGCACGGGCGATCGTCGTGTGCGAATTGGCTATGTGGTAGAAACTCCGATCTGGAAGACGAGTTATCGATTGTTGCTGGAGGACAGAACTAGCCGGCTGCAGGGTTGGGCAATTGTTGAGAACCAGACGGAGAGCGACTGGAATGGCGTTTCGCTGTCGCTGGTGAGCGGGCGGCCGATTTCCTTCATGATGGATTTGTATCAACCGCTTTATGCGCAGCGGCCGCTGGTTGTGCAGGAGTTGCTGGCAGGATTGCGACCGCAGGTTTACGAGGGCGGAATCGCGGCTGATCGTGAGAGGGCCGCAATGGCCCCAACAACCCCGCCCGCCGGTGCGGCTGGTCGCGCAGGAGGTGCAGGCGCTGCTGCTGGCGGACGCGGTGGCGGTGGTGGTGGCGGTGGTCGAGGTGGTGCCATTGTGGTGGATGGAGTTATGCAGTTGAAAGATGAAGCCATCAACGCGAATTCTTCAGTGCAATCGATTGCATCGGCCTCACGCATGGGTGAACTCTTCCAGTACGTAGTCGGCAACGTCACGCTCGCTCGGCAGAAGTCGGCGATGCTGCCAATCATCACGGACAGCATCCAGGTGGAGCGTGTGTCCATCTACAATGCGGGCGTGCTGCAGCGAAATCCGCTCAATGGAGTGCTGCTGAAGAACACAACGGAAAAACATCTTCTGCAAGGTCCCATCACAGTTCTGGACAAGAGCAGTTACGCTGGCGATGCCCGCATCGACAACGTTCCGCCTGGTCAGGAGCGTCTGCTCAGCTACGGAGTTGATCTGGAAATGCTCGTCGACAACACCAAGAACACGCAGACTTCAGCGGTGGTCACGGGCAAGATCAACAAGGGAATGCTGCTTATCGATCGCAAGTTCGTGTCGTCGCGCGATTACATGGCGGACAACAAGACCACAAGGGACAAGACAATCATCATCGAACATCCCATCCGCCAGGGGTGGAAATTGCTTGAGCCGATCAAGCCCTACGAGTCCACTGAGGCTCTCTACCGATTCAAAGGCGCTACGGTAGCGAACAAGGTGACAACGCTGACCGTGCGTGAAGAGATAGTACGCACCGAAACAATGGCGATGCTCCCGACCGACGTTGCGCAACTCGTCATCTACAGCACCACAGGTGAGATCCCCAAGCCGGTGCGCGACGCGATTGCAAAGGCCATTCAGCTCAAGCAGGCAGTGCAAGCCACGCAGCAACAGATCGCCGAGCGAACCACCCAGATCAGTGCGATCACAGAGGAGCAGAACCGCATCCGTGAGAATATGAAGACGGTCGCTTCGACGACCCAGTACTATCAGCGTTTGCTGGAGAAGCTCAACGAACAGGAATCAACGATCGAGAAGCTTCAGGGCGAGAGGGATGCGATGATGGTGCGGAGAGATGCTCAGAATGCGGAGCTTACGGAGTATCTGAATAATTTGACGATCGGAATGCCGTAGAAGAAAATGGAGAGTGGATATTGGAGAGTGGATATTTCATTGTCAATTTACAATGAAATATCCAATGTCCACTGTCCACTCTCCAATTTCTCTTAGAACATTCCATACTCATTCGGAGAGTTCGCCGGAACCGCCTGCCCGATGTCCCACATCTCCGCGATGCGACCGCTCTTGAAGCGGAAGATGTGAACGAGCGCCACTCCGAGCTCATCCGGTCTGTGCCGGACGCGCGCGTGAATAGCCACTAGATCGCCCTCCTCGAGAGCATGTTTGATCTCAACGGTCTTACCCGGATTCTGTTTGGCATTCTCCTCCATCCCTGCCATTAGTGCAGCGGCATCGCCGGTGAAAAATGGGTTGTGGTGGAAAAAGTGCGGAGATGCGTACTGTGCGAATGCCTCACGAACATTGCCCTCTGCGCATTGCTGCAGAAACGCGATGGCGATGTCCTTGCGATTGGAAGTGTCAGCGTTGGCTTTGGCTCTGGCTGAGGTCGAGCGAATCCTGCGCTGGACGCCGGGTGCGGTCATGTCTGCCTCTTCTTGATTCAGAAGTTTTGGTTTAGCCGACGTATGGACCGCGAGGTTCGTGCCAGCGCTCACGGATGAGCTTTCATTGGTCTAACGTCGTCATCCCCGCGAAAGCG
>CAZKXZ010000019.1:0-71194 GCA_964556695.1 uncultured Gemmatimonadales bacterium
TGTCCCCATTGGTGCACGGGGGACACGTCCCCAATCAGGGGATCCGGATTACCAGCGCTTTGCCTCGGTGGTCCGACAGGCGGACACCGGCGACCCGGACAATTGAGCGCCGGCCGGTTTTCGGCATGATTACTTCAACGTCAACGGTAGCTGCCGATCCCAATCCGACATGAACGGGCATGTCGTTCTGCGCATCGTAGCCCGACCCGGTATCCGTCAGCCGCGCAGCGATCAAGGTTCGCGTACCCGCTGCATACACCCGAACCTCGGCACCCGCGAGCACCGCGTTGCCGCGAGAATCCACCACTCGCACGTGCAGCGACCGCTGCGCATCCGCAGCCGGCAGCATGTTGCGCAGCAGCGAGTGCATGCCGTCGGGGCGGGAGCCAGTCAGCGCCAGATCCTCGTCGCCATCCATGTCGAAATCGCCCCACTGTACCCCGTGGTCTGCCTGCAACGCCAGGATGTTGTCAGGTGTCACATCCTCAAATCGTGAACCGGTGTTGCGGAACAGATGATCGCGGTAACTCATCCCTCCCGTCACCGTTCCGTTCACGTAGAGGTCAAGCCGTCCGTCGTTGTCAAAATCGCTGAGCGCGCAGGAGTCGTAGCGAGAATCAATCGCCACGCCCCAAGCCTCCGACACATCCTCGAACCGACCAGCACCGCGATTCAGAAAGAGTCCATTCTTGCCGTAGTTGGCCGTGATCAGATCGATGTGTCCATCATTGTTCACATCTGCCGCGCAGGGCCGCACCGTTCCATTCGTTGCGACACCAGCCTCTCTTCCGCCCCACGCCACGCCGGCTGCAACCGCGACATCGACAAACTTGCCCGAGTCATTGCGGAACAGCGCGTTGGCATCGCCATCCATGTTGCCAGTGTAAGCATCGAAATCACCGTCTTCGTCATAGTCAAACCAGACTGCGCCGACTGTGCGGCGCGTATCGGCGAGCCCGACTTCCGCGGCAACATCAGTGAATGATCGGCCGGCATTGTTCCGGTACAGCGCATTTGCTCGGTCGCGGAAAGCGACGAAGAGATCCAGATCGCCGTCGCCATCGAAATCAATCCAGACCGGCTGTCGCACAGCCCCGGTCATGACGGACAAACCCAGCCCGTCCGTCGCATCAGAGAATCGATTGCCGTCGTTGCGATAAATCCGCAGCAGTGAGGCAGGCCCCGGAGTAAAGCCGACAAGGAGGTCGGAATCGCCATCCGCATCGTAGTCGCCCCATGCTACCGCTCGAGTGGCGCGCGCATCCGCAACTCCCATCGCGGTCGCTACATCGGTGAGGACACCAGCCTGCACGCGATACAAACGATTGGCCGCGCCGTTGAATCCGACAAAAAGATCCAGGTCACCGTCACGATCGAAATCCGCCCATGCATTCGTGAAGGAGCCACCGCTCGCCAGAAGCTCTGGCTGCACGGGCGTAAACACGGGAGGAGCTGCGAACAGGGCCGCAAGAAAAACCGCGATGCATGCTCGTATCATTTGATTCTCAGTCCGATAAGCTGTCCAATTGCACCCAATGTTGTCTGAGCAGAGTTGAAGCCGAGCAAAAAATCGAGATCCGAATAGGTCGCATACAGATCCGACGCCTTGTGCCAGTTGGGATTCGCGCCGTTGCCGATCTCGGCGATTCTCCGGCTCTCGCGCAAACTGATCGAGGCTGTGAGATTCTGGAAAGACTTGGAGTCGGTGTTGTTCATGTCGCCACTGATTTCCGCCGGATAGTCCGCGGCGTGCAAAACGTTCGCCGCCCCAAGCTTCTGCGCCAGCGCCTGCGACGCGCCAGCCATCGTCGAAGTAGCCTGATACTCGACATCGATGTCGGCGTTAGGTGATTGCACAGCGCTGGGAGGGAGCCCCACACCGGGAGGCATGCCATGGTCGAACATCATCATGTCGTGCTGAATGACGCCGAGCCACTGGGGTTCCGGATAATGACCCGACCCAACAGGGTTCTCGATCCCTCGCAACGGCGCGCGACTCTGTGCGTATGCCGCGCTGCCATTCAATCCTGTCTCTTCATTGTTCCAGAAGATGAAGCGCACCGAGCGCTCGCTCTCAAAATCGCTCGACGCCAGCACGCGCGCCAGCTCGAGAATGACGGCGCACCCCGATGCGTCGTCGTCGGCTGCCTGTCCACCGCCGCGACCATCCATGTGCGCGGATACGATGTACATCTCGCCTGGAATCGTCTTGCCAACAAGAGTCGCGTAGATGTTCTCGCGAGGTTGTCCCTGGTAGGTGTATGCGTGCCGCTCCACATTCGTGTAGCCGTAACTCTCCAACTCGGCCTCGAGCCAGTCGAGTGCATCGCGGTTCCCCTGTGTACCCTGCGTTCGGTCACCGAACATACTGAGACTGAAGACTGCGGCCTTGTATTGCGTAATGCTGAGTCGGGCAACCGATGCTTCCACGGCAAGTCCGACATCACCATCCGGATCGACTGGGCTGGGATTGTCCGAATTGCAACTTCCCGCGGCAAGGATTGTCACGGTGCAGAACGCAGTGCGGAGAAACCCTGACACCGTGCGTGTCAATGTGTAGCCTCGAGCATCCATCCTGACACTCCTCTGCCTCTCACGAGCAAGAACTCCCCGAAACGTCCCAGTATCTCAATCGAACTCCCTTTGCTGAGTTGCGCAACAACGTCACTGGTCGGCGCAACGGCGCTGGGCCGCGCAAGAATCGACTGCTCCTCGGTGAGCCGTGTCGACTCCAGAGCGGCGCGCGCGGTTTCGGTGAGTCGTGCTGCGAGGTATCCGGTGCTTCCATCAGGCAGACGAACGCGATACCAGCCACCGACGACAGACACTACACGAACCGCGGTACGCACCGGCAATTGCAGCAGCGAGTCCGCGCGTGCGTCCGGGGAGCTCCGCAGAATTGCGGCACTACCAGCGACGCGCACCCACGATCCCAACGCCGCGCTATCGGCCGTGAGCGGAGGAATCGGAGTGGCGGGTGTGTGCACGAACCAGAATGGATTCACCGGTCCGCGCGAATACACACCGAAATGCAAATGCGGCGGCGTGCTGCGCGCGTTGCCGGTATTTCCAATGAAGCCGATAGTGTCGCCGATGTTCACCCTCGCGCCCTGCTGCACATTCTGCCTGTCGAGGTGCGCATAGTACAGCCTGTTTCCCAACGTATCGCGCTGCCAGACCACGTTGCCGCCCACCTGCGTTGTCTCAACCCTGTTGATCGTTCCCGCAGCGGCGGCCAGTACTGGAGTTCCCCGAGGGGCGAAGATGTCGATTCCATGATGCGCACGCGCGCCACCGTCGCGCGGGTCGCCGAAGTCGCTGCCGATGTCGCTTTCGCGCCCGTTCTGCACAGGAAATGCAAGTGTCGGAAGCACGCGTACCGAAACAGAAAATCGGCCACCGCGCAACAGTTCCGGTTGCGCGCGAACAACAAATTCACCATCGCGTCGCGGAGTGAAAGTGAGGAGTCTTCTGCCGCTGTCGGCCTCTGCAACACGCCGGAATGAAACAGCGCTATCGCGCTCGATTTGCCACGCCTCGACAAAGACGAGTGCCGTCGTGTCGCCGATGAGTTGCAGATCGAAAGAGATCTGTTGCCCGCGCTTCAGATTCACACGAAATGCCAGTGCCGCCGGTTCCGATGGATGCATGAATCCCTGCTCGGCGTGCGGCGAAGAAACCAGCGGCGCGTTGCGCAATGCGCGTTCGGCGGCTGAAGTCCAGTCCAGCGCCAAGGCGGTTTGCGCGAGGCCGGCGCTTTCGAGCGCGGCCTGGTAACGCTCGCGTGCCGTGCGATTATCGAGCAGATCCCGGGCAGCATCCTTGAGAGGACCACAGGAGGTGCACAGGGCCAATACCGGGATGCAAGTCAGGCGGCAGAACTGGGGCATTGGGGTAATGTACGGAGCTAGTGCTAGTGCTAGTACTAGTGCTAGAGTTAGTGCTGGTGGAGGTGCTATTACTAACACTACCACCGGCACCAGCACCAGCACTAGCACCAGGAGTTATGAATGCCGCTATCTCGACGCGCAGTCCTCAAGATGGGACTCGGTGCCGGTGCCTCAATGTTGCTCGATTCCGTACCCCTTGCGGCGCAATCCCGCACGGCACCCATTCGCAAGCCGATTCCATCCAGCGGCGAACTGATTCCCGTTATTGGACTCGGCTCATACATCACTTTCAATCTCACCCGCGACAGCGCCGATTGGGCGCCGGCGCGCGAGGTGATCAGGTTGTTCAAGGAGGCCGGTGGCAGGTTGATCGATACTGCGCCGTCGTATCAGCGCTCGGAGGCTTTTGTGGGTGAGACGGTGCGCGACTTCGGTCTGGCGAACGATCTGTTTGTGGCGACGAAAGTGAGCGTGGCTGGCGGCGGTCGCGAAACAGCAATGAAGCAGATGGAAGAATCGTCACGCGCGCTTGGCAAACACGCGGTTGATCTGATGCAGGTGTGGAATATGGGTGACAACGTCACCGGGTTAAGCGACCGTTATCTGGCGGCGCATCTCGAAACAATCGCGGAGTTCAGGTCCGCGGGCCGCGCGCGCTACGTCGGGATAACGACGTCGTTCAATTCGCAATATTCCGCGGTCGAAGCGGCAATGAACAAGCACAAACTCGACTTCGTGCAGCTGGACCTTTCGATCGGCGACCGCACGCCGGAAGAGCGCCTTCTTCCGCTTGCGAAAGAGAAGGGAATAGCGGTTATCGTGAATCGGCCCTTCACCACTGGCAACCTCTTCGCGAAAGTTGCCGGCAAGAATCTTCCAGCGTGGGCTTCAGAGTTCGACTGCAGGAGCTGGGCGCAGTTCTTCCTCAAGTACATCGTGTCGCATCCTGCCGTAACCTGCGCTATTCCTGCAACCAACGATCCCGTTCACCTGCGTGACAACATGGGCGCGTGTGTGGGGAGGCTGCCGGATGACGCGATGCGGAAGAAGATGGTCGAACACTTCCTCACACTCTAGAACGTCCGAGATCAGTCCTCGGGCGTCGAATCCAGAACTGCGCGCACCTTCTTCGCGAGACTCTCCGTTGTGAACGGCTTCTGCAACAGCGACACGTCGTGTTCCAGCAACTTGTGCTGCAGAATAACGTCGTCCGTGTAGCCTGAAGCGAACAGCACTCTAATGCCCGGTCGCAGCGCGCGGGCTTCCTCCGCTACAATGCGACCACCCATACCAGGCAGAACCACGTCGGTGAAGAGAAGGTCGACCCTGCCCGGGTAGGAGTCGAGCAACTTGAGTGCGGTGGGACCGTCCGGCGCTTCGATCACTGCGTATCCCTGCGCATCGAGCATCCGTCGCGTGATGCTGCGCACTGCCGCATCATCCTCAACGAGGAGAATTGTCTCACTCCCTCTCGCTGCAACTTCCTGAGTCGCCGGCCGTGAGGTTCCCACGTCCGCCACCCGAGGCAGGTACACGCGCATCGTCGTGCCCACGCCCGGCTCGCTGTAGACGCCGATGTGTCCACCAGATTGCTGCACAATGCCGTAGCATGTTGCCAGTCCCAGTCCTGTACCCTTGCCTGCGGACTTCGTCGTGAAGAATGGTTCAAAGAGATGCAGTTTGGTTTCGTCACTCATCCCGGCGCCTGTGTCGCTGACAGCGAGCATCACGTAATCGCCGGCCGACACTCCTGAGTGAGAGCGAGCATAGTCCTCGTCCAGTCGCACATTCGCCGTTTCAATGACAAGGGCACCGCCCTGTGGCATTGAGTCGCGGGCATTGACTGCAAGATTCACCAGCACCTGCTCAACATGTCCGCGGTCGGCTTCCACCGCGCCCAGCTCGGGATCCAGGCGTACGGTCATCTGGACGTCCTCACCTATAAGCCGTCGCATCATCTTGTCGATATCGGCAACAAGCTGGTTGATGATGAAAACCTTGGGCTCGACGAGTTGCTTTCTGGAAAACGCGAGCAGCTGAGTTGTTAACGCCGCGGCGCGTTCACCAGCTTGCTTGATTTCGCTCACGACGCCCCGGTACTCGTCGTCCTCAGGCAGATCGTGCAGCAGCATGTCGCTCGCGCCGAGTACGACGGTCAGGAGATTGTTGAAGTCGTGCGCAATTCCACCAGCGAGGCGCCCCACCGCTTCCATTTTCTGCGCCTGACGGAACTGCTCTTCGAGTTTCCTGCTACTGGTAATGTCCTCGAAAATGGCGGTGATACCTGTTGGCTTGCCCTGAGTATCGTAGGTCGCGGCGCATGAAAGCCTGAGGTGGAGACTGCCGCCATCGCGTTTCTTGCGTGATACTTCGAGTCCCATTATCACTTCGCCGTTCATCGCGCGCGCGCGAAGGCTTGCGTGCTCGGCGCGCTGTTCGTCGGTCACGGTTGGCAACATCTGTCCCATCACCTCGCTTGCGTTCCATCCGAACACTCGCACGGCGGCCTGGTTCCACAACTTGATCCTGCCCTCAGCATCGAGCGAAATGGTGGCCAGTGGAGATGCTTCCACCATGGCGCGCAGCTGCTCGTCCGCTTCCCGGAGTGCTTCCTGAGCGCGCTTGCGCTCACTGATATCGTTCGCGAGTTGGTCTACTGATGTACCAACACTCTGCGCCATCGCGTTGAAAGCGCGGCCCAGTGCACCCAGTTCATCACCGCGCGAAGAGTCCACCCGCAACGAGTAGTCACCGCGTGCGATGGCATCCGCGCCTGTTGCGAGGCGCTCGAGGGGACGCGTAATAAGGAGCGTCATGCCCCACGCGCCTACACCACCGATGACAAGGAGAGCGGCCCAGATCATCGCGAGGTTCTGAGTAACCCGTCGTGTTCCCTCAAGGATGGGCGCGCTGGGGAATTCCAGAAGAGCGACCCACGGGGTGCCCGCAACCGAAGCGGATGATGCCAGCTGCAGCCCGAGGCCCTCCCTGCGGTACTCCATGAGACTATCCGTCCCCGTGATGCTCACAGGTGGTGGTGCCACTTGTGCCGACCAGTCGGTCCAAAGATTGGACTCGGGGGTGCCCACAAAAAGACCAACGTCGGATCCGATGAGGTCGCGAATCCGCTTCATTTCCTGCGATGAACTGTTGAGGCGACGGTGTAGAACGAAATAGCCCGTGACTCCGGACGCATCACGAACCGGCGCCACCAGCGTGTAGTGCACGCGCGATTGCTGTGCGCTGTCCATGTGCTGGCGATATGGTCCAATCACGGCGGTGTCGCTTGGCGAAAGGCGCGATACCATCTCGCGCGCGGCCTCTGCGCTGGTCTGTGGGACATCACCTGCACTGGCAAGCAATGGGGTGGCGTCGGGACCCCATATTTCGATTCCCGCCACGAGCGGTGATTTCGACAGACTGTCGATAATGTGCTGAGTTGTTGTCTCGGACTCTGTGTTGTTCGATGTGAGATAGCCGGTCACGTAGGACCTGTGTGCCGGCACGTACATCTGTGAACGCATGGTTGCGGCGGATGTACGAAGCATATCCGCCATCTTTTCCGTCACTGAACTGAGGCGGTCGCGCGCGCCAGCCATCTCGGAACGTCGCACTTCCCTATAGGCGGCCCATGAGGAAACGCCCGCAAACACCAGCAACAGCCCGCAAATGAGGATGGGCAAGCGGTATCTGATCGGCAGGGCACTCAATTTCACGGATTATCTGCCTGACGAAAGGGTTGAGCCAAACTTCTGCGAGAATACCGAGAGGCCATTACACGGACAAGTGCCCCTCAGGTAGAGGACGGTTGAGAGGGGAATGCGTCAAGTCCAAGGGATGCGGCGCTTTTGTGAGGCAGAGCACGCCTGCGAAAGAGCCACGATCTGCCGCCTTGTTGTCAGGCAGTTTCGCGCTTTGGAATGATTATTCCACTGAGTGCTCAGTGTCAGTTCCCCCACACGGAGTTCCAGTGGCCCGAAAGGTAACGGCGCAGCGGGCAACCCCCCGGTTGCGAACAATTTCAGCAGTGCGACCAGTTCTCGTATTGCTCTTCGCGATCGCAGCTACGCTCCAGTGTTCGCAGCCCGCCGAGGCGTCGCCGGTCGCCGTTCGATGGGTGGAAGGAAACGTTCATGGCTTCCTCATCGTCCGCAACGCCGCCGACTCGGTTCTGGCATACGGAGAGTTGCTTCAGATACCGAAGAGCGGTGCCATTGAGAGCAAGATGACATTCCGCTTTGGCGATGGGTCGTTCTTTCAGGAGAGTGTGACGTTCACGCAGAAGGGCACATTCCAGATGCAGAGCTATGGTTTTGAGATGCGCGGGCCGACATTCGCCGTCGATCAGACGATCTCAATGCAACGCGCGACCGGCGCTTACCGCGTGAAGACAAAGTCGAGGAAAGATGGAAAGGTGGAGGTTCACGAAGGCACGCTGAAGCTGCCCGATGACACGTACAACGGGATGATTATCACGCTCGCGAAGAATCTCACGAAGCAGGCGCGCACGAGAGTGCATTTTGTTGCGTTCATGCCCAAGCCACGGCTGATTGAACTCGATCTCACGGTTGCAAACGCCCAGACGGTCAAACTCGGCGGACTGACTCGCAGCGCCGCGCATTTCGTGATGAAGCCGCAGCTGGGCGGAATAGTCCAGGTATTCGCGAAGCTTTTCAACAAGTTGCCGCCGGACAATCATGTCTGGATCATGACGAATGAGGTTCCTGCGTTCGTGCGATCGGACGGCGCCCTGTACATGAACGGTCCGATGTGGCGAGTGGAGCTGACGACGCCGCGGTGGCCGGGCAATTGAGTTGCCGCCCGCCGTTGCTCACTTCTGATCACTGCGCACTGACCACTTCAACCTGATGGCATCCGCCCGGAATTCCGGTCGGATGCCATCAGGTTTCAGTGGTGAGTGCTCGGTAATCAGAAGTGAGCAAAACGGCGTGAACGAGATGCGGGATGCCCGGAAACTCTGTATCATATCTGGACTACTACTCCCAACCCATTCGGAGTCCTGCATGTCATTTTCTCGCCGCTCAGTACTGAAGATCGGTCTGGGAGCTGGCGCCACACTTTTGTTCGACGCGCTTCCCGCGGGCGCTCAGGATCAGCCCGCGCTCATTCGCAAGCCGATACCATCCAGCGGTGAACTGATTCCCGTCATCGGACTCGGCTCGTCGGGGACCTTCAATCTTGCGTCGGGGAATCCCGCATGGGACGAGGCACGCCAGGTAATCAAGACCTTCAGGGATCTGGGCGGGAAGGTGATCGACACCGCGCCTTCGTACCAGAGATCGGAGCTGTTCATAGGCGAGACGGTGCGCAGCTTCGCAATACAAAACGATCTGTTTCTTGCAACCAAGGTAAATGTTGAACGGCAGGGGAAAGCAGCCGCGCTGTCTCAAATGGAGAACTCGTCGCGCGTGTTCGGGAAGCGCAACATCGATCTGATGCAGGTGTGGAATCTGGGCGACTCCATCAGGGAACTGACGGACACTTTTCTGCAGACTCACATGGATGCGGTGCAGGAATGGAAAAGGGCCGGGCGCGCGCGCTACATTGGAATCACAACATCACGCGATCCGCAATATGCTGATGTGGAAGAAGCGATGAAGAAGTACAAGTTCGATTTCGTGCAACTCGACTATTCAATCACCCCGTCGGAACGCGTTCCCGAACAACGTTTGCTTCCAGTGGCGAAAGAGATGGGGATCGCGGTTCTGGTGAACCGTCCCTTCGCTCAAGGAGGTCTCTTTCGCGGTGTGGCCGGAAGGCCTCTGCCGCCATTTGTCGCCGAAATCGGCTGCAAGACCTGGGCGCAATTCTTCCTCAAGTATCTCGTTTCGCATCCGGCCGTGACCTGCGCGATTCCTGCAACAGGCGACGTCGCGCATTTACGCGACAACATGGGCGCGGGTGTGGGGCGGCTGCCCGACGAGGCTATGAGAAAGAAGATGGTCGCGTATTACGACGCACTCTGATCGCGTTTGGTGCCCGCGAGCGAGGGGATCAGTGCGACAGCCGCGACGTATGCGCTTACACGCGGCGAGCCCGCGCATGAAGATTATTGGAGACTGGTGTCGCGCGGTCTCTTGCTACGCGCGAACGTCGCTCTGTCGCACTGATCCCCTCGCTCGCCGAGCCACGATCGCGATTCCGGTGTGTGCGGATTGGGCGCGCGCAGCACTGCTTGTCGTTGTGCACACGGACACGTCGCGATGTTCGGGGGAGCGCGGGAGAAAGCGCGGCAGAGCGGCGCTCATGCGTAGCAAGAGACCGCGAGACAAGGAGCTCAACAGAGCACCGCGCGGGCTCGCCGCGTGTAAGCATGTGCGTCGCGGTTGCCGCGCTTTCTCCCGCGCTCCCCACGCACCAAACACCAGCACACGAGTGGAATTCGGAAACGAATCAACGGCGCGCAGAATCAGGCAGACTGTACGTAACGCGTCCATTCTCGTCGAAAAAGTTGAGACTCGCGCGACCCAGTGAATCGACGATCATGCGAATGCGAACACGGCCCGTGCGGTCGGACAGATTCACCAGCGCGTTCTTGCCTGCATCACGACCCACATAAACGCGCTGAGCTGCCTGGGGAATTCCGTTCACCGGCGCGCTCAGTCTCGCCAGCGCGGCCCGGCGCGCCGCTGTATCCGTCATGCGGTTGATCGAGTCGCGCTGCATCACGACGTCATAGATGTTCACATCGGCTCGGTCCATGACCGTGAGCCCCGTGCGGCGCTCGCCATTGTTGTCGGAGTACTGCAGGTACAGAATCTGATCCTGATCGTACTGATCGAAAGCAAAGTGACTGTTGGCGGAATATCGTCCGTTGGCGTTCCGGCTTCCTGTCAGCGTGAGGCCGCCATTCTCACTGCCTTCGTCGTTGAAGAAAATGATTCCGGGGCGCGTGCCGCCTGCGTATCCAAATGGCTTCCCCTTGTAGATCGGACCGATCGATCGCGGCCGGTTGGAAATCACCATTCGCAACTTGCCATCGGGCTCGACGATGTTAATCCGCTGCACGTCCAGTTCGACAAGACGGGTTTTCTGTTCTGTCTGGCGAAATGCCGCAAGTGCAAACACGGCGACCAGGACGGTCAGTACGATGCAGTACCCTTTGAGTACGCTTATTTCGCGGTGGATATCGGTTGTCATACGAGTTTCCTCTCAGTGAATGTCGCTAGATACATAATACGGCTTGCCAACAGCGGGAACAGCCCCGGAACTGCGCCATGGGAACTACGCCCGGGGAACCGCGCCGGGGGGACTGCGGCGAGGGAAATTCGCTGAGGGAACGGCGCGGCGCCGTTCCTTTTGCGCCGGCGGCGCACTTCCCCTTGCGCAGTTCCCTGTGCGCCGTCCCCTCGGCGCAGTTCCCCAGGCGTAGTTCCCGCGGCGCATTTCCCGGGCTGTTCCCGCTGTTCCCGTCGTTCTCCGGCACAGAAGTCGCGGAACTAAGTGTTATTCAGGAGGTTCGAATGCCGGAAAAAGCGACAATCAATCGAGCGCGCAAGGATAAGCGCGAAGGCAAGTCAGCTTCAACTCAAGCTGGCGAGTTTGTTCGCGAGGAAATTCACCATATCCGCGAAGGGAAACATGGCGCCCGCTCCACGGAGCAGGCGATTGCTATCGGCCTTTCAAAAGCACGACGAGCTGGAGTAAAGCTCGCCGCGCCGAAAAAGGGGACTGCTTCCAGGCGAACGCGAACCCGGGCTAAACGTGATCTTGCCACTGGCCGGAAGCGTGCCAAGGGACCAGTCTCACGTCGACGTTCTGTAGCCATGACCAAAAAGTTGCGGCATGAAGGAAGTAGTGCTGCATCTCCGCGAGCGCTCGCCAGACACGCACGCGCCGTCGCCCGACGTCGCGGTCCTGCGAAGAGATCAGCGGCTGCGCGAAAAGCTATGCGTACCAAGGGGCCTGTTGCGAGAAGAAAAGCCGCGCGCAAGGCGGCCCGCACGCGTGCACGCTCGAGCTGAGTCGACTAGGGCCGCCGACTGAGGAGGACGTTGCCCTTGAAGGAGCGGATGACGATGCTCGATCCGCCGAGTCCAACGTCCAGGCTGATTTCCTGACCGCGCCCGTCGCGGCGCGGTGCCGGACGGACATTGGACAAGAGATTGTCGATCGCACCACCCATAGTCTCAGCGTCGATGCGGGCGCTCAGCTTCGGCGTTAGCTGCAGATTGATGGCACCGCTGTGACTGTCAAACAGCAGCGACGCCGCGCGCGTCAGGTCCCCAGCGAAGTTGAGGCTCCCGCTCACCGATTCGAATCTTCCTCGCTCGAGAGTGCCGCCGCTCACGGTGACATTTCCGCTCACCGTCGTGAATGATGCATCCGTGCTCCCTCCGCGCATCACAATATCACCTGCAGCTGTTCTCAGCCGCGCGTAGTCCGGGCTGCCATCGACGGTGATTGACGCGTCGATCCCCTCGGCCTGAAGCGTTCGCGGACTGCCTGTCACTGTGATTCTGCCGCCCACCATGTTGAGATTGAGATCTCCGCTTACTCCGGACACCTCGAGTGTGGAGGAGCCACCCTTGATAGACACGCGTGCATTCATCGGGACGCGCAGTTCCAGGATCGCGGATTTTGGCGTCACGGCCTCCGGCCCGTCGATGTAGAGCTTGGCACCTCGCGACGGAACTCCCGGATCGCCGGCGAACACATTCTCCAGCCGATACCCTTGCGCCATGTAGCCGGTCACCGACACCGAGTCGACTCTCCAGCCAATCACCCGCAGGTGCGAGAAGGGACCGACAAGACTGACGGCAACATCCGGTGCCACGCGGTGGCCAATGTTGACGTCCTGCGCCGCGAGTGGGAGGTGCAGCGCCGGCGCGAAAGTGACAAGCCAGCCGATAACGAAAGCCTTATACATTGGGTTCACCTCAGGGTGCCTCGGCGCGCTCGGTCGCACGTCGAAGAAGATCGATCTTCTGCTGGTAGTTTCTGGCGAGAACGCCGCGGAGAAATCCGCTCGCTGGATCTGCGAGCAGCGCTCCGCGCGCTTCGGCGATCGCCGAGTCGATGATTGCTAGACTGCGACGAACTGTGCTAACGGTTTCCGGCGCGAGTTTCGCATTGGGTGACTCGAGCGTTGCGCTCAGGTCGCTCACCGTGATGAGATACTCACGCTCCAGGGCAACGAGATCTGTCGGGAGCGAAGCCGCAGTCGGTACCGCGACTGCACCCGGTGCCTGCGCGAGTTCTCCCCCTGCGGAATAACGTCCGCGCATGATGGCGATTGTGGTCAAAGATGACAGCGTGACGAGGACTACCGCGGCTGCCGCAAGCAAAAGATAGATTCGCCTGGTAGTTGTAATGTGCACCTCAGTGGGCACGGGTTCGGCACCGCGCAACGCAATCTCCTTGCGACGATCGATGTCCCGCCGGATTGCACTCCATGCTTCAGGTGGTGCGTCGACATCACGCGCTGTTCCGGCGAGCGACAACAGTGCTCGCAACCGGGACACAAGTGCCCGGCATTCGACGCAGTGTTTGAGATGCTCGCCTACTTCGCTGCTCGCGTCTGCGGCGAGCGTGTCATCCGCAAAGTCGTTCAGCGTCTCCCAGGCCGGATGACTGTCTTCGGCCGGTGTTTGCCTCTTGCCATGTGTCATCATGATGCCTCCCGCAAAACTTCAATGAGGCGCTGTCGCGCATGGTGCAGTTGAGCGCGCAGCGTTCCCTCAGCCGTTCCCGTCATCCGTGCGATCTCTTTGTGTTGGTACCCTTCCATATCGTGCAACACAAACACGCGGCGGAGCGCAGGCGTGAGCTTGGCCATCGCAGTGTCCAGGTCGATGCGAGCATCCAGGCTGTCGCTCGGACCTCCAATGTCCGTTCGCTCATCGTGCGTCACTCTTGCCTCCCGGCGCGCATCCTTTCGTTCCGTTTCCAGCACTGTGTTGACTGCCAACCGGTGCGCCCAGCTCGAAAACGCGGCGTCTCCACGATAAGTGCCGAGTCGTTCCCATATTCTCACGAAAACATCCTGCAGCAATTCAGTGGCGCGCGCGCGATCGCCAGTCATGCGCATGCACAGCGTGAAGAGGCGGCTGGCGTTTGAGTGGTAAAGCATCTCGAACGCGCCGGTATCTCCGCGCTGTGCGCGCGCAACCAGGGATTCTTCGTCCGAGCTCACCCCCCGCGCGAGCGGCACGGCGTCTGGGTAGCCTTTCCACTGCTGAGGTCCGCACGGATTGTGTTGGCGATCGAGTTGCCAGCGTGGACGCCGCGCACGATGCCGATGTTGATCGGGTACGGATCCGGTGCCGTGGGCGTCTCTGTGGCGCAGCGCAAACGCGGGTTGCTGTTGTAATGGGCTCCGAATCCCACGATTTGGTTCTTGCCGGCCAAGGTAGCCAGGTCCGCCCACTCGGCGCGCGCGGCGCGCGCATTGGCGGGAAGCGAGAAGTATAGATAGCCCTTCGCCGCTGTCGAGAAGTGGTCCCCCGGCTTGCCGTCCGTCATGGTTATGGTGCCCCAGATCTGGACTGTAGTGGCGTCGTCGTCGTCGGGACTGAGCACGACTTTATCGATAATGGCGTAAATGCCGATGGGATCGCTCAAGGGAGCTGGTGCGAGCGAGACCCCCGCTAAAGCCGCAAGCGGTAACAGCATGGAGCGCGCAAATCCGAACATTGGGTCCTCCGGGTGTGAGTGATACTTGTACGATGCCGGTAAGGGTCGGAACGCTTAAGATGGAATCGCGCGACCGGACACTCAGCGCCGCCGCGGGAAGAGTCCCGTTTCGTGTCGCGGCGAAAAATCATCTGCGATGTCCGGATTTTCTATTTGGGCTGGACGTGGCGCCTGTACAGATCGTTCAGGTTGCCGATGCAGCAGGAACCATTCATCCCACGCGGCGAAGTTGTCTTCGATATTGTGCACGTAGTTTTGCGGGTCGGCAGGCAAGTCCAGTGCCATTCGCAACCGTCGCTCCGTGGGGAGCGAACTCGAACTTCCGGTCCAGTTGTATACAAAACGTCGTGGCAGACCAGCCTGGCGACGAAAGGAATTCTCGCTGAGCCTCTCCCTGGTGTAGCGATAAAGCCCAGTGGTGCGAAATTCTTCCTCGGGGTCGGTGCCAATGGGCGACCAGTAGGTATCGCTAATGTGCCATGCATGCACCAGTTCGTGGAATAGATACACGCATGTCATTCCCCGTTGGCGCACGAGCGTGGTCGTTGGCTCAAAATCGTGGGACGAGCAATACTCCGGGTCGAAGCCAATTACTGGCCGATTCGGACCGAAAATACGGACATCACTCGGGCTGTTGTCGTTGGCCTGCAGCATGTCCGTCCAGTGTTCGATCACGCAATCACTGCCGTCGAGAGCCTGAAAGACCGCGCGTCCGATGGCGTACTGGTTGATGCGGTTCAGCTCGCGTCGCACAGTTTCCACAAACTCATCGTCGCCGGTCTTAATGTGGATTGGTCCCCAGCGTCGTGGATCGTTCATGATCAGTGACCTTCAGGAGGATAGATGCGGATCGAGGCTCAACAAGAAGGTGCCAAACGCACGTGCACGTCAACCATCAACATAATGCCTTCGCATCAGCCCGGCGCACACCGCGATTACCGCGGTCTCGAGTTACACGGCGACGTGCTTCCAATGACAAGGAATTGCGCCTCATCATCGCTTCGCGCTTGAACCTCGAGACGGTGTTTGCATCCACGCTGACAAGCGTGTAGCATCTCGCTGACATGCGCTACCTGATTGTCGCGATCGCCCTCGTCGTCGTGCTGGCGCCGTCGCCCGCAACGGCCCAGAAGTTCGAGAACGGCATGGCGCAGCCGGTTTTTGCGGGCCAACCGACTATCCGTCACAACGTCTGGGTCGAGGTGCCTTCGCTCGATACAGATCGTGATGGCGTGAACGATCGCATTCGAGTGCAGATCTCGAGGCCAGATGCGACCGACCGCGGCACGAAGCTGCCCGTGGTGCTCGTGGCCAGCCCGTACACCGGCGGCATGATGCCGTATCCGCAGTACGACATCACGGTCCCGCTCTTCGTTCCCGGCGTGACGCCGCCACTGGCGCCACCAGGTCCGCTCCCGCCGCTCTCCAGTCAGAAGTATTACGGGAATGAGGTGCCGATTCGTGACATCAACTCCGGCGGATACGCGACATATTTTCTTCCCCGCGGATTCATCTTTGCCGATGCGCAGTCACTGGGCACGGGCAACTCCACTGGGTGTCCGACGATTGGTGGTCGCGAAGAAAATCTCGCGATGAAAGCGGTGATAAACTGGTTCAATGGACGTGGCCGCGCATTCGACGCCGACGGTAAGGAGGTCACGGCATTCTGGACGACAGGCGCCACTGCGATGATCGGCACGTCTTACGTCGGGACACTTCCAATCGGCGCGGCGAGTCTCGGCGTAGCAGGACTCAAGGCGATCGTGCCGATCGCGGGCGTGTCGAGTTACTACGATCACCGGCGCTCGTACGGCTCAGTCATCAAGGATGTCAGCAACTTTAAATCGGCCGTTCTGATTTCACATGGGCTGAATGATTTCAACGTCAAGCCGCGCCACGCAGCGCGACTCTGGGAAGCGCTCAAGGCCAATAACATCCCGGCAAAAATCTGGTGGAATCAAGGGGGGGCACGGCGACCGCGCGAATTCGGCCCGACAGGAAGCCTGGCGCGATGAACTCAATCGCTTCTGGACGCTGCACCTGTTCGGTGTGAAGAACGGTGCGATGGACGGACCGAAAGCCGTCGTCGAGCGCGAGAACAATCAATGGGTCGAATATGCGGACTGGCCGGTGCCGGGCGCACGTCCGACCACATTGTACTTCGCGCAGGGCGCAGCGAATGCCATCGGACAACTCTTCGTGCCGAGGCTCACGTCGAACATCACGGAGCTGATAATCGACGACGCAACAATTGATGCGAACGTGCTCATCGCAGCGCCCCAATCGCCGAATCGTCTCGTGTACCAGACGACTGCGCTGACCGCGCCGGTTCACATGAGCGGTATTCCGAAGATTACGATCCAGTTGGGCTTCGACAAACCCGCAGCCAACGTAAGCGCGATGCTCGTGGACTACAAAGCAGCGGAGGCGCCGTTCATCGTGACGCGCGGGTGGGCAGATCCGCAGAACCGAGAATCGATGGAGAGAACCACACCCGTCGTACCTGGAACGTCATACACCATGACGTTCGAGCTGCAACCGCACGACTACATCTTTCTCACGGGATCGCGCATCGGTTTGGTCTTGATGTCGAGTGACCGCCTCTTCACGATGCGGCCGCCGGCAGGCACGCGCATCACCGTATTCACGAATCAGAGTTCGTTCATCCTCCCGATAGTTGGCGGCGATTCTGCTTGGTCGGCCGCCACAAAGCGATAGCCTCCTCTGCACGCCAGCGCTCAGTACTCAGCGTTCAGTACTCTATACTCTGGCTTCACATCGGTTTCTGAAGTCGATACCTCACGAGGTACTCAAGATCGTCCGCATCACGAGCCGTACCTAGCACGAAGTCGGCGCCGATCAGCATTGGAGTGAACCTTGCTGGCATCTGTAACCCGCCCAGCCAGCGTCCCCGCGCGTCAAAAACAGTCCAGCGACTAATTGGCGGCGCGGCGTTGAAAACAGGAGCGACATATGGAGTGCGTCGCTCGCGAACCCAGAGGTTCCCCAACGCGTCCGTCATCATGCCGTCGAATGCCGGGTGGTTGCGGGGAAACTCCAATCCGTTAAGCATCGCGGTATGTTGTTTCTCCTCCCGGTCATCGTAGCTCTTGAACTGGTTCAGCTGATAGTCCCTGTACGTCTTGATGTCGGCGGCAGTCACCGGCGTCGGAGTCCAGCTGCGTCTGAATATCCGCGACAGTTTGCCGCTCTCGTCATAAACGCGCACAGAAAAGTCGGTCGGGAAACCCGCGTAGAATATGCCGCCGAAAAACGCATGCCTCCCAGACGGACCCATTGGCAAAGGCCACTGTATTCCTGCGCTCGTCACCCAGGTCATCACCGGCACCGGCCCAACGCTTGACCGCAGGCTGCCATCGCGGGCCGCGAAATATGCAAACGCCGAGTCCGTCCACTGATTGCGACTCTGGTCGGCTGACGAACCGCTCTTCATGAAAATCGTGGAACCATCGGCCAGACAAGCCTGCATCTCCATGCGACCGACCGGAAAAGAAGCCCTTAGATCTGGCAGCGGAACGCTTCTGACATAACGCCCATCAGGCGCGAAAAAGTGAACGCCTCGCGTAGCGTTCTGCACGAGGACTGTGTCCCCGCGCATTCGACAGATGTTATGCAGTTCCTGGAACTCGCCCGGCCCCTGTCCCTGGCGTCCGAACGCCGACAAACGTTTTCCCGTGCTGTCGAATACTTCGATCTCATACGTCTTTCCGTTACCGACGAGAATTCTTCCGTCGGACAGAAGCACAACGCCAGTGATGCGCGACCAGACGCGTCCGCCCTGTAGTCCGCTCGCGAGTTCCGTCCGAAACTGCGGCATCGGCGCAAGCCGCCACTCTCGTCCCGTGGTCCACGCAGGCGCGGCACTGCTGAGTATCTGAATTCCGGCGCTGTCCCGAACTGTTTGCGCCATCGCGGCCGGAACTGATATCGGGGCGAAGCCACTCGCTACGAGAAGTGCGCATGCGGAGAGTGCCGAGCGTCGTGATGGCAGACGTGTCTTCATGCTCTCATCCTAGCGCTCAAAGGCGCAACGGACAATAGAGCAGGATCAGCTGGCGTCGCGCAGCGCGAGTACCGCAATCTCCAGTTTCTCCGCGATGTGTTTCCACCCTGCGCTATCGTTTTGCACATCGGCAAACACGAGTGGTGCTCCGATGCGCAGCCGAATCCGCGTAGGCCGCGGCAGTTTCTTGTCCGGTGGAAAAGCTGCGAACGCACCTTCGAGATGGCATGGTACGACCGGAACATCCGAACCCGCGATCATCATCCCCAGCCCCGCCTTGAAGTGGCCCATCGTGCCATCGCGGCTGCGCGTGCCTTCGGGGAAGAGAATGTAGATCGCTGGCTCACCGATGAGACGGTCGCGCAGCTCCTGCATTGCATGCGAACCACATTGGCGGCGCCACATCGGCAATGCGTTGAGCAACAACGCGGAGAAGATCGCAGCTGCGGGCGTTTCAAAAAACACGTCGCCTGCCGCGATTGGAAATGCGGAGCGCCTCAGCCGCCATGGCAGCGCGGCACCAAGTGTGAGTGCATCGAGATGGCTACTGTGGTTTGCAATCATTACAAATGGCGGCCGCATCGGAATGTGTTCAGCGCCTTCGATGTGCAGACGGTGGTACACGCTGAGGTAAGCGCGCATCGTGGCGCGCCACAGCCCTTGCATCAATGACGCTCCGAGTCCTGCTTCGCGTCGCGGACTGCGCAGGCGATCCGCGGGCTTCAGCCCATGATCGGCAGCCGGCTGGTATTTCCATTCATCCATCTCACGGCCTGCCGGAAAAAATGCGGATGGGCTGATCCAGCCCGACGCCGAGGAAATATCCGATGTAGTGGAACAACGCAGGCCCGACGAAGATGAGACTGTCGAAACGGTCCAGCAACCCGCCGTGACCGGGGATTGCCGCTGCCATGTTCTTGATCCCCAGGTCGCGCTTGATGCTGGACATCACGAGATCGCCGCACTGTCCTGTAAGTGAGAGCAGCACACCCAGCGTGATCAGGTGCACGGGCTGGTCGAGCGCCGTGTTTTGAAAAATGAAATGCATCAGCGTTGCGAACAGTGCGGTGGTGAGAATGAGAGCGCCGATCGCGCCGCCGATAGTCTTGTTAGGACTCATGTTGGGCGCGAGCTTACGGCGTCCAAAAATTTTGCCCGTGATGTACGCGAAGATGTCGTTGAGTTGCACGCAGAGGAGTATGGAAAGCTGAATCGGCGCTCCGAGGCGGTCGTTTGCGAAATAAGAGAAGTGTCCCAGGCAAACTCCGAACAGCACGAATGCCAGAATGCCCAGGGCAACTCGCTGGATGTAACCCTTCGGCTCGTCGGCGAGGAGCGTGAGAATCACGATCGCCGACGTCGTGAGCGATGCAAGCGCCATGAAAAAGTTGTACCAGTGGTCTGCTATCGCAAAAGTGATGAGCAATCCGCCCAGCACCACCGTCGCGCTCACGATGCGCTGGCGAAAGAGTCCCGTCGCTCTGGCGAACTCGCGATAACACAACGCGCTGAGCAGGCCGACACCGAGGATCGCGGGCAGCCGGCCTGCGACCAGTGGCACAACCATCAGTGGTGCCAGCACCAGCCAGGATTTGTAGCGCGTCCATACGTCGGCGCGCAGCGCATCGGTCAGCTTGCCGGCTTTGTCGAGCAGGATGAAAATCAGCGGCGTTATCGCGAGCACCACTGCGACACTTGCGAGAATCCAGAATGTGACTGGGTGCATACTCGGCAATGTCACACGCCCTTGTTTCGCAGGAACGCGGAGATGAATGCCAGTCGCCGCCACGCTGTGATCGCGCCGCCGAGTACAACAATCCATAGAGCGAGTGCGATGATGGAAATCGGCATGACCCTTTGCCAGACAGGGAGTGCCGCGATCAGCACACACGCGCCCGTCATCACCGCCATGCGTTGCGGTTTCGATTGTGGACCGAGAAAGCACTGCCCGGCGCCCACGCTAGCGCCGAGCGCGCGCAGGTACGTGACGAAAACCGCCATTAGTGCTGCGGCAAAGCCCAGCAGTGGTGAACTGCCCGCGGCACAACCCGCGCCGATGAAAATCGCAGCATCCGATATGCGATCAGGAACTTCGTTCCACATCTCGCCGGTCGGTCCGCCCCTGCGTCCTTCAACTGCAACCATGCCGTCGAGCAGATTGGCCATGAGCCGCAGCTGTATTGCGACCGCTGCCGCCAGCCAGCATGCGCGCTGAGCGAGGCCACCCACCGTCCCGGTTGTGGCGAGAGCCACCGCCGCACCGCACGCGAAGACGATGCTGAAAAATGAAATCAGGTTCGGCGTAACACCGGCGCGCGCGAGCGATTCCGCAAGGTTTTTGAAAAAGGGAAGGTCGCGGCTCGTGAGCGGTCGCCGTCCGGAAAGGTTAGCCGCCAACGTCTACCGCGCCATCAGATACATGCCCGTGAGGAGCAGAGCCATGCCTGCTACGTTCACTGCCTTTATCGGCGTGCCATATGCGACGAGCGCGATGATTGCGGCAAAGATGAACGTCGTCGCATACACCGGATACAACGTGGTGAGTGCGCCACCGCGCTTGAACGCGGCGACGAAGAGCACCATCACCGCGATGTAACACGCCACACCGCCGATCAGTCGCCCATTAAGCAGAAAGCTCGCGATTCCGTTGCCCGCGCGTTCGGCGCCCGACTTGTAAAGAAACTGCCCGAGCGCACCGAAGCACGACGCGAGCAGAAAAAACACGATCGAAATCAGCGGTGTTTTCATCGAGCCCTCGCGAGCGAAAGTGTGCACGGAATCTAGCCCGCGCGCGCTTGGTGCGCGCGAGCGAGGGGATCAGCGCGCCAGCCGCGACGTACGCGCTTACACGCGGCGAGCCCGCGCAAGAAGCAGTTTGAGTGAGGTGTCGCGCGGTCTCTTGCTACGCGCGAACGTCGCTCTGTCGCACTGATCCCCGCGCTCCCGCGCACCGCAACTAATTCGTCTTGCCGCCGGACATGAGATTCACAAGAATGCGCGCGCCGCCCGGTACACCAGCGGGAACCTGCCGAAATAATGCCAGGCCGCAATAGATGTACGTGCCTTCACCATACTTCGCGACGAGCAAGCCACCGTCGAGCTGCGCTTCGCCGGTATCGCCCATGGCGAGCAACGGTTTGTACGCAGTGTCGCGCATGCGTGGCATGTATGTGGCTCTCTCCTGCACCCAGCCGGCAAAATCGGACGGTCCGATCTTGTTCGGCACATTGAGCAATGGCGAAGCCGGATCCAGAATACGCACGGGCGCATTCTCTTCGGTAACACGATCCTGATTTCCCGCGGCACCGACAGGGAGCGGCATTACGCCGGGTCGATTCATGTTCTGTCCGAACTGCACGACCATCGTCCCGCCCTTGCGCACAAAATCAAAGAGCTTTGGATTCGCTGCGACGAGTTCCGCACTCGTGTCATATGCGCGCGGACCGACGACCACTGTTGTGAACTGTGACAAATCTGTCGTGGCGACGTCGTTGGGTTGTACGATCGTAATGGGAACTCCCATTTGCTTCAGCACGGGCGCAACATTGTCTCCCACGCCCTGGATGTACGCAACCTTGAGTCTCGCCGGTATCGCGATATCAACAGCCTGTATCGCGATCGTGGCGGAGCGATAGACACGCTGTCTTCTGATGTGAGGGTAATCCACGAGCATATACCCAATCGTCCACGGAATTCCACCGCGTTCGGCGACGGCGCTTATTGCGTGCTTACCGGCCGCCAGTTGTCCGCGAACTCTGAACGTCACATCGCGCGTCGAGCCAGGGGGTACCGAGACAATTCGCCGCGCTGAGTCAGCGGTGATGCCGCGCGGCAGCCGCAGCGAAACCGTCACTGAGCTATCGGGTTCCGCGGAAGCAGACGTCACACTGACCTTGATGCTTCGGTCGTAGGGGGCGCCAACTTTGACGAACTCGACATCGCGATCCACCGTCACCGTGATTGCAGGCGCGATTACCGCCGGTGTCTCGATTTCGCCCAGCACAGGATCGACGTAGCGGTATGTGATTGGAGCCGAGATGTACGCTGAGGCGCCATCAATCTCGAGTGCGACCCCTGCGGCCCCAAGGGTCGGACGGCGATCTTCGGATATCACGCCCATATCCAACTGCGTTTGCGGTCGCGAGAGGAGAGGCACTGCAAAGATGTCTGTCACTCTTGGCGACTCGAGCCACCAGGGGCCCATCGTGCCCGTGGCTCGCAGGGAGCGGGTGAAGCGACGCACGCTGTCCGGAAGTACCTGCGGCCATGTGCCCGAAACACTACGCGCCATGTCTGACATCTGGACCTGAGTTCCGAAGGAGATATCGTCGGCATATACGCCGACTGGACTCCTTCCACCGTTGTACAGCGCAATGCTCACCTGCGGTGTGCTGCCGAGCGCCAGTACTTCACGTGTCACGGTTGCTTCCATCGTGATACCGGAAGCGAGAATAATTGCGCGTCCAATGCGCGCGAACGTTTCCTTCTGGGACGCCGCGAGATCGGTCAGCAGCGCGCCGGGCCCTGTAGTCAGCGCGCAACGCTGCGCGGCATTAACGCTGACGCACAGGCGACGCAGCAGTGCGTTCGCCCGCATCAGCGGCTTGAGTACCCCACTCGGCTCGAATGGATTGTATTGCCTTCGCGTTTCCTCGAATGCAGCCATCAGCGAATCGATGATCATGGCCGCGCCGGGCAGCGATCGGAATCGATTCCACGTTGTGTCAATTCCTTCGAAGATCGATCGCTCGGGCGACGGCACCGCACCCACTCTCGATTTTTCGAGACGCGCATATGCCATGCGCGGGCCGCTTGGTTCCAGTGAACCAAACCCCTGCGACCTGTGCTGCGAACGACTCGCGCCCGCGATCTCACCGAACGATCGCCCCACTACAGGGCTGTATTCGCCAACATTGTACGCGATTGAGCCAGTGCCGGCGGCTCCGCGCCCGTAAAGTTTGAGCGGAGTCCACGCGGGAAGCCCGTACGAATAGGATGGCGGAAATCTTACCGCGTCGCCGGCTGCGTCGAATGCTTCGCGCGCGAGAATCCCTGATACCTGGTGATGCCCATGACCATCAGCGGGCGTACCGCTGAACACAGCAACGATGATGTGCGGCCTGAAGGAACGCACGACCGTGATGACATCCTTCAGTATCGAGTCGCGCGGCCAGTGCTTGAAAGTCTCCTCAGCGCTTTTCGAAAACCCGAAGTCGAAAGCTCTGGTAAAATACTGGTGTGCGCCGTCAATGCGGCGCGCGGCCAGCAGTTCCTCCGTGCGGATTACCCCCAGCGCTTCGCCCAGTTCGTTGCCGATGCGATTCTGGCCGCCGTCACCGCGCGTGAGTGACAGGTAGGCGGTCTCGACATGTTTTGCACCGGCGAGAAATGCGAGCAGTTGCGTGTTCTCATCGTCCGGGTGCCCGCCGACCATCAACACACGCGTGTTCATCTCGAGTCCTGCAAGTAGATCGGCCAGCGCTGTCGCACCGCGCTGCTGCGCGATTCCAGCTGACGGGGACGCAACAGAGAGGCACAATGCCGCAATTGCAGTCTGAAAAATTCGCTTCATGTGATTGTTCAAGTCCTGGTTCGTTATGCCGCTGCCCCTGCCCCCGGCTAGCTTTGAGGGCGTTGTCCGCGACTGAAATCCTGATCTAGTAATGACGACTCTGCCTCGCCAACCAAAACAATACGATCGCTCGATTGTTGAAGGTCCCATCCCCACTGCGGTGTGGCGCCTTGCCTGGCCGACGATGCTGCAGAACATAATAGGTGGTCTGCAGGGCATAATCGATCACGTGCTGGTGGGCAATTTCGTTGGCCTCGCCGCGAATGCCGCTATCGGCGACTCGTGGCAGATTTTTCTTGTCGTAATCGTCTTTGTGAGTTCGTTGTACACGGGAATGGGTGTGCTTGTTGCCCGTTTTGTGGGCGCTCGCGAGACCGACAAAGTGAATCGGTCTGTCTATCAGGCATTTCTCACTTCCACCTTCATTTCCTTCGTGGTCCTCGCGCCGCTGGGATACTTCCTTTCCCCCGCGCTGCTCGACCTGGTGAATGCGCAGCCGGACGTTCAGGAGCAGGCGCTCCCATTCCTGCGGATAATGTTCGGGCTCAGCTTCGGCATGATGACCTACTTCATGGTGGGTGGAGCGTTGCGAGCCGCTGGCGACTCGCGCACTCCACTGCGCATGGGAATCGTGATGACCGCGCTCAACATCGTGCTCAACATCATTCTCATTCGCGGACTGGGACCCATTCCGGCAATGGGCACTGCGGGGTCGGCGCTGGGCACCGCCATCGCGAGTTGCTCTGTTTCGCTCTACGCCGTTTACAAGTTGCGTTCGGGTGATTGGGTGGTGGAGTTCCCCAGGGGGATGAGCCTGCGGCCCGATTGGCGCATTATCAAATCTCTGTTCCGTTTCGGTCTCCCGGCTGGAATGCAGGGAGTGGCCATGAACATTGCGGGCATTCTGTTGCTGCGTTTTATCGGTTCACTCGCGCAAAGCAAGGAGGCTCAGGCTGCGTACACAATCGGTTACACCGAACTTTTTTCGCTCATTACCTGGACATCGTTCGGACTGATGGGCGCAGCGTCCGCCGTGGCAGGACAGAACCTTGGCGCCGGACACCCCGATCGGAGCGCCCGAGCAGTGCATTCGGCGGCTCTCATGGGACTGGTATTGGCGGCGGGGATCGGAGTGTTTTTCATCACGATTCCACACCAGTTGCTTGGTGTTTTCGGAATGACCGATCCCAGTGCGATAGCAATGGGTGTGCAGTTGCTCCGATTCCTGAGTGTGTCCGGGCTTTTTGTCACCGTTGCGCTCACGTATACAGGCGGACTTCAGGGCACGGGTGACACGCGCAGTCCCTTCGTGATCTCGCTGGTGTCGCAGATGATTATTCCGATCGGAATATGCACAGTGTTGCAGTCCACCAGAGGGCTGCGGGCATCTGACATCTGGACAGCCATTCTGATCGGACACATGACGCGCTGCCTGCTCAGCTTGTTGCGATTCCGTCAGCAGAAGTGGCGCCAGATAAAGGTCGACATCCCGGACGAGCTTGGACACGTCCGTTAATATGATAGCAACTGAACATGGGTTCCGGCTTTCGCCGGAATGACAAGCCAAGTTTGTCATTCCGGCGAAAGCCGGAACCCATGTTCCGTTGTTACCCGCAAGTCGAAGACGTCGCTCTAGTGCAGAATCGTCACCGCATAGGGCGCCCAGTCGCGCTCGATTATCTCGGCGTCGAGTTCGTTACGCGGCACCACCACGAGCACGATGTTGCCAGCCTTGATATCCGCCTCATATGTCTTGGCCCGCTCTTCCGGAATGCCAGCGCCCACGAGCGCGCCGATTATTCCTCCGGCTGCTCCACCAGCACCCAGACCGGCCAGGGCCGCGGCAACCGGTCCCGCAATAACGAACCCCAATCCCGGAATCGCGAGCGTGGCCGCGGCTGCTAGTGTCGCTGCGATGGCGCCGGCCGTGCCGCCAATTGCAGCGCCCGTCAGTCCGCCCTCGGCTGCTTTGTTGCCGATGTTGGTCTTGACGCGCTCGCCTGAAACAAAGTGCTTCTTGCGCGTGTCATCGGACATCATGACGGTAATCTCATCACTCGTGTATCCGCGGTCGAGCAGGTACTGATAGGCCCGCTCCGCACTGTCCAGATTGTGAAATGTCGCGGTTAGCAACCCCGCCGTGGCGGTTCCCGTTCGTGAGTGTGGCATGCTGCTCCTCCTTCTCGTTGCATTCTTGAAATCGGCACGCACATACATTTGTACCGCGCGCGCCTGCGAGATCTCATGAAGAGCACATACCATGCCCTGCACCGTGAGGTCGTTACGGCCGCGTTCCGTGTTGCGCGCGAATTGTCGAGTCGGTTGATTGCGTTCGCGATTCCTTCCTACTCAAATCCTGAAGTATGACTGAAGCAGTACTGACAGCGGGCGAAATCCACTCCGAAATCACCCGACGCCGCACCTTCGCGATCATCAGCCATCCTGACGCGGGCAAGACAACCCTCACCGAGAAGCTCCTGCTTTATGGCGGTGCGATTCATCTTGCCGGCTCGGTGAAGGCACGCCGCGCCGCACGGCACGCGACTTCGGACTGGATGAAACTGGAACAGGAGCGCGGCATTTCCGTCACCTCCAGCGTTATGCAGTTCGAGTACGATGGCTATTTCATAAACCTTCTCGACACCCCGGGCCACGAGGACTTCTCCGAAGACACTTATCGCGTACTGGTAGCCGCGGACAGCGCTGTCATGCTCCTCGACAATCGTCGTGGAGTCGAGGAGCGCACCCGTCAGCTTTTTGCAGTCTGCAAACGACGCCGCACTCCTATCTTCAGCTTCGTCAACAAATGCGACCGCGTGGGCGAAGATCCCCTCAAGTTGCTTAGCGATGTTGAGGCGGATCTGGGTATCCTCTGTCACGCGGCGAGCTGGCCCATCTACAGGAACAGTGCTTTCGCCGGGATATTTCACCGCCAGCACCAGCGCGTGCATCTCTTTGATCGTACCGATGATCACGGCGCCACGCGTGCGGTCGAACAATCGCTGCCGCTTGACGATCCCCGGTTGCACGAAATGCTCGGAGAAGACGTCCTGCACAAACTGGAACACGATGTCGATCTTTTGAACGAAGCGGGTCATCCATTTGATCGTGATGCTGTAATGTCGGGCGAACTTACGCCGGTGTTTTTCGGGAGCGCGCTCTCGAACTTTGGGGTGGAACCTTTCTTTCGCGAATTTCTGGAACTGGCGCCTCCTCCGCTGCCGCGCATGTCGAGCGCGCGCGAGATTCTTCCGACGGATCCCGAATTCACCGGATTTGTTTTCAAGATTCAGGCGAACATGGATCCCCGGCATCGCGACAGGCTGGCACTGATTCGTATTTGTTCGGGGCATTTCGAGGCAGGGATGCCGGCGAGACATGTGCGAACCGGCAAGACAATCCGGCTCGCATCCCCGCAGCAATTGATGGCGCGTGAACGTCACGCCGTAGAGGAGGGGTGGCCGGGTGACGTGATAGGACTGATCGACAGAGGCACTCTGCGCATCGGCGACACGCTCACGCAGGAGTCGGATCTCGAGTTCACCGGAATACCACAATTTCCACCGGAGCATTTTGCCCGCGTGATTCTTTCCAATCCTATGCGGCGCAAACAACTCGACGCCGGATTGCGGCAACTCACTGAGGAAGGCGCCGCACAGGTGTTCTTCACGTCGCCCACCGATGTCTCGGGTCCTTCGCCAATACTTGGCGCAGTGGGGCAGTTGCAGTTCGATGTGATGATTCACCGTCTCGAAAACGAGTATGGCGTCCTCTGCAAGCTGGAGATGCTCGGATATCGTCATCCGCGCTGGGTTTCGGGCGACGAAAGCGAGATCGAGCAGCTCTCGGTGCAGAAGGGGTGTCTGCGACTATTCGACGTGAAGGGACATCCGGTTCTACTCTTCGACAACGAGTGGTCGCTCAGGCTCGCGGTCAAGCGTGCACCGAACGTTCAGTTCAGCGAAGTGTCGCCTTGAGGTATCGCACCTTCGGACGGCTCGGCTGGCAGGTCTCCGAAATCGGCCACGGCCTTTGGGGCATGGGTGGCTGGTCAGGATCCGACGACAGCGAGTCGCTACGAGCCCTGGAGCGATCGCTGGAGTTGGGTTGCAATTTCTTTGATACTGCGCTGGCCTACGGTTCCGGCCACAGCGAGCGACTTCTGGCGAAGGTTCTCGCGGCGCACCGCGACAATCCGCCGTACGTAGCGACCAAGATTCCACCAAAGAATCAGGAGTGGCCCGCGGCGCGCGATGCGTCGCTTGCGGATGTTTTCCCGGCGGATCACGTCCGCTCTTGCACAGAGAAGAGTCTGCGCAACCTGGGAATCGATTGCATCGACCTGCAGCAATTCCATGTGTGGACGGACTCGTGGGCTACTGACGAGAGCTGGCAGCGCGCAATTGAAGCGTTGAAGCGCGATGGACTGATTCGGGGATTTGGAATAAGTGTGAATCGCTGGCAGGCCGAGAATGTTCTCGACGCTCTCGAGACGGGTCTGGTGGATTCGGTGCAGGTTGTTTACAACATTTTCGACCAGGCGCCGGACGACGAATTATTTCCCGCTTGTGAGCGGCTCGGCGTAGCGGTCATCGCGCGAGTGCCTTTCGATGAAGGAAGCCTGACAGGAACTCTTGAGACCGGCATGCGCTGGCCGGATGGTGACTGGCGCAACATCTACTTTACTCCGGAGCGATTGCAGGAAACGTTGGCACGGGTAGACCGGTTGCGAGTCGTGCTGCCTGTGGTGAGCAACCTGCCCGACATCGCGCTGCGATTCATCCTGCAGCATCGCGCGGTGTCGACAACAATTCCGGGAATGCGCAGTACAGGTCACGTTGAGAGCAACTGCGCATCGAGCGACGCAGGACCGCTAACCGACGCCGTCTACGAAGCGCTGCGATCGCACCGCTGGGACCGCACCACCGTAATCCCATAGGGGACAGGTCCACCGGGGACAGGTACGCCGGGGACAGGTCCACTGGGGACAGGTCCTTGTGGACCTGTCCCTCGCGGACCTGTCCCTCGCGGACCTGTCCCTCGCGGACCTGTCCCCGGTGGACCTGTCCCCCACTGAACCTTATTGTTCTCGTATGAGCCGCACCGAAGAGCCAGCTGACAACGCCTCGCGAGCGCCTAACGGGGCGCGTAACTGGTTCACGAGCAATCTCGTTACTCTCGGGTCTGCGGCTGTGCTAACCGTTTATGCCGCTGGGTATATGAAGACTCGCGCTGCGGCGCAACGGTTTGCCCAGGAAGATCTCGCGCGACAGCGCCCTGCGCCTTCGATGGTTGCATCACTTGCGGCGGAGCCGCCGCGCCAGGCAAACGTCGCCAGCGGCACCACTGCGGCAGCGGAGCAAGACAGCAGGAAGACTAGTGCCGACAGCGGCGCCCCCGAATCAAGGAAACTTCGAGCTGTGAACGAACTCGTGTCCAGTGCCGCACCCGCTGCTCGCGTTGATTCGACGCCCGCTGCCGCGCCCGCAAAGAATGCCATAGCCGCTGTCGCGCCAACCCCGCCGAAGACCACCGATTCGTCCGCGACGGTGAAGACTCAGTCAACCGATACCACCGCACAGCCCGAAAAGCCCAAGAGTCAATGGAAGGATGGTATCTACAAGGGATACGGAACGTCGCGGCACGGCGACATCGAGGCCGAGGTCGAGATCAAGGGCGGACGCATTGTGTTCGCTAACATCAGCAACTGTCTCACCCAATATCCCTGCTCGGTTTTCGACATGGTGGTACCACAGGTGATCATCCGACAGGGCCCCGAGGTGGATTTTGTATCGGGCGCCACTCAAAGTGTGAACGCTTTCTACTACGCGGTGGTGCAGGCACTGTCCAAGGCGAAGTGACCGGCGTTTTCGCCCATACCGAAGCATTGATGGGAACTGTGGTGACGATCCAGGTGATCGGTCACGGGGCCAATGCTCGCGAAATGGCCGAGAAGAAAGACGCTGTCGCGCGCGCGCTGACCTGGTTCCGGCGCGTTGAAGAGTGCTGCACTCGTTTTGATCCCACGAGTGAAGTTATGCAGCTCACCGCGCACATTGGCGAAACGGTTCCGGTCAGCGCAATTCTCTTCGAGGCGGTTCAATTTGCTCTCGCGGTTGCCGAAGAGAGCAACGGTGCCTTCGACCCAACGGTTGGCCATCAGATGGAATCGCTGGGCTTCAATGAGGAGTACCGCAGCGGCAACATTGTGCGGACCGACATCCAATCCGCCGATGCTGTCAGCTATAGAGATGTTCGATTGGACCCGCACAGCAGCAGCATCACTCTGCTGCGCCCTCTGATACTCGACCTCGGCGCCGTGGCAAAAGGGCTTGCCGTCGACATCGCCGCACGCGAGCTCGCCGACTTTCGCAACTTCGCAATCGACGCCGGTGGTGATCTCTACCTCAGCGGATGCAACGCAGATGGAGAGCCATGGGCCGTTGGCATCCGCCACCCGCGCGACGCAGAAAGCCTTATTGAAACACTGCACATCTCTGATGCGGCTGTTTGCACATCGGGTGACTACGAGCGCAAGGCCACTGACACAATTGCAACGCATCATATCATCGATCCACGCACAGGTGAATCGGCCACCGCTCTTGCGAGTGCAACTGTCGTGGCGCCCACGGCGATGGTAGGCGACGCGTTCGCGACCGCTGCATTTGTGCTGGGACCAGCAGAGGGAATTGAACTGCTCGATCGCCACGGTCTCGATGGATTGTTGTTCACCCCCGCGCTGGAACGGTTCACGACAACGGTGGGCGTGCAGTGAGCAGCAACGCCGGCGTGACGCAGCGGCCGCTCGTAGACAGCCTGCGGAGGTTCTTCCGCACGCCGAAAGGTTTGTTGATCCTGGTTCTCCCGATCCTGACTGTCATGGCTGCGCTGGGCGAAGGACTCGCACTGGCGCTTCCCTTAATCGCTGCTGCTGTAATCGCGGCGATGCTGGTCGATGCACCGATCCTGCGCATTAGAGAAGGTGAGTGGGTGTTCCCGAGCGGCGCGCTGCTCACAGGTTTGCTCGTGGCAATGGTGCTCAGCGTTCACGTTCCGTGGCGGGTCTCCGCGGCTACGGCAATAATTGCGATTGTAAGCAAGTATCTGTTCCGCATCGGCAACGCGAATGTGTTCAACCCCGCCGCCCTCGCCCTCGTGGTGAGTTATTACCTGTTCGGCACCGGTCAAAGCTGGTGGGGCGCACTTCCGGAACTCTCGCCCCTGGCCATCGTGGCGCTGTTTGCTGTAGGTATTTTCATCACCGAACGCGTGAACAAGACGCCGCTCGTCCTGACTTTCCTCGGCGTTTATTATCTGCTCTTCACGATAACGGCCTTTGTTGGTGATCCAGCGAAAGTGGCGGTGCTATACCGGGCGCCCGATCTGCACGCTGCGCTTTTCTTCGCCTTTTTCATGGTCACGGATCCGCCGACGTCGCCGCCCAAATATCGTGACCAGGTGGTGAACGGCGTAATCGTTGCGGTTTTCAGCTTTGCGGTCTACGAACTGGTGGGCGCGGTCTATTTTCTTCTCGCAGGGTTACTGGTGGGCAATGTGTGGGAATCGGGGCGCCGGTGGAGCACGCGGACCAGAAGACGCGAGGCGCCGTGATCAGGCGCGCCGCCTCACACAGAGAGCCCGCCGCCGCTGCGGCCTTGCACGCCAGTGGGACTGTGCAAAGGGGGATGCTCGCGACGTCTTCCTGTCATGAGGGGTTCACCTCGCGTCATTAGCCCGCTCTTTTGCGTGGCCACACTGCTCTCTCTGGTTGGGTGCGCCACAAACCAGAGTGCGTCGCTACGTGCACCGGGGGCCGCCGCCGCCGAACGTCGCGCTGCACTACCGCTACTTCCCGCGCCCGAGTTCTACAAGGAACTCCATGCGTATTCCGACGCCAGCGCCGGACTACCCGTCCATTTTCTGAGGAGTCCCACCAGCGTCCGGCTTTTCGACAATACCCCTGCCGACAACAAGATCAGTGACGCAGGCGCCGCGCTTGGCAGGGTGCTCTTTTATGAGGCCCGCCTGTCTGCCAACAACTCGACTTCCTGCTCTTCGTGCCACATCCAGCAGTTCGGTTTTGGCGACACGGCGCGATTCAGCATCGGGTTCAACGGAAAGCGCACGGTGCGCCACTCCATGGCGCTGGCGAATTCACGCTTCGGCGCGGGCAGCTACTTCTGGGATCAGCGTGCGCCATCGCTCGAGCAACAGGTGCTCATGCCCATTCAGGATTCGATCGAGATGGGAATGCAGTTGGACATTCTCATCCCGAAGTTGCAGGAGACCAGGTTTTATCCATCGCTGTTTCAGGCGGCTTTCGGCACGAACGAAATCACACAGCAGCGAATTGCGTTCGCGCTTGCGCAGTTCGTGCGCTCTCTCGTATCCGCACAGTCGCCCCTCGATCCGCCTCTCCTTGGTGCTCCACCTGCTATTCGGCCGCGACTGGACCCGCAGGGTCCTCTCGTCTTCAACCTGCAGTGCGCCAACTGTCACGTTCCTGCGGCGTTCGCAATTGATGCCGCGCACAACATTGGTCTCGATTCAATCGACACTGACAATGGCGCGGGTGGCGGACGCTTCAAGGCGCCTTCACTGCGAAACATTGCTGTGCGTCCTCCTTATATGCACGATGGCCGCTTCACGACGCTGCGTGAGGTTGTGGAGTTCTACGATCACGGAGTGCAGCCAAATGCCAACCTCGATCCGCGCCTGCGCAATCGCGAGCTTGCGCCGGTGCGCCTCAATTTGAGTCCCGCGCAAATCACAGCCCTGGTTGCCTACCTCGAAACGTTCACCGACTCGACGTTTCTGACAGATCCAAGATTTGCAGATCCGTTCCAGAAAAAAAAGAAGAAGTAGTTCGGTGCACGCCCTGGGCTATGACGGGCTGAGTCCTTTGCCGTTCCCCCTTGCGCTCCGTTCTCCGTCGCGCAGCGCAAACTTCCCGTTCACTATCACCGCTTTGATTCCGACAGGATATTGAAACGGCTCTTCGTACGTCGCCTTGTCTGCAACCGTGGTGGCATCAAAAAGCACGACGTCTGCTGCCATACCAACTGCGAGTCTGCCGCGGTCCGAAAGCTTCAGTCGCGCCGCGGGCGCTGAGGTCATCTTTCTTATAGCGTCGCCGAGCGAGAGGGCGCGACGTTCTCGCACATAGCGGCCCAGCACCCGCGGGAAAGTGCCCAGTCCGCGTGGATGCGGACTCCCTCTGTGAGCCGGTCCTTCGATGGCGAATCCGCCGCCATCACTGCACACCATCGCGCGGGGATGAGCAAGAAGTCGATCGAGATTTTCCTCGCTCATGGCGAAACCGACCATGCCGGGATTCCCCTGCTCGAGCAGTCTGCGCGTTACATCATAGGGGTCCTGGCCGAGTGTTGCTGAGTACCTGCCCATGCGCTGACCGATCACACCACGCAGTGCCGGTGCAGACACTCCGCCCGTGATCTGAACATTGTCCCATCCGCCAATCATCTCGACTTTCGCCAGTGTTTCTGTGCGGACACGCCCCGAGGTTGCCGTGTCGGCCATGCGTTTCACGAGTTCCTGCACTCCTCCCTCACGGCTCCAAAGCGGAAAGAGATTGGAGAGGCTGGTGGCGTACGCGACATATGGATAGCGATCGAACGTGACATTGCCACCCGAAACGATGCGGCTGAAAACTTCGTCCAGTTTGTTCCAGTTTCGCGGTCCCTGAGTCTTGAGATGCGAAATGTGCAGCGGGCATCCGGCGCCGCGCGCGACTGCAATCGATTCGTCGACCGAGTCGAGCAGACGATCGTCCTCATTGCGCATATGGGTTGCGTAGGGCAATCCACGTGCGGCGAGCGGGCGACAAACCTGAATGAGTTCGTCGGTTGTTGCGAACGCGCCGGGTGTGTATTCCAGTCCGGATGACGCTCCGCAAGCGCCGTCGGCGAGCGCCCGATCAACGAGTTGCGTCATCGTCTGAATTTCCGCGGCCGTTGCCGCGCGCGAGCTGCTGCCAATCACTCGGCTGCGGATGCTTCCCAATCCGACCATTGTGGCCACGTTGACGGAGCTGGGGAGTGCAGCAAAGGATGAGAGCAGGGTTGCGAAGGACGGTCCTGTTGCCGAAACGCCCTGAGACGATCCGTCCTGACCGACCACGATTGTCGTAACGCCCTGGCGGATGACCGATTCTTCCCGAGGATCATCGCTGAGAGACCCGTCGGCGTGGGAGTGCATATCGATGAAACCGGGGGCGACGGTCAACCCGCGCGCATCGATTTCGAGTGCGCCAGTTTGAGGGGCGGTACCACCCATGGCGCTGATCCGGTCGCCGGTGATGACCAGATCTCCGGTGAGCGGAGTTACGCTGCTCCCATCGAAGGTGGTTCCGCCGCGAATAATGATATCGGGGCGTTGCGACCGTCCAAGGTGCAAGGCGGCGACCGCCCCCGCGGACTCGACAAGAAACTGCCGTCGCGAGATTGCCATGCCTCAACTTATCGGGGACAGGTCCGTCGGGGACAGGTCCAAAGGGGACAGGTCCACCGTGCACCAACGGTACACGAGGGACACGTCCCCATTGCAAGGCGAGGGAGGAAGCCCACTTAGGTCCTCGCATCAGGTGCACGCCCGACCTGTCCCCTTTGGTGCACGGGGGACACGTCCCTAATTTTAAATATCATCGTATCAACACTTATGACTTCGTTTCAACGCACGGTCTCGAGTTATCGCCAGGGCGCCCGCACCATGCCGGGCGAGTATTACACCTCGCCTGCAATCCTCGCTGAGGAAACTCAGCGGATTCTGTCACGCCACTGGACATGCGTCGGGCGCGCCAGCCGCCTCGCTCAGTCGGGCGACTATTTCGTTCGCAGCGTCGCTGGCGAATCGATCATCATTTTGCGCGACAACACCCGTGCAATCCGCGCTTTCTTCAACGTATGCAGGCACCGCGGCACGCGAATTTGCAGCGAACAATCGGGGCAGTTCTCCGAGACCATCCAGTGTCCTTACCATGCATGGACATATTCCATTGACGGCAGCCTCATCGGAGCGCCGCACATGCAGGAAGTGGAAGGATTCAACAAGTCCGAGTACCCGCTGCACACGGCTGCGATCGCGGAATGGGAAGGATTCATTTTCGTGAATATCGCGCGCGACCCGGTGCCATTTGCCGAGTGGTTTGCGCCGATGCTCACACGCCTGGAACGCTTCAACCTCGCGAGTCTCAAGGTTGCCCACTCGACAACTTACGATGTGCACGCCAACTGGAAACTGGTCTTCCAGAATTATTCAGAGTGTCTGCACTGTCCCATGATCCATCCCGAACTCTCGACCGTGCTGCCGTACCAGAGTGGGGCGAACGATCTGATAGAAGGTCCCTTCCTTGGCGGATACATGGAAATCACGGCGCCCAACGCAAGCGCAACCATGACAGGAAGAGCGTGCGGACTACTGCTGAATTCTGAGCTCCCCGAACAGGACCGGCATCGCGCCTACTACTACGCAATCATGCCGAACATGCTGTTGAGCGTGCACCCGGACTACGTCAACTACTATATGATCACCCCAGTCGCGCCCGACCGGACGACGGTGGAATCGGAGTGGATGTTCAGCGCAGCGAACGATGGCAACCCGGCATTCAATCCGCAGGACGCCATCGATTTCTGGGATACCACCAATCGACAGGACTGGAATATCGTTGCTCAGAGTCAGCTGGGCATTTCGTCCACGCGGTATTCTCCCGGGCCATACTCGCCGCGGGAGAGCATTCCGGCGGCTTGGGACGCGAACTATCTGAAGATGATGGGGCGGAAGGACCAAAACGAACAAATGATCAAATGATCAAATGATCAAATGATCAAATGAACAAGTGGTCAAGTGATCGAGATCCAGGATCGCAATCGGTTGATCATTTGATCATTTGTTCATTTGATCATTTGATCGTTTGATCCCCTTCCGTCCTCGTCGCCTCATCCCCAGCCAGGTCCCACTCCCCAACCCTCCCTGCGCGACATAACTTCACAATTGTCATTTCCCCCAATTCCGTCCTCCATGGACGGGGAGCCTTTCATGATCGGAGTCACTCGATCGATCGTGGCCGCGCTGGCCACAGCAGTCGTTGCCGGAAGCATTCAAGCACAGGGCGCGGGCCCTGCGCCAACTGCCAACTCAATGGCGGCGCCAGCGACGACAACAGGCCGCGGCCGCCCAATCACCCCCGCCGAGATCAAGAACTGGAATGCGATTCGGCAGAACGTTCTCTCGGCCGACGGCAAGTGGTTCGCCTATGTCGTGAGTGCGACTGAAACCGATGCGATCCTGACTCTGCGCGCGACCGCGCAAAGTGCAAGCGAGACCAAGATCAATCTCGGAAATGGCGGTGGCTCCGTGGCGATATCGGGCGACTCCAAGTGGATCGGTTACATCGTCGCGCCGCCCCGTCCTCCCGCGAGTGGTCGTGCAGGTGGGGCAGGGCGAGCGGGTGGCGCTGGCAACAGGGGAGGTGGCGGAGGTGGTGGTGGCGGCGGTGGCGGAGGAGGAGCTGGCGCGCGAGGTGCAGGTGCAGGCGCGCAGCAGGCTGATTCGGCTGTAGCACCGCGGCCCACGGCCAACAAGTTCGTCCTGATGAACCTCGCGACGAGCGAGAAAAAGGAATTCGAACGCATCCGCACATTCAGTTTCAACGCAGATACACCAACGTGGATCGTGCTGGGCGGCTACTCAGCTGCGCCAGAACCCGCACCCGCAGCAGCAGCCGCAGGTGGTCGTGGAGCAGCAGCTCCAGCTGGCGGGCGCGGTGGTGGCGGAGGCGGTGCTGGCGGGGATCTGCTCCTTTACAACATTGCCTCGGGCGAATTGCACAACATGGGAAATGTTGCTGCCTACGATTTTGATGATTCCGGCGAGTGGCTCGCATACGTGATGCAGACGCCGGATCAAGTGGGAAGTGGAATACAACTGCGCAACATGAAGACCAATGTGATCCGTCTTGTCGAGAGCGAAAGAGTTCTCTATCGCAACCTCACATGGGTGGACAGTTCCAGGGCGCTCAGCGTGGTGCGCGGCAAGATCGACGAAACTACCCGCGACACAACTTTCTCAATCGCACTGTACAGGGACTTCTCCAGTCCCACGCCGCCCAAGCGCACACTTTTCGATCCAACCACCGCAACGGGATTCCCTGCGGGCTGGAAGCTCGCATCGGAGCGCGCGCCCAATTATTCGAACGATATGAACGCGGTTTTCTTCGGAATTCGTGAGGTGCCCAAGCGACCTGTCGCGGCCGCGGGTGGCCGCGCTGCCGCGGCTGTGGCGGCTGGCGCTCCGGGCGCCGGTGGCACGATCAATCAGGCACGAGCGGGCGGCGCGGCCGGTGACGAAGTCTCTCTCATTCTCTGGCACGCCAAGGACGACAGGCTCCAGTCGCAGCAGATGGTGCAGGAGAATGCGGACAGAAACTTCAATTATGTCGCCTCATATCGTTTCGATGACAGACGTTTTGTGCGCCTCGCTGACAGCGCACTGCGCTCCGTCACAGTCACGACGGGCGACAAATACGCATACGGCACCGACAATCGTGCCTACCAGCAGGCGGCGAGTTATTCGGGCCGCAACTATGTGGATCTTTACACGGTCGACATTCGCACTGGCGCGCGCAAGCTGATCGCGAAGAAGAAACCTGGTGGCGGCGGAATGTCGGCATCACCCGACGGCTCCAAGTTGCTCTTTTGGGGAACGGACGCCAACTACTGGGTGATGGACCTCGCCACTCTCGACAGCGTGAATATCACCAAGGGGCTGCCTGTCAGCTTCGTCGATACTGAAAACGATTACAACAACATTTTCCCGCCGGCGATCGGCTCGCGGGGCTGGTCGAAGGACGGGAAGTACGTTGTGCTGTACGACAACTGGGATCTCTGGAAAGTACCGGTGAAGCCCGGGAGTGAGACGGCCGTGAATCTCACAGTTGACGGCAGGAAGAATCAGGTTCGCTATCAGCGCAACTACAACTTCGCTGAAGCCGCGCCAGGTGGCCGCGGCGGACGAGGTGGTGGTGCCGGCGGAGGAATTGATCTCTCCAAGCCTCTCTACCTCGCCACGTACGGCGAATGGACAAAGAAGGAAGGTCTCGCGGTGGTCGAGCCGGGCAAGCCTGGCGCAAGGAGCATCTTCTTCGAGGACGCACGTTTCAACATCACCAAGGCCGCCAACGCGGACGTCTTCACCTACACAAAGCAGAGCTTCACTGAATTCCCGAACTGGTGGGTTTTCAACGCGGGGTTCAAGGGCGGCTATCAGATTACTGATGTGAATCCGCAGATCAAGGAACTCGCATGGTCGAGTGGCACGCGCCTCATCGACTACAAGAGTGCCAAGGGTGACAAGTTGCAGGGCGCGCTTTATCTGCCCGCCAACTACGAACCGGGAAAGAAGTATCCCCTTCTTGTCACGATCTATGAAATGCGTTCGCAGAACAAGAACGGCTTCGTGTCGCCCAGTGAAACAAGGGCGCCCGATCCCTCGCAATTCACGAGTCGTGGATACGCGGTTCTCGATCCGGACATTGTTTATCGCGTGAATGATCCGGGAATGTCCGCGGTCTGGTGCGTGATTCCGGCAGTGCAGGCGGCAATCGCAAGCGGAATAGTCGACGGCTCGAAGGTGGGACTCTGGGGGCACTCATGGGGCGGCTACCAGACAGCGTTCCTCGTCACACAGACGAACATCTTCAAGGCTGCAATCGCCGGAGCGCCGCTCACCGATATGGTGAGCATGTACAGCTCCGTGTACTGGAACAGCGGTGGAGCCAATCAGGCGATCTTTGAATCGAGCCAGGGTCGTTTCAAGGGCAACTTCATCGACAATTACCAGGCGTATTATCGCAATTCACCCGCGTTCTTCGCCGACAAGGTCATCACGCCGCTGATTATCATGCACAACGACAAGGATGGCGCGGTCGACTTCAATCAGGGGATCACCTACTTCAATACGCTACGGCAGCTGGGGAAGGACGTGATTCTTCTCGAGTACGTTGGTGAGAATCATGGTCTTTCACGCGCGCCGAACCAGCGCGACTACGCGCAAAGAATGACGGAGTGGTTTGACTACCATCTCAAGGGAGCGCCTGCCTCCGACTGGATCAAGAGCGGCGTGCCGCGTATCAAGATGGAGGAGCATCTCCAGAGCCGGAAGGACACCTCAGCGGCAGCGAGGATAATATTGCCGTAGGGGCGTTGCACGATTCAACAGCGCGATTTTCTTAGCCGTCATACTCGAAGGAGGAAGGATGTTGAAAAAGAACGCAGTGGTGCGCCACTTGGCGTTGACGCTGCTCTCTGCCGTTGCATTGCTGTATCCACTGAGCGCGTTGGCGCAGGTCACGCAGAGGATGGACTCGGCATACACCGCAATCATCAAGCAGAGTCTGACCGATGCGCGAATTTCGACTGAGCTCGTCGATCACCTTCCGTATTCGGACAAGGTGCCGACGACACTCAGATTCCCCGGCATCATGCGCGCGGTGGGCCAACCTGGCGGGCTGACATACGCGCGCGACATTCACCGCTACATGAAGGCGATTGCCGACGCAGGAACGGGACGCGCCAAATACTGGACAATCGGGAAAACCGAAGAAGGAAGAGATCAGATTGTCATCGCGATCGCGAATGAAGAGACGATCCGGAATCTCGATACATACAAGGGATACCTGCAGGCGCTCACCGATCCGCGCAAGACAACAGAAGCGCAGGCGCGCGACCTGATGAATCGTGCGAAGCCGATCTACTGGCTCACCAGTGGTGTGCACTCCACCGAACGTGGCGGCCCCGAAGTGCTCATGGAGCTTGCCTATCGTCTCGTCGTGGAAGAATCGCCCTTCATTCAGCAGATCAGAAACAACGTAATCGTGTTCATCACGCCGGTTGTTGAAGTGGATGGTCGCGAGCGCATGGTGGATACCTACTACTTCAACGCCAAGCGGCAAGCGGAAGGTCTCGCTACGCTCGGCCTTCCGTACTGGGGCAAATACGTCGCCCATGACAACAATCGCGATGGCATGGGTCAGTTCCTCGCCATGACGCGCAATGTTGAGAAGGTTGCCAACGAATGGAAGCCGACAATTCTCCACGATTTGCACGAAGCGCAGCAACTACTTTATGTGTCGACCGGAACGGGACCGTACAACGAGCAGCTCGATGCAATAACGATCAACGAGTGGTGGATCTTCGCACAGAACGATGTGATGGAAATGACCAAGCGCGGCGTCCCCGGCGTGTGGACCTACGGTTTCTACGACGGCTGGACTCCGAACTACATGTTCTACGCAGTGCATTCGCACAATGCCACCGGTCGCTTCTATGAAGTGAGCACTTACAATCCCGGCACTCCTGTTGTTGCCGGAGCCACTGCCGCCGCACCTGCCGGGCGTGGCGCAGGTGGAGGTGCTGCTGGCGCTCGCGGTGGTGCGGCTGGCCGTGGTGGCGCCGATACAACCGCTGCCGGACGTGCGGCCGCAGCTGCTGGTGGAAGAGGTGCAGGTGGGGGCGCGTTCGCCGGTGGACGTGGTGGAGGACAGAGCCGCGAATGGTTCCGGCCCAATCCTGATCCGGGCAATGTGCAGTGGGGTCCCCGCGCGCACGTGAACATTTCGCAGTCGGGCGTTCTCTTCGCACTCAGCTTCACCGGCAAGGAGCGGGTCCGCTGGCTCGAGAACTACTGGATCAAGAACAGGAATGCATACAACAAGGGCATCAATGGTCCGACATTCGCCTGGGTAATTCCCGCGGGACAGCATAGCAAGGCAAACGCCGCTGAAGCAGTCAATGGGCTGATGGCGCAAGGCGTCGAGTTCCACACCGCCAACGCTGCCGGAACCGTTGGCGGAATCGATGTGAAGCCCGGTGACTGGATTCTCCGTGGCGATCAGCCGTACCGCACTGTCGCCGACATCTATTTCGCGCGGCAGAACTATTCCATGTCCAATCCCAGCCCCTACGATGACCTCGGCTGGACCTATCCAATGATGCGCAACCTCGTCGTCCACACGGTCAACGACAAAGCAATCCTGAGTGCGGCGATGACCCCGGTAACGGGAACGGCGCGCGCTTCGGGCGGAGTGGCTGGCACCGGCTCCACAATTGTTGTCGAACATTCGGGCGACAATTTCCTGGCGCAATTCCGCTTCCAGTTCGCGAATGTCGCAATGTCCGCGGCGGAAACCGGGTTCGAGGCCGGTGGACACACCTTCAAGCCGGGCGCGATCATTATTCCCAACGCGAACCGCGCACAGATTGAACCGGTGCTGCGCGAGTTAGGCCTCTCCGGATATGGCGTGGCATCGATTCCTGCCGATGTGAAGACTCACAATCTCGACGTGCCGCGTATCGGCTATATCCACAGCTGGAGCAACACCCAGGATGAAGGTTGGGTGCGCGCCGCGCTCGACTACTACAAGATACCGTACGTGTACTTTGGCGAGAACGATGTTCACAAGCGCGATTTGCGGGCGCAGTTTGATGTGATTCTCTGGCCGCACGGAGGTGGAGTTGGACAGGCGCCGACACCAGGTGGCACGCCCATCCCATTCAAGCGCAGCGCCGAATTCACAGCGCTTGGCTATCCTGATTCCACGGAAGACACTCGTGGTGGACTGGGCGAAGAGGGACTGAAGAAGATCTACGACTTCGTTGCGGCAGGTGGCACGCTGATTACCGAAGGTGGCACGTCCGCGATTTTCCCGACCTATCACCTGGCGCCTGGTGTTGATATCGATCCAGCGCAGGGACTCACAGCGCCAGGATCGGTGTACCGCGGCGTTGTCAACGATGCAACGAGTCCGATTGTTTATGGACTGCCACGCAACCACCTCCCGGTTTATTGGAAGACGTCAGCGCTGTACAGCGTGGGCGGTTCTCCCGGACCGCTCGCAGCAGCTCCCGCTGTCGCTACAGGGCGTGGTGGTACGTATCAGAACACTTCGCCGATGGGTGCCAGTCAAAATGTATTTGCCGATTGGAATCCACTTGCTGACTTCACTCCAGCGGCGGCAGCTGTTCCAGATGCTGCTGCTGCTGCGGGCGGCCGCGGCGGTGCTGGTGGCGCCGGTGGTGCTGGCGGTCGAGGAGGTGGAGGAGGTGGAGGAGGACAGGCTGGTGGCCGCGGCGCCGGTGGCGGAGGTCGCGTGGGTGGAACGATGCTCAGCTTCATGCGACCGCGTGTAATCCTCCAGTTCCCGGCAGCGACGAGAGACATGCTCCTCTCAGGCGGCGTGAGTGGTTCGGAGAATCTTGCCAACCGTCCGCAGCTGATTGATGTGCCGATTGGTCAGGGACACCTGGTGATGTTTTCGATTCGTCCGTTCTGGCGCTGGCAGACTCAGGGGACGTTCATTCTAGGGTTCAATACGATAATGAACTGGAATGACTTGAACGCGGGCAAGCAATAAGAAAAAAATGGAAAGGGGAGAGTGGACATTGGATATTGAATTGCAGATTCGCAATGAAATTTCCAATATCCACTTTCCCCTCTCCAATTGTCTCCCGTTAGCCCGACCCGCGCGTGCGAAGCCATTGCACCAGCGTCCGTCCGTGAGGGTAAATCGTTCTCATTCTTCCCTCGAAACGGGCCCCAGTCAGCGGCCCAAATGATTGCGCCCCGATTCCACCCGATGCAGGAACGCCAGTGGCCTGAGCGGTCAGTTGCAGCAATCGGCGTCCCTGTTCTCCTTCACCAACATGACAGCCATGGAATTCGATGCTCCCCAACGGCGCCATGTATTGCCGCAGCCTGGTGAGTTGCCCTTCAATCGCGCGGAAATTGGCTGTAGTAATGATTGACTGATGCAACTCGAAGTTCGGGCGCGGATTGTTGCGGTCGTGGACGATCTCCCCGCCATGAACGTCGCGCATGCGGCCGGTGCCGGCACTCACAGCCATCAGCCCCGCACGGCCGTGACCGAAGAAGCGCAGAAGTATGATCGGGCCCACTTCGCTGGCTATCCGCGCGGCCTGCCCGATGACATTCCCCACTCCGCCGGACATCCCACCAGTAGGGATGAGTCCTGCGTTGCGCCATTCGTCTGGCGTGGACCAGTCATGCCTGGGATCATAGATATCGTTCGCGTTAACTATGCCGATCCTCTGGCCGTCGGCCAACGTGTTCCAGGTCGAAAGGTCTACAGCCCCCGTATCAGGCAACCCGGCTGCCGACTGCACACGGCGCACACCTTCCTGCGTCAGTGCACCAAACTCGCCGTCTACCTCGAGGAGAGCCATTCCTTCGCGGCGATTGATGAGAGTCTGCACCACCGCTACCATCGGCCCCACATCGTCGAGTCGAATGTCGAGCATCAGGGTCTAAGGTGTCTTCGATGCAACATAGGCAGCAATGTTCAACATGTCGTCTGCGCTGAGCGGGGCGACGGCGGCCTTCATCAATTCGCTCCACAGCCCTTTGCGCGTTCCCTGCTGCATGTCGTACATCTGGCGCACCATATAGCTGGGCGAGCGACCTGCGATTCCGGGGATGGGGCCAATTCCCTCGAGGTTTGCGCCGTGACAGAGGGCGCATTGTCCGCGAGTAGCAAGCGCTTCTCCCTTCTTGATTGATCCCTTCGGTACGTAGGCGATGAAGCCCGATCGCGGGTTGCGCAATGCTTCGGTGTCTTCGGTTCGCTCGGGAACTTCTATGATGCGCTGACCGATTGGTTCCTTACCTGCCTCTGCTCCCTCAATGGCAATGAACATCCCGCCCGCTATTCGGGTCTTCGGAACTGTGTCTGATTCGACAACGCGAATCCAGGGCGTCCACTTGATGGACGAGAAATAGGTCGCGGCTGCCTTGATCTCATCATCCGTCATCGCCTTGGCCAAAGCGGCCATCCGGCCCGTATTCGCCTTTCGTGAGTCGGCGCTGCGCCGCGAGTCGTTCTTGAACTCCATCATTGTTTCGACGAAGTACGAATACGGTAGCCCTGAAATGCCGGCGTTTTCGGGACGCCCTTTGCCATTGGGGTAATGACAAAGACTGCACGCGATGATCTGCGCATCGCGGCGTCCGTGTGCAACAATCTCCGGCATGACAGGATGATCGCCGGGGAACCAGTCCGCAGGGCCATACTGGTCGCGTACTTGTGCGGCCGTGAACGATAGCGTGCTGCCTGCGACGGTCCGCTTCGCGGTGTCTTGTGCGCCGCCGCCACCACCACCACCTGTTCGTCCCGCACCGCCGCCGCCGCCTCTACCCGCTGTGCCTGCGGGAGCGCCAGCAGCAGGGGGAGCTCCAAGTGGAGTCGCGAATCCGTATGCCCACGACGGCGGGGAAGCAGCCTGCTGTGCGACAGTAGCGCCGACGAGCATGATTGCCGCCGCGAAGGACACAACTGCTACCACTGCGCGCATTGACCGTCTCCGATTCAGAGGAGAAAGCAATAGTATGCGGCCTTGCACTGGTGGCAGCAAGGCGTTTGCCTAACGCATCAGAGCTCGGCGTTCGTCGAGTCCTTTGCGGATTCGCTTCACCCAGGCATCCGGAACCTCAGCCTCCGCGGCCACTCTCTCCCATCCCTCTAGCGCAACAGAAACACCTTCTATGATGGCGGGCGCAGCACGTGACAGGCCGAATTCGTTGCCGAGTGAGAGCAGATCCTCGCTCGTGATTCCATCGCGCTTTCCGCGCACAGTCATTTGATGATGCCGCGTCCAGTTGAGGCCATGCGCAAATGTCACGTCGTAGGCTGGTGACAATGCCCATTTGCCGGCGCCGTCCATGAGGAATGAGATGTTCTTCACATGGTCATCCTGGTTTACCGCCGCGATGTTGAACACCGTGCGCGCATAAGCCTCTTCCATTGCGTCGCGCCCCAGGACTAGGCGCAGAATGGTGCGCAGGAATTCTTCATACGAGGCTGCGGCCGGCAGGTTGTAGTCAATATGCAGCATGCCGCCGAATGTGTGCTGATGAACGCGCGCATTTCCACTGCGATCGAAGCGACGCACCATGAAGTGCGCATAACCACGCTCGCGCAGCAGTCGCGTTTCGGGAAGAACAAGTCCTGCGTTGCGCGCCATAAGCGAGTATGCGTACTCGATTCGCATGTAAGGCTGCGGCTCGTGTCCCGCGTTCACGCCTGTCTCTGATTCGGTGCCGGCAGGCGGCACGCCGTCGAACTTGATGAGCCAGTGTTCGTCGCCCGGGCCGGGCGTCGCATGACCGGAGCGCACTTCATTGCGCGCGCGATTCCAGAGGATGAGCGCCTTGGGACGCATGCCGCCGGCGGACGCGCCAACCAGCATGATTTCAGGAACGGCAACCTCACTTTTTCCTTCGACAATGCTTCGCGATTGTGCGACGAGATCGGCGATGTCGAGCGGCAGTTTTTCTGTTTTGCGTCGCGGAAAATCCAGGGACGGCTGGAACTCGAGCGCGCCCATTGCGCGGTCGCCCACATAGAGCAGCCGTTGCACGGGACTGAGCGCGCGCTCCGGTTCGCCGCGCTCTTCGAAGTAGCGGCGGATTACCGCGTTGCCAAAACGATCAGGCAGTGAGTCTGCGAGTACCCCCGGCAGTCCCAGAAAAGCATCGCTCCGCTGCAGTTCAGCAAATTGCACCGGGCCGGCGGTGGCAAGGGGCAACTTGAGCGGTGAGATCTCGAGGGCACTGCGACGAAATTCGTTGTCGTATTCAAATGTGATAACACCATCATCATCTTCCGCCACCGCACCCACAAAGGTCCCCCATATGTAGACGCGGGCGAGCGCCACCATTTCAGCCACGGCGTTTGCCGGCCTTTCGCACCTGTTTTTTCGCGATGGATCTGATGCGTTTTGTGGACGCCAATGCAGGCTTCACCTTGACCGGGTTCTTCCTGTGACGTTGTGGACCGGTTTCGCTGGGCACCCCGATGCGGGCGATGCCGGTACCGGATTCGAAGATAGGCGCGACTTCGCCGGGCGGAGAAGAGAGGCTGCGCAATTTTTCTTCGTGTGCGAGGCGACCATCTGAGACGCGTGTTCGGCGACGGTAGGCTCGCTTTCGCGGGGAGAATCCCGGACGCTGCAGAATGCTGAGTGGAGAAACGATGGGTGTCGGCAGAAATGACTGCAGTGCATCAAGACGGTCCAGCACGCGCAATACCTGAATGAGGGAGCTCAGCCGAAAGTCCGCTCCCGTCTCCATTTTGGTGACCGTTGTTTTGCTGAGGCCCGCCTGCCGCGCCAGTTCTTCGACGGCGATGTTCTGCTGCAGCCGGTACGCACGTATGCGTCTGCCGATATCTCGTTGAATTTCGGAATCAGTGATCTGGCGTTTCATTGGGCGACCGCTGCGAATATGATCAGTATTATGGCGGATTCAGGTTCGGAAGTCAATGGCCATTATAATGGTCATAGTGCCTTACTAGGGCTAGAAACCGCCACTATAGTGTGCGTTATCAGCCACCAAGTGGGGCGCCCCCAGGTGCAGTCCGGGTGTCGTGTGGAAACGAGAACAGCAGCGATGACCTTGCGTCTTCAGGAATGGCCGCGGTGTGTCAGCGCGGCCACGCGAACTGAACGCATATCTGTTACTGCTTGGGAAATGGATCTGAGAACTTCGGCGCCGCGAGAAGGGTGGGATCGGTGAACAAGTCGAGGTACGCCAACAACGACGCGCGTTGCTGCGCGCTGAGGTTCATGCGGCTCGCCGAACCGTCGGCATTGCGCAGAATCTTGTCGAGTCCGGGATTGACCTTGATTCCTGTGTCGTAGAATTCGATTACTTCAGCGAGAGTCTTGAATCGGCCATCGTGCATGTACGGCGGCCGAATTGCCACGTTGCGGAGTGAGGGCGCCTTGAACCTGCCTTCGCCGGCACCAACGTCGGTGATCACCGAGTCGAGCCCGGTGTTATGAGGCGCATCGAGTTCGTGAGCGGTGGCCAGGTGACAAGTCGCGCACTGCGAGCTGAATAACGAAGCTCCCGAAAGATCGGGACGGACCCCTGCCGGTCGGGGTGCGGCGCCCGCTGTCCGCGGGTCGAGCCCCGACCCTGTCGAGATTATCGCACGAACGAATTGCGCGAGCGCCAGCGAAATCCGTTCGCTTGTTATCTCGGCACCGCCGAATGCAGCGGTAAAGAGTGGCGGATAGTAGCGCGTCGCCTTGAGCTTTGTTACCAGTGCGTCGAGTTGCATCCCCATCTCGACTTTGTCCTGGACGGGCATGAGCACCTGCTCTTCGAGCGTGGCCGCACGTTCATCCCAGAAATAGCGGCCGTTCTTGTAGAAGCGGGCATTCGCCAGCGCCATCGAGTGTCGCTTGGTGCGCTCTCCATTCAAACCAATGCTGAAACGCGCGGTGTCTGAGAAACCAAATTGCTGAATGTGACATGAGCCGCACGACACACGATTATTCGCCGACAGTCGCACATCGTAGAAAAGCACTCTGCCCAGCGCTGCGCCGGCATCGGTGATTGCGTTGCTCGCCGGAGTGTTGTCCATCGGTCCGACTTCACTGGTGGCGCCGGACCGCGACGTGATGCTGCGCCTTATGAGGTGCGGTGGGAAGGGAGCCGTTGCGTCCGCGTAGGCGTATGGCACATCGGGGAGGACGGGCTCCGGGAGCTGCTGATTCTGCGTCGCTCCAACCACGCAGAGAAAGAGAAACACTCCCGCAACCTCAAGGAGCAGCAATCGCGCAAGATCTGGGCGTCTTCGTCGTCCGAACATTTCCGCCACCCTCCCCAGCTGGTAGCCCTAATGCGGCAGCAATACTTGAGTACTGATACTGCACTGCACACGGGTCCACAAGGAGTCGGCACGACGCGGCACCTTTTGTCATTCCCGCGAAAGCGGGAACCCCAGTTGAGCAATACTGAAAGTTTGCGGTTCATCGGGAATTTGCGGGATTACGATCGATGATCTGGAGTCGAACCGGTATCGGCAGAGTTGCCATGCAGCCTCTGAAACTCGACGCCTCACAACAATTCGTGCTGCATGGCAACTCTGACATTGGCTCGACGTAAGGACGTATCCGCTACCACGCGGGGCAACCCTCCCCACGAAGCTTCCTGGAATTCCTTGAAGAACCCAGTTTGCGCTGAACTCGGTCAGCTGCCGCCGCTCTTCATTTTTGACGAATCCGGCGCTGGCGTCTCGGGGAAGGTCACAACCGCATCGACAATCCCGCGCGCCACACGGTCGGGATCACTCAAAATCACATCGCGATCTGATGCACTCGTCAGGAATCCCGTCTCGAGAATGACTGCAATCGTCATAGGATGCAGAGCGTGTTCATATCTGCGGAAATTGAACGCATAGTAATTCTCCATGCGTCGCGTGACGTCGGGCAGCTGCTTGATCCCGGTTGCCTTGCCGTAGCTCTCTTCCAGCAGCGACACCATCCGCGCAGCGCGCCCGGTTGCATCCTGGCGCGGCGCTGCTACGCGATAGCCGGATGCGCGTGTGTCTGCCGAGCCATCGGCGTGAATGGAGATGAAGAGATGCGCGCGGTAATCGGGAGGAACTACCGCGGGAAGGATATCAACCAGATACCCCTTCTGCTCCAGCAACGCGGCAGTGCTCCTGACGATCGCGAGGTTGACTTCCCACTCGGGCTTTCCTTCGAAGCTGGTACCGTTGTCCTTGAGACCCGAGAGTTCCGGCGGAGCTTCGTTCGCTTTCCAGTGACCCGCCTGCAACGCGATGCGCACCGGGCCCTCTGGAGCAACCCATTGTTCGTGAGTGGGAATAGGTCCCGGATACCGGTTGCGATTACGGTAGCCACGGAATCGGCCTCCACTGCGATTGTTGCCGCGACGAGTTGCGGAAGATGTTGTCGTTGGAGCACGCGCGGGTGCTACGATATCCGCCAACTTTGCGGTGATCGAATCCACCGCTGCTCCGGACTCCGTTTCGAGAGTGACGGCTGAATCGGCAAGAGGGTCGCCGAGGGGAGTGTCGGTGCGACCTGTCATTGTGAATGCAGCGACGCCGGCGACCAGTGTGCCAACGCCGAAGTATCTGGCCAATTTCATTTAGTCTCTCGAGGTACGGCCGCGGATCGTGCGTGCAGGATACCCACAGTACACGAAAGCACGCTGTCGCGCAACGCTGATCTGCGTACCGCATACTGTGCCCCACTGGCGTCGCGCCTTGTCATGGATCCCCATTGCACTGGTAACAGCGGGCGGTTCCTGCACACCTTTCCGCGCATGACTATCCTGTCGTTTTCCTCGGTTGGCGTCGACTTTGGCGCCTCCAGGATCTTTTCCGATATCACCTTCACCGTCGCGGCTGGAGAGCGCTGGGGAATTGTCGGCCGCAATGGAACCGGGAAGACGACCCTCTTCCGGCTGCTCACTGGTGAGTTGCAACCCACCCGCGGGAGCATGGCGCGGCAACCAAACATCAAGGTTTCGCTTCTGGAACAGCACCGCGATTTCGGCGATGCCGTAACGGTGTGGGAAGCTGCAGCAGGAGAATTGGCGGAGTTGCTCGCACTGGAAATCTCGCTCATAGATCAGGCGGCTGCGCTCGCCCACGATTCATCGCCAAAGGCAATGGAACGCTACAGTCGCGACATGGAGCGCTTCGAACACGAGGGCGGATACGCAGTCACTTCGCGCATTGACTCAGTTCTCCACGGACTTGGTTTCGATCCGGTGCTGGCCCGAGCGACTTCGGTCAATACGCTGAGCGGTGGTGAACGCGGACGGCTTGCTCTGGTGCGCCAGCTGGTCGGCAGCGCAGATGTCCTGCTACTCGACGAACCCACCAACCATCTCGACCTCGACACCACGCGCTGGCTGGAGCAACACCTCAAGGAAATCGACAAGACTGTCATGCTCGTGAGCCACGACCGCGCCTTCCTCGCGGCAACAGCAGACCATGTGCTGCACTTTGAAGGCGACTCTGCCACTCCATATACTGGCGGCTACAAGGCTTTTGTGGCGCAGCGCGCCGAACGCAGGCTGGCGCAGCAGCGCGCCTTCGACAAGGAACAGAAGGTCGTTGAACACGAACGCGATTACATCGCGCGCAATCTCGCCGGGCAGAACACGAGGCAGGCAAAGGGCCGGCGCAAGCGACTGGAACGCATGCCGCGTCTGAGCGCGCCCGTGGGTGAAGACGGGACGATGGTGTTGCGATTCGATGTCGGTGAACGCGGCGGCGACTCAGTGATCGCCGCTAAGCGTGCGTCGATATCAGTGGGAGGTCGCATACTTGTGGAACGGATGGATGGAACTGTGCGTCGCGGTGATGTGCTCGGCTTGATCGGCCCCAATGGTACAGGGAAATCCACTCTCCTCAGAACACTCATGGGAGATAATCCCATAGAGTCCGGTGAACTGCGCATGGGTGGATCGATCACCGCGGCCTATTATCGCCAGGACATGTCGCAGGTGCCGCTCGACAAAACCATTTACGAGGCGATCGAAACGATGCGCCCAACCTGGGAGCGTCGTCAGATACAGGGCCACCTGGGCCGCTTCGGTTTTTCGGGAGACGAAGTGCAGCGGCGCACGAGCACTCTGTCGGGAGGAGAGCGCAGCAGGGTGGCGCTGGCGATGCTCATGCTGACGCGCAGCAATCTGCTTGTCCTCGACGAACCCACCAATCATCTCGACGTTGAATCGATCGAAGCGCTGGAAGATGCAATCGACAGCTACGACGGAACGGTGCTTCTTGTGAGTCACGATCGCGAATTGTTGCGCGCGCTCACGACCAAAGTTTGGGTGTTGCACGACAAGCACATCTCGGAATTTGACGGTTCATTCGCCGAGTGGGAGGACGTGACAGCGGAACGCGAGCACGCGGCATCGGTGCGCGCTTCGGAGGAGGAAGCACTCAGGCGCGTCCACAGCCGCAAGAAAGTGACCCAAAGTGGCGACTCATCCAATCGCGGCGGTGCGCGGAACGAGGCGCGTAACCGGGCGCGCAATGCACAGCGCGAACTCGATCAAGCCGAGGCGAAGGTGTCGTCGCTGGAAAAGCAGATAGAGACGCTAACCAGTTCTCTCGACGATCCCGAGCTCTATTTGAAGCCCGAAGGAGTGGTGAAGGCGCATGAGATGGGCGCGTCACTGGAAAGGCTCAAGCGCGAATTGGATCGGGAGCTGGAGCGGTGGACCAAGTCGAGCGATGAACTTGAGCGAATTGGAGACTGGAAATTGGATAGTGGACAATGAATTGACAATTGGGAATGCAATATCCAATATCCAGTGTCCAATCTCCAACCTTTCCGCCCACGGAGCCAGAGCAATGAAAGAGAGCCAACTAGCAATAACCTTGTCCGCCACCCTCATTCTCGGCGCATGTGCGGTAGCGGTCGACAAGACGGACACCGTCGCCGCGAGTGGCGACGTTGCTCTCTTTACCGACTTGGGCAACTATCATCGTACCACGTCAACAAAAGTGGAGGAGGCGGGCCGCTTCTTCGACCAGGGACTGCGGCTCACGTACGCCTTCAACCATGCAGAAGCGATAAAGGCATTTGAGAGAGCCGCGGCTCTGGATACAACATGCGCCTTCTGCTACTGGGGAATAGCGTACGCGTACGGACCCAACATCAACCTCCCGATGGATTCTGCGAGCGGCGTGGCGGCATACGCGGCTCTCGAAAAGGCTCGTGCACGTTCAGCGAATGCGAGCGAGGTTGAACGCGCGCTCATTGACGCACTCGCCACGCGCTACGTTGCCGTTCCACCCGCCGATCGTGCAGCCCTCGATCAGGCCTACGCGAAAGCAATGCGGGAGGTTCGCGGCAAATATCCTGACGACCTCGATGTCGTCACCTTCAGCGCTGAAGCCGTGATGAATCTCAGTCCGTGGGACTACTGGACCAAAGATGGCAAGGCGAAGCCCGGCATGGATGTCGCAATCGCCGACCTCGAAGGAGTGTTGAAGAAGAACGCAGATCATCCCGGTGCCTGTCACTACTACATCCACGCTGTTGAAGCGGCGCAGCCGGAGAAGGCTGTTGCATGTTCGGAGCGACTTGCGGCGCTAATGCCGGGTGCCGGTCACATCGTGCACATGCCGGCGCACATCTACATACGCGTCGGGCGCTGGAGCGATGCTATCACCGCTAACGAACATGCGGTGCACACCGACGAGACCTACATCAAGGATCGCGCGCCCACCGGGGCGTATCCGGTGGCGTACTATCCGCACAACTATCATTTCCTCTCATTTGCGGCGACCATGGCGGGGAAGGGGACGCAGGCGATAAGCGCCGCGCGCTCAGTGACGGAGAAGGTGACACCCGATATAGCCCGCGCGGTGCCGCCAGTTGAGGGGCTCGTACCGTATTTGCATCTCACACTCGTTCGTTTCGGAAAGTGGAGTGAGGTTCTTGCCACGCCGCTACCGCCCAACGACTTGCGACTGGCTACGGCGCTGGCGCAGTACGCCCGAGGTGTTGCACTTGTTGCCACACGTGATACCACTGGTGCGCGCGCCGCGCACGATACGGTTCGTGCGATTCTCGCGGCCACCAAAGATCCGCTGACTCATTCGATCATCGATGTCGCGAATCATGTATTGCTGGGCGAAATCGCGGCGCGCGGTGGTGACTTGGCCGGAGCGGAGGCGCATTTCCGACAAGCGGTGACCGTAGAGGATGGACATCAGTACATGGAGCCGCCGCACTGGTATTTCCCCGTGCGCCATTCACTCGGCGCAGTGCTGTTGGAGCAGAAGAAAGCAGCGGAAGCGGAAAAAGTTTATCTGGCCGATCTCGTAAAGTTTCCGGAGAACATCTGGTCGCTAAGGGGGCTGCAGGCGAGTTTGAGGGCGCAGGGTAAGGACGCCGCCGCTACTGCTGTTGATGCTCGGATAGCGAAGCTGGGAGCCGATTCTACCATAACTGGATCCAGATATTGACTTGCGTTCCAGCCGTCATTCCCGCGAAGCGGGAATCCAGTGTCGTTCTCTTTCGTCATTCCGGCGAAAGCCGGAATCCATGTTGACTTCGCTAAAATGGACCCCGGCTTTCGCCGGGGTGACGAGTTGTGGTTAGCCTACTCGAGGCTTACGAGGACCGCCATGATGCTTGGGCCGCGCGCGTCCGCTGCGTGGATGACGTGAACCCGAGCCTCCAGACGGTTTGCTTTCCGCATACGGGCTGTCTTTCTGAGGAGTAGCGCGACGCTGCCCGCTGTTCCCGCCGCCACCACCTGATCCAGCTCTGCGAGCTTCCTTCGCCTTGGCTCGCCCACGTTCATCTGTGCGACGAGCGCGCAAAGCGGCAAGTCGCTCGGCAATCGGAATCTCCAGCTTCTCTCCAGATTTGCCCGAGGCATCGAAGTCGGGCAGCGTAACCCGCAGCAGCGCCTTGCCGAGGACTTTCTCGATCGCGCGCAGATTGTCCATCTCGTCCGGCGCGACAAATGTGTACGCATCTCCGGTAAGTTCGGCGCGCGCTGTTCGTCCGATGCGGTGCACGTAGTCCTCCGGCACCGCCGGCACGTCAAAATTCACGACGTGGCCCAGTTCCTCGACATCAATTCCGCGAGCTGCGATGTCGGTCGCAACCAGAACGCGATAGAGGCCATTCTTGAATCCCTCCAGCGCTTCCGTGCGCTGGGGTTGCGAACGGTTGCCGTGAATACGTGCGGCCACGATGCCGTGTTTGGTGAGCATCTGCCAGAGCCGGTTGGCGCGATGCTTGGTGCGCGTAAACACGAGCGCCTCCTGTATCACATTGCGCTGCAACAATGCGAGCAACAGTGCTGACTTGGCCTCCTGCGCAACAGGGTAAACTGCCTGTGTGATTCCGACCGGCGGAGCCACTTTGCGTTGAAGGTTAATGCTGGCCGGATTGTGCAGCAGTTGGCGTGTCAACTCCAGAATCGGCGCGGGCATAGTGGCGCTGAAAAAGAGCGTCTGCTTTTTCTGAGGCAGGTATTTCAGCACCCGCGTGATATCCGGCCTGAACCCCATGTCCAGCATCCGGTCCGCTTCATCGAGCACCAGATGTTCGAGGCGATCGAACTTTGCATATGGATATCTGAGGTGATCGAGAAGTCGACCCGGTGTGGCGACAATGATATCCACCCCGGTACGAAAGGCATGCTCCTGCGGACCCATGCCGACACCGCCGAAAACCGCTGCCGCTGTGATCGGCGTGTGCGTGGCGAGTTCATTGCACTCTTGCAGAATCTGCGCAGCCAATTCGCGCGTGGGCGTCAGGATGAGCGCGCGTGTAGTTCCGCGTGGCTTGCTCATCAGGAGATGCAGAATAGGAAGAAGAAAGGCAGCGGTCTTGCCGCTGCCTGTCATGGCGCATGCAAGTACGTCGCGCCCCTCCATGCCGGGCGGAATTGCATCAAGCTGTATTGGCGTAGGGCGCTGGAAGCCGAGTTCTTTGACTCCCTTGATCAGATCTGGATGAAGCTTTAGTGAACCGAATGGCACGTTGAGAAGAAAATGGAGAGGGGAGGTTGGAGATTGGAGAGGCAATTGGCGAATGCGCATTCCAATCTGTGGGCTGCGGGCTGCAGGCCTGGTGCTTCTTTGTGCTTGAATCTACTCCATTACGATATCTCGCGGAGCCTTCTCAGTTGTGGGGCGCGCCATGACAGCGTGGCTACAACCAGCAAAGTCATTATTCCGCCGAAGATCACGGAGGGTACGGCCCCCATCAACTTCGCTGCAACTCCCGATTCGAATGCGCCAATTTCGTTCGACGATCCGATGAATATCGAGTTCACCGCGCTTACGCGGCCGAGCAAGTGGTCCGGGGTGAGCATCTGAAGGAGAGTTCCGCGAATTACGACGCTCACGTTGTCGGCCATCCCGCTCACTGCCAATAGCGCGATCGAGAGCGCGAGACTGCGCGACAGCGCAAACCCAATCATGCAGAGCCCAAATACGGTCACGGCGCCCAGCAGCATTCTTCCCACCTGACGACGCGGGGGCCAGTGCGCGAGCACGAGTGACATGACGACCGAGCCCGCCGCCGGTGCCGACTGGAGTACGCCGAGCCATTGGGGGCCCACGCGCAGGATCTCGGATGCAAAGATCGGTAGCAGCGCAACAGATCCGCCGAAGAGAACGGCGAAGAGATCCAGCGTAATTGCACTGAGTACGATCGGCTGTGAGAACACATAGCGCAGGCCACTGGTGAGCGCAGTCTTCATCGGTTCGTTGGAAACTTCCATTTTGCGTGGCGAGTATCGCAGCAACATCATGCAGCCGAGTCCCAGCACGAGGAATGAAGCATCGACAGCGTACGCTATGTGCGGACCAGCAAATCCGTAGAGCAAGCCGCCGAGCGCGGGGCCGGCTACGGCTGCGGATTGCCAGATCGATCCGCGCCACGCAATCGCGCTGCGCCAGAGTTCACGCGGTACCAGTTCCGCGCTGAGTGCCTGTCTCGCAGGTGTGAGAAAGCTGCGCGCGACTCCGCTTATGGCGATGAGAAGAAAAATCGGCCACACGCGTTGCGGAACACCGCCGGGTGCGAGCACCGTCAGAATGAGCAGCGCCACTGCCACTACGACGAGCACGCCGAGCGCAATGACAGTGATCGTCTTACGATTGCGCGTGTCCGCTGTATGACCTGCGAAAAGCGCAAAGCCGATAAAGGGCAGTGCTTCCGCAAGGCCGATCAATCCGAGCGCGAGCGGGTCGCGCGTGGCGGTGTACATTTGCCATCCGACAACAACCGCCTGCATCTGTGTCGCAAGAGTGAACGCAAAAAGTGCGACTACGTACAGCCGGAACGGCTGGATACGAAGCGCTGCGTATGGGTCTGTTTTCGTCACTCAGCAGGTTAGCGCGGGGGGAATATTCAGCCCGAGAGTGTAGCGCTCAATGGGACCAATTCCAACTTCAAGCCATCGTTGTCATTCCGGATCAACGTCACCCCGGCGAAAGCTGGGGCGGAACCCATTTGGTCCCGCTAACATGGGTTGCCGCTTGCGCGGCAATGACAGAGTTTCGCTACAACCACAGTTCCCACGTCTGCCCAACCTGATCACTTCCGAATTTGTTGTGTGGCTCCTCCTGTCTGAGCTCGTAACCTTCGCGCTCATAAAGCGAGCGCGCCGCGTGCAGCACGTCGTTGGTCCACAACAGGATTCTCTGATAGCCTGACACTCTCGCGAACGCCGTGCACTCTTCCACGAGCCGCCGGCCGATGCCTTGTTCCCGCGCTGACGGTTCGACGAGCAATAGTCTCAGTTGCGCAGCTCCTTCGTTCTCCCGGTTGCGAACAAGAAACACGGAGCCCACGCGCTCGCCATTGCGCTCCGCAATCCAGCAGCGCTCCCGCGCCGGATCGAAGTTCTGGACGAACGCCGCGACTATCTCCGCCACCAGCGCCTCAAAGCGTTCGTCCCAGCCATACTCGGCGAAATACAATTCGCCGTGGCGCTGCACCACCCAGCCGATATCTCCGGGGCGGTGAGTGCGCAATGTTACATCATTAGACACCTGAAGCGATGTACTTCTTCATTGCGGCAAGAAAGCGATCCGCATCTTCCATCGTGTTGTAGAAGTGTGGCGAGAGGCGAATACCGGGACGATCGGCTCCCGTTCGCGTGGTCACCACGATTTTCTCAGCGTCATAAAGCGCGGTACCCAGTCGGCGAATATCGAGTGTACCGGGACGGAACACCACGATCGCAGCTGAACGTTTCGGATCGGGATCGGTCCACAGCGTCACCCCGTTCATCTTCTTGAGCTCAGTCATCATGTGTTGAGCGAGTTCACGCACGCGCTTGTCGATCACGGCACGCCCAATTGATCCCTGGAATCGCACGGCCTCCGCAAGCGCCGAAAGAGCGGCGTCGTCGCGCTGGCCATTCGCTTCCATCGTGCGCGAAATGCCGACAGCTCCCGGATACAGACTGACAACGCTGGGATGAATGCGATCGTGCACCGCGCTGTTGATGTAGAGAAGTCCTGACTCCTTGGGTCCGCAGGGCCACTTATGCATCGAGCCCGTATAGAAATCAGGGCGCATCTCGCTGAGGTTGATGTCCAGCGCACCGAACGACTGCGCTCCATCCACATGTGAAAGCACACCGCGCTCGCGCGCGAGACGACAGAGTTCAGTCACTGGAAGGAGATCGCCCGAGTTGCTGCTGACGTGTGTTATCGCCATCACTTTGGTGCGCGCCGTCAGCGCTTTCGTGAATGCATCCACATAGAACTCAGCGCCCGGATGCGGGCTCACCTGAGACACTGACGTGACCGTGAATCCAAAGCGCGCTGCCTTTACACGCCATGCATTGAGATTGCTGGGATGGTTGTCCGAGAAGACGAGCACCTCGTCCCCAGCGCCGAGCTGCAATCCGCTCGACACCAGGTTGTTTCCCTCGCTGGTGTTGCGAGTGATGACAATCTCTTCGGGCGTGACCTTCATCGCCGCGGCCAACAACCGTCGCGCTTCCTCTTTTCCCTGTGTAAGACCAGTCCGCACCGTGGGCGATGGCTCGGCATCGTATGTGCGCGTGTTCTTCTCCAGCGTCTCCACTACGGGTAACGATGTGGGACAGAGATTGGCAGCATTCATGAATGCGACCTGTCGCGGGATCAGAAACTTCCCGCGCACATCGCGCCAGAACTGTTCCTGCGGCTGCGCAGGCGTCGGAGGCAGGGGCGAAAAGGAAAGATCGAATTCATCCAGCACATTGCGCCCCTGCGCGATCGCGCGCTCGGGAAGCAGCGCGGCAGTCCCGGAAAACGCGAGCAGCCTTGCAAAGTCACGGCGCGAGAGCGAAGACACGGTTTCTCCTTTGGAAAGTTCTGCTTTCAAGGTAAGGAGGTAGCGCCGATGGCGCGAGATCAACCGACTGCCGTCATTCCGGCGAAAGCCGGAATCCATGGTAAGAAAAACATGGATTCCGGCTTTCGCCGGAATGACGAGGGAGGGGCGCTACCGGGCAGCAGTTGGCCCGGAGCAGGTGGTAGAGTTTCGAAAGTTGAATGCCGAACGGAACTCGGAGATCCGTCCTTCAATCTTCTCCCTACGCTCTGTTTCCTGCCCCGGGCCGGACCCGTTGCTGCAATTCGTTTGTTACGCGGCTGCGCTTAGCGTGCTGTTCCCCTCGGTTGGAACCGCCTGCATGAATGCTTCATACACCTCAGGCTTCCACCAGTGGCGGCTCTCGGCCATTCGTGCCAATGCGTCAGACTGAGGCATGGCGCCCCGGTAGCTGCGCGTGGTCGTCAGCGCATCCCACACATCCGCCACACAGAGGATCTGAGCCGCGAGCGGAATCTCATCGCCCTTGAGTCTGTGGGGATAACCGGTACCGTCGTACCGCTCGTGGTGGTAGAGGATTATCGGCTTGATATCCCAGGGGAATTCGATGCCGTCCAGAAGTTCCACACCCCATTCGGGATGCTTCTTGATGATTTCAAATTCCTCGTTGGTGAGCTTCCCGGGTTTGTTGAGAACCTCGTGCGGCACTTTGATCTTGCCGACGTCGTGGAGGTATGCGCCGAGCTCAATGGTGGTGAGTTCGGCAGTGTCGAGCCCGAGCTGCCGCGCCACAGCGACTGCGTATTCAGCAACGCGACCGCAATGTCCATATGTGTAGCTGTCGGACGATTCGATCGACTGACCCCACTCTCGTACGACGGCGAGATAGGTGTCTTCCAGTTTCTCGCGTTTGCCGCCGACGTCGACAAGATCCAGTCTGGCATCGAGTGATGAGTAAAGACGGTACGCGGCGTTCAATAGCCGGAGTGCGTCCTGATTCCTGCCCATTGCCTGATACAGAAGCGCCAGTTCGCGACAGGCGTCAGCTTCGCTCAACGCACTGCCGGATTCGACTGATAACTCCCGCGCTGCCGTGAGCCTCGCCTCGGCGAGCACATGTCGTGCTGTGTCGCGGTAAACCATCCCGATCACACGATATGAATCAGCCTTGTGTATGTTCGCGCCCATCCGTTCAAAGGAACGCAATGCCCACTGCGCGCGTGACAGCGCCGTCTCGTAAGAGCCACACGCATGATTGACTTCAGCCTGATTCAGTGAGCAGAGAGCTTCGAGATGTTCATCGCCGAGCGTTTCCGCTATCTCTCTACTGTTCTCGAAGAACGATTCCGCCTCCTGCCACTTTTCACGGTCGGCGTAGACCATTCCAAGATTGTGGTACACCAGTCCGCATCCACGTGAATCGGAGATCGACTGAAACGCATCCAACGACCGCAGGTAGTGCCCTGAGGCTGTGTCGAGGTCTCCCTGCATGTTCGAGAGAACGCCCAGGTTCTGCTCGATGCGGGCGCGGAGGGCACGGTCTGCTCCTCCGAGCTTCAGTGCCTCCGCGTAAGTCTGTCGCGCGGTTTCGATATTCCCCGCGTCGAAGTCGATGACGCCAAGCGTGTTCAGAGCTTCTGCCGCAAGAACGTCATCACCGGAATCCTTCGCTTCACGAAAACTCTTTTCGCAAAGTTCACGCGCCTTGGGTTCGTCACCCTGGAGGTGACGCACTATGGCAAGCCTGCGAAGTGACCGAACGACCGCGGATAAATGCGCGCACTTCCGTGCCAGCTCGATTGCTTCGAGATACTTCTCGGCGGCCAGATCCATGGATCCAGCGCGCTCGAGAGTTTCTGCCGCATCAAGAATGGCGGGAACGGTTACTTTGCCGCCCTTGCTCATGGTGCTTAGTACGACTCTTCGCTGGCGAAGCCCACTTCCTCATCACCCTCAACATCGCTGTTGCGGTACGCGACTGCGTATTTGGAGAAGTGATTCAGCTTGGCTTTGACAGTCTTGTTCGTTCTGTTGTCCAGCGAGCCAAGAAGCTCGAGGATTTTCAGGTCGTCCGTCGTGTAGACGATGCGCGTCGGAAGCGGGAGCAGCTTCCTGCAGTTCGCATAACTCATGGTGAGCGAAGCAGGCTGCGCAAACTTCAACCCTTCCGGATAAAAGCGAACCGTGTTTGCCTTGTCGCCGGGTATCTGTGCCGTGATCTTTACGTTGCTCGCGAGCGCGCCGGCCGGAATGACAAGGGTGTGTGGTCCGACCTTGATTGTGCCGCCGCTCTTTCCGACAGTCTGACTTACCGATTGCACCGGGAGCTTGTCGCACGTGACGAGCAGACTGGATACGACGTTCAGAACTGCTCCGGTGACCGACCCGAGGAGAGAATTCGAGCCTTCTGCCGGCGGCAGTGTCTGGGGGCTGGTTGGAGAATCAGCCAGCGAGCACCCATAGATCGCGAGCGCTACAACCGCCGCCATGGCTGAATAGAGAGTCCTTCTGAACATTTACTGCCTCCTCGGGAACTGCAAAAAGTGAGTCTGTGGCGGGGCGCATACCGCCCAATCGCGTCGTTGTTACCGACTCCGTGAAAGCACGCCCGATGCCAACCAGTTATTCGCATGAAAAAGCAGCAACTGCATTAGCTGGGGACACTTCGGCAACTCACTGCATTTCAATCACTTGTGCAGAAGCCTGAGACATGGGAAAACCTTGCTTGTTGCCCAGTCGTGTTGACGCTGCGCACACGACGCGGACCACACGATTCGCACCTGAACAACAGTTTTTGTGGCGTTTGGGCGACAGTTAGCCGGATCAATTGTCCGCCTGTCCCATCGTGACCGACCGAGGGGATGGCGCTAACTTAGAGCCGTATTTTCTGGCCGGATTGCTCGCGGCCCGCATGGGGAAAGCTCATTGACCAAGTTCTTGATCCGCAGGCTGGTCTATCTCGTTATCCTGGTCGTCGTATCAACATCGGTCGCTTATATACTCGCGGCCACGAAGCTGAACCCCCGCGTACGCTACCAGCAGCGCACCCAGCCACCACCGCCTGAAGTGGTGGACTCGGTGCTGACTGCGCTCAACATGAACGACAAGACGCCGGTCTTTCAGCGTCTGGGCCGCTGGGCGAATGGTGTCGTTCACGGAGATCTTGGTCGCACGGTTGACAACCAGCCCGTCAACGCTGAAATCGCAACGCGCATGATGGTCAGCCTGCGACTGTTGTTCGTTGGTGCGATTGTCGGAAGTGTGTTCGGCGTATTGTTCGGTGCGTACGCGGCAGTGAGGCAGTACCGCGCCTTCGATCACCTGCTGACGGCATTTTCATTCATCATACTGTCCATTCCGATTGTTGTACTCGCGGTGCTGTTGAAGAATGCCGGAACAGAGTTGAACAACGTCCTGGGTTTCACTCTGCTCTACAACACTGGCGAGATCACGCCCGGAATGGACCCATGGTCCTTGAATGGCATTAGAGACCGCATTGCTCATCTGGTCCTGCCATCACTCGTGCTTGCAGCGGTTGGCGTTGCCTTTTATGGGAGGTATCAGCGCAATGCGATGCTCGATGTGATTGGCAGCGATTTCCTGCGGACCGCACAGGCGAAGGGTCTCCGTCGCTCCCAGGCGCTGATCAAGCACGGGTTGCGCACGGCTCTCATTCCCATGGCGACCTTGTTTTCCTATCAGTTTGCCCTGCTCTTTGTCGGCGCGACTTTTACGGAGAAGATTTTCGGCTGGCACGGAATGGGCGAATACTTTGTGAACTCCGTCGCACAGAACGATGTGAACTCGGTGGCTGGCGTTACACTTTTCGTGGCCGTTCTCGTACTGCTCGCCGGGTTCCTTGCTGATTTCGTTTACGCCGCGCTCGATCCGCGCGTGAGGGTTGAGTGACGCGCGACGCCGCGCCTGATCCAATATTCGCAACGCCTGTCACCGGCGCGCCCCACGTGTTTGCAGCGGAAACAGTCTCGCGGGGCAGAATGGTTGCACATCGGTTTTTCAGCGACTGGCGTGCGATTCTGGGTCTCGTAACGGTTCTGGTTCTCTTTGCGCTCGCGTATATCACTCCTCACTTCGGCCACTGGGAGTACTGGATGCAGGACAGCAACGCGCATCTTGCTCCACCAAGCGCAGAACACTGGTTCGGCACCAACCAGATCGGGCACGACATGTTCGCGCTCACAATGCGCGGTTTGCAGAAGTCGCTCATCATTGGGCTGATTGGCGCGCTAATAGCCACCTCAATTGCCGCAGTCGTCGGTGCCTTTGCCGGCTACTTTGGCGGCAAGTTGAACATCCTGCTGACTACCCTGCTTGACCTGCTCCTGGTGCTTCCCGCCTTTCTCATCATTGCCATTCTTTCGCCTTCATTTCGCGAGAGCACCTGGCTGGTTTTCGTTCTGCTGCTCGCCGGGTTCCAGTGGATGGTTACTGCTCGCATCGTGCGTGGAATGACACTGTCACTCAAGGAGACTGAGTTTGTTCAGGCGGCCAGGTTCATGGGAGTGCCGGGGCGAACGATCATCTTCAGGCACATCCTGCCGAACATGGCATCTATCCTGATTATCGATGCAACGGTAAATGTCAGTTCTCTCATTCTCGCCGAAGTGGGGCTGTCGTTTTTCGGATTTGGGGTGCAGCCGCCCGATGTTTCACTCGGCACCGTCATTGGTGAGAACTATGGTGCGGCCCTCTCATTTCCGTGGGAGTTCTACTTTCCCGCGGGGTTCCTCGTTGTGCTGTTGCTCGCTGTGAATCTGGTCGGGGATGGACTGCGCGATGCATTCGATCCGAACTCCGCGCGCGGCGCTCAGTGAATCTTCCGCAATCCAGTTCACCTGTGGACGCCGCCGCATCTGCTCCGGGAGGCGCAGCCAAAGCTCCACTCCTCAAGGTCTCCAATCTCTCGGTGACATTTGGCGGTGTTGCGGGGGCGGGCGCGGGCTTCGTGGCAGCAGTGCGATCGGTGAGTTACGAGGTGCAGCCGGGCGAGGTTCTGGGAATCGTCGGCGAGTCTGGTTCCGGAAAGACCGTGTCATCCCTCGCGATAATGGATTTGCTGCCGCGCAACGCGCGGGCCAGCGGTTCCGTGAGCTTTCAGGGGATGGAAATGCTGGAGCGCTCGGACAAGGAATTGTCGGAGATCAGAGGCAGCAAGATCGCGATGATCTTTCAGGACCCGCTCTCTGCGCTTACGCCGGTCTATTCCGTGGGCGACCAGGTTGCCGAGGCCGTTCTGGTGCACCAGAAAGTCGGGAAGATTGCTGCGCGTGAGCGGGCGGTCGAATTGCTTGCACTGGTGGGGATCCCGAACCCGCGCCGCCGAACCGATTCCTTTCCGCATGAATTCTCCGGCGGCATGCGGCAGCGTGTGATGATAGCGATGGCGATAGCCAACGATCCCGATCTCATCATTGCGGACGAGCCGACCACTGCGCTCGATGTCACGATCCAGGCGCAGATCATTGACGTACTGCAGACGGCGAGAAAGGTGACAGGAGCGGCGATAATCATGATCACCCATGATCTCGGCGTGATGGCTGGTTTCGCGGATCGTGTCGCTGTGATGTATGCGGGTAAACTCGTCGAGAGCGGCGCTGTGGATGACATCTTCTATCGGCCGCGAATGCCGTACACACTCGGGTTGCTGGCTTCAATTCCGCGCCTGGATGTTGGCAGGAGGCAGCCGCTCACACCCATTGATGGCAATCCTCCTTCACTCGTGGATCTTCCCACTGGGTGTCCGTTCCATCCGCGCTGTCCTATGCGCATCGACAAATGCGAGACGATGGAACCCCAACTCCTGGTGATGTCCCCAGCGCAGTCAGGTCCTGCGCATTTCTCCGCATGTCACCGAAGCGAAGAGATTGAGCGACTGGACATGAAGCGCGCAGATGTTTTCCCCCCTCCTGCGGCGGTGGTATCCGGAATTGGTGATGTTCCGCGCGAAAAACGCAGGACCGTTGTGGAGGTTCGCAACCTTGTGAAGACCTTTCCTGTGACGAAGGGTGCCTTTCTGCGCCGGAGAATTGGAACAGTGCAAGCCGTGGACGGAATCAGCTTTGACATCAGGGAAGGGGAGACGCTCGGCCTTGTCGGTGAGTCGGGATGCGGCAAGACGACAGCAATTATTGAGATTCTCAACCTGCTGAAGCCGATCTCGGGGTCAATTGTGGTTTTGGGGCACGACGCCGCGACGATGAGTGCAGATGAACGCTTCGCAATCCGTCGCGACCTGCAGATAGTGTTTCAGGATCCCATGGCGGCGCTCGACCCTCGGTTGCCGGTTGGAGACATACTCTCAGAGCCACTCGAAGCGCACAATGTGCCCGCAGGTGAGCGCGCCAAGCGCGTGAGCGAATTGTTGCAGTTGGTGGGATTGCAGCCCGAGCATGCCAATCGCTATCCACGCGCTTTTTCCGGTGGGCAGCGACAGAGAATCTGTATCGCACGAGCTTTGGCGCTGCAGCCAAAAGTGCTGGTGCTTGATGAACCTGTGTCCGCACTCGATGTGTCGATACGCGCCGGGATCATCAACCTGCTCGAGAAGCTGCGGGTGCAGCTTGGTCTTTCCTATTTGTTTGTGGCGCATGATCTGTCGGTGGTCCGTTATCTGGCCGACCGCGTTGCAGTGATGTATCTGGGCCGCTTTGTTGAAATCGGCGAGATCAATGAGGTTTTCGACCGGCCTGCGCATCCATACACGCAGGCACTTCTGTCAGCCATTCCGTTGCCGGATCCGCGGCGGGAGCGTGCCAGAAGGCGGATAGTTCTGCAGGGAGATATTCCCAGCCCGTCGGACCCTCCGTCAGGCTGCCGGTTTCGCACGCGCTGCCAGAAGTTTGCCAATGAATTGAGTGATGTGGCACGAGCGAGGTGTATCAATGAGTCGCCGGCGCTGCTTCCCAAGACGGGGCATCCCGACCGTCTGGACGCATGCCATTACGCAACGCCATCCTCAGTCGTGTAAAGCGTGTTGGTGGGCCGTTGATTGTACATTCCGCGTGATTCGGATTTCCGTGCCTGGGAGGCAACTTGAATAGTTCGATTTGCGGCAAATCGCAGCTGATGTTCGGCGCGGCGATGGTTTTGGTGTTGTCGGGTTGCGGCGGCGATGGCGGTGGCAAGAGTGGTCCAATCGCGACGCCATCGACGGACGTGAATCAGACCAATCCAATGCCGCGTGAGAGTCTGCGGCAGGGGGGCAAGTTCACGTGGGCGCTGACACAGATGCCCACCAACTTCAACTTCAACCAGCTAGACGGAGCCACCCAGCCCACATTGCAGGTGATTGCCGCGCTGGTGCCGACGACATATACAACTGATGCGCGAGGGACCCCCGGCTGGAACAAGGACTTGCTCGAATCTGAACCAACAGTAACCACCGATCCGAAGCAGGTAGTCACGTACCATATCAGCGCGAAAGCAGCCTGGTATGATGGCACTCCGATCACGTGGGAGGACTTCTACTGGCAATGGAAGGCCAACAGCGGCACCGACAAGAGATACCTGATCTCTGGTGCCAACGGCTACGAGGATATTGAGAGCGTCGCGAAGGGGAAGGACGATCGCGAGGTGATCGTCACCTACGCGCGCAGGTTTGCCGACTGGACTTCCATATTCAATCAGTTCTATCCTGCATCGACAAACAAGGATCCCAAGCTGTTCAACGAAGGTTGGAAGGATGCTCCGTTGACGAGTGCCGGTCCATTCAAGCTGGGGTCCGTCGACAAAACTTCGCAGACAATAATTCTGGTGCGCAACGAAAAATGGTGGGGTGCGCCGGCGTTGCTCGACACCATCGTCTACCGTGTCATTGAGCCCGATGCGCAGATCGATGCCGTTGCCAATGGCGAGGCTGATGCAATGGACATCGGACCGGACGCTAACAAATACGCTCGCGCGAAAACTCTCATGGAGCACGACGTGCGCGTTGCCGGTGGACCGAACTTTCGTCACTTCACGATCAATGGAACAGGACCCATTCTCCAGGATCTACGAGTGCGCCAGGCGATCGCAATGGGGATTGATCGCACCAGGATTGCCAGCGCGATGCTTAAACCCCTGGGAGTGGAGCCCAAGAGTCTGAACAACCACATCTTCATGTCCAATCAGGAAGGCTATCGGGACAACTCGGGCGAAGTGGGCAAGTACAATCCGCAGCGAGCCGCTGCGCTGCTCGATTCCGCTGGGTGGAGGCTCGACGGCACCGTTCGCAAGAAGGACGGCAAGCAGCTCATCATCGGTTTTACGATTCCCACGGGCGTACTCACCTCAAAGCAGGAAGCAGAACTCACTCAGAACATGCTGGGAGAGATTGGCGTTACAGTGGAAATCAGGACCATGCCGATCAGCGAACTCTTTGACAAATACATCACGCCCGGTCAGTTCGATTTTACAACCTTCTCCTGGATGGGGACGGCGTACCCCATGAGCAACGCCAAGTCGATTTATGCCAAACCCAGGAAGGCGGCTGATGGCACTATGGATGTGCAACAGAACTACGCGCGTGTGGGATCTGACGCGATCGATGCGCTCTTCGATTCAGCGAATGCGGAGCTCGATAGAAGCAAGGCGTTGGCACTCGGCAATCGCGCCGACTCGCTGATCTGGCAGGAGGTTCACTCGCTCACGACCTATCAGCGACCCGAGCTCATCCTCGTGAGAAAGACCTTGGCGAACTTCGGCGCCTTCGGCTTCATGATTCCGTGGGTATACCAGGACATAGGCTGGGTGAAGTAATGGAGTAATGGAGTAATGGGGACGTGTCCCCCGTGTACCAAAGGGGACAGGTCGGCCGTGTACCATTAGGGCAGCATAAGTGAGTGCTGTCCCTCACGTAACAATGGGGACGTGTCCCTCGTGTACCATTGGTGCACGCCCGACCTGTCCCCAATCGCACTTGACTCGCGCGCGAAAGCTGTTTAACATGTTCTTACAATTGAAGCCGTGGTGATTTACCGCCTATTGCCGCCACGTTAAACAAAGTGCTAAAACGCGAATTCGCCCGGCGGCAGGATCGTCGGGCTTTTTTGTTTTCTCATACGCAAAGTCGAAAAATGCGCTGCTGCTCGAACTTGATGTGTTGCATGTGTCCCTGTCCTTGTTGCCTCTCCATTGGAGAGCCGAACGGGTTTGTAAACGCATGCACGTGTCCAGCATGATCCAGTAGGCGTTTTCAGCATTCACCCGCCGGCCCTCCGCAAGAGGGCCGGTTTTTTTTCGCCCTCACTCAGCAAATCACCGTCCGATAATCGCCACTCATACCTGACCGAGGTTGAACATGTCTTCCAGAAGTGAACTGCCATTCGCTGTGTATCACGAACACCCCGACTGGTTCCGCCCGCTCTTCAAGGAACTTGAAGCTCGCGGCATTCCCTATGAACGCCTCGATTCCGCATCGCATTCGTTCGACCCGTCAGCGGTCGAGGAGCCATGGTCAGTTGTGGTGAACCGCGCCAGCCCCTCCGCGTATTTGCGCAGCCACGCGCAGTCCACCTTCTACACGCTCAGCTGGTTGCGCCACCTGGAGCGCATTGGCGTTCCCGTCGTCAATGGTTCTCACATTTACGCGCTGGAACTCTCCAAGGCTGCACAACTGACACTGCTTCGCTCACTCGGGCTGCCGTATCCACGATCGCGCGTGATCAACAATCCCTCGCTGGCGCTGGAAGCGGCGCGCGATCTGCGCTTCCCGGTGCTGGTCAAGGCAAACGTCGGTGGAAGTGGAGCTGGAATCACACGCTACGATTCTCCCGCCGCGCTCAAAGCGGAGTTGGCAGCAGGCCGCGTTCAACTCGGCATTGACTCCACTGCACTTGTGCAGGAGTCCGTTCCGCTGCGCAACGGGCACATCACGCGTGTCGAATCAATTGGTGGCAAATACCTCTACGCGATCAATGTCTTTCCCGCGACGGGGTCTTTCGATCTGTGCCCCGCCGATGCCTGCCTCACCACGAATGGTGTTGAACTGGTACGCGGTGCCTGCGCCATCGACGCACCCAAGTCGGGATTGCGAGTTGAAGTCGCGCATCCACCGGCGGAAATCATCGCGCAGGTTGAGCGCATCGCCCGCGCTTCACAACTCGATATCGGGGGCATTGAGTATTTCGTCGACGATCGCGATGGTCGCCACTACTTCTACGATATCAATGCTCTGTCGAATTTCGTCGCCGATGCTCAAAACGTGATCGGCTTCGATCCCTGGTCAGCATTCGTCGATTACCTGGAACGCCGCGCGGGTGTGCCGGCCAGATTGGAGGTGGCGTGATGCGATTCGGATATTGGTTACCCGTTTTCGGCGGCTGGTTGCGCAATGTTGATGACGAGAAGATGGAGGCATCGTGGGACTACGTGAAACGCCTCGCCCGCCGCAGTGAAGAAATCGGATTCGACATCAGTCTGATTGCCGAACTCAATTTGAATGACATCAAGGGAGAGGACGCTCCATCCCTGGATGCGTGGAGCACTGCCGCGGCGCTTGCAGCTGTCACCGAACGACTGGAGATAATGGTTGCGGTGCGACCAACATTCCATGCACCGGCTTTGCTGGCCAAGCAGGCGAGCAACATCGACCAGATCAGCAACGGCCGGCTCGCGCTAAACGTGGTGTCGTCATGGTGGGCAACTGAGGCGCGAAAGTACGGAGTGCAGTTCGATCAGCATGACGATCGTTACGCGCGCACCTCGGAATGGCTCGACGTGGTGAAGGGGATGTGGAGCAGGCCGCGTTTCGACTTCCGCGGAAAATACTATCAGGTGGAGGATGCGATCCTTGAACCCAAGCCTGTGCAAAAGCCCGGTCCCACCTTGTACGCCGGCGGCGAGTCGCCAGCCGCGAAGGCACTGATCGCGTCCAAGTGTGATGCGTGGCTGACGCACGGAGATCCACCCAACATCATCGCCACCAAGGTTGCTGATCTCCGCAATCGTCGCGAACAGCTGCATCTGCCCGCGATGTCCTTCGGCGCAGCTGGCTACGTTGTCATTCGCGATACAGAGTCGGAAGCACAGAGGGAAGTGAAGCGCATTACCAACGTGAGCCAGACATCCCGCGGCTACAATAACTATCAGGACTGGCTGGCAAACACACAGCTCGAGCAGCGTGTTTCCCTGGAGGACTACTCGGTATCAAATCGTGGTCTGCGCGCGGGCCTGGTGGGAACTGCAGAACAGGTTGCCGAGCGAATTCTCGGATTTGAAGACGCTGGTCTTGATCTCCTACTGCTCCAGTTCTCGCCGCAGTACGAAGAGATGGAACGATTTGCGGAGGAAGTGATACCGCTCGTGAGAGGAGAGCGCAGCGCACTTGTCTAGCGCGAGCGCCAGTGTCTTGAACGGCAGTTGTTAAGAGCACGTTGGCACCTGTAACATGGGTTCCGGCTTTCGCCGGAATGACAAGCAAAGAATTGTCATTCCGGCGAAAGCCGGAACCCATGTTCCTCGCTGCCCGTCACTACTCCCGAAGCCTCGACAACGCCGCTTGCTGCTCCGGTGTCAGCACGTTCTTGATTCGCACAAGCAGCAGCATCTGCGTTCGCTTGAGAGTTTCCTCCATCGCAAGGATGCGATCCATTTGCGCTATCACGGCTGTTTCAGCTGGACTGGTGCCCTGCAGGAGGCGACTGAGTTTTTCCTCCTCACCGCTCAGAGTCCATTGGATTTCCGTGAACTTTGCTTGTGCCTGTGACATCTCACCGATAATCCTCGTGCGCTGAGCATCAGTGAGACCGATCTGCCCCTGATTCTTCATGACCAGTTCAGGGGCGAACAGGAATTGCGAGTATGCGTCCTCGCCTGGCCCCGTCGCGCGCGCGTCGCGATCCGACGAGCCGCGGATGTAAACCGATGCAACCTTGCCCTTGAGCGCTTCGAGTGGGGTTACATTGACGCAAGCTGGCACATCGCGTGGTCTGAGTGGGTCGTCGCACGCATAGCCAGCAGTCCCACCCCCCGTCCACTGCCGGTAAAGAGCCGCCGCTGCCTGGCCTCGTACTACTTCGATGTCGCTGATTGGCAGATTTGCGCCGAGCCTCAGCGCCTGAACGGTGAGCGATATGTCCTTGATTGAAGGCGTGCCCGCCACGACCCTGAAGTCGGCAATTGTAAACGGCACATAGCCAAGTCGCGTGGCATGAAGAGTAACAATGCCCGCCGGCACGTTGGCTATTGTGTATCGGCCATCAGAACCGGTTGTCCATCCGAGGGCCGTGCCCATTATTGTCACGTTCACTCTATCAAGCGGAAGTCCGGTGGCGACGTCCTTCACTACGCCGGTGATGCTTCCCCTATTGGCTATTTGCTGTCCCTGCTGCGCATGCATGTTTGTCGCAAAGAGCGCGACCGCAAGAAGTGAGACTGCTCGTTTCATCGTCGGGTCCAGTTGAATGGTCTAATGAAGAATCGTGTCGAGTACTGAGGCGCTTAACGGCGGCATTTCGACGAGGAGCGTGCGACGGGCACCGTCAAGCAACGCGTCCGACCGTGGTCGCCACTCAGCGATATCCTGCGGCGTAGGTGCACTGTTGGCTCTGTGGCTTGACCAGACTGCAACAATTGCGAACGCAGCGGCGCAGGCGCCGAGCAAAAGCAGCGATCGGCGTGGTCGCGTAACAGTCGTCTTCACCTTCGCATGCCGTGATTTGCGGATCAATGCCGCGAAGGAAGGCGCTGCGTCTTCATCATGGCGGCGCAAATCAACGAATCGGCCGCGCAGTTCGCGCTCGTCGTTGTCTTTCACGCGTCGCTCCCGTTGCCGAGCAGTCGCGCGAGCCTTTCCTTGCCGCGGGTGTAGTGCGTGCGCGCGGAGCCGAGTGAGACTCCCATGACATGTGCAGCCTCTTCGATACTCAGCTCCTGATAGAAAACGAGGTGCAGCACTTGGCGTTGCCTGTCCGACAAATTGTTGAGGAGAAGGCGCAGGTGTTCATTGCTCGAAAGTGTTTCCGCATTTGCATCCGCGAATTGCGGGTGTGTCGGTTCTGAGTGACCGTTATTGCGCTGAAGCAGTAGTGTGCGAAGCCATGCTTTCCGTTGTGCTGACCTGGCGGTAAGGCGGATCACTCCGAACAGCCATGTACGGAAACTCGATTGCGCATCGAATCGCGCTTGTCCGTTAAGCACAGCCAGATAGGAGTCCTGCAACACATCCTCCGCTTCGTCCCGGTGTCCCCTGCAACATGCGAGCGCCCATCCGAATGCCGACGCATGTCCTCGCTCGAGCTGTACTCGCAGCTCGTCATCGGTCATTCCACGCTCCGTGCGTTCGGCGGGTTCGATGATTGGTGGAGCGAGGCTGAGATTCATATGACAGGCAGCTGGGGACGTGTCCCCAGCTGACGGGACTACTTGCGACGCGGTT
>CAZKXZ010000020.1:0-69719 GCA_964556695.1 uncultured Gemmatimonadales bacterium
CACCGAGGCCCTCGTGGTCGCCGAAACAAACATCCATTTCGTCTCAATGCATCAGTGGCCCTGGTATCCCGGCACAGGCAGCGCCGCGGACCGCGGGAACGACAACGTCTGGAATGTTCCGATGCGAGCGGGATTGCCGGCGCAATCGTACGTCGATGCGCTTCTTGCCGCGGTCGACAGCGCAACCACTGGTTTTGTCCCTGACCTCGTTCTGATATCGTCGGGGTTTGATTCAATGCTGGGCGACCCGCTGGGTGGCTTTACGCTTGAGCCGAGTGACTTTGCACTGCTGACGCGGGAGTTGTGCTCGAGGGCGGATTCATGGTGTTCGGGAAGAGTCGTCAGTTCTCTGGAGGGTGGGTACAACACGGAAAAACTGGGGAGTGTGGCGGTGGCGCACATGCGCGCGCTGGCTGGATTGGCTTAGTGTATTTTCATTTGCTACGCACTAACTTGCCTTGTCACCACCGGAGCGCCTGACAGATGTTCTGCCCTGACTGCGGAACGTGGAATCGCACGGAGGCATCACGCTGCACACGCTGCGACAAGATGCTTCCGGAGCTGTCCGGCGCGCGCGCTGAACAGCCGGATCCCGAGATCACTTCGCTCCGAAAAGTCACCGGCGACCGCTATCGCATTCTGAAGCGTTTTGCCAGCGGCGGAATGGCACATGTTTACCTGGCGCGCCATACATATCTCGAGCGCAATGTCGTTGTGAAGGTGCTTCACGCGCATCTCGCGCGCGACAAGGAGATGAGCGAACGATTCCGCCGCGAAGCTGAAGCCGCGTGTCAGCTTGTACATCCGCACATTTGCCCTATCCTCGATTTTGGCGCGGTTGGTGATGCGGTCTATATCGTGCTCCCCTATCTCACCGGCGGTTCACTTGCCGACCGCCTGGTGCGTGACAAGACTATCCCGCATTCAACAAGTGCAGCCGTGGTTGCACAGGTCGCCTGCGCTCTGGACCACGCGCACAGACAGGGGATCGTCCACCGCGACATCAAACCGGACAACATACTCTTCGACGCCGATGGCAATTCCTTCATTACGGATTTTGGAATTGCAACCGCTCGTTTTCATGGCCGCCTCACCGGCACAGGACGCGCAATGGGAACGCCGCATTACATGTCACCCGAGCAGGCGATGGGAAAACTCATCGATGGCCGCAGCGACATCTATGCGATTGGCGTGATGATGTACGAGATGATCGTCGGTTTTCCGCCGTTCGATGGCGCTGATTCCTACTCGGTGGGCTACAAACATGTGCATGAGCCACCAGTGCCGCTCGATGTGGTCGATTCCAGAACCCCCGCCAATCTCAATTCCATCGTGCTCCGTTGTCTGGCAAAGGGCCCGTCCGAAAGATTTCAGCGCGGGTTCGAGCTGGCCGATGCCCTGGTTGCGTACCTTTCGCAGTCCGGCACGAACGACGAACTGCGGGTTGCGCGCAACTCACTGACTTCGGGCATTCATCCACTTACGACATGAAGCTCACATACGAGCGCATCACAGTTCAGACGAAGCATCCGTTTATAATCGCCCGTGGTGGATCCAGTGACTGGGGGCTGGTGTGGGTGCGCGTAACGGACCGCGATGGTGCGGAAGGATGGGGAGAGGCTGCGCCGAGCAGTTTTTACGGCGAGACGACGGAAACCGTCACGGCCGCGCTGGAAAAATTGCGCGCGACGATCGAGGGGGCCGATGGATGGTCGCTCGAAGCGGTCGAGTCGGAGATGGCACGCGTCATCCGCAACAATGGCGCCGCGCGGAGTGCGGTTAGCGCTGCGTTCCACGATCTGGAAGGGAAGCGACTCGGCGTTCCTTTATACCGCCTCTGGGGATTGGATCCGGCCACCGCTCCGCCGTCCAGTTTCACGATCGGAATTCCAGCCAGAGATGAAGACCTCGCCGCGCGTGTGAAGGAAGCGGCCAGCTACCCGGTGCTCAAGGTCAAACTCGGCTCACCCAGGGAGCGATTCATTATTCGAACGGTGCGCGAACTTGCGCCCGAAAAAACTCTGCGCGTAGACGCCAACGCCGCGTGGACTCCCAAACATGCATTGGGAATGATCGACTATCTGGCGGAGCTGGGCGTTGAGTTTGTGGAGCAGCCGGTTCCCGCGCAGGACATCGAGGGACTGAGATTTGTGAGGGAGCAATCGCGCCTGCCCATTGTGGCCGATGAATCGTGCGTTGTCGCGAGTGATATACCGCGCCTTGTCGGAGCGGTCGATGGCATCAATATCAAGCTGGCAAAATGCGGCGGTCTGCGTGAAGCGTTGCGCATGATCGCCGTGGCGCGGGCGCATGGCATGCTTGTCATGACGGGATGCATGATCGAAAGCAGTCTGGGGATTACCGCCGCGGCGCATTTTGCTCCGCTTCTCGATTTTGCCGATCTCGATGGGGCCGCATTGCTGGCTCGCGACCCCTTCGTCGGGGCTGGCATTGAAGGCGGCAAGATCAGGATACCGAGCACCGCCGGCCTGGGTGTGACAAGAGCCTAGCGTGGGTGTCTAACTGCGGGAAATGAGATGCGTACTTAACCACGTGAAAGTCAACTGCGTGAAAGTCAACTGCGTGAAAGTGACGACGTGAAGGTAAACGACGTAAAGGTCAACTACGCTTAAAGCGACGACGTTTGTTTGACACCGTTTGGGGTCACGAAGTTCGCTTTTACGAAGTTGTTGTGCACGCAGTTCACTTTCGCGTCGTTCAATTTCACGTCCTTCCTTTCACGTGGTTTCCCTTTCACGCAGTTGACTTTCACGTAGTCCAGCGTCGGTAACCGCGGAGATGGTGAGAAACTCAGGCTAGTCCGTCATTCCCGCGAAAGCGGAAATGCTCCTTGGAACGGGGTGGATTAGATTGACCGTAGACATTCCAGCGTCAACGCCTTCCGCATGAGTTCTTCCCCTTCACTCCCGATACCCGTTCCACAGCCCCGTCCGCGACAGCTGGTGGAGGTCGCTCTGCCCATCCCGCTATTCAGGAATTTTGTCTATGCGGTGGATGAATCGTTCGACAAACCCGTCGTGTCTGGAAGTCGGCTGCTGGTTCCTCTTCGCGGCGGAAAGGAAGTGGGAATCTGCGTGGCGACGGATGTTGCCGCACCTGCGCGTGGAGCAATCAAGAGCGTCCTGGATGTTCCTGACTCGCAGCCCGCGATCAGCGAGGCATTGTTGACGCTTTGCAAATGGATGTCCGAATATTATGTGGCGCCGCTGGGAGTTTGTCTGCGCAGCGCGCTTCCGGCGATGCTCACCACGGCGACGTCCATCGAACCCGTTCGAAAAACGCGCCGCGTGGCGAAGGTGCGCAGCGACATCCCTTCGTTGCTTCAGAGAGACAAGGCATTTGCGCGCGCACCGCAACAACGCGCGCTATTTGAGCTGCTGGAACGCCTCGATGGACGCGCGCCTGTCGATCACCTGCGCACGCTCCTGGATTTTTCGCCGTCGGTACTGCGGGGGCTCGTTAAGCGCGGCCTGGTGAGCATCGTGGACGAGGAATTGAATCGCGACCCATTTGCGAATCGCGATCCCGGCGCGGCGAGACCGCATCCACCAACGGCCGCGCAGAAAAATGCAATCGCCGAGGTTTTGTCAGCGCAACCGGGTAGTGTGTTTCTGCTTCACGGCGTTACCGGGAGTGGAAAGACACTTGTGTACATCGAGATTCTTCGTCGCGTGCTTGCCGAAGGACGCTCCGGAATCGTGCTCGTTCCGGAAATCTCGCTCACTCCGCAGACCGTGGATCGCTTTCGCGCGGTCTTTGGAGATCAGGTGGCGGTTCTGCATTCCGCGCTGAGCGACGGGGAACGTTACGACGCGTGGCTGTCGCTGCAACGCGGTGAACGTCGCATCGCGGTCGGGGCGCGTTCGGCCGTCTTCGCGCCTCTGGAAAAGCTCGGCGCGATAATAGTTGATGAAGAGCACGAAGGTACGTACAAGCAGAATGAAAGTCCGCGGTATCACGCGCGCGAAGTTGCCGTGGTGCGCGCGCGTGAAGCAGGTGCTGTTGTCGTGCTGGGTAGCGCGACCCCGAGCCTGGAAAGCTGGCAGAACGCGACCAGCGGTAAATACAGGCTGCTCACTCTGCCGGAACGCGTAGCGGGTGCGAAGATGCCCAGAGTAGCCGCGGTCGACATGCGTGTTCGAATGAGAGATTCTGTTTCTCCGCTCGAAGCGCGTGCCGGCGCGGCCGTCAAGAATGTCGCCAGGAATTTCGGTGCCGTGTTTTCTCCGGAACTGGAAGGTGCAATGGAGCGCTGCCTCGAGAATGGAGAACAGTGCATTCTGTTGCTCAACAGGCGCGGGCATTCATCTTTTCTGGAGTGTCGCAATTGCAGCGAGGTTGTCACCTGTCCCAACTGCAGCATCTCGCTCACCTATCACAGTGTGCCCGAGCGACTCATTTGCCACTACTGTAATCATGTCGAGGAGGTGAGCGGCATCTGCAGGAGATGCCGCGGCGAAACCGTGCGACAGCGGGGTGTTGGAACGCAGCAGGTGGAGCGCCTTGTACGCGAGCGCTTCCCGGAAGCACGTCTTGTTCGCATGGATGTCGACACAACGAGTGAGAAGTGGTCGCACGCGCGCATACTCGACAGGGTTGGCTCGCGCGACGTGGACATCCTGCTCGGCACACAGATGATTGCCAAGGGACTGGATTTTCCGGGGATCACCCTCGTTGGAGTTGTGGATGCCGATGTTGGCATCAATCTCCCCGATTTTCGCGCAGCGGAACGATCGTTTCAGCTGCTAAGTCAGGTTGCGGGTCGCGCCGGACGGGGAGACACAGGTGGTGTCGTGCTCATTCAGACGCGATCGCCCCAGAGCCACGCTGTTCGACGCGCCATTGAGCATGACTATCTCTCCTTCGCGAGAGAGGAAATGGAGACGCGAGTCGAACCTGGATATCCGCCCTTTGTGAGACTGGCGAATGTGCTGTTCAGCGGAACGCAGGAAAAGGAGACGGCTGCACTGGCCGGAGATGCATCAACTTGGATTCGCAGACTGCTCAAGTCGGCCGGTAGTTCGGTTCAGCTGGTAGGCCCGGCGCCATGTCCCATTGAGCGAATCAAGTCGCGCTTCCGGTGGCACCTGCTGCTCAAGTCCGTCAACTCCGGTGATATGACAAGGGTTTTGCGGTACTTTGTCGAGAAGTACAAGGTTCCTGATCGGCATGGCTTGAGGGCTGTTGTAGACCGGGATCCCGTTTCGCTCCTCTAGTCCCTGGAAAGCTTTGAACACGAAGGGCACGAAGGACTGCGAAGGCACGAAGGAGCGGTCGCAGGATTTGGTTCTTCGTGCCTTCGCCGTCTTCGCGTCCTTCGTGTTCAAGCTTCTCTTGCAGGGGCCAGAACAGCCATACTTGCATGAGGATGCAACCGTAAACATTCTTCGAGCGTTGACCCCAGATAACATTGGGCCTTCCCTATCAGGAGTGACGAGTTGGATACCAGTATGACGGGGAACGAACAGCGCTTCCTTCACGAGATTGCCACGCGTCTACCGCTGTCGAGCATTGTGGAGGTGCAGATGTTCGCTCCACGGCGGCAGGGTGGTTTTGAGAGCGGAGTGGCCGTGGTGGCCGCGGCGCTCGACCAGGGCGTCGCTGATCTGAAGGCCGCTGATGCTCCCGCGGCGGATCAGCTCCAGACACGTTTCGCCGTGCACACCGCGCGTTACCGGCATACGCAAAAGGGAGCTGATCGCGGCAAATGGGAATTCGAGATGGCTATCGAGGCGGACGCTCCACTGCTTGTCATAGATCGCGTCGTGAGCGGAGTCCTGCAACGCAGCGGCGAGCAGAGTGAACCTGTGCGCCTTTCGGGCGCCGAGATACGTGCGTCCATTGGTGACGTTGATTGCACCGCGACGAAGTGATTGAATCCTTTCGCAATTATTTGCGAGAGAACAATCTTCCAATAACAGCGCAGCGTCTGGCGATAGCGGACATCCTGCTTGGGTCCTCCGAGCATTTTTCTGTTGAAGAAATCATGATCGAGCTGGGTGCGCGTGGCGCATATGCGGGCACTGCCACAGTATATCGCACGATCGAATTGCTGCTGAGCAGCGGGCTGGTCGTGGAGCGCGATTTTGGAGAGGGGTTCAAGCGCTTCGAAGCCGCACGCGGGATTCCTCAGCACGAACATCTGCAGTGCACGGTTTGCGGCCGTCTCCTGGAATTCCGGGACGAACGACTGGAGCGGATGACCGTGGTGATTGCGGAGAACAGAGGCTTTGAGCGAACGGGCCACAAACTTGTCATCACCGGAATTTGCGAGAGCTGCAAAGAGAAGATGCGACGCGCTGACGACGTGAAGCCGTGAGTTTTCTGGTTGCCTTCAGCGCGGGACTCCTGAGCTTCCTGTCGCCGTGCGTCCTTCCGCTCATTCCGAGTTACATCACATTCCTCACGGGACTGAGTCTGGAGGATGCACAGAACTCGCGGCGCGTGGCGCTCATTCATGCCGCGTTGTTCGTGGGTGGCTTCACCCTGTTCTTTCTTGCGGTCGGTGCCGGCGCGACCGCGCTCGGCGCGCTCCTGAATCAGCACAGGGAATGGATTACGCGTGTTGGCGGTGTGCTGATCATCATTTTCGGGTTGTATTTGCTGGGCGTGTTCAACATTGCGGCCTTTGGGCGCGAGCGTCGCCTGCATCTGGCGGACAAGCCGGTAGGATATCTGGGCAGCGTCTTCGTGGGTATCGCATTCGGCGCGGGTTGGACGCCGTGCATTGGCCCCATGCTGGGCTCGATTCTCACCCTTGCGGCGGCCACCACGAGCTTCACGGAGGGGATGCTGCTCCTTTTCGCGTACTCGATGGGACTCGCGATTCCCTTTCTGCTTGCCGCGGTGTTGTTGCAGCGATTCCTGGTTTTTTTCACGCGGGTCAAGCGCACAATGGCGTGGGTGTCGCGCATCTCGGGGGCGCTGCTGGTGATAATAGGGCTGCTGATGGTTACCAATTATTTCACCATCCTGGCGACGTTCATGAATTCCCTAACACCCAAATTCCTACTGAACCTCCTCTGACTTTCGCGTAGTTGATTTTCAAGTAGGTGACATTCACTTCGTGAAAGTCAACTGCGCAAAAGTCAACTACGTGAAACTGCAGTAGAACCCCTCGGGCACTGCCCTGTTAGGTCAGGAGGCTTCTTACCCGTTGCACCAGCGTTGTCACCGCGATGGGTTTCACAATCACATCCGCACAACCTGCGTCGAGGCACCGTTGCCTGGTTTGCGGGTCATCGTGTCCGGTCAGAGCAATGGAAAACTGCGGTAACCTTCCCAGCCCACTCAGGCTCTGAAGCAGCCCAATACCGTCGCCATCGGGGAGCGATACATCGATGAGAAGGACGTCGGCGGTGTCCGCGACCTTGAGGGCAGCTGCCAGACTATTGGCAACGGAAACGCGGAATCCGGACCGCTCCAGCATGATTCTGAACGCATCGCTCAGGGGCGTGCTGTCCTCCACCACCAGCACATGGTGATTCGTACTCACCTAATCTGCGATCCTCGCGTCAGTCGTTACCCCTGTCCCCACAACCTCAACTCCTGCGACGAGAATGAATCGCATATGCCTGCAACGTACCGTGCCCGGCAGGAAAGTGCGATACTGACTCATCCGTGGCATGCCGCTTGCACTCTACATGCTTGATATGCGCAAACGAAAGACAAGCTGTGACGCAAGTCACCTCAATGCACTAGGGAGTGGAAACATGTCCAAGACTATGGTTTCGAGAGGGATGCCCTTCCTGTTTGTTGCCGCGTTGGCAGTGGCGTGCAGCGGCGACAAGAGCAACGCCAATGACAGCCTCAATCGTGATATCGATCTTGTAGGCGGCAGATCGGGCGGTTCAGTCACGCTCAACGACAATCCGACGAAATCAGGCACAGGCGGCGGCACCAAGAGCGGCGGTGGCACAAGTTCGGCACCGCGCACCGGAACAATCGCGGGCGGTGCCACGATTTCGCTTACATCGCAGTCACGCGTATGCACCAACACGCACAAGGTTGGTGATACGTTTAATGCTATTGTGAAGGAAAACGTCGTGGGTTCCAACGGTGCAATGATTCCCGCGGGCTCTCCAGCACAGGTTCAGATCACATCGCTGAGTGGCAAGACCAACGTGAAGGATCGCGTGGACATGGGTTTTGTTGTGCAATCAATCCAGGTTGGCAGCAAGACATACCCGATCGACGCGCGCATAACGTCGATTCAGACTGAAACCACCCGTGGCACGCAGAACAAGGACGCGCAGAAGGTGGTAATCGGTGCAGCCGCCGGCGCGATTATCGGTCAGATACTTGGCAAGGACACGAAGTCGACGGTAATAGGTGCTGCTACGGGCGCCGCAGCGGGAACAGTGGTAGCAATGGCGACCGGTGACTACGACGGTTGTGTTCCCAACAATGGCAACATTGTGATCGCGCTCAATGCGCCGGTTGTTGTGACCAGCAGCGGCGGACAATAAAGAGTGCTCGAATACTAGCAGCGAGGGCCCGGAGAAATCCGGGCCCTCGTTGCGTAAGCGCTATCCGTTATGCGCTAATATCCAACAACCCCTCCCGACGACCGCGGATCAACCATCCCTTCCCATCCGCCCTTCACACGCATTATTGCGATAACAATTCCGATATTACCGAATTGTGAAAGGCCATGGCCCATAGCGCGCAGGGAATCGGCTACGGGAGCGAATAGCGCGTTGTTCTCGTAGCGCAGGCTGTCTGGGAGCGCCTGGTGATGAATTCGTGGCGCGCTCAGCGCATCGGACAGGGTCATCTTATGATCGACCACGTTAAGAATCACCTGTGAAACGCTGGTGATAATGCGGGGGCCGCCGCGGCTTCCCAGGATGAGCAGCAGTTTCCCCTCTTTGTCGAGGACGATCGATGGAGACATCGCGCTCAGCATCCGCTTGCCGGGGGCAATTGCATTCTGCTCGCCTTGCACCAGTCCATAGGTGTTCGCTTTCCCCGGCTGCGACGTGAAGTCGTCCATTTCATTGTTGAGAAAGAATCCGGCATCGGTCACCAGTACTCCGGATCCATACAGTTCATTGATCGTCGTGGTGGTAGCGACTGCGTTGCCTGCCGAGTCTACGACGGAATAGTGCGTGGTTTCATTTCCTTCGCGACCAGATGGCTGTCGCTGCGCAGTGGGTGTTGCATGGCCGCGGTCTATGCCGCGTGCCAGCGTCCGCGCGTATTCCTTGCTCGTCAGCGTTGCCAACGGCACGTCCACAAATGCGGGATCGCCGATCTTCATGTTCCTGTCCACGAATGCGAGTTGATATGCCTGCGCCAGAACGTGGTTGTACGCTGTGCTGCCGAATGCCGGTAGCGGATTGAAGGTCTCGAGAATGTTCAGCGTTTCAGTGATCGTTGTTCCACCCGACGAAGAGGGCGGCATGCATATCAGCGTCATGCCTCGGTATGTGGTGACGAGTGGTTCTCGCCACACAGGCTTGTACGCAGCGAGGTCGGCGCTGCTGATCAAGCCGCCACCGCGCTCCATTTCCTTCACGATCAACCGGGCGATCTCTCCCTGGTAAAAAGCGCGGGGTCCTTCGCTCGCGATCAGCTTGAGGGTGCGTGCGAGCTGCGGCTGCTTCATGACCGTGCCAGCCGCGGGCGGTGCACCGTTTGGCAACCAGATGCTCGCGCCGGCGAAGCGTGAGATAAGAGGAGCGGCGGCCTTTATAGAACGCTCAACTGCGGTGTCGATCGTGAAGCCTTCATCGGCCAGGCGTATTGCAGGGGCCATGACCTGCGCGAGTGTCATCGTGCCGTACTTGCCAAGCGCTTCCGATAAACCTGCTACCGCACCGGGCACGCCGGATGCGAGATGTCCCACGAGGCTCTTGCCTGTGAGTTTGCCGGCGGAATCGACGTACATATCGCGCGTTGCCTTGAGAGGGGCGATTTCGCGGAAGTCCAGCGCGGCGGATCTTCCATCGGCCATGCGGATAACCATGTAACCACCGCCGCCAATGTTTCCCGCCTCCGGATACGACACAGCCAGCGCGAATCCCACCGCGACCGCGGCATCGACCGCATTGCCGCCCGCGCGGAGAATTTCGAGTCCAGCTCCGGATGCCACCGCACTGTTGCTGGCAACCATCGCATTCTGTGCGGAGGTCGCAGAACCGCCGGCGCGGTACTGCCACTGTTCAGGAAAATGAGCGGGAATTCTGGCGTCACTGATTGCATCAGTGTTTCCGCCACAGGCCGTAGCCGCGACTAGAGCGACGGTTCCCCAAATCCTCCGCATCTTACTTCCCAAGAGCAAGCCTGAAGCCCAGGCGCGTGGCGAGCAGCTGCTTAAACGTATCCCGGTCGGCCGATAGACCAGTTCTCTGATGCAGAATAATGCCGTAGTCCTGCACCAGGGCGATAGCAAAGTGATTACTCAGTCCGAATCCAAGGCCGTATCCGAACGAGAGGTAGAAGTCCTTGTCGCCGCTGATTGGAGCGAGCGGTCTGTTGGTTCCATCCTCGCGGAACTGATCGAAAATGTTCACGCCGACGCCCAGGTTGAGAATCTGATGGAAGCCGTACCCTCCGGCGGCGGAGAATGACACGGCGACGGTAGTGAGATTGGTGGACGCATTGCAGCTGCAGCCTGTGGCCGGCGGCACCGAGGGGTCGATTAGAAAGTAGCGCAGTGGCATCGAGGCGCGCGCGAACGATACCCCCAATGAGGCCCCATGGCTTATGCGCTTTTCCAGCGACGCCCTGAGTTGCAGTGCCGACCCGAAGTCCCACGCCGAACCTGACGATCCATCAAAGATCGTTTCGGCCTGTAGGAATCCGATCGATGTGTAGACCACGATGGGCGGATCGCCGCTGGGAGCTCTGATGATCTGCGCATCCGCCAGCGATGCGGAAACGAACGTCAGACACACCGGCAGGAAGATCCTTCGCATCGAGCCCACTCCGAGTTTGCCTTGCTAATGCCAAGAGGCGCCGGATAAGTTAGCCGTACCGGCGAACGATGAACAACATTCGTGCGAACGGTCCAATAGGTCCACGCTGCACAAATCGGCTATTCTACTTGTCATCACGCGCATTTGATCCACGGGTCACCGAACAACGAAATCCGCGAACGGATTCCGTGGACCTGGCGACCCCGATCGAGATCGTCGATCTGATGAACGCCGAGGACAATCTGGTTGCCCAGGCGGTCGGCACGCAGCGCGACGTTATTGCGCGGGTAATTGAACTGGCCGAGGCGGCCATCCGCGCCGGCGGCCGGATCGTATATGTAGGCGCTGGCACTTCTGGAAGGCTCGGCGTTCTGGATGCCGCGGAGTGCCCGCCCACCTTTGGCACCGATCCGTCCATGGTTGTCGCGGTCATCGCGGGCGGCGTGCCCGCTCTTACATCCGCGGTGGAAGGTGCCGAGGATCGTGCCGAAGATGGCGCTCGCGCGATGGACGACCGCCACGTTGGCGAACATGACCTGGTGGTCGGCATTGCCGCATCAGGTACAACTCCATTCGTGAGAGAAGCGCTCATCAGGGCACGCGCACGCGGGGCACGCACTGTCGTTATTTCGTGCACGGCGCCGAGTGAATCGATTCTGTCTGTTGTTGATGTTGCAATCGTACCCGTGGTAGGGCCCGAAGTCGTGACAGGATCCACGCGTCTCAAGGCGGGAACAGCGACCAAGATGGTTCTCAACATGATCACTACTGGTGCGATGATTCGCATTGGAAAGACATACGGCAACCTTATGGTGGATCTGCGCGCGACAAATGCCAAGCTGCTGGATCGCTCGCTGCGGATAATCGTGGAGCTCTGCGACCTTTCGCGCGAGAGCGCGGCTGAGTTGCTCGATGCAGCTGGAGGGAGCGTGAAAACAGCGCTCGCAATGCACAAACTAGGCGCCGATCGCGCACAGGCAGAGTCGGCGCTCAAGTCTGTGGGCGGAGTGCTGCGCCGATTGCTGTCAGGCAGTGGCGCTGCCAGCCGAAAAGACTAAGCGCGCGGGGAAGAAGCCACGTGGATCGCAGTGCCATTCTGATCGGGCTCATGTCGGGCACTTCACTCGATGGGATTTCAGCCGCCGTGGTGCGATTCAGTGCCACGAAAGGCGCGCCGATCGCCTGCGAACTGCTGCATTTCCACGCGCGAGACTACTCGCGCCAGGAGCGCGATTCCATTCTGCGTGTAATCAACGCAGGTGACAATGATTCCATCTGCCGTCTCAATTTCGTGTTGGGCGAATTGTTCGCCGCCGCAGCGCTGCAAGCGTTGCAGGCGAGCGGCGTGAATCACGGCGACATTGCGGCTATCGCGTCGCACGGCCAGACCATCTGGCACGTGCCCGGCGTCGCCACCTTGCAGATTGGAGAATCCGCGGTGATCGCTGAGCGAACAGGGTGCGCAGTTGTGAGCGATTTTCGAGTGCGCGACGTGGCCGCGGGGGGGCAGGGAGCGCCCCTTGTGCCTATCGCCGACTCACTGCTCTTTGCCAGCGGAACGCAGTGGCGCGCCATTCAGAACATCGGAGGTATCGGCAACGTCAGTGTTATTCCTCCGCACGGCGATGGGAGTGCGATTCTCGCTTTTGATACCGGTCCGGGAGTGGTGGTGATCGATGGTGTTGTCGATCTTCTTACCAACGGCGCGGAGAGGATGGATCGCGACGCGCGTTATTCCGGAAGCGGACAGGCGATCACCGGCGTGGTGGACGAGTTGCTCACCCTCCCGTTTTTTGCCGAGCGGCCTCCCAAGTCCACTGGTCGCGAACTTTTCAACGCTGCGTTCATTGCGGAATTCGTCGCGCGCTGCAAAGCCTCCAGGTCGCAGGCGACGATGGCGGATATCGTCGCGACCGCGGTGTCTTTTACAGCGCGCAGCATTGCACTGGCATATCGTGATTTCATCGCCGCGACGGTGCGAGAAGTGCTGCTCTGTGGAGGAGGAGCGCGGCATCCGTTGCTGCGAGCAGAGCTCACTCGCGAGCTGGCTCCGATGCAGGTGCGTGATTTCTCGGAGGTGTACTTCGATCCGGAAGCCAAGGAAGCAGTCGCCTTCGCACTGCTCGGATTCCTGCACATGTCATCGGAATTCGGCAACGTCCCTTCAGCGACTGGTGCCAGGGGACCTCGCATACTGGGCAAATTCACGCCGGCATGAGCGAGAACGCGCGCCTCCTCGTTCCGGCGATCAGATGGGATGCCACGACAGGGTTCGCCGGGCAACGCTCCCATATTGAGCAGGCGCTGTCGCTGGGATGCGGTGGCTACATCTTCTTCGGCGGCGAAGCAGCAGCGGTGCAAGCGCTGGTCGCGGAATTGCGTGAACGAACTGCGTTTCCCCTGCTGATTGCTTCGGATCTGGAACGGGGAGCAGGTCAACAATTCGCGGGTGCAACTGGGCTTCCTCCTCTGGCTGCGATCGGCGCCAGCGCCGAAGAAGGCGCCGCTGCTCGTGCCGCGCGCCTCACCGCGCGCGAGGCGCTCTCGCTGGGCATCAACTGGGTTCTTGCTCCGGTATGCGACCTTGATCTGGAAAAGGAGAACCCGATCGTCGGGACGCGGTCTTTTGGCGAGAATAGCGAGCGTGTCTCCGAACTGGTCTCCGAGTGGATCGATGCATGTCAGGCGTTGGGAGCCATGGCGTGCGCGAAGCACTTTCCTGGTCACGGGCGAACAGCGGTCGATTCTCACGCAGCGTTGCCGAGCGTAACCACCAGCGCCGCCGAATTGCGCGCCACCGATCTACAGCCATTTGTCGCCGCCATCGAGTCAGGTGTTGCGAGCATTCTCACAGCGCACATCGCATATCCCGCTCTCGACGCGAGCGGCGCTCCAGCGACGATTTCTCGTGCAATACTTCACAATTTGCTGCGCAAAGATCTGGGCTATGATGAAATCATTGTCACCGACGCAATGATCATGGAGGGAGTGCTGCAAGGCAGGAGCGAGGCGGAGGCATGTATCGATGCAGTTGCCGCGGGTTGCGATCTCGTTCTCTATCCAGTGGATCTGCAGGCCGTGGCGAGCGCGGTTGACCATGCAATCGCGAGCGGCAGAATTGATCCGGTGGAAGCACTCAAGTCGCTCGCGAGACGCGACCGCTGGGCGTCGTGGACCGCTTCACATATGGAAGCTCCATCGGAATCCGAGCGGGCATGGGCGAGTGCGCTCGCGCTGAATTGCGTTACAGAGGTGCGCGGGCAATTGAGCGCTCTATCGCGACAGATTGATCTTCTACTGGTTGACGACGATGTAGGGGGACCATATGCGCCGCCTTCGCGTGAGCCGCTACGGGCCGCCCTCCAGCGAGCGGAGATTGATGCGCGTTGGGTTGAGGCTCCATCGATGGATGAACGACGATCGCTTGTGGTCGCGCTTTTTGGAGACATCCGCTCGTGGAAGGGCAGGGCGGGCTACTCTGCCGCATCAATCAGCGCGGTGTCACGCGCACTCGAGCGCGACGCCAGCGCAACGGTGCTGCAATTCTCACATCCGCGTCTCGCAGAACAAATCCCCGCGAGTGCAAAACACATAGTAAGCGCCTGGGGCGGCGAACGCGTGATGCAGGATGCCGCCGCGCGCTGGCTGGTGGGCAGAACCCATGTGTCTACAGGAAGTGACGGTAAAGAATGATCGCAACTCCAATCGCAGCGGCAACAACAACACCGTAAGTCAACCCGCGGCTGATTTCTTCCTCCTCGCCGTCGCCGCGATCAACCAAGGAGTTGTCCGCACTCGCTGGTTGATCCAGGAAACTGATTTCGCCGGCAACCCTGACCAAACCGTGCAACATCACATTGTCAGGAGTGGCAGTCGCCGCAAAGCGCATACGCTCTGCGTCCCCCTGTTCCGTATGGAACGCTTCGTAGCCTATAGCATCCGATTCTTCGGCCGGCAAAAGTCGGGAACCGGAGAATCGCGCGCCGATTATCGTGATGTTGTCCGGTCCGCCACGTTCATTCGCAAGTGCTATCAAACCGCGACACACCTGCTCCATGTCCAGCCCCGTCGCGATGGCGCGCTCCATGTCCGCGCTCCGCACAACACCAGAGAGACCATCGCTGCACAAGAGCAGCACGTCCCCCTGACGGATCTGTTGCACCGAGATGTCGGATCGGATAGCCGGATCGGGACCCAGTGCCTGGAGAATGATGTTACGCCGATCGCTCTGCTCCGCTTCCTCAGGAGTCAGCTCACCTGCCTCAACAAGCCGCTGCATCAGAGACTGATCCCTGGTGAGCTGGTGCAAGGTGCCGCGTCTCGCGAGGTATGCTCTGCTGTCCCCCACTTGTGAGAGGAAGAGGGTGTCGCCGAGTAATCCGGCGATGGTGGCAGTCGTGCCCATGCCGTGATGCTCGACATGCTGCACGGCAAACTGGTGGATGTTGCTGTTGGCGGCATTCGTTGCTTCGCGAAGCGAATCGGCAAATGAGCTTGCGTCGGGCGCAATGCTTTCGGCCCATTTCTCTATCAGCAGCCGTGTCACGGATTCCACAGCCATGGCACTGGCCACCTCTCCTGCGGCGGCTCCACCCATGCCGTCGGCAACCATGAAGAGCAGTCCATGTTTACCGACCTGGAGATGCAGCAGTTCGTCGAAGTACATGGTGCGGGGCGCGGCATCGAGATCGACGATGGCGAACGCATCCTCGTTGTGCTCGCGCGCCCGCCCCACGTCCGTGCAGCCGAAGACTTCGACTATTACTTTGTTGTCCGAACCCGAGGATTGCATGATTTGCTGGTATGGCTGACCCCGGCTGCCGTACAACCTGGGAGTAAGGGATTCTAGCATAGCACAGTCATGGGAGGACAGACCACGCGCCGTCCGAGTGGTCTGCGCGGATGCAGGGGCGAAAGCTCCAGGACCGTAATCTCATATACGACTGCGACAGGAGGCTTGTTTCCACCTCCCTCGATGGCATTCTCACGGTTACCTTCCCGCCATGGTCAAATCGGGTGCGCGGCATTGGCCGCTCGCAATCATTGCATTTGTGGTTGCAGGTTTTGCGCCGTCGAGGCAGGCTATCAGCGTCAAGGTGGTGTACCCGCCATCGGGCGCCGCGATTGCCTCCTCGGACTCGAATTTCATCTTTGGCTCTGTCAGTCCGCCGCGCGCGAAACTGGTAATTGACGGCACAGTCGTGAAGGTGCATCCCAACGGAGCCTTCATTGCCTGGCTTCCCCTTCCACAGAGAAGTGTGTCTGCGTACAACATTGTTGCGACCCTGCCGGCTTCGGCAGGCGCGGCCGCCGACACATTGCGACTGGCGCACCCCGTGCGTGTGCCGGCACCTCGCTCTGTTCTTTCATCGACGGGCCCTCTGGTGGTCGACAGTGCCAGCGTCACCCCACGACCCCAGCAGATACTTCGTGGCGGGGAGTTGGTGCGTGTAGGAATACGAGCGCCCAGCAACGCGGTGGCATTTGTGACGCTCAATGGTGTGCGCAAATACCTTGTGAACGGCGCGTCGCTTCCGGAGATGATTTTCGGTGCGTCTCCGTTCGACACCAATGCCGCGCGCAACTACGCGGGCGATCCCCTGCAATGGTCCACTCTGGTGCCGGCAAGGCAATTGACGCGGTCCGCGAGGCTTACAATCGCGAGGGGACGCGATTCAGTGTCGTTCGCCCTGCCGGTAGTTGCATCAGCAGATTCACTGGCGCCGCTGTTCGGCATGTTAGGGGGAGCAGTCGCGGCACCAGTGAGCGACACCGACAGGTTTGTAGTCGCGCGACCATCACCCGGCGGCACCTACAAATGGATTCTCATGCCGGGAACAATCGTGGAAGTAACGGGCCGCGATGGTGATTTCGTGCGCGTCCGTTTTGATGAATCGCTGGAGGCGTGGATTCTTGCGGCGGATGTACCACTCATGCCACCGGGTTTTGCTCCGCCGCCCGCAATGCCGCTCAACTCACGCATCGTCGCGGCACCTGGATGGGTGGATCTTGTCATCCCGATTGGCCAGCGGGTTCCATACTACGTCGAAACTTTCGATAACCGGATTGAGCTCACCTTGTATGGTGTGAGAGAAAACCTGGACAATGTTTCGCATCCCACTGGCGACACCCTCGTTCGCATGCTGACTACCGTGCAGGAGACTGGCGATCGTGCACGCATCACGTTGCACACATCGCGCCGACCATTCGGCTACCTGATGCTGTGGCAGGGCAACAACCTCGTACTGCGCGTGCGCCGAACGCCGCGGATTACCGTCGCAGCGCCGCTGACTGGTCTCACAATAGCGGTTGATGCAGGCCATCCACCCGCGGGAGCAACTGGCCCTACCGGACTATACGAAGGCGTGGCCACACTGCAGATCGCGAAACGTCTCAAGACGCTTCTCGAAGCGCGAGGCGCAAAGGTGTTGATGACGCGCACGACGGATGAGCCACTCGACCTGGCCATGCGACCGGTGATAGCGCGACGGGCCAATGTGCACGCGATGGTATCCATCCACCTCAACGCGCTCCCTGATGGAGTCAATCCGTTCAACGCGCACGGCACATCTACATACTACTTCCAGCAGATCAGTGCGCCTCTTGCGCGTGAGGTACAGTCGCAGTTGCTGCGCCGTCTGAAACTCCGGGACCTGGGTGTCACCTACAATACTTTTGCAGTGACCCGTCCCACGTGGATGCCATCCGTTTTGTGCGAGGGTGCATTCATCATGATTCCGGAGCAGGAAGCGCAACTCAAGACACCGGAATTTCAGCTCGCCTACGCGACCGCTGTCGCCGATGGTCTGCAGCGTTATTTCGCTTCCGTTGCGGCGGGACGTTGACGGCGAGAGCGAAGCGGCGAAGTCACAACTCGGCGCGCTCTCCCTGGACGGCAACTCTGCTGCTGTGTGCGGCGTGTGTTCTTGCGGCTGTCATTGTTGCGGAAGCTGGCGCGCAGGTATCCCCCAATCTCAAATGGCGCACGATGGACAGTCAGCATTTCCGTGTGCATTTCTCGCCGGGGCTGGCATCTTTCGCAACAGACGCAATAAACGTTGCTGAGCGAGCCTGGGTCAACCTGGCGCGCGAACTGAAAGCGCCGCGTGGAAAAATCGATCTCGTGGTGGCCGACAATCGCGATTTCGCCAATGGCTATGCCTCCGCCTTCCCCACGAACCGCATCGTCATTTATGCGATGCCCCCGACCGATGTACCTCTGCTGCGCGGTTCGAACAACTGGCTTGAATCCGTGGTCACGCACGAGTTGACGCACATTTTTCATCTGGATCGCACCGAGGGACTATGGCGCGCGGCGCGCTGGGTGTTCGGCCGCAATCCGTCGATGATGCCCAACCGTTATGCTCCCGCATGGATCACCGAAGGTCTGGCGGTCTACTACGAGAGCAAACTCACGAGCGAAGGCCGGCTCACGAGTGGTGAGCACCACATGATTGTCCGGGCAGCCGCTGAGCATGGACGACTCCTGGGCATTGGGGACATGAGCCTGGCCACATCGCGCGAACCCGAGGGACACACGCCGTACGTTTTCGGTGCGGAACTGATTGAGTTCCTTGCGCTGAGGGGTGGACCCGGCAGCATGAACGAGTTCGTGGGCTCCATGAGCGCAATGATCCCTCCGTATCTGTACAGCGTTTCGGCAAAGAGAAAGCTGGGTATTTCGTTCGGCGACGCGTGGCGCCAGTACAGCGATTCAATCCAGCGTGTGTATGGCACTGCCTCGGCCCCCTTTTCGGATTGGACTCCGCTTACGACTTTCGGGCGCACCGCCTGGTACCCCCGCTGGCTCAGTGCAGACACGCTGGTTTACGCGCGTTCGGATGGGCGATCGTCGCCGGGGTTGTACACCCTCACAACGGACGGTGAATCAGAGCGCGTGGCCCGGCGCAATTCCGTGACGATCAACGCTCCGGGGCCGGATGGCAGTTTCATTTTTTCGCAGCCGGAATTCAGTGATCCTTACATCATTCGATTTGATCTTTACAAACGCGACCGAGATGGTCGTGAAACAAGGCTGACCCGCGGGGCGCGCCTCACTGCTCCCGATGTGCGAGCAGATGGCGAAATTGTCGCTGTTCAGGCGGGGGCCGGCCATACGTCGATTGTGCGCGTCTCCGCGACAGGAGAAAGCATCACTCCCGTTGCAGGAGAGGGCGGGCCGGGGTACTGGGCCGATCCGTGCTGGTCACCCGATGGCAGGCAGATCGTCGCTGTTCGGCGCGACCCCAGCGGCACGAGCGCACTCGTTGTAATCGACGAGAATCTCACTCAGGTGAGACTGTACGAGAGCACAGCGCTGATCGCTGCGCCAACCTGGCTCAATCCCAATCGCATTCTTTTCCAGCGCGACAGCGGCCGTTCTCAGATTGCGCTAGCCCCGCGCAGTGGAGCAGCGGGTGAAGTGTTCGACATTTCCAGGGCAAGCACCGCGGTTGAGCAACCCGATGTATCGCCGCCCCGTCCGGTACTTGGTGGGGGCGCTGCGCGAAAGATTGCCGCGGTGGAGTACACTTACCTGGGATACAGGATAGGCGTTGCACCGCTGCAGGCAACGCCAGCGTCATCCAACGACCTTCCTCCTGCCGGTCTCTATCGCTCCGACTCGCCAGCGACAGCCGCCGCCAGTGTATCGAATGTGAACGCCGCTGGCGACAATTCGCGACCGTACTCCTTCTGGCGTTTCATGATTCCGCGCTACTGGGTGCCGCTTGCCGCAAATGCGGAGGATGGCAATGTAGTGGTCGGTGGATCAACAAGCGCATACGACGTTGTCGATCGCCATGCATACGCGGCGGAACTGCTCGTGAATACGGGCAATGGTGTTGTGGACGGCTCGCTCAACTACAGCTATGCCGGACTTGGTCGGCCGTTGATCAGTGTGAGCGCCAGGCAGAATAGTGGCTACTCCGGAATTTTCAGCGGAACACCGCGAGCCCGGGTTGGATTCCTGAGGGAGCAATCGCGTTCCGCGGCCATGTCGTTGCAATTCAGCCGGCCGCGATTCCGCAATTCTGCCTCACTATCGTTTGGCGGCGAATTCGAACGCCTCACGTACGACAGCGATCCGGCGAATTTGTTGGGGATGCTTACCAATTTCGATCCGGCACCGCGAGAATTCTTCGCGCTCAGCGGAGGCTTCGGATGGTCCAACACGCGGCGACCTGCGCTGAGTATTTCGCCGGAGGATGGCGTGTCGTTGTCGCTTAATGCCCGCGAACGCTGGCGCCGTGGTTCAACCAATTCTCCCTCGCTGTCCGTGACAGGAGCTTTGCGGGCGTTCAAGTCGCTGGATCTTCCCGGATTCTCGCACCACGTGCTCGCGGTGCGCATCGCCGCGGGAAGCGCCAACTCGTCGACCACAACGCGCTTCTCAGTTGGAGGAAAGAGCGGATCAAAACTGGAGTTGTTTCCAGGGTACAGCATTGGCGACGTCGGCCGCACCTTCCCCGTGCGGGGGTTTGAGGCGGGTACACTCGTGGGCCTGCGAGCAATGAGCGGTTCCCTTGAATATCGGCTGCCAATCGCAAAGCCCTCTCGTGGACTGGGGATGTTGCCACTCTTTTTCGACCGCGTGTCGATGGCGCTTTTCGCCGACGCCGGAGCGGCATGGTGTCCGGCTTCGTATGCAGCGCTCACCGTTTGCGACGACATTCCGACTTCACCGAAGAACGAATGGATTGCATCGGCTGGTGCCGAGCTGAACCTGGATGCGGCGTTACAATACGATGTGCCCTACCGCTTCCGCCTCGGATTTGCGAACATAGTGCGCAAGCCGGCGGACCTGGTCGCCAAAAGAAGCGAGATTTATTTCACATTGGGATTTCCTTTCTGAAACCATTCGAGGGCGACAAGTGAAGCGTTTGCCTGCAGGCATTTGCGGTTCCGCTGTCGTTTTGTTTTGCTCTCTCGCCGGATGTGGATCTGGCGATGGTCCGGTAGACCCCAACGAGGATGTCATCTGCTCAACCGGATTCCCCTGCAGTCGTGAGCCAGTGGCTGTCGTGGGAGGCTTTTCATTTCTCTCGATCAGCGCAGGTGGAGAGCACACCTGTGCCCTGGAAGTAGCGGGGGAAGCATACTGCTGGGGAAGCAACAGAAACGGACAGTTGGGCGATGGCAGTCAGGTTACTTTCCGCTCAACACCGGTAGAGGTAGCGGGTGGAAGGATCTTTGTGAAAATCAGCGCGGGGGCGCTGCACACCTGTGCTCTCACCGCGCAGGGCGCCACCTTCTGCTGGGGCAATGGCGATAGCGGCGCACTCGGCACCGGCCTGGTGACCGAGATCTGCGGGACAGCGGAGTGCAGCAGGACTCCAGTGCAGGCGATTGGCGGACACCAATTCGCCAGCGTGGACGCCGGATACAACCATACCTGCGCGATTACTTCAGCGAACGCCGCATACTGCTGGGGTTCAAATTCTCACGGCGAATTGGGCACGGGCACCTACTACACAGGATCGTCCATTCCCGAACCGGTATCCGGTGGGCATCAGTTCACCGCAGTTTCAGCCGGTCTGGATTACACCTGCGCGCTGGCAACAGATCACAAGGCGTGGTGCTGGGGATCAGGCGCGACGGATGCGCTGGGAAGGATTCCAGAAGAGTCGTGCCCGTCTGGTACGATGGGGATTCGTTGCGCTTCCGCCCCCATCTCAGTGGAGACATCCATCACATTCTCGCAGGTGAGCGCCGGCGACTTGCACGCTTGTGGCCTCGCGGTTGATGGCTACCCGTATTGCTGGGGAGACAATACGTACGGGCAGATCGGCGTTTCCGGAGCGCCACGTGGTCCTGTTCCGTTGCAGCTATCGGTCGACGGTGGCTCGAAGCTCACGCGGCTTTCAGCCGCAGAGGAGCACAGTTGCGCGCTCACCCTTTCATCCGTGCCGTTCTGCTGGGGGCGCAACACCTCGGGTGAAATTGGTAATGGAAGCACAGAGATCATCATTCGCTCTCCCACGTCAGTCACGGGCACGCGAACGTACGCATCGATTTCAGCGGGTGGCTCATCAATTTCGAGTCACACGTGCGCTCTGACAGCCGATGGAAAGGCGTATTGCTGGGGTTCTAAGGAGTTGGGGCAGTTGGGAGACGGGAAAGAGTGAAAGATCAAAAGACGATCATTTGTTCATTTGTTCATTGTGCCTGTCTCCAGAATGTGTTCAAAGTTTTTTTGCAAGGAACGTTCGTGATGTGGATAGCGTAAATCGTTGCCATGTATTAACTTATTGCATGGCTGGCGTGGATACACGAACAGCGCTACAATGCGCCCCCTGCGCTTCGTCCCTATCGTGTGACGGCAGCGTGACTTGGCCAACACAATTCCAAACCGACCGCAACCACATCGAGGGAAAGAGGAAATGCCGGAGCAAACGACACCACCTGTAGGGCCCATTTTGCTTTCGAAAAACGCGGTCACCGTACTTGAAAAACGGTACCTCGTGAAGGATAAGACCGGCCAGCCAGTGGAGTCGCCAGAGCAGTTGTTCTGGAGAGTGTCAACGGTGATCGCTGAAGCGGACCGTCGCTACGGGGCCACCGACGCACAGGTCCTCGAGAGAGCACGCGATTTTTATCATCTCATGACGCAACGGCGTTTTGAGCCCAACTCGCCCACGCTCATGAATGCCGGTCGTCCCCTGGGTCAGCTGTCGGCGTGTTTCGTACTTCCTATCGAAGATGCTCTCTCCAACGGCAAGGACGGCATCTACGACACGCTGCGCGCCATGGCACTCATCCATCAGTCAGGTGGCGGAACCGGTTTCTCGTTCTCGCGTTTGCGTCCTACGGGTTCGATGGTGCGCTCCACCACCGGAGTTGCATCGGGTCCCATCTCGTTCATGAAGCTCTACGACGCATCTACCGACGCAGTAAAGCAAGGCGGAACGCGGCGCGGCGCCAACATGGGCATTCTGCGCGTGGATCATCCCGACATCATGGACTTCATTTCCTGCAAGGAAGACCTGACGCAGGTGACCAATTTCAACATCTCTGTCGCCGTAACGACGGAGTTCATGGAAGCGGTGAAGGCCGGAACATCTTACGATCTCAAGCAGCCCAAGTCCGGCGAAGTGGTTGGTCAGCTCGATGCGCGCGCCGTATGGGACAAGATGATTCAGGGTGCATGGCGCACCGGTGAGCCTGGATGTTTCTTCGTTGATGAAGCGAACAGATTCAACCCGGTTCCTCAGCTTGGGTCGTACGAAGCCACCAATCCGTGTGGTGAACAACCGTTGCTCGCCTACGATGTCTGCAACCTGGGCTCGGTAAACGTCGGCTACCATGTACAGAATGGCAAAATGGACTGGGATGGTTTCCGCATCGACATCCACTTGTCCACTCGTTTTCTCGACAACGTCATCGACGTAAACAGGTATCCCCTTCCTGAAATTGACGCGCTGTCCAAGCGTATCCGCAGAATCGGGCTCGGCGTCATGGGCTTCGCCGATGCGCTCGTTCGCCTCGGGATTGCCTACGACTCACCTGAGGGTGTCGAGTACGGGCGTCAAGTCATGGAGTTCTTCGACAATGAATCGAAGAATGAAAGTGAGCGCCTGGCCAGCGAACGCGGTCCATTCGCCGAGTGGGCGAAATCAATCTGGGGTCCCGATTCCACCTGTGCGCGTGATGCCGAGGGCAATCGCATCCGCCCCATGCGTCTGCTGCGCAACTGCAACGTCACAACAATCGCGCCCACTGGTACAATCTCGATCATCGCCGGTTGCTCGTCAGGGCTGGAGCCTCTCTTTGCAGTGGCCTTCATGCGCAATCAGGCCGGCGTCATGATGCCCGATGTCAACGAGGACTTTGTGGCGATCGCAAAGAGGGAAGGGTGGTACAGTGATGAACTGATGGAGCGGATTGCCAGGAACGGGCATATCAATTTCCGCGAAGTGCCGGAGAAATGGCAGAAGGTCTTTGTTACAGCGAACGCCATCTCTCCCGAGATGCATGTCCGAATGCAGGCCGCCTTTCAGGATCATTGCGACTCGGCAATCTCCAAGACGACCAATTTCGCGCACACTGCCACTGTCGACGACGTGCGCGCAATCTATGAACTGGCGTATGAACTGAAGTGCAAGGGCGTAACGGTTTATCGCGATGGTTCCAGAGACAATCAGGTATTGTCAACGGGCGCGACGGAGCAGGGGAAAGCTGCGCGTGATGGCACAGCGGCTCCCAGTGAAAAACGCGAGATAGGTGAACTCAAGGGAACGATCGCTGAACTCGAAAGCGAGATTGATCGTTTGAGGAAGTCGTTGTTCGAGGTGGAAGCGGAGAATCTTCAGCGTCGGGCCAAACGGTCACGACCCGACAGTCTGCGCGGCACCACCATTCGCAAAGAGACGCCGCTGGGTGTGATGTATGTCAACATCACCGAAGACGATCGCGGTCAGCCGCTGGAAGTTTTCATCACGCTGGGCAAGGCGGGTGGAAGCGCGATGGCCGATGCGGAGGCTGTCGGCCGTCTCATTTCGCTGGCGTTACGCTCGGGCATTCCGTTGCAATCGGTGCACAAACAGCTGCGCGGCATTTCCTCCGATCGCGCCGTGGGGCTGGGTCCGAACAAGGTGTTGTCGGTGCCGGATGCAATCGGCATCGCGCTCGAGGAATGGTGGCGTGAGAAGCAGGGAGTGCAGACGGAGTTGATCCCCATGGGCGGCCGCCCGATCTCGGGAGTGATCCCCTCGATGGAACGGGTCAATATCGCGCAAGATTCGCGAGCAGGAGGAGAGCAGGGTGCATTGTCGCTGAATCCGGTGCGCAATGAGGCCTTCATGGGGACTTGCCCCGATTGCGGCAGTCAGCTGGAATTCGCTGAGGGATGTGTGAAGTGTGTGGTGTGCGGCTTCAGTGAGTGCGGATAGTAGAAATTGGAGATTGGATATTGGACAATGGATATTGAATTGACAATTGCGAATTCAATATCCAATGTCCAAAATCCACTCTCCATTTGCTGCTATCGCTTGATCCCGTGGACTGACACCACGTTATTTCCGTCGGCGTCGGTTTGGCTGACCACGATAAACTCCGCTTCTACCTGAAGCACCTTCCAGCGCGCCGGTAGCAGAACAACTCCTTCATACGCGCCCTCGCCACTGAAAATGTGCCAGGTAGCGGTAGCTGTGGCGGGAAAGGCATGCTGGCGCAGCCATATGCGCCCGTCAGCCGCAACGCGCAGGGCACGCACCTGAGGCATTGATTGCGGCACCGTGTACTGACTCAGAACCCACTCGATATAGCGGCGCGTTTCCACCACGGTGTACTTCCGCAGCACCGCCTGTTTGAATTGGTCGGCGACGGCTGGCGTGAGTGGAGGCACCGGCGTATTGAGACGCACGATTCGCAGCAATTGGCCGGTGGGAGAGTAAAGCCGGGCTTCGATGCTGCGGCCATCGGTGTAATAGAATCCCGTGCGGGCTGGCGCGTAGTAGGACTCCGGTTCAAAGGGAGTCTCGAGATATGTGATTGATACTCCGAGCGGATTTTGATCGGGATTGAAAACCCCGATATGAATCTTCGACGGCAGCACCGCGATCCTCCCGCTGAAAGTGCCGCGCGAATCCACAAGGAAGAGTGTGTCGAGCAGGAGAGACTTCACCACGCCCTTCTGTCCCTGAAATGCAGCCGTCTCGCTGGTGGTTCCGCGAACCAGATACCGGCCGTTCTGCATCACGCCGAGGTATTCACCCCGGAATGGCGGAGTAGCTGACAGAAACTTGCCCGCTGCGTTGAAGAGCGACACGCCCGGAGAGCAACATGCGACCAATGTGTCACCGCGTGCGTCCACCGACTTTAGAGCCAGGAACCTGCCCGAATCACTTCCACGTCCACCTACTGCCGCAGCAAAAGCGCCGTAGCGAGAGAAAAATCGAAGATGCGAGTCGAAGTTGTCGGCGATAACTATGGTGCCGGAGCGCAATACAGTCGCATCAACCGCCTGCCGCACAACGCTCGCGCTATCCGCGCCTGCGATCGCTGCACCGAGTCGGAGAACTGCCGCGGTGTCGACTGTGAACGGAGCGCGCAGCGGAGTAGCGGGCGCCGGCGTCTCGAATATGGTGACCCGCGCGCTGTCGCGTTTCGTAAAAGTCGCTTCTGGTTTCGGTGCGGGCCGCTGCGCATGCACAGCAACGAACGCGATGAGTTGAAACACGATCGCCGCCGCAGCGTTCCTGCAAAGGCGACCAGCGAAGCCTGATGGCACACAAAGAGGATGAACCATACGCTACCATACTCGCGCCGGTGCGTTGCGGGCAAGGGGTACCGGGAGCGAGGTGCTGCCGAATGCGATCTTGAGAGCTTCCGTTTACAAATAGCACACGCTACACTCCGCCGCACAGTCTCCAAGCGGTCCCGCTGATCAGTACTGAGGCCGATGATCATCAATATGGCTCTGCTCGCCGCGGCGGTTGCAGTGGCGATAGCTGCCTGGTATATCGGCCGTGCGTCACGCCGTCACATAGAGACGTCGCTGCGACACACGGAGAACCGTTTTGCGCTATTCACCCAGCGGCTGCCTGGTCTGGCGTGGATCAAGGACTCGGACGGCCGCTACGTGTACGTGAACGAGGCAGCTGAAATCGCCTTTGGTCGTCCCAGACTGGAGCTCTACGGCAAGACTGATCACGAACTGTTCCCTGTGGAAACAGCGGACCGTTTTCGCGAGAACGATCGTACTGCGATGGCGAGCGGCAGTGGAGTATTCGTCGAGGAAACTCTGAAACACGAAGATGGCACAACGCACCAGTCGCTGGTCAGCAAGTTCCCGATTCCCATCGGTGAAAATGGCGAGGTGATGGTCGGCGGGATGGCGATCGACATCACCGAGCGGCGGCGCGCCGAGGCGGAACTGCATGCAGCGGAAGAACGTTTGCGCCTTCTGGTGGAAGGGACACGCGAGTATTCGATCTTCATGGTCGACCCCGGCGGCGCGATTGCAAGCTGGAACGCGGGCGCGGAACGGATTCATGGCTACCGTTCCGACGAAATACTGGGCCAGCATGTGGCACGCTTCTACAGCGCGGACGAAATCGAGAACAAGCGGCCTGCGGCCATTCTGAGGATTGCCGCGAGGGACTCGCGCGCAGACTATGAAGGATGGCGCGTGCGAAAGGATGGCTCGATGTTCTGGGCCAACATCGCCGTTACCGCTTTGCGTCACGATGACGGTCGTCTGCGCGGTTTTCTCGAGGTAACGCGCGACGTAACCGAGAGAAGACAGGCCGAACAGGCGCTGCGCCAGGCCGATAAGCGCAAGGATGAGTTCATTGCGACGTTGTCGCACGAACTCAGAAACCCTCTGGCTCCGCTGAGCAACGGCCTGCAGCTACTGCGCCTGCAGGGCGCCGATTCGGAACGCGTAGCGAACATTCATGCTATGATGGACCGCCAGATACGTCAGCTCGCCAGGCTGATCGACGATCTCCTGGACGTGGCGCGCATCACTACGGGCCGTATTCAACTGCGAACCCGGATTACGAACGTCGAAGAGATCGTCAATGAAGCGCTCGAAGGTGCCCGGCCGCACATTGATGCCATGGCTCAGAAGCTCACTGTTACACTGCCGGATGAGCCAGTTTTGATCGACGCCGATCCGGCGCGTGTCGCTCAGGCAATTCTCAACCTGCTCAATAACGCGTCGAAATTCACCGATCATGGCGGAGAGATTTGGCTGAGTGCGGCGCGATACGGCAACAAACTCTCGGTTCGCGTGCGCGACAACGGAATTGGAATTCCGAAGGACAAGCTGTCGCACATCTTTGAAATGTTCTTTCAGGTTGATCGCACGCTGGAGCGCACGCACAGCGGCATGGGGGTTGGGCTCAGCCTGGTGCGCGCCATTGTGGAGATGCATGGCGGCGCAGTCGAGTGCCTGAGCGACGGACCCGGCAAAGGCAGTGAGTTCGTCATCAATCTTCCGCTGTCTCAACCAGCTGCGGTGGATGGGACTGCAGTGCCTGACAGTGTGCCCGCGCGTGCCGGCCCTGCGAATCTGCGTCTGCTGGTTGTGGATGACAACCAGGATGCAGCAGAGAGTTTCTCGCTGATACTTCAGGACATGGGTAACACGGTGCGCACGGCGTACGATGGGCCGACCGCGATTCAAGAGGCAATCGCGTTGCGCCCGCACGCTGTGATGCTGGACATCGGTCTTCCGGGAATGAGCGGCTACGAGGTTGCGTCGAAAATCCGTGAAATACCGGGACTCAAAGACACGGTGCTGATTGCCGTTACCGGCTGGGGGGAGAGCGAGGATCGGCGCCGCACGAGAGCAGTCGGTTTCGCACACCACGTCGTGAAGCCGGTGTCACGCTCCACGCTCATCGAGCTTATCGGCTCGCTCGACGCTCCGAGGGTGTGAGGACCGCGCACTTACCGGTGCGAAAAGACCTTTGTCGCGCCGCTCTTGTCGAAAGTCAGCACATCGTACTTCTCCTTCACAAGTCCTTCCATGCCTGGCGAACCGTTGGGCATTGCCGGAGTTGTTGTGAGCCCCGCGACCTCCGGCTTCTCCTGCAGCAGTCGCAGAACATCTTCAGCGGGAACATGTCCCTCGATGACGTAGGCGCCGATTTTCGATGTATGGCACGACTCCAGTGCTTTCGGAACCCCGTGTTCTCGTTTGATGGGGGCCATGTCTGCATGGTCAAGCGCCACCACCTTGAACCCGGCAGCCTCCATGTGCTTGACCCAGGCCTTGCAACACCCGCACGTGGGCGACTTGTGCACCGTCAGAGTCAATCCCGCAAGGAGAAGTGAATCCACCGCAGGCGAGCCACCATGCACGGCGCCGGCACTTGCGGGCACGGCCGGTTCCGAGGAGGAGCGCGATCGCACGACGACATACGCGATCACCGCAAGCGCAAGACTGAATGCCAGCGCGCGTGAAATAGTGGAATTGGTCATGATTTCGGAAAGCTCTAAGGGTTTACTGGTGCGAGACTATCTACACGATAGACGATAGTGCACCAGGGTGCAACGAGCAACGAGCAACGAGCAACGAGCAACCAGCAACGACCGCGTCCGATATCTGAGTTCCGGGGCATGAGATAGTCCATCGCAGCGAGGTGCCGAGGTCGGAGTTTCTTGTGGAATGTTTCGTGTGTGTCGGCACTGCGTGGCTGGTTTGGAGTCAGGTGTGGGGAGCGGTGGCACCTCAAACTCACCACGCAAAACCGATGACGTTGTTGCGAGACACAAACCACTCCCCACCCAACTACCCCGACCTCAGCACCTCGTGTAGATGCACTCTCTCAAGCCACCGGCCCATAAGCAACCAGAGGGACCACTCCCCCATCCGCCATGCGCTACCCACCGCGGGAAGCATGGGACATCGGACTCCTTAGTCTCGCGCAAGTTTCGTTGGTGGTGCATTATCGGAGTAACACCGGACTTTTCCTGAACGAGATTGCAGCAAAACACTTTTTTCCAGCACGTAACCGGAGACCGCGCTCGTGACAGATAAGCTCTCTCGATTCCCAGATGCGTTGTCTTTAATGGTTGTCTGCATCGCGATTGCCGCCGTCCTGACGTGGATTCTTCCGGCGGGTGAGTTCAACCGCGTTGATGATGCGGCCACGGGTCGCAGCGTGGTTGTCGCCGGCTCATACCACCCGGTGGAGCGTTCGCCGGTTGGGCCGTTCGAGGCAGTGGTGGCTATCCCCAAGGGAATGGGGGAATCAGCTTCGGTGATTTTCCTGGTATTCCTTGTGGGTGGCGGCATATTCGTGGTGGACCGCACCGGCGTGTTGCGTCGCAGCGTGAGTTCTCTCCTGCGTCGAACCAGGGGAAGAGAATACCTCGTTGTACCGCTGGTGAGCGCGATATTCACCGCAGGCGGAGCGCTGGAGGGAATGTCGGAGGAAGTGGTCGCGATAATCCCGGCGCTGCTGATCCTGACTCGCGGGTTGGGATACCCGCCGGTTGCCGCTGCCGCTATGAGCCTTGGTTCCGCCGCGGTGGGTGTCGCCTTCTCACCGATGAACCCCTTTGGCGTCGGCATTGCGCAGAAACTCGCCGGCGTTGCTCTGCTTTCTGGATGGCAATTCAGACTGGTATTCCTGCTGCTGGCATTCGCTATCTGGACCTTCGGCATCATGCGTTTTGCCGCGCGCAATCGGGTGCAGAGTGAAGCCACCGGGGACTTCGGCGCCGAACAGATGTCGCTGCGTGACTTCGTGCTGATCGCCCTCGTTCTGGGATGTTTCGGCGGCTACATGGTCGGAGTTCTGAAGTTGGAATGGGGATTCGAGCAGATGGCCGCGATCTTCTTCATACTCGGCGTTGTGGCGGGGCTGGCCGGTGGACTTGGGGTTCGGGGGACGGTGGATGGTTTTGTGGAAGGCTTTCGAGCCATGGCATATGCGGCGATCCTGATCGGATTTGCCCGGGCGATTTACGTGGTTCTCAACGATGGCAAGGTCATCGACACCATAGTTCACAGCCTTTTCGTCCCCATCGAGCAGCTGCCGTCTTTTGCAGCGGCAGGCGGGATGATGCTGCTGCAGGCCGCGATGCATGTTCCCGTGCCGAGTACCAGCGGGCAGGCCGTGTTGACCATGCCGGTGTTGGTGCCTCTATCTGATTTGATGGGAATCTCCCGGCAGGTAACGGTTCTGGCCTATCAACTCGGATCGGGATTGTGCGAGCTGGTTACTCCAACCAACGGATCCCTGATGGCAGTGCTGGCGGCGGCAGGGGTTTCGTACGATAAGTGGATCAAATCGGTGGTTTCCCTCGTGCTGCTCCTCGGCGCACTCGGGCTCGTCGCCGTGGTGGTGGCCGTTTTGACGGGTCTTCAATAGCGATAGCCGGGGCAGGGTGCCATCATAATAGGCATGGACCTGTGCACAAGCCCTTGTGTACCATGGAGCGGCAGCTTTCGCGCACCGTGGTGACACCATGAATCCACCGGTATGAAACGGAGCATCCCCGCCGTCATTCCCGCGCTCGTAGCGATTGCGGTGATGATTGTGCCGTCGCTCGGCGCGCAGACGAAGGCGCAGAAGGACTCGATGTTCGCGCACGCCTCGGCCGTCAATATTCTCAGGCTGTTCGAATTTCGTTACAACACATTGGTTCGCGGTCCTGGTGCCCGCAATCTTCCCCCGCGGATGCCTATATATGGGACCTGCGAGTTTGCGATAGGTGACTACTGCTACGGTCCCAAGAATGGCGGACTTGCACTGGGCGGAATTGGTACCACCGCAGAGAGTCGCGCGTTAACGCCGGCGAACTACGCGAAACAGTTCCAGAAGCGTTCCAGCGCCTACATCAATCTTTATGTGAGCGATCTCTCCAGGTTGCGAAAAAGCATTCCCGGTGACAGGTGGCTCAATGGTGAGATTGTGCGCGTGGAAGTGGAGCGTGGCAACGTCATCAGGGCGATGGAAAGCCTGGACAAATGCAAGGCGGAGCCCTGGTGGTGTGGAGCATTGAAGGCCTACACAATTCACGTCGCGGGGATGTGGCGGAGAGCAGATTCGGCGTGGACAAAGGTGCTTGCCCTCATGCCCGAGCGGGAGCGCTGCGCGTGGCTGGATCCTACCTGGCTGGTGAGGGACAAGGTATTCGTGGAGATCTATCGTTCAGCCAGGTGCGACACGCGACTCCGGATGGCGGAGCGGGCATGGTGGCTGGCCGATCCGCTTTTCTCGATTGAGGGAAATGAACGGCGCTCGGAACATCTCGCGCGCGTTGTGGAGCTCATTCTGATTCAGGGGCACAGGCAGCACCGGATGATGACACCTGCGATGGCCTCGCGCGAGAAAGCCGCTCCCATCGAACAGCCGATGGCTGTGTCTCCATCGTCCTCGACGGCGGACATCGATCCAGGCGCAGTCGACGAGGACGGAATGGTTTCGGCAGGCCGTTTGATGTTCAGGTTCGGCTATCCGGAGGTCGTAATGCGACTCGGCGCCCCTCAATGGACGGCGCGCGAGGAGGGGACGATCTCTACGATCGCGATGTACCCTACCGAGCGACTCGCATTCGTACCACAAGGATCTGCGCTTGTTGACCCAATTCACTCGGGTGCTGACGGTTGGGATTTGCATGCCAAGGATGCCTTTGAATTCATGTCCTCCTGGCCGCACGCGATGCGTGACATCGAATTCCAGGTTGCACATTTTCGGCGCGGCGACTCATCGGAGGTCATTGCCGCCGTCGACGTTTCGCGAGACTCGCTTCTGGCCTATCAGGATTTCATGGCGTCGGTCACTCTTCACAAGGATTTCGACCAGCCAGTTGCGAAGACAGAGCGTGTGGGAGTGAACCAGGTCCGCCTCAATGTAAGAACGTCACGTGACAGTGCACTCTTTGGAGTGGAACTTCTGAGCCGATCGGGCATGTCGGGGCGAGCGCGATTTGGATCCGGTCCGCAGCCAATGCCCAACCAGCGCGTTACACTTTCGGATGTTCTCCTGATGGAGCCGGGTGAGCCGCTACCGTCGGGGCTCACCGAGGCAAGCTGGCGCGCGCTGGGATCAACCCGGATCAACACAGGGTCAACTATCGGGATCTACTGGGAAACGTACGGCTTGCAGAAGGACGAGAAGCCCAATGTTTCGATAGTGGTTGTGCCTGCCGCTCGGGGACTGCTGGGCAGAATCGCGCGCGCAATCACGCTGCAACGAGCGCAGGATTCTCTATCAGTTCAAATGGAGGCAACGCCTGTGGCTGGGAATGAGATTGAGTTCCGCTCTGTGAACCTGGACCTCAAGTCACTCGAAAAAGGTGACTACACGTTGTCGGTCGTTGTCGAAGTGGATGGACAGCTGCGCGTGGTAAGCCGCCGGCCAATCGAGATCAAGGAGCCGGAGAGGATGAGGTTTCCGTGAGAGAAAAGTATCGTAAGCCTCTTTTGTCATTCCGGCGCAGGCCGGAATCCATTTTCCTTCTACCATGGATTCCGGCTTTCGCCGGAATGACAGCACTATGACGGGATACTACCGTTGGTATCTGTGCGCGCTCCTGCTAGTGGCGCCTGCTCCCGTTTCCGCGCAGCGAAAGATTTCCGAGAAGGATTCGATTGCGGCGCAAATGGATGCTGTCGAGGCACTGCGAAACTTCCAGTATCAATACGGGTTGCTGGTTTTGACCCCGCGTCGCAGGGACGAACAGGAGACGCTCAATGCGATCTTTGGTTCGTGCGAGATACGAGTTGTGGATTTCTGCTACGGTCCTCTCAACGGAAAGCTCAAGTACGGCGGGATCGGTACGTACATCTCGACGACTCTTCTCTCATCAGAGATGCCCAAGGTTTGGCAGCGTCGTTCGGATGGCTACATCAACAGGTATCTCAACGAACTCGTGCGGGTGCAGAAGAAGGTGCCGGGCGATCGCTGGGTAAACGGCGAACTGGTTCGCCTGCATATCGAACACGGCTTTCCGGTTCGCGCCCGCGATGCTGTGGACAAGTGCCAGGACTCGGGTTGGTGGTGTACGGCGTTGCGCGCATACGCAATTCATGCGAGCGGTTCCTGGCTCTCTGCGGATTCTCTCTGGTCTGTGGCCCTCGCGCGAATGTCTCCGAGAGAGCGCTGCGAATGGCTGGACCCTACGTTAGCGATTGATGACAAGAAACTGCGTGAGTTGCTGAGCGAGGTTCCATGTGAAGAGCTGGAGAAGTTGCAGGCGCGTTTCTGGTGGTTGTCCGATCCGTTCTTCGCCAAGGCTGGCAATGAGCGCAGGTCAGCGCACCTTTCGCGCTCCCTGTCTCTTCTGCTGGACAATGCAACGCAGGAACGTGTTTACGCTATTCCGGCGATGGTGCGGGAAGGAAGAGTGGAACAGCTTCGCGAGCTCTCGCCGGTGGATGTTGATGCCCCGCTGCTGCAAACATGCGGGGACTTCGGAACTGGTGAACAGGGGATCGGACTGCGGCTGTTGCACGGTTATCCCGACCTCGTGACGCGCGTGGGAGTACCTGCGTATTGCGGTTATATCGATGAGCCCGGGCCGACATCAGCACCTGCGGGGAGAGCAGGCGGACGGGGTGCAGCCGTGCCGCCGCCTCGAGTTCAATTCACGCAGTTTCCGTTGTCGCGCCAGTCGTTCCTTCCCATGCCCGAGGCATTTGCCGCTCCGCTTCAGTCTCTCGCGAGCGACTGGAAACTGCGCGATCCGCAGGCGTTCGAGTTCATGTCAGGATGGACACGTCTGGTTCTGGATTTTTCGTATCAGGCCGCGTGGTTCAAGCGGGCCGATTCCGCTCGCCTCGTGGTAGCGGCAACGGAAGCCCCGCAAACGCTGCCCAAGGACATGGAAAGACCGGTGATCAATCAGTTGAGTGGTGATCTCTGGTTGCAGAGCGATTTTGATCAACCATCTGTCCATTTCAAGGCGAACGGCACGACGCGACTTCTTTTCAACTCGATGGTTGCTCCGCGGCGCACACTCGCGAGTGTTGAGGCGGAGAATCCTCGTGGTCCATTCGGGCGCGTGCGATTCGGCACCGGTCCGCAGGAAATGCCTGCGCAGAGGGTGACGTTGTCCGACATACTTCTGGTGGAGGCGTCATATGGGCGCGACACACTGGGCGCAACCGTAGCGAACAATCGCGCTCTCCCCGTGAACCTGGAGGACGCGGCGCCGCGCGCACTGCCGACGACAACTTTGCGCGAGGGCTCGGCCACGGGCCTTTTCTGGGAGATATACGGATTAAACCGCGGCGAGACGCCGCACGTATCAGTTTTTGTAGTGCGTCAGACAGGGCGTGAAGCGCAGAGGCTGGGGCGCGTCGCGCGACCATCGGGCGCCGATGTTATTTCGACAGAGTGGGACGAGACCGCGGTAGCTGGTGCTGCGATTGAACCACGATCGGTGAACATCAATCTCGCAACTCTGCCTCGCGGACGGTACACACTTTCCGTCGCCGTGACAGTGCCGGGACAGGAAGTAGTGGAGAGTGTGCGCACAATCGAGATAGTTCGCTGATGAAAGTCACACGACGGACGGCGATGTTGCCGCTATTGTTGATTCTAGCAAGCGCCGCGCACGCGCAGGATTCCTACAAGGCCGATTCTCTCAAGGCGCTACTCGGCGTACAAACTGCGTTGCGTCTATTCGAGAGCCGCTGGCGAACGGAGATTGCATCGCAAGCGCCCGCTCCCAATGTTGCCCCATTTGCACAATGCGAACTGCGCATCCGCATCGACTGGTGTTATGGACCCAACAACGGCAAGGTGGGCTACTCTCCGTACGGCGCCATACCCAACGCAGACAGGTTCGCAAGGGATGTCACTCCAGGTCTGGTGCGCAAGAAAGCAAAAAAGCTGCTCACCGCCTTATTGGACACTCTAAAAAAGTCCCGGGAAATAATCCCCGCGGACCAGTGGATCGCCGGGCAACTGGTGCGCCTCAACCTCGAAAGAGGCGATCCCAAAGTTGCATTGGACGAAGCGATGGATTGCAAGTCCGACCGCTGGTGGTGCGACGCGCTGCGCGGTCATGTGCTGCATCTGATCGGCAACATGGAAGAGTGGGCCGATCTCCTTTGGACAGAGACCCTTTACCACATGCCGCTGGAAGAGCGCTGTCGCTGGCTCGATCCAACGGATGTGATAAAGTCGGACTCGCTGCGTCGTGCGGTGGCGGCAATGGACTGCGCGCGGAAAGTGGACTTCGCGGAGCGGCTCTGGTGGCTGTCAGACCCGCTATACCTGACGCGTGGAAACGAGAGGCGTTCCGAACATCTTTCGCGTCAGGTCGCGCTCCTTCTCGATGCGTTTTCCAATCAGCGCCTCGACTCGGCGCGCGTCGACATGATTGTCCGTGGTCAGCGTCAGATGCGCTACGAGGATGACTTGCTGAATGGTGTCCCCACCGCCGGCCTCCTTCCGCGCGATTTGCCCGACATCACCCGCACGCGCGTATTCGCACCATCGCCGCTGGGATACGAGGAGGTTGTTCGCCGTCTGGGAGTGCCGGGGTACCTGCAAAGCACGCGACCGGAGACAGGAAGTCCGCCGCAGATGGTCGCACTTTTTCCCAATCCGAGGTTTTCCTTCGTTCCGTCTGCCTCAACATTGCTCAATCCCACGAGCGCGCCAGCCGACGGATGGAAGATTGTTGATGACGAGCAATACGAATTCCAGGTGACGCCCGATCGCGAGTTTGTGGACCTGGACTATCAGGTAGCGTTTTTCCGCCGCGGAGACTCAGCGCGCATGGTTGCCGCCGCCGATATGGAAGGACAGCCACAACTCACAAGGCGCGGCGCAACCGCGGCGCTCTATGTGCGTCGCGACTACACCGACTCGGCTGAGCTTCGCGCGCGCCCGATTCGTACAGACCTGTTTATCCAGGCGGTGGATCTCCCGAGAGGGAGGACCCTTGTGAGCATGGAGATTCTCTCGAGAGACAGCAGCTGGGCGGGGCGCGTACGCTTTGGCGCCGGACTGCCGGCGATGCCGTCGCAACGGGTGACGCTCTCTGACGTCATGTTCGTGGAACGCAGGCCGCGACCACCCAGGGACCTTGAGGATGCCGAGCATCTGATGCTTGGCAGTACACGCCTCAAGAAGGGAAGTACACTGGGACTCTTCTGGGAGATGTACGGACTGGTGAGCGGCGACAGCGTGCACTACGCGGTCAAGGTGACGGGTGAGCGCCCCGGTCTACTCGGAATGGTGGGACGCGCCATAACGGGGCAACCAGCTCAGATCCAGCCCCGCGTTGAGGGAGTGATTCCCGTAGTTTCCACAGCGACTGTAGGGGCTTATGCATTGAACCTGGACTTGAAGACACTTTCCCCGGGCCGCTACACTCTATCGGTCGAAGTTCGCGTGGAAGGACAACAACCAGTGGAGTCAGTGAGAGCATTCGAGATTCTAGTCCGATAGGATGCGGACTCGCACAAATACTCCGGCGCGTGTGATCGCCGTGATGTTCGCAGTTGCAGTGATCGCCGCTATGTCGCTCTCGCTCTGGCCCGACGGGCACAACGGCAGCCTGTTGCTGGCGCTGCTTCTCTCACTCCCATGGGGACTGGCCGCCGTGCTGGCGCTCGACACCTGGGATCCAGAGCTGATTCGCGTCCTGGCCCCGCCGCTTGTCGCAATGTGCGGGCTCCTTAATGCGTTCCTCTTGTACAACGCGCTGCGTAGCAAGAGTGACTAGTCACATCTATACTTCCCCTATGGATTCTGAAAGACTGCGCCGGCTGAGCGAAGCCGGACAAGCGGTGTGGCTTGACTATATCGACCGCGCCATGCTCCGGAACGGCGAGCTGGGTCGCCGGATACGCGAAGACTATCTCACCGGGATGACTTCCAATCCCACAATTTTCGAAAAAGCACTCGCCGGCGGCGACTTGTATGACGTGCAGATCAGCGCAGCTCACGATCAATCACCCTGGGAACTTTTCGAACTTCTCGAGACCGACGATGTGCGCACTGCCTGTGATGCATTTGCCGGGGTCTATCGCGAGACGAAGGGTAACGATGGATACGTCTCCATCGAGGTATCACCGGGTGTGGCACACGATGCCGCTGCAACAGTAAGAGAGGCGCGCAGGCTGTGGAACACCGTCGGCCGGCCCAACCTGATGGTGAAAGTGCCCGGCACACTTGCAGGCGCAACCGCAGTTGAGCTGCTCATTGCCGAAGGGATCAATGTCAACGTCACGCTCCTCTTTTCTGTGGTGGCGCACGGGCGCGTTATGGAGGCGTATCTGCGCGGCCTCGAAGCACGCGCTGCAGCCGGCCAGTCGATTACTTCGCTGGCATCCGTCGCGAGTTTTTTTGTGAGCCGTGTTGACACCGAAGTGGACGCGCGTCTCGACGCGTTCATTGCGAAGGGCAGCATAACGAAGGATGACGCGGAGGCATCGCGCGGGCGGTCAGCAATCGCGAACGCACGCATGGCATATGGTCTCTTTGGCGAAACTTTCTCCGGACATCGCTGGCAGGCCCTCCAGGAAAAGGGCGCGCGTGTGCAACGTCCGCTGTGGGCAAGCACCAGTACCAAGAATCCTGCATACCGCGATGTGATGTACGTCGAGCAACTCATTGGTCCTGATACTGTGAACACCCTGCCACCCGCTACGATCGAGGCGTTCCGTGACCACGGCGAAGTGGCGCGCACCATCGACGCCAACATCGAAGCCGAGTGGGAAGTGCTTGCACGCCTCGCCGAACTGGGAATTGCGATGGAAGATGTCACTGACAAGCTGCTCGTTGATGGGCTGGCGAGCTTTCAGAAGTCGTTCGATTCTCTGATATCTGGACTGGAGAGAAAATCGGCCGCGCTGCGTGAGCAGTTCCAGGCGAGTCACTGAACACCAGCGCGAGAAGATGACCGCTCCACTTTCGCTGGGCCCCGCGCATCTCAGGCGCACAAAGATCGTGTGTACGCTCGGGCCGTCCACCGACAGCGAGTCTGCGATTCGCGGCCTCATGGAAGAAGGTCTTGATGTTGCCCGCATCAATTTCTCGCATGGAACCGTTGAGCAACATCTGACACTGATCGAGACGGTTCGGGCGGTGGCGGCCAAAATGAAGCGTCCCGTCGCAATCCTGGCGGATCTTCAGGGTCCGCGAATCCGCATCGGAAACCTCGACGAGCCGGTGATGCTTGTAGAGGGCGAGGATGTGGTGCTGGCGCCCGAGGAAGAAGCGCAAGCCGGCGAGATACCCATCACATATGCGGCGCTCGCGACCGACGTGAATGTGGGCGACCGCATACTCATCGATGATGGTCTGCTCGATCTTCTCGTAATGCAAGAGGCACCGCCGCGCGTGACCGCGCGAGTGATTCATGGCGGCATGCTGCGGAGCCACAAGGGAATGAACCTTCCCGGTGTCGACGTGTCTGCTCCAACTGTCACCGAGAAAGATCTTCTCGACATCGCATTTGCCATCGAGCACCGCGTGGACTACCTCGCGCTCAGTTTCGTGCGTCGTGCTGAGGATATCGCATCTGTGCGTGCTCGCGTTCCCAAACAGATGCTGATTATCTCCAAGATCGAAAAAGAGATCGCGATGCGAAACATCGAGAGCATCGTGAAGGCATCCGACGGCGTCATGGTCGCGCGCGGCGACCTTGGTGTGGAGCTCCCGTTCGAGACGGTGCCCAATGCGCAGAAAACGATAATCGCACTGGCCAACAGACTGGGCCGCCCGGTCATCACCGCGACCCAGATGCTGGAGTCGATGGTGGAACATCCGCGGCCCACTCGCGCCGAAGCGAGCGATGTTGCCAACGCCATCCTCGATGGAACTGACGCGGTGATGTTGTCGGCTGAGACGGCATCGGGCAACTATCCGCGCCTGGCCGTCGCTGCAATGACGCGAATCATCCGCGAGATCGAGACGCATCCTCCGGCGCGTGCAGTAGGACACATCAGAGCGGATGAATCAGAGGGGTATGTTGCCACCGAAGAGGCCATTGCCGCTGCGACAATAGCCGCGTCACGCATGCTGCGCATTCCGCTGGTAATCGTATTCACCAAGAGCGGATTCTCCGCGCGTGTGGTCGCTTCGCGCCGGCCGTCGGTTCCCATTCTCGTACTCACCGATGTTGACAGTACCTATCGGCAGCTCGCCCTCGTCTGGGGCGTGATCCCCGCGCTTGTACCGCACCAGGACACCTATCAGGAAATGGTCACACTGGCGCGCCAGATAATCATCGAACGAAAACTCGCCAACCCGGGCGACAGAGTGATCGTCACCGCGGGCGTGCCCTTCGATATTCCCGGGTCCACAAATCTGCTCAAAGTGGAAGTGCTATGAAGCTCACCTTCCTGGGAACAGGAACGAGCTTCGGAGTACCGCAGATTGGTTGTCATTGTGAAGTCTGTATGTCGGCTGATCCGCGTGACAGGCGCAATCGCGTTGCTGCAGTCATTGAATCGGATGGTGGCGTTCGCATTCTCATCGACAGCCCGCCGGAGTTGCGACTGCAGTTGATTGGTGCGGGAATTGATTCCGTCGATGCGGTGCTTTATACACACGATCATGCCGATCACACGCATGGCATCGACGACCTGCGCGCGATAACTGTGCGCCGCGCGGCGCCACTTCCCATCTACGGGTCGAGCGATGCACTCGACAGACTCGCTCGGCGCTTTCCTTACATCTTCGACGCCAGCATCAGGCCCGCGCCGGGAACGCACAAGCCCGAAGCGTGCGCCAATGTTGTTGACCCGGATCAATCGTTCAAGGTGGGAGATGCCCAGGTGATTCCACTGATGATGCCGCACGGCGATATCTCGGTGCTTGGTTACCGCGTTGGAGCCATAGCGTACATCACTGATGCGAAGAGCCTTCCCGTGGATGTGATAGAGAAGATCCGCGGGGTCAAGGTGCTGGTGCTCAATGCTCTCTTTCGCACAGCGCATCCAACACATTTGAGTTTTCCCGAGGCAATCGACATCTCGCGCGAGGTGGGTGCCAAGCGCACGTATCTCACCCATCTTACGCATGACAACTTTCACGCGAATCTGGAAGCGGAACTTCCTGCGGGCGTCATGCCGGCTTTCGATGGACTCGTAGTCCGGGTCGACTGACCGATGGCACTCGCGATCGATTACACCTTCATGATGTCGCCGCCGGTCGGGAACGGCATTTCCGATGCTGAACTCACTGCCGCCCGCCCCTTGCTCGACGCTGCTCTGGTCCGTGTGGCGGAGCGGCGCGAGGCCGGCCAGCTGGGTTTTCTTGGCCTTCCCGGCGACGTTGCACTGCTGCGCAGTTGCCAGGTGCTCGCACTGGAGTATTCACGCGACACCGACGACGTGGTTGTTCTCGGTATAGGCGGGTCCGCGCTGGGGACGATCGCTTTGCGCACTGCGTTGTTGGCACCGATGTGGAATCTCCTCGATGCGCGGGCGCGCGGTTACCGTCCCCGGCTGCATATACTCGACAATGTCGATCCGCGCACTATCACCGCGCTCCTCAAGATGGTGAATCCCGCGCGAGCATTGTTTGTGGTGATTTCCAAATCGGGCAGTACCGCGGAGACGATGGCGCAGTATCTGATCGTGCGCGAGCATCTGGACAACAGTCTGGGCGCCGATGCGAGAAAACGGCTCGTGTTTGTTACCGATCCGTCCAGTGGTGCGCTGTGTGCAGCGGCCGGGGCAGAGGGAATTGCCGCATTGGACATCCCCCGCAATGTTGGCGGACGGTTTTCAGTTCTCTCTCCGGCTGGTTTGTTTCCCGCACTCATGGTCGGCATTGATGTGCCAGCGTTGCTGCGTGGCGCGGCGGAAATGGCGGAGCGTTGTGGATTTGATGGGCCTGATGCTGCCTCGAACCCCGCGGCCATGTACGCGCTGTTGCAATGGCTTGCGGATGTGAAGCGGGGGGCACGCATACATGTGCTCATGCCCTACTCGGATGCGCTGCGCGACGTTTCGGACTGGTTTGTGCAGTTGTGGGCGGAGAGTCTGGGCAAGGTTACCGCAAATGGAGACCACACAGGTCCAACTCCAATTGCGGCAGTCGGCGCAAGCGACCAACACAGCCAGGTACAACTTTTCATGGAAGGGCCGCTCGACAAGACTGTCACATTCGTAGCGGAGCAGTCCCGCGCAAGCGATCATGCCATTCCTGCAAGCTCGTCGGGTATGACGGAGCTGAATTACCTCGCCGGCCATACTCTGGGGGAACTGCTGGACGCGGAGCGCCGCGCCACCGCTGGAGCGCTTGCGGCGCGCGACCGGCCCAGCATGACCATAGAGATTCCCTCCGTCGACGAGCATCATATGGGTGAGTTGCTGATGCTGCTGGAGATCGCGACTGTAGTGGCAGGAGAATTGTATGGCGTTGAGCCACTCGATCAGCCGGGAGTAGAACTGGGCAAACAATTCACCTATGCTCTGCTGGGGAAGCCAGGGTCCGAGCGGGATCTTGCTGTATGGGAGTCGTTGCCGCGGCCTGATCCCGCGCGACGGGTGTGACCGGTGCCGTCATTCCCGCGGAAGCGGGAATCCATGTTGACGACTAAAATGGATTCCCGCTTTCGCGGGAATGACGAATGCATGTTGTTTCTACTATCCGAACAGAAGGAATTATTGAATGCGAAGCCGCATTGAACACGCAGCAGCACTACTCGATGGTGCAGTCTCCATTTCCGGCGACGGCCTGGTTGTCCAGAAAGAGACAGCGCTGGCATCACCGCTCATGGACAAGCTGGTGCGCGAGGCGGTGTTTGGCGATGAAGCAGGGCGAAACGCAGCGCGCTGGGTAATCTGGGAAGTGGGACAACAGGTTGGAGTGCGCGCTTCTTCCATCGACGACCTGTACCGGGCGCGCGGGCGAGGGGAGACCGGTGGGTTCACCGTGCCGGCGATGAATGTGCGCGGCATGGCCTACGATACCGCACGCTCGATCTTCCGCACCGCAATCAAGATGAACGCGGGGGCATTCATTCTGGAGATTGCCCGCTCGGAAATCGCGTATACCGATCAGAGGCCCGCGGAGTACGTGGCGGTGATGCTCGCAGCGGCGCTGCGCGAAGGGTTCCGCGGACCGGTCTTCATCCAGGGCGATCACTTTCAGGTCAATGCGAAAAAATTCGCGAGCGACCCCGCGACAGAAGTTGACTCGGTAAAGCAGCTCGCCCGCGAAGCGATTGCCGCCGGCTTCTACAATATCGATGTAGACACATCAACACTGGTGGATCTTTCCAAGGAGTCGCTGGAGGAACAGCAACGCCTGAACTATGAAGTGGGAGTGGACATTACCCGCTTCGTTCGCGATCTGGAACCGGATGGCGTCACGATTTCTGTCGGCGGTGAAATTGGTGAAGTGGGGACGCAGAACAGCACTGTCGAAGAGTTGCGCGCTTACATGGATGGATTCAACAAGACGTTGAACGCGGGCGCGGGTCGCAGCGTGAAGGGGCTGTCCAAGATCTCGGTGCAATCGGGAACTTCACACGGCGGCGTGGTGCTGCCGGATGGCTCGATTGCAGATGTGAAACTGGATTTCGATACCCTCAAGACGCTTTCGGCCGTAGCTGTGAAGGAGTACGGACTGGCAGGCGCCGTGCAGCACGGCGCGTCCACCCTGACCGATGCCGCCTTCGACAATTTCCCCAAGGTCGAAACGGCGGAAATACACCTCGCCACCAACTTTCAGAATATGCTCTACGAGTATATGCCTGCCGCGCTCCGCGAAGGGGTGTACGACTGGCTCAGAAAGAATGCTGCGGAGGAGCGCAAGGCCAGTGACTCCGATGAACAGTTCTTCTACAAGACCCGCAAAAAGGCGCTCGGCCCTTTCAAGAAACAGCTTTGGGACCTGGACGAGGGTGTTCGGGCGGCCCTCGCCGATGCCTACGATCGCAAATTCTCTTTCCTCTTTTCCAGGCTCGCGATTGGTGGTACGCGTTCTGCTGTTGAGCGCCACGTGAAACCAGTGCGGGTTCACAAGGGAATGCCCGCTGCCGGTGCCGCGGCTCTTGCCCACGCGCCGGATGATCCGGATGCGGGAGAATGACGGGGCAGTTACCGGTTGGGGTGGTCGGCACAGGCGAATCGCGCGTTAGCACGCTTTGGCTCGATGAGTTTGGCAGGCTGACCAGTCACGTTCTACATGGGCTGAGAAATGGACTGCAGGGAGTGGGGATCAATCTCGAGGTCATTCGATCGAGAACCGAACATGGCGCTGCCTCGTCGGGCGACTTGCGCTCATTCGCCATGAATGCATCGCGACAGTTCGAGGAGGTTTCGGCGCAAGTGGAAGCTCTTGCGTTCCTGAGCAAAGAGGTCCCTGGGGCGGGCGGCGCCGAGGTGGACGCCACAATCAGGGCGATCGCGACCTTGCTCAATGCTGGCGGCAAGGGGAAGGTGAGCCTGGTCGAGGTGCTTCAGACGGCCAGGGCGGCCGTGAGCCCCATGGCCGCTCGTCTGATCCTGACCCATATGATCATGGCAGCTTCGAAAGCGGGAGCCAATGTCACCTGCGCCGTCCGCAGCGTCCAACCCGTTGCCGTAGAGTTGCTTCTGGACCCAGCGGTGCCCCCGGTTCTCGACGAGGAAGTGCTGGCAGTGGCGCAGGCGCTGCACATCAGGATCGTCGCTGCGGCCGCCTCTTTCACGCTGACCTTCCCAACGACCCTTTCCAGCGATACAGTCCTCGTATGACCCCCCCCTCCGGTTCCCCGTCTTCGGCAGCTAAACCCAAGCGCACATCGAGGGTGCTTGTCGCGGATGACGAGCGTGCCATCACCGACGGACTCAGTGCGATCCTGACCGACGAAGGCTACGAAGTAACCGTAGCGAGCGATGGTGAGACCGCAATGGAGTTGTTGACGACCCAGGGCTTCGGGCTCGTGCTGGCTGACCTCAACATGCCGCAGCTGGATGGGATGTCGCTGCTCAAGAATCTGCAGGACAGGAAAATTCCGACAGAGTGCATCATTATTACCGGTCGTGCTTCGGTGGATTCAGCGGTGCAGGCGATGCAGATGGGTGCATACGACTACATCGAAAAACCGCTCAATGCCGAGAAGCTGAACCGGCTGAAGGCGCTCATTGGCAAGGCGCTCGACAAGTATGCGGTGCAGCAATCCAACCGGGAACTGTCATCGAAGCTCGAGGGGCTGACGCACTATGGAGAGATCGTCGGCCAATCAGAGCCGATGCGCCAGGTATACTCGGTGATCGATGTGGTCGCTCCGTCGACCGCGAGCGTTCTGATTTTCGGCGAGTCGGGGACCGGCAAGGAGCTGGTTGCACGGGCGCTGCACACGCGGTCTGAGCGGGCGTCTGGTCCGTTCCTCCCACTCAATTGCGCTGCGCTTCCCAAGGATATTCTCGAGAACGAGTTGTTCGGCCATGAGAAGGGTGCTTTCACCGGGTCGACAAATGAGAAGGCTGGTGCATTTGAAATGGCCAGCGGCGGCACTCTCTTCCTTGACGAAATTGCAGAGATGGCGCCGGAGATTCAGGTGAAATTGCTGCGCGCGCTGGAGTCGCGTTCCATCCGGCGGCTGGGCGGCAAGAAGGAACTGGCGGTCGACATTCGCGTGGTCGCCGCTACGAACAAGGATGTTCAGCAGGCGATTGCGGATGGTCACTTGCGCGATGACCTCTATTACCGGCTCGCCGTTGTCGAAGTGGCGTTGCCTCCGCTCAGGGATCGCGTGGGTGATATCAAGCTGCTGGCGACGGAGTTTCTGTCGCGATTCGCCACGGCGAATCAAAAAAAGGTCAACTCGTTCGAGTCTGCGGCCTGGGACTGGATTCTTTCCTACCCGTGGCCGGGGAATGTGCGTGAATTGAAGAACGCTGTCGAGCGGGCCGTTATCATGACGCGTGGCGACGTGATAACCCGGGAAGATGTTGTGCCGCTGCACCTGCGCGGTGACATGCCCAGCACATTCAACATCGAGGTGGGCACGCCGCTTGCGATTGCACGCAGATCACATGTGCTGCGCACACTGGCGTCCGCATCGGGTGACAAGGGGCGGGCGAGCAAAATGCTGGGCGTGAGTGTGGTGGAAATAAACCGGGAGCTGGAAGCGCTGCTCAACGGCGACCATCGCCTTCCCGGAGAGGAAGATGAACCGGCATTGGCTGGAGGACGCGGCAATGGTGTGGAGTCGGTCGCAGCGCGACCGGCTGGAAAGAAGGAACCCAAACGCAAATAGCAGTGGAGGAGTGAATCATGCGACGAAATGAAATGGACGGCGAAGACGAAATCATCTTCAGAGATTCGGGTGGCGGCACCAAGATGTTCCTTGCCGGTCTCGCTGTGGGCGCTGTGATCGCGCTGCTTGTGGCTCCGCAGTCCGGGGTTGAGACACGCCGCGAGATAAAGAAGCGAGCGGAAAAGGCGCGCCGGCGCGCCATACGTGCCGCGTCGGAGTTGAGTGAAACGGTCAAGGATCGCTTTGACGATGCCAAGGAATTCGTCGGGGATGAATTCGAGACGGCGAAGCACACGCTCGAGGTGAAGAAGCGTCAGGTGGGTCGCGCTGTTGAAGCGGGGCGCGAGGCTGCGAGGGAAACACGGGACTCGCTGGCACGTCAGGTTGCGGAAACAAAGGCCGCATTCGACGCCGGCGTGACAACCGCCCGCGACGCACGCCGGTCCGCAATGTCAGCCAGCGAGGATGAGCGTCTCGCCGATTAGTGGCCAATAAGATTGCCGTTGATGTAGGTTTGTCATTCCGGCGAAAGCCGGAACCCATGGTCGAGGAAAAATGGGTTCCGGCTTTCGCCGGAATGACAAGGAATACCCGCTGCCGTTTCACGCGAAGTCCTGCGTGAGCGGCTAGATCGTCAAAATGTTTTTGCGGCCCCCTCCCGCCGTCACGCGAGTAGCGGAGTCCATTTGGGAGTTTCTCAAGCTGATGGATGAGAAGTTCCGCGAGGACAAGATTTTTTTTCTCGCGGGGGGAGTAGCCTTCAACCTTCTGCTCGCGCTGATTCCGTTCCTGGTGATTACAATCACCGCGATGGCGCTGTTGCTGGGCAAAACTGAGGCTGAGTCTACCCAGAATCTTATTGGTTTTCTGAGTGGTCTTGTCCCCGTGACTGCAGAGACGGCGGACATACTTGGCGAAAGGCTTCGCAATGTGCTTGACAACGTGACGACCGCGGTCTCGGTCGGCACAATTGCTTTCATCTGGCTCTCGACGCGGCTGTTCGGTTCACTGCGCGCCGTCCTGTCAGACGTCTTCGATATCGAGGACACGCGCAACATTATCACTGGAAAGCTCTTTGACATCAGGATGACGCTGATTTCGTCGCTCTTTTTGATGTCATACCTGGCAATCACCACGTACATCGCCGTTGCGAAGACTCGTGAGAGAGTAACGCGAGAGCGTGGCTTGTTCACCGAAGAGATGATCAGCTCAGTGGAGGAGTGGGCCGGACGAGGGCTGGCATTCGTGCTCATCATGTTCACGTTTTTTGTGCTCTATCGTTATCTGCCGCGAAAACGTGTGCGTTGGCGTACCGCCACCGTTGCGGCGCTCTTCTCGGCGGTGATGGTCGAGATAGCGAGATACATTTTCGGTCTTACGGCGCCGTCGATGAATCCTGGCAACCTTTATTCAGGAGTTCTGGCCGCGGTGATTCTGGCGGTGGCGTGGTCGTATTATGTGGCGTTGATATTCATTGTGGGAGGAGAGGTGTCGCAGGTCTATGATCTGCGGCGCATGCGGAAGATTCAGAGAGTGGTCTTTGAATGAAAATGGAGAATGGAAATTGGACATTGGATATTGCATTGGGGATTAGCAGTCGTGAGTTACAAATCCGCAATGAAATATCCATTATCCAATTTCCAATCTCCATTTGCTCCCCATGATTGACCTCCGCAGCGACACCGTAACCAAGCCCTCCCCGGGAATGAGGGCCGCGATCGCCGCTGCCGAGGTGGGCGACGATGTTCTCGATGGCGACCCGACAACTGTGCGTCTCGAGAAGAAGGTTGCGGAATTGCTCGGGAAAGAATCCGCATTGTTTTTTCCCTCGGGAACGATGGCCAATCAGGCGGCGATTGGCGCGCAGACGCGTCCTGGCGATGAAATACTTGTGGATGCCGAGTCGCACATCATGCAGATGGAGATGGCGGGTGTCGCGGCAAACGCGGGTGTGCAGGTTCGCGTGGTGCGCTCCGATTCAGGCGCGATGGATGCTGCTGCGTTGCGCCGCACCATTCGTCCGCCTTCCAAATCGTGGCCGCGCGCGACGTTCATCAGTGTTGAGAACACGCACAGTTATGGCGGCGGCAAAATAACGCCGCTGTCCGAGGTGCGCGCTATCAAGGAGATTGCGGACGCACTGGGCATCGCGTTGCACATCGACGGCGCGCGCTTGTGGAATGTGGCCGCGGCAACAGGCAGCTCGTTGGCGGAACTTGCCGCGTGCGGTGCAACGGTGATGGTCTCATTTTCGAAGGGGCTTGGCGCACCAGTGGGAGCTGCGCTCGCCGGAGACCACGAGACCATTGAACGCGCGGAGATGGTGCGCAAGAGATTGGGCGGCGGCATGCGCCAATCCGGAGTTCTCGCCGCCGCGGCTTTGTATGGAATCGAGAAGAATCTCGTGAGGCTCACTGTTGATCATGAGAACGCGCGGAGCCTCGCTGCAATCCTGTCTCGCGATTCACGCTGCAGCGTCGTCGCACCTGACACGAACATTGTGATGGTTGAGCTGCCGCCGGGAGTCGATGCATACGTTCTCGAGGAGAAGTGTCTCGCCAAGGGCGTGCGTGTCGCCGCGTGGACCAGGACGAGGGCGCGGCTTGTGACTCATCTGGATGTTGACGCCGATGAAGTTTGTAGGGCAGGGGAGATTGTTCTGGAGGAGACTGACAGGCTGGCGGGCCGGTAGTCAGATCCCGTCATGACAGGGGTCGCCAAGCCCCTCTGGCGGAGGCGCGCAATAGTTGAGTATTCTAAGGTTGTACTTTAGAATACTCATATGCGTTTCATCCCTCGTCTCCTCGCACCCCAACTGATCAGGGCTGCACGCGGCTTCCCCGCCGTCGTGCTCACCGGGCCACGCCGGTCCGGCAAGAGCACGCTTTTGCGCAAACTCTTCCCGCTGGCGGAGTTTGTAGCGCTGGACGCGCCTGACGTCCTGGAGCGAGTGGCTGCCGACCCGCGCGGCTTCCTCGATGAACGACGACTGCCGGTAATCCTTGACGAGATCCAAAACGCGCCGGCCTTGTTTCCCTATCTCAAGGCAGCAATCGATCGCGCGCCGCGCCGCACGGGACAGTGGTTGCTTTCCGGGTCGCAGGAAGCGCCGCTGATGGAGAGTGTTACCGAGTCCCTCGCTGGACGCATCGCCGTGCTCGGCCTTTGGCCATTGAGCCAGGTCGAGTCGCCGCGGGTTGACATACTGCGTGGCGGCTTCCCGGAGGTGTTGGCGCGTCCTGCGCTCAAGGATGTCTGGTTCTCATCGTACGTGCAGACATACCTCGAGCGTGATGTAAGAGGCGTACTCAACGTGCGCGATCTCGGCACATTTCGGCGATTCCTCTCCCTGTTGGCAACGCGGCACGGGCAGTTGCTGAACAAGACTGACCTCGCGGCACCGCTCGGGATCTCGGTGCCGGCGCTCGGTGCCTGGTTGCATGTGCTCGAGGTCACCGGACAGGTTTTGGTGGTGCCGCCCTACTTCGACAATGTCGGTAAGCGGCTGCTCAAGACTCCCAAGGTATACTTCGCCGACAGCGGCGTTGTGTGTCATCTGCTCGGCATCCGCACTCAACAGGAGCTGGAACGCTCTCCCTTCCTCGGGCCGGTCGTAGAGGGATTCGTCGCCGCGGAGATTGCAAAGGCACAGCTCAATCGCGGATTGCGCCGCGAGGTGTATTTCTTCCGCGACCAGCAAGGGTTCGAAGTCGACTTCATCGCACCTATCCGCGGCGAGACGTGGCTCATCGAAGCGAAGGCATCGCGCACCGTGTTGCCCCGCGACGCACGCGCCGTCGCGGCGCTGCGAACTCAGTTGCCCGGTCGGCGCAGGGCGTTGGTCGCACATCGCGCCACGCGCAATCGACCTCTTACTGGCGCGCTTGTCCCAGGAGTCCAAGCAGTCACGCTGGAGGAGCTTGTTGAACGATTGAACAATGCGCCGGCTTGAGTCCACCGTTCCGGCTACCGTCACAGCCAGACTATATTTCAGGTGCTCCAGATCCCGGAGGATAAGAGCCTACTAACTCCGTCAGGACCGAAAGGTAGCAGCGGCATGTGGTGTCTTTTGTCGCTCCGTAAGATCTGGAGTATTGCGCGGGATGCTGAGCGCTGTTGACAGCGGCGGCCCCGCGCTTCGCATCCGGGGGGCCGTTGGGCTACCTTGGCTGCCTTCGCTTCGAAACTGCACCGTCAACAGACGCCTCCGATGTCGCTCGCACTCGCCCGTAAGTATCGCCCGCGGAATTTCGCGTCTGTGGCTGTGCAAACGCACGTCTCGCGCACTTTGCGCGGTGCCATTGCGCGTGGTCGCATCGCCCATGGATATCTGCTGTGCGGCCCGCGCGGCACCGGCAAAACAACTCTGGCGCGTGTTCTCGCCATGGCTTTGAACTGCGAGCGTCGGCTGTCGGGTGAGATCAAGGACGAGGGCGAACCCTGCGGCGAGTGCATTTCCTGCCAGCGCATCTGGGGCGGTTCGGCCAGCCTCGACGTTGTTGAGATCGATGCTGCTTCCAATCGCGGCGTTGATGATGCGCGTGAGCTGAGAGAGCGCGCAATGTACGCGCCATCCTCTGAGGCGAGGTATAAGGTCTACATCATCGACGAAGCGCACATGCTCACGCGTGAAGCGTGGAATGCGCTGCTCAAGATTCTCGAGGAACCGCCACCGCGCGTGGTTTTCGTATTCGCCACGACGGACCCGCAGAAAATTGCCCAGGCCGCGACCCCGGTGCTCAGCAGACTGCAGCGTTTTGATCTCAAGCGCATCAGCAATCCCGAGATTCGCGTGCGACTCGTGGAGATTCTCGCCCTTGAGGGAGTGCCGGCTGCTCCCGATGCAATTGCGATGATCGCGCGCGCCGCCGACGGCTCCATGCGCGACGCTCTGAGCCTCACCGATCAGGTTCTCTCGGCTTCCGACGGTGAGATCACCGTCGATGCGATACGGGAGTCGCTGGGACTTGTCGCTGAAGATGAATATCTCGCCGTTCTCGACATCATCGCGCGCCGAGACGCCAAGAGTGTTTTCCCAAATGTCGCTCGATTGGCCGATGCCGGGATCGATTTCACTGCATTCCTCGGTGGCATGGCTGATTTGTTGCGCGCGTTGCTCGCGAAACTCCTGGGGAGCGATTCCCCGGACATCAGCGAGCGCACGCGTCAGGCTCTCTCGGAAATGAAGGGCGATCTCACCACAGGCGATCTTGTTCGAATGCTGAACATGGTCACTGAACTGGAACCGCGATTCAGAAAGAGTTCGCAACAGCAGCTGCTCCTTGAAACACTGCTGGTTCGATTTGCTCTGATCGATCGAACAGTCGAACTGGAAGAACTGATCGCAGGACTGGAGGGGAAAGGGGAGAGTGGAAAGCGGAGAGTGGAGAGTGGAGAAGTTGCGGCGGGTAAGCGTGGATCGGGTCCTGTTTCTGCTGCAGTAGCACCGGAGGAGAGGACCGCGGCAGCTCCGCGTGCTGAAGCCGCGGTCGTGCAGGATCGCGCTCGGGAAAAAGTCGTTGAAGTCGTTTCGCAACCGCTTGACCTCAACCACCTCGCGGAACATTGGGACGAAGTTGTCGATCGCGTGCGCGAGTCGGGGCGCGCCATGCTTGCGAGTCACCTTGCGGTCGCACTTCCCACCGCGGTTTCCAGTCGTGGTGTGATCACGGTGCAACTCGACGAAGATACTCCGGTGTCATTCGACCTGGTGCAGGAAGCGCTCAATGGAGCGCAGTCGGAATTGCTCGCTGCGCTGCGTGTGCGTTTCACGGGCGCCGAGAAAGTGGTACTCGCGCCATTGTCGAAAGCGGAGGCGGTTGCGCCCGTAGCATCGCGTCGCATGACCGAGGAAGCGATCAGAGCGGAGAAGTTGGCGAACTTGCGGAAGAAAGATCCGATGCTCGATGCGGCTGTGCGTGAATTGGATTTGGAACTTCTGGATTGACTATGTCATCCCGGCGAAGGCCGGGATCCATGTTGACCGCTAACATGGGTTCCGGCTTTCGCCGGAATGACAATGCGGTGCTTCGTCATATCGGGGCCAGCCCGCTAGCTTTCACTAGCACTCGCACTCGCACTATCCCCACCCAATGACCGACTTTCTCAAAATCCTGCAGCAAGCTCAGGAAATGCAGGGCCGCCTGCAGTCCGTGCAACAAGAGCTGCAGCAAAAAACGGTTGTCGGCACGTCCGGGGGTGGTATGGTGACCGTTGAGGCGGACGGGCGCGGCCAGGTCCGCAGGGTCAAGATCGATCCATCTGTGGTGAACCCTGCCGATGTTGAAATGCTGGAAGACCTTGTGCTGGCAGCCGTTACGGAGACTCAACGGAAAGCCTCCCAAGTAGCCCAGGAAGAAATGGGGAAGATCACCGGCGGCCTGCCGCTCCCTTTCAAGCTTCCGTTCTAAAGTGTCCGCGATCGAAAACCTGACGGCCGAGCTGTCGCGATTGCCGGGAATTGGCCGGAAAACCGCGCTGCGGCTCACATATCACCTCATCCGCCAACCGGCTGAACAAAGCCACCGTCTTGCCGAGGCGTTAGTTTCGGCGCGGGAACGGGTTAGGCGCTGCGATCAGTGTTACAACCTCACCGAGGACGCAGTCTGCTCCATATGCAAAGATCCGCGTCGCGACAGCAGCATCCTGTGTGTGGTCGAGGAAGCTTCTGACATCGGTGCGATCGAGCGTTCGGGGGAGTACCGAGGACTCTTTCACGTGCTGGGTGGGCATCTGTCGCCTCTCGACGGGATTGGGCCTGACGATCTCACGATCGGACAACTGTTGCGACGAGCGTCCGGTGGTGAAACTCGCGAGATAATCGTGGCGACGAATCCCAACATGGAAGGCGAGGCTACAGCTCTCTACATCCAAAGGCAGTTGTCGGGGCGCGAAGGTTTGTCTGTCACACGAATCGCTCGCGGAATCCCGGTGGGTGGAGATCTGGAGTACACAGATGGAGTGACCATCGCGCAGGCAATTTCTGCGCGGCGGGAGATGAGGTGAGAGGCAGACCAATTTGCGCGCGTGTCGTACGCCGCCGGATCTGACGGGGAATGGCATTGGGAAAGGACAGCTGGTCCTTCAGCGAGAAGGACTTCAACTCACTCTCTGATTCGCTGCGCCGCTTTCTGGAGGAAAGCGGCAGTCATTGCGCGTTGCTGGTGGATCGTTCGGGACAGTTGATCACCACCATTGGTGAGAAGCCGGACTTTGATACCACTGCTTTCGCCAGCCTCACCGCCGCGGACTTCAGTGCCAACGATCAGCTCGCGAGGCTCATTGGTGAAAAGGATTTCAGCTCGCTCTTCCACCAGGGGGAACGCGAGTCGATGTACCTGGCCGGTGTTGCGGGGCGACTCATACTCGTTGCGCTCTTCGACAACCGGACTACCCTTGGGATGGTGCGACTGAGGACGAAGCAGGCAGTAGAGGAGCTCACCAGCATCTGCGAGCGCATGTTCGCGGACGCGGGTCGCGGTGCTCCACCCGCTTCCGGCATTCTCGCCGGCGCGGATGACGAAATCGATCAGCTCTTCAAATAGAGAGAATATCGCAGTGTCGATGATCAACTACGCCTCGCGCGAGATCAATTGCAAGATCGTTTACTACGGTCCCGGGCTCGGCGGTAAAACCACGAATCTCGAATATGTGTATGGGAAAGTCATGCCCAACACCCGCGGCAAACTGATTTCACTCGCCACGGAAACAGAGCGCACCCTCTTCTTCGATTTTCTTCCGGTTGACCTGGGGACCATCCGCGGTTTCAAGACGCGCTTTCATCTGTATACGGTGCCCGGTCAGGTTTACTACAATGCCAGTCGCAAACTGATCCTCAAGGGAGTGGATGGCATCGTGTTCGTTGCCGATTCGCAGTTGGAGCGCATGGAAGCGAATCAGGAGTCGATGCAGAATCTGTACGACAACATGAAGGAATACGGCTACGATCTGACCAAGCTGCCTTTCGTGGTGCAATACAACAAGCGCGATCTTCCCAATGCGGGCGCTTTAAGCGAACTTCAGTCTACGCTCAATCCGGGATGGCAGGTGACCGAAGCTACGCGTCAGAGGTTGATGCCGGACCCGTACCATTCGGGCGAAAATCTCGTCGAGCAACTCCCCACGGGAGAGTGGCTCGAACGGTCGCCATATTTTGAGGCAGTTGCCATTTCCGGTGAGGGTGTTTTCGAAACACTCAAGGCTGTCAGCAAAATGGTGCTGAAATCGCTGGCGTAGCGTTGGACTACAAACTGAACCTGCCGAACTCGATCACGGTGGCGCGCATCGTCGCCGCGCCGCTGATTGCGCTGCTTCCCTTCAGCACATCACCGTGGTTGCGGTTACTGGCCTTCGTTCTGTTCGTGAGCGCGGGTGTGACCGATATCTACGATGGCTGGCTTGCGCGATCGCGCAACATGGTCACCGATCTGGGTCGGCTCCTCGATCCTCTCGCTGACAAACTCCTGCTCCTGGCCACGCTCGTACCGATGTTCGTACTCATGGCTCCAGCTGGCGATCCGGTCGCGGGTTTGCTCGGCGTAAATGCCGGCGGCGGCCGATTGCCATTCTCCACTCCATTTGGAGAAGTGGGGCTGCCCTGGTGGGTGGTCGCGGTTGTTTTGTCACGCGAACTATTCATGACAGTGTTCAGGCAGGCTGCGGTGAAACGCGGCGTGGTGATCTCCGCAAGTTCGCTGGGCAAATGGAAAACCGGTTTTCAGTCGACATGGATCGGAGCGTCCTTCTTCTGGTTTTTCGCAGCTACTTACAACCAGATCGAAGGTTGGCACCCGCCGTCGTGGGGAGCAGTGTCGCTCGGGGTCGGTCTCATTGGTGTCGTCACGATGGTAGTTGCCGTGATACTGACGCTATATTCGCTATGGGTTTACGTCGACCAATACCGGAAGGTCTTCAAGTAGCGCCCCATCCGTCATTCCCGTCCCACCCCGGTCATTCGCGCGTCACTCCCGTCCATCCCGTCCACCAACCGTCATTCCCGCGAAGCGGGAATCCAGCGTCGTTCTCGTGAAAGTTGAAATCCTCACAATCGGCGACGAACTGTTGCTGGGGTTCACCACCGATACCAACTCGGGATTTCTTTCGCGTGAGCTGTCCACTCTTGGAGTGGAAGTTGTGCGGCACACCAGCATCCCCGATGACAGAGATCGAATTGGCGCCGAGGTTTCCGCAGCATTGAGCAGAACTGGTGCGGTGATCACTAGTGGCGGCCTGGGACCAACAACCGATGACATTTCCGTGGAGTCGGTTGCCGCGGCGCTGGGACGCAAACTTGTCGAGGATGCACCTGTGCTCGCGCACATGGCAGCTCTTTTTCGCTCGCGCGGAATTACCGCAGCGCTTTCGGCGACGAACAAGCGCCAGGCCATGTTGCCGGATGGTGCCGAGCCAATGCTCAACAGGCATGGCACCGCACCCGGTGTCTGGATCGACGCTGGTGACAGTCGCTGGATCGCAATGCTTCCAGGAGTGCCACGCGAGTTGCGGGGACTTTTCGCCGACGAGTTACGCGCGCGAATCCAATCGCGCGTTATTTCAGCCAATGTCATCAGGTCGCGCACGCTGCGCACCACTGGTATTGCCGAGTCGGCGCTCGCCGAACTGATAGTAAAGAGTGGCATCACCGTGCACTCACTCGCGTATTTACCCGGTGCAAGAGGAGTGGATCTGCGCGTTACCGTGCGCGACATGCCGGAGAATGATGCCACCGCTGTTCTCGATTCCAGCATCATCGCATTGCGTTCTGTCGTGGGCGACAGAGCATATGGCGAGGACAACGACGATCTCGCTGCTGTAGTGCTGGAGGTTGCCCGCAGGAAATCGTTGAAGATCTCCGTTGCCGAGAGTTGCACTGGCGGAATGCTTGGCGCGAGGCTGAGTGCGGTGCCAGGCGCGAGCGACGTGTTCATCGGCGGCCTCATTGCGTATGCGAACGATGTGAAAATGAAGTTGCTCGGAGTTCCGTCCAGCGCGCTTGCCGGCGACGGTGCTGTGAGCGAAGCAACGGTGCGCGCGATGGCCGCCGGCGTGTGCGCGCTGACCGGATCTGAGATCGGTCTTGCGGTGAGCGGAGTGGCCGGCCCGGGAGGAGGGACGGAGGCCAAGCCAGTTGGCACCGTCTGGGTGTGCGCACAAGTGAATGGCGATGCGAGGGCCGCAATGAGGGTTCTGCCCGGAGACCGAGACGAAATCCGTCAGCGAGCCGCGCAGATGGCACTGGACCTCGCCCGCCACCTGATTCCGGATTAGGGACGTGTCCCTCGGGTACCACGAGGGACAGGTCGGCCGTGTACCAACCGGACGACCTAAGTGTGTACCGTCCTTCGCTTAACAATGGGGACGTGTCCCCCGTGTACCGTTGGTACACGAGGGACACGTCCCCATTTTGACGCCAATTCTGAACCCGGGCATGGGGTTTGAACGTTAGTTTCATACCAATGCCAAAAGACAAAGAGTCCCACGATGTTATTGATGAAGGGCCCATGCCCGAGGACCTGGCCGCCGAATTGGCCGAGGAGCAGGAAGAGTCCCAGGCGACTGCCACTGGGACCTCCTCGGTAGCCGAGTTGGCGCGGGCGCTCGCGGATCAGAATGAGCGCTACATGCGCCTCGCCGCAGAGTTCGACAATTTCCGCCGGCGAACCAACAAGGAAAAGCAGGAAATGGGGGCACGCGCGCAGGCCAACCTTGCCGCCGCGCTGCTCGATTCCCTCGACGATCTTGCGCGCGTGACGGCGCTCAAGACAGACGGTGCGGACGCGGGAGCATTTGTTGAAGGAGTGGAGCTTGTAGCACGCAAGCTCACGAAATCTCTCACAAACGCGGGACTGGAGATTGTTCATCCCGTGAATGAGCCGTTCAACCCGCAGTTGCACGAAGCAGTCGCCACGCAACCCGCTATATCACCCGAGCAGGATGATGTAGTCGCAACGGTGTTCCAGCCCGGTTATCTCTTCAAAGGTCAGTTGCTGCGCCCCGCCCAGGTTGTAGTGAAGAAGTGGAACGGTTAGTCCGCAAAATCTGATGGCACCCAGCAAGGACTACTATAACGTTCTCGGCGTGGCACCATCCGCCACTCAGGACGACATCAAAAAGCGCTATCGCAAGCTGGCGAAGAAGCATCATCCAGATGCCAACGCCAATGATCCCAAAGCTGCCGAGCGATTCAAGGAAATCTCCGAGGCGTACAACGTCGTAGGCGATGCGGAGAAGCGTAAGCAATACGACGAAATGCGCAGACTCGGCGCGTTCGGCGGTTTTGCCGAAAGCGGTGCGGGTGGCACAACGCGTGGCGGACGCGGATCGCCTGGTGCTCAACAACAGGGACAGGTTCGCTTCGAGGACTTCGATGTCGGTGGCATTGGCGGGCTCGGCGATCTGTTCGGATCCATTTTTGGCGGTGGCCGCGGTGGTACGCGACAACGAGGTCCGGAGCGCGGTGAAACTGTCGAGACTATTCTCGAGGTTCCTTTCCGCGTCGCCGCCAATGGTGGCAAAGTGCCCGTCGAAATTGATGTGAGTGAGCCGTGCGGTACGTGCGGTGGTTCGGGCGCCGCACCTGGCGCGACACTTTCAACATGCACCGAGTGCGGCGGTCGCGGCAGCATCTCGTTTGGTCAGGGCGGCTTTGCTGTGCAGCGTCCGTGCCCGATGTGCCTCGGACGCGGACAGATCCCGAGTCAGAGATGCCAGACGTGCGGCGGAAGCGGAGAGGCGCGCACGATGCGGAAGATTCTGATCACTGTTCCGCAGGGAACCGACACAGGATCAAAGATTCGTTTGCGCGGGCAGGGAGGACGCGGGATGAGCGGAGGGCCACCGGGTGATCTCGTCATCACTTTTCAGGTGCAAGCGGATCGCTTTTATCGTCGCGAGGGGCTGGATATTATCGCCGAGGTGCCGCTGAATATTGCGCAAGCCACGCTGGGCTCACGCATTGTTGTTCGCGGACTCGACGGCAAGAAGCTGACGATCAAGATTCCGGCGGGCACGCCCTCTGGAAAACGATTCAGAGTAACGGGTCAGGGTGTGACGAAGGGTGAGAAGACCGGCGATATGATTGTGGAAGCGTCGATCGTTGTTCCTGATAAGTTGACGGAAGATCAGGAAAAGTTGATGAAGGAATTCGCTGAGGCTGGTGGGCTCAAATACTGAGGCGATAGTTGGAAGAAATGAAGGACTGAAGACTGAAGGGCGCGCAAAATGCTTTGAGCACGTCGACCCCTTCAGTCGGAGCTGGAGCCCGAAAAAGCAACGCGACCTAGGAGGTCATCTGACCCGACGGTCGAGGCGCTGTATCCGTCAATAGATCTTATAGCGTACCAAACTGCCGATTCCAAGACTATCTATGTGTACCGCCCAAAGCTGCGAACGCGATGAGGCAACGAAACCAGTGCGTGGTGGTACATTTACGATCCCAATGGCATCGCCACGCGCATCGAGCAGGAGCGTCGTGCTTTTTCCGAGCGACCTCATTGACAGCATGATCGTCCCATCTGTGCCCATTCGAATCTGGGTGTAGGGTGATTCGAATTTAGGAACGCGCTCTCGCATCGTCCGCTCGAGTTCCATGATCATTTCCCGGCGTCCAGGTTGCGGAGTTGATGCGGGAACTGCGTATGGCCTCATATGCGCTTGCACTGCACTGTCCGCCGCAGCACCCGAAATTGGTGTACCTTGGAACGGATATTGTCGGCTCAGGACCGTGTCGCCAACAGGATTGAGGACTACAAGTCGTGCGACGCCAGCGCCTTGAGCTGAGATCTGCGTGGTTAGAAACGCAATGCGGGAACCATCTTGCGCAACGGCGTACATTGGCTGGCGGATGAATGGTGTGAAGCCAGAGAGTCCCGTCTCTCCATTTTGGCGTGAAATGTTTATTCGCGTTTCGTCTCTCGGCAAATGCCCGACTTGCCGAATGAGAGATCCACGCGAGGAAACCCGCATGACCTCGACCGAATCCTGTCTGCCGATGAGAGGCGGAGGCACTGCGCCCGCGAGTTGGGATGCCCGGAGGAACGACATTCGTCCGATCATGTCTCTCGAAGGATAGACCGCGTCCGGATCAAAGGAACGAGGTAAAGCGCTATCGAAGCTCTGCGAGCGGGACGCGACTGCGGCTGACGTTGCCGCGGCGCTGGGCACAGAGACCGTTCGAAGGCGTTTGCCAGTCCTACTCACGAATTCCAGGCGCTCTTGCGCGGCATCATAGACCCAAATTGAATCGCCAACGAAGCCACCGGTAATTAGGGCGCGACTGGTTTCAGACGAGGTTCCCGTAGTGCCAAGTTCACCGGGTCCCTGTCCCCGTCTGCCAAAAGTTCCAGTCAGCTGTCCGGTCGATCCGAAAAAAAGTATGCGAAAGTCTTGCGGCTGGGCCACGACCAGGGTGCCGCTCTCCATGACGAGGACGAAGCCGATCATGGTCAGGTCAGCCGCAACGCCGTCAATTCGCAGCTCTTGCTCCAGTGTTAACACTCGTGTCGTTTGGTACGGCGACGACGCCAAGCAGATTGCGGCCAGCACAGCGCTCGTCCGTCTAATTCGAATTCGCATACGGATTCGCTCCGAGTTGGATTACAGGGTCCACGAAAAGACTAATTGCGTCCCTTCGGAATCGGGCTGCTCATATTGTTACTGTCAAACAGCGACCATTTGCGGAACCATTCAGTTCTTCATGCCTTTCAACTATCACTTTTGGTACTTGAGTCCACCAGCCCAAAAGTTATCGGGGGGGTGCACGGAACTTCGCACTGACTTCTCGCGCAAAGAACATCGAATTGAAAACAGTACGGAACGTTCCCGTAGGCTGCCCGCGCCACTGCGGCTGGAATGCGAAAAGAATCACGCTCCCCTTGTCGAGCTGAACATCCAGCGCTGCGCTGTTCCCCTTCATGTGCTGCTCACCAGCGAGATAGCCTGAACGCAGTGGCGTGACATCGGCAGGATACTTCGCGAGCACGCGGCCTGTGAATGCATCGGTCGTGGCGAAAACGGGACTGTTGTAGACCATCACGTCCGCCTGTTCCGGCATCCCTGCCATCACGGGATGTGTGCGGTCAACAATTGTTCGCATGATCGATCCACCGGTGAAGAATTCTCCTCGCGCGATTCCAGCGGTGACATTTCTTACTGGAAGTTGCAGTGCAGCGATTGCGCTCGTGGCGCCTCCATTCCAGAAGACGGCGGTGCCACCGTTGCGTACGAATTCGCTGACTGCGGTCACCGGATTGTTTGCGGCTGCGCTGTCCGGTGGCGTTGCTGCACGCCCGCCGGCCGCTGCGGCGCGCCCCGCACCTGCTGCACCTGCGCGTCCCCCACCACGGCCTCCGGCACCTCCGATAGCCTGCGAGCCAAACACAATTACATCAAACTTCGCGCTGAGATTACCTGTCGCGAGTTCGGCTGGCGTGATGAGAGTGTATTTGAATTCGTGGGTATCGAACAACCATTCAGTCCAGCCCTGATCCATGTTGTTGGCGGAGCTCTTGTACAATCCGATTCGCGTTGGTGAAACAGTTGCCGCGGATGTCGCTGCGGTCGCAACGCGCTCACCCCGTACCCAGAGTTCGTTTGCCCAGGAATCGATTTTCGCAGCGCTGGAACCGGAAATGATGTAGCGCGCACCTTGTGTAGTGGTGCCCGGCGAGAATCGCAGTGAACCACCGTCTGCAAGCACGCGATTGATGAGGCGGAAGGCATTGTTCTGCGCCGGATCAAGTGAAACGGACGCGCCGCTCCCGGTGATTCCACCTGGCAGCGGTACGATTCCCGCGGCGACCGCGTTCATTGTGAATGGCGCAGCTGGCGCGATGCGCCAGTCCACAGCGCGTCCGACAACAGGTCTCAGCGCGGTGCGAGTGTCGGCGGTGAGAGGAGTCTTTGCTTCAACAACATTCACATTCATCTGGAAGGGAAGTGTCCAGCCGGCCGCATCGTAAGGGGTATCGTCGCCGATTTGCGGATACTTCTGCGGTTCGAAGAGTGTGCGTGTCAGTTCCGCGAATTCCTGATCCATCGGAATTACCCATGTCCCTTTCGGATAGGTCACGCTGTCATGCGTGATGTCGCGATCGGCCTGGCTCACTCGGACGCCGAGGAATGCCATGCGTCGCAGGAGTTCCACCGGTGCGACAGGATCATGCTGTGCTTGCGGAATGATGTAAGCGTATGGAGCGCTGTTGCGATACTTGCGAATCGTGTTGCGCCCCGACTGATAGCGATTGTACAGCAGATCGTCTTTGTACTTCGCCGCGTATTTGAGTGTGGCGATTGACGCTGTTGTCATGTAGTCGACTGCATCTCTCAGGCTCCACGCCGCGCCCGCCCAGGGACTCAGGTAGAGCGGCTGTGGGCGTAGATCGCGATAGGCCGCCGGGAAGCTTGCAGGGTTGCTCGCAGCCCTCGGGTTGGCGCAATTGCCGCCCTGCGTCTCGGTCCAGAACGATGGAATGTTCTGATAGACAGGCATGTAGTCGATATATCCCGGATACCATGCGTCGAACGTCGCGAGCATGTGCACAGCTCCCGGTTGTCCTCTCGCGTCCAGCTCCTGCGCGATGGCCATTCCGATTGTATTGATCTCTCGGGCAGCGATCGGTGGCGCATGAATTCCAACCGGGTCGGCGAATGGTGGCAACCAGATGCGTGTCGGTTCCGGTGAGGCCTGATGATGCACGTAGATGATGTTCGGCTCCCACTCCCGCCAGACCCTGCCGATCACGCGCGATTCAACCACGTTCAGCATGTAGCTGTCGCGATTGTTGTCGTGACCGATGTATTTCTGATAGAGCTGCATCGGTCCCGTTGTTCTACCGAGGCACGAATTGACCACGATGTCCTGGCCGTCGGGATTGATGCTGGGCCAGAGAAAAAGAATCACATTGTCGAGGATTTCTTTCATCTCGGGCTCGTTCGCGTGCGAGAGAATTTCGTACGCGAGCTGCGGTGTGTGCTGCGAACCAGCTATTTCGGAGGCGTGCAAACCGCCGCTGATGTCGACAATTGCGCGACCTTGGCGCGCCAGCGCGCGTGCTTCCGCATCGGTCAAACCTTCGGGGTGAGCCAGCCGCATGTTGACGGTGCGGAGCTGATCCAGTCTGTCCAGGTTTTCCGGCGATGATATGAGCACCGCGCTCCAGTTGCGGCCGAATGATGTTTTTCCGACATCGATCATTCTCACGGAGCGACTTGATGCGGCAAGACGTTTGAAATACTCTATCGACTGCGCGTAGTCGAAGAGCTTTTGGTCCGCCCCGACGGTGAATCCGAAGACCGATTCGGGGGTGGGTATCGCGCCCTGCGCCCCTGCAATGTTTGCGGAAGAAGCGAGCACAGCCATCGGAGCGACTAGTACTGCAACGGCAGCGCGAAGAATCATTGTGAATCGCCGTGGTTGGAATGACATCCTGTTCTCCTGTCGCGCATCACCTGTTGCGTAGCGCGAACAACTGTCGCGCGCAGCCGCTTCCTCATCCGTGCGTGGCAGCGAGGGGCACTGAAATTGTACACAATCTGTGGCCGCCTAGTTAGCGGCGGATTGCGACAGTTTCCCGCAGGATGCGCGGCGGCTGGTGCTAGTGCCGGTGCAAGCGGGGAGGTTAGTCGGCGCGGCGTTTTGAGCGGATCATGGAAGGCCGCTTGCAGCGCCAGCATTCCATGGCGGTGATGCGCTCCAGTCCCTCACGGTTCCACCCCGTGAAAACGAGTGCGCCGCAATGCGTGCAGGCCACATCGATGTCACCCGCGTCGTGGAATCGGAAAGGACGCACTGGCCCGAGGGTCCTCATTCGTCCGAGGCCCGATGGAAGTTTGTCCATGGGAATCCCAGACAGGTTCTTTCCGAAAGTGACGCACGAGGCACCTCCAGCTTATGGCGGTAGATCCGTGAAGGGCTACGCGGCATAATCTGTTCCAGCCAAGCACAACAATTCCGCCGTCTTGGCGGTGCCCCAGCGGGGACTTCCCCAGGTGGTGCACGGTCGACCTGTCCCCATTGGTACACGAGGGACACGTCCCCAATGTTAAGCGAGGAAAGGACAGTAGTTACGAGATCAACTTGGTACACGGCCGACCTGTCCCCACTGGTACACGGGGGACACGTCCCCAGTTAGCGGTAGCCGGGGCCTCTTAGGACCATGCCGGCCATCGCTCCTGAGTATGTGCCGTTTTCGACCGCTACCTTGCCGTTCACGAGCACGTGCTTCATTCCCGTTGCGAGGCGCTCGGGTTGCTCGTAGGTGGATTGTTCGCGGAATTCTGTCTCGCTGAACACCGCTATATCCGCGAAATAGCCGATCGACAGCAGGCCGCGGTCTTTCAATCCGAAAGTCCGCGCCGGGAGCGCGGCGCTTTGACTCACGAAAAACGGAATGCTGATGAGTTTTCGCTCCACCACATACTTCCGGAATTTCAGAGGATACGTCCCGAACTTGCGCGGGTGTCCACCTGATCCATCAGAACCGGTCATCACGAAATCCTGCACCATGAATTTGTCGATGTCGGCCTCGTTCATGTTGAACGATGCGACGCTGGGGCCACCGCGCAGCAGAATGTCGATCGCGGCTTGAATCGGATCCACCCCCCGGGCTGTCGCGATCTGTGCCAGTGTTTTTCCCGCCAGGGCAGTGTCGCCACGAGAGGTGATGAGAAGGGACTGGGCCCCATTGCGCCTTCTCAGGTTGTCACGCATCTCGACCTCAATGCGCGCTCGCGTCGCAGGGTTGTTGAGTCGCGCGCGCAGAGAATCTCTCCCGCCGGCTTCGGCCCAACGCGGCAACAGCGCCGCGCCCAGCCCCGTGCCCGATGCGGTATATGGGTACTGATCGGCCGTCACGCGCAGACCGCTGGCGCGTGCGGCACGCACCAGTTTGATCACACTGTCGCTCTGACCCCAGACATCGGTGCCGAGCGCCTTGATGTGAGAAATATTCGCAGCGATTCCTGCTTCGCGTGCAATACGAATCGTCTCCTGAATCGATCCAATGAGTCCGATTGTATAGGAACTCTCATCGCGCATGTGGGAGTCGTACACTCCCCCGAACGACGCAGCCACCTTGGCGAGTTCAATCACTTCTTCCGTTCTGGCGAAGCTTCCCGGCGCGTAATAGAGTCCGCTGGAAAGTCCGATCGCACCGGCGCGCATTGATTCCTCTACTAATGTTTTCATGCGCGCGAGCTGCGGTGGTGTGGGAGCGATATCGCCGTTTCCGACTACGGTGCCGCGTACCGAGCCATGCCCGGTGAAAAGCCCGGCATTAGTTCCCAATCCCAGTCGTGTCCAGCGATCGAGCGTCGGCCCCACATTGGAAGGGCCGCCGCCGTCGTTGCCAGTGAGAACGGTGGTGACGCCCTGCATGAGATAGCCCACGTTGGCTCGAGCATTGTCCCGGCTGAAGTCTTCCGTTGTGTGGGTGTGTGGATCGATGAAGCCGGGAGCGACAATGAGCCCGGCCGCTTCGAGCACGCGGCCGGCGCGAACAGAACTGCGCGCCGCGTCGCCAATGAATACGATCCTCTCGCCGCGCACCCCGATGTCCGCCACCCGAGGCTCGCTGCCGCTGCCGTCCACAACGCGACCACCGCGCACGAGGATATCGACCTGAATGTCCTGCGCGGCGAGCGAGCCGCAAAAGATGAGGCTGACTGCGAAAATGGTGTGGCAAAGGCGCGGCATGATCTCTCCCATCGATGGGCGTGCAGGTACCAGTATGCACCCCCCGCTGCGCTTGGGGTAGCCCGTCAGCCGCTTGGGCAAGGTCCGCAAAACCGACGCGACACTTGCCTCACGGCGCGGCTGTGTTATCATGATGCAGACGCCCGTCGTCCCACCTGCCAGCGGAGGTAGCTAATGGATTCGAACAACAACGTTTCTCGCCGGAAGTTTGTCGGTGGAGCAGCGGCCGGCGCAGTCGCCGCGACGCTCGGTTATGTCACACTCAAGCCCGGCGGACTGCTTTCGGGCGGCGTAACAGAGGGCCAGGCCGCATCGGCGCCCCTCACACCACCGGTATCAGCTGCCACGGCCGACGAATACGATTCGCTGGCGAAGCTCGCGAACAACGAGAATCCCTACGGCCCGCCGGAATCTGTCATCACGGCGATGAACAACGCGATGAAGTATTCCAATCGCTACGGATATCCCGACTCAGGAATCGTGCAGGCGATCGCCGATCATCATGGCGTGACGCGCGATAACATCCTTCTCGGCGCCGGCTCCGGTGAGATTCTGGAAGTTGTCGGGACGGCTTTCCTGCTTGGCAACAAGAAGGTTGTTGGTTGCGATCCGTCGTACGGGTCGGTGTATCAACAGGCGACCAGCATCAAGGCTGATGCTGTGAAGATTCCGCTGCTCTCCGACTATCGCCAGGACATTCCGGCGATCATCGATGCGACCAAGAACAACTATCGCGATGTCGGGTTTGTCTACATGTGCAACCCGAACAATCCGACAGGCCGCATCGTTACGAAGACGGAAATCAAACAGCTTCTCGATTCCATTCCGGATGACATGCCGGTGTTGATCGACGAGGCTTATCATCATTTCGTGGATGATCGCGCATACGCGACCTCGGTCCCGTACGTTCTCGAGGGTCGCCCGGTCATTGTGGCCCGCACCTTCTCGAAGATTTCAGCGCTCGCAGGAGTCCGAATTGGCTACGCGATTGCGCGAAAGGATCTTATTCAGAAAATGTCACCGTACAGCACGGGCACGATCAGCGCGGCAGCCAGATACGGCGCAGTTGCGGCACTCAAGGACACCGATTCGCAAGCCCATGTGAAGAAGGTGAACATCGAGCTGCGTAGCAAGACCACATCGGAATTGCAGAAGCACGGCTACAGCACAATCCCGTCGGAAGGAAACTTCTTCATGGTCGGCATCAAGAAGACGGTGCAGCCGGTGATTGAAGACTTCAAGAAGAAGGGCATACTGGTCGGACGGCCCTTCCCGCCGATGCTGGAGCATCTGCGTGTGTCCGTTGGAACGCCTGAGGAGATGAATCGTTTTATCGTGGCGTTCAAGGAAATCTTCCCGGCGGTCAAAGCGTAGCACCGACGGAGAATTGGAAAGTGGATATTGGATATTGGAGAGGCAATTGACGATTGCCTCTCCAATTTCTTTTCCACACGTTACATAACCGGTAGTTCTCTCCTCGCGGCGATGCCGGACTCAATGAAGCCGCCGCCGGCAACGCGCTCGCCTCTAAACAGAACCAGCGACTGGCCCGGCGCGATTGCGGCTACGGGCTGCTGAAGTGCCAGTTCGATCTCGTCGCCTTCCATTCGGATAACTTCTGCGTTTGCGGGCGTGGCACGGTGGCGCACTTGTACCTGTAGTACTTCGCCGATGTGAGCTGGTTCGTCGAGCCAGTTCATTTCCAATGCGGTCACTCCGCTACCCAACAACTCATCGCGCTCGCCAATTATTACCGCGCGTCGTGCGGGATCGATTGCGATTACGAACATCGGTTCTGGAAACCCGCCAGGGAGACCGCGACGCTGGCCAACTGTGAAATGTGCGAAGCCATTATGCTTGCCGACAACGCGGCCGTCGGCGCGCATTACCGGGCCCTCTGACAGCGCCGGCGCGTTCGCACCGAGGTGCCGTCGCAGTACTTTCGCGTGATCACCATCCGGCACGAAACAAATATCCTGGCTCTCCGGTTTCTCCGCTATGAGTTCCAGTCCCAGTTCGTGCGCTCGGTCGCGCGTCTCCTGCTTGGTGAGTTCGCCGATCGGCAACAGCATACGCGCCAGCACGGCGCGGTCTATTCCCCAGAGGAAATAGGTCTGGTCCTTGTTCCTGTCGAGCCCGCGGTACAGGGCTCCGTCGCGCATGCGCGCGTAGTGGCCGGTTGCAATGAAGTCCGCTTCTATCGAGTCGCCTTTCTGGAGGAGATCGCGAAATTTTGTGAATGTGTTGCAGCGCACGCAGGGGATTGGGGTGCGACCGCGCGCATATTCATCGACGAAGTTCGCGATCACGTCCTCACCAAAACGGGTCTCGAGATTGAGCACGTAGTGCGGAATGCCGAGCTGCTGACAGATGCGTCTCGCGTCATTGATGGAGTCGAGCGAACAGCAGGGGCGATCGGGAACATCTTCGCCGTAGCAGAAGAGTTTCATGGTCGCGCCTACTACATCGTAGCCGCGCTCCACGAGCATCGCCGCCGCAACTGACGAGTCGACTCCTCCGGACATTGCTACGAGAACGCGCTGTCGCACGGTCAGTCGCCCGCCGTCGCTGAGAGGCGACGCGCCTTGTTGACCAGGTTCGGGAATATCTCGCCGACGCGCGCAATGTTTTCGTCGTTGCTGAGGGAGCCGAGGCTCATGCGGATTGCCGCGCCGGCAAGGTTTGGTGCGACGCCGACTGCCGACAGCACGTGAGAGATCGCAACCGTCCCGGCCTGACAAGCGGATCCCGCGGAAGCGGCTACTCCAGCGAGGTCGAGTGCCATGAGCAGCGACTCACTGTCGGTTCCGGGTACGGAGATGCTGGTGATGTGTGGCGCGCGTGTTCTGCCGCGCCCATGAATTACCGCATCCGGGATGCGAGCAAGAAGCATGTCTTCGAGCGAGTCCCTCAACGCTGCCAGGCGCGCGCATTCCGTTTCGCGCGCTGCAACGGTGAGCTCGGCGGCCTTCGCAAAGCCCACAGTGAATGCGACGTTCTCGGTACCTGGGCGGCGGCCGCGATCCTGCGATCCGCCGTGGAGCATCCTTTCGACAGGTGTGCCGCGCCGAATGTAGATGGCGCCGATTCCTTTTGGTGCGCCAATCTTGTGGCCCGAAATTGTCAGGAGATCGAAGGACATCGATTTCGCGTCGATCGCAACCTTTCCGAAGGCCTGCACTGCATCTGTGTGAAAGATTACTCCAGCGCCTTTCGCGGCCGCGGCAAGTACCGGTACATCCTGCACCGTTCCGATTTCGTTGTTCACCCACATGATGCTGACAAGTGCCGCATCGGAATCCACAAGGGCATCGAACGATGCGCGGTTCAGCGTGCCGTCCGGCACAGAGAGGAGCCGTTCTTCCGCGCCTTCCCGTGTTGCGGCGTGCACCGCTTCGAGAACTGCTTTGTGTTCGAACGGAGTTGTGACTATTGCGCGACGGCCGCGGGCGCGTAGCGCGCGCCAGGTTCCGAGAATTGCAAGGTTGTCAGCTTCGGTACCGCCCGATGTGAAACACACCTCGTCGCTATTGGCACCGAGGCAACGCGCGAGGCGCTCGCGCGCTTCATCGAGCGCAGTGCGCGCTTCGCGTCCCCAGCGGTGCGCGCTCGACGGGTTCCCGAAACGCGGCCCGAAAAAGGGCTGCATGGCCTCGAGGACCTCGGGGCGCACTGGGGTTGTTGCGGCGTGGTCGAGGTAAATGGGGTTGGCGGGGGGCATGTGACAAATATAAGTGGAGGTGCCCCGCATTCAGGCGGGCGCCGCGCTCCTGGTCTCTTTTTCAAACCCTATTGACAAATTTGGGTTCATCGCGGGATTTGGGGGAAACAACAGGTCCGGCCGGTGACGGGTCAGCGCTGACGCCCAGGTGACGCTGACTCTCATAGTTCAGCTGTTTTTCTCGCGGAGTAGCGGAGAAGGCGGAGAACTACCGACCATCCGAGTCAATCGTGGTGGTCACACTCGCTCTGAGTAACCATGACTGCCAGCCGCAGTTTTGGGGTCCTTCTCCGCCTCCTCCGCGCCTCCGCGAGAAACAAACGCAACCAATCGATTCGGATGAATCGTGCGATGCTCTTCCCAAATTCCGCGATGAACCCAAACTTGTCAATAGGATCGGAGCAAAGAGGAGATAGAGGTACCTGCAAAGTGCATCGGCGGGGACGTGCCCGCGTTGCCCGAGTGACTGAAGCTATCGTGCTGCATTCGCGAGGTCGCGCAGCGCTGCCGATAGCATTCGCGACCTGGCTGCGTCCGTCCCTCGTGGCGCGTCCTCGATCTCCCTCGCCAGTTGTGCCAGCGTTTGTTGTCGCATGATGCCGGACGCCCGTTCCGCGGTTGTCAGCGCAGTGCGTGCCGAAGCGATGCGATCTGCGGCCAACCCGCGCGAGCGCTCCAGCTGGTCAAGCAACGCTCTCGCCACCGCAAAACTCGGCGGCCAGACGAACTTCGGCTGACTCTGAGGATTGAAGTACTCGAGCCGCACGGTTTTCGCTGCGTCGATCTCATTCTGTGTGAGGTACGCACTCGGCACCAGTTCGACAATGTCCAGCCCGCGCGCAATCTCGGAACTCACTATCAAGCCGTTGTACCAGTAAACCGACCACGATCCCGCCATATCCATCGCCGCACCGTTGAGCGGACCACGGTCGAAGAATGCGATCTCGCGCGGGTTCGCGGCATCGGTCCAGTCGAACACTGATATCCCGCCTTGATACCAAGCCTGCACCATGATGTCGCGACCAGGAACTGGGATCAGCGAACCATTGTGCGCTACGCAATTCTCGAATTGCGTCTGCGCGGCCGGCAACTTGTAGTAGCTCTGGAAAACAAGTTTGCGATTCTCGATTGTGAAAATGGCATCTGCTCCCCACTCCTTCTTGTCGGTAGAGCGGCACTTGGGCCCTCCACCGCCGCCCCATTCATCGCTGAAGAGAACCTTCGTTCCGTCGTTGTTGAATGTTGCTGAATGCCAATAAGCAAAATTGGAATCAGCTGCCGCGGTAAGGCGTTTCGGATCGGCCGGATTGCGGATGTCGATGAGCATTCCGTACCCCTCGCACGCTCCACCTGCGAGACCGATCGCGGGGTACACTGTAATGTCATGGCACTGAGTGGGTCCGGGGCGCGGACCATTCCCCGGGGGCGGCTCGCTCCCTGCAACCATTCCGTTCACAATCCCCTGAATCGCACCGCGCAGCGCTGCGCTGTCGGCCGCTGTCGGCGCGCCAGTTCGATTGCGTGCGCGCACAATGCTGTCGAGCAGCGGTGTCGTGAATTCCGGCGGAGCAACGTGGGTTTGTCCATGAACCAGGACCACAAACTTGCCCTCGGCGCGTGCCTTCTCAACCTCAAGGCGCTGAGCTTCGATGTCGGCAGCTGCTTCGCCGTGCGTGCGCGGTTCCACCAGTCCGGCGAATATCCGCGGTGAACTTACAATTGCGGCCTGCGATGGATT
>CAZKXZ010000021.1:0-69304 GCA_964556695.1 uncultured Gemmatimonadales bacterium
GAGAAGGGGAACAGCAGCCCGTGTTCGGAGTGTGGTGGCGTTTTGCATCAACGCGCTCAAATCGATTTCGACCCAGGCGCGAGGCTTCTCTGAATGCATTGACGTTGCGTTCGTGGGGCGGGTAGTATACGGGCCGCGAGGAGACGATGCAACAAAAACCGGGATTGCAGGAAACGCTGGAGCTAATGCGCGATCTGCGCAAACGTTGCGAGTGGGACGCAGCGCAAACACACGAATCGCTGCGACCCTACCTGATCGAAGAGGCCTACGAGCTGGACGAGGCCATTCAAAGCAATGTCGCTGCGTTGCTGCGCGAGGAGCTGGGCGACTTGCTGCTGCAGGTGCTCTTTCACTCGGTTATTGCGGAGGAGCGCGGTTCGTTCGACTTCGGAGATGTGGCGAACTCGCTGATAACCAAGATGCGTGGACGGCATCCACATCTGTACGGCGATGGCGTGAAAGAGCCGTGGGAGAAAATGAAGGCGAAGAAGCGCACTTCAATCACCGAGGGATTACCCGTCGCGATGCCGGCCCTGCATCGCGCACATCGCCTGCAGGATCGCGCTGGTGGAGTCGGATTCGACTGGCCTTCGGTGGAAGGACCGATGGAGAAGGTGCGTGAAGAACTTGCCGAGGCAAGTGCCGCAATCGCCGACGCGCCGGTAGAATTTGGTCCGAGCGGAGCGCCGATACTGGACGGTCGCCACGCGCGAATTGAGATGGAGCTTGGGGATCTGCTTTTCGCCTGCGTGAATCTGTGTCGCAAGGCGGGCGTGCATGCGTCGCTCGCTTTGGACAAGGCGAATGGCAAGTTTGCGCGGCGGTTTGAGGCTGTTGAAGCTCTGGCGGCTCAGCGCGGACTTGATATGCGTGCTGCGGGGATTGAGAAGCTCGACAACTTGTGGGATGAGGTAAAGCGCACGGAATAGAGTACTGCGGAGCGGGGACTGCGTTCACGGGGACTGCGGGTTCGGGGACTGCGGTTCGAAAACTGCGGAAATGGAACGGCGATAAACGTCGTTGAGCGCATTCCGAGCATCCGCAGTTCCCGAATCCGCCGTTCCCGAACGCGCAGTCCCCGTGAACGCAGTCCCCGCTCCGCAGTAGCAGTCCCTAAGGTTTCAACCGATTTATCATCCTGGGAAACGCGATCGTCTCCCGTATATGCGGAATGCCCGTAATCCACGCAACCGTTCGTTCAAGTCCCAGTCCGAATCCGGAATGCACAAAGGTGCCGTAACGACGCAGATCCAGATACCAGTTGTACGCATCAACCGGCAATCCCTCTTCTTGGATTCGCGCCAGCAGCTTGTCGTGATCGTCCTCGCGTTGTGAGCCGCCGATAATTTCTCCGTAGCCCTCGGGAGCAATGCAGTCGTTGCACAGCACCGTGCGCGGGTCGTCGGGATTCTCCTTCATGTAGAAGGCCTTGGCTTCCTTGGGATAGTTGAACACGAACACCGGCCGGTCGTAGTCGGTTGCCAGGAGCGTTTCATCCTCTGCTCCCATGTCGTCACCCCACACAATGCTTGACCCGCGGGAATGCAGCACATCAACGGCATCCGTATAACTGATCCTGTGAAAGGGCGCCTTCACTGTTTCGAGTTTCGCGACGTCACGCTCGAGTTCAAGCAGCTCGGCTTTTCTGTTTGCAAGGCAGCGCTGCACCAGATACGAAACGAATTCTTCCTGAAGGCGCATGTTGTCGTTGGAATCGTTGAAGGCAACTTCGGGTTCGCACATCCAGAATTCGGTGAGATGGCGCCGCGTTTTGGATTTCTCCGCGCGAAAGGTGGGACCGAAGCAGTAGATCTTTCCGAACGCAGCTGCTGCGGCTTCGCCATATAGCTGCCCGGTCTGCGCCAGATAGGCGTTCCCTTCATCAAAGTATTCGGTTGCGAAAAGTCCGCTGCGCTCCCCGATTGCCGCGGTGAGAATCGGGGTATCTACCAGAACGAAGCCGCGATCAAAATAAAAGTCGCGGATCCCCTGTTCTATCTCGTGCCGCACCAGCGCGATGGCGCGCTGCCTCGGGCTGCGCAACCAGAGGTGCCTGTGGTCCATCAGGTGATCGACACCGTGCTCCTTCGGCTGAATCGGATAGTCGACAGGACTTGCGCCAAACAAGACGAGATCCGTCAGCGATACTTCCCACCCTCCAGGCGCACGGGCATCGGCTCGCACTTCTCCTGTCACATGGATGCAACACTCGGTGGTGAGCTTTCCAAAAGTCTCCCAAACGTTTTCTGAAACGGTATTCTTCACCACTACGGCTTGCAGGTTTCCAGTACCATCGCGCATGACAATGAACGCCACTTTTCCGGAAGAGCGCAGGTGTGTGACCCAGCCTCGCACAGCGATAGTCTTGCCACCGTGAGAACCCAATTCTGAAATACGAACGAACGATTCTGGCATTGTGATCCGGCACACGTTTTTGAGAGGGCGAGAAGCTATGTTCGGCTGTATGTGGCTGTCAACGCGAACTGGTGTCTTGCAGCAACCAAACAATCGCTGATATTCCAGTCAATGGTGGGTGGTCGCCGATTTGACAGAAGATAACTTCAGTGGAAGCACGACACATTCCAATCCGCATGGGATAATGATCATCTCGCAATTGGCCTTCGTACGATGACGATCCGGTCCCGCCTTGTCGTTGGCCTGCTAACCATCGCCGTGGTGCTTGTCGTGCCATTCGTATACGCGCTGTATGAACTGGACTCGCTGCGTCGCGGTACCCAAAACCTGCAGGAGAACGAGTTTGCTGGCTCGCTCATCCTCGGCAGGATCCGCGAGGCCACGGACGAGCTGCGCCAGACAGAGATCATGGTCGGCTTCAACGACCAGCCCGCGTACGCAGATTCCATGGCAACCGTCTACCGCAAGTTGCAGGCGCTGGCCGATTCATTGCGCATGCGCATGCCAGGGCAAACAGCCGCTGTGGACAGCGCGGTCCAGAATCTGGGGCGCTATGTAGCTGAATACGGACAGGTATCCCGCGACAGAACGAGGGACAGGAAGGACGTTGCAGACTCGATATTCAGCAATCATCTGAGCCCGGCAATTAACGCGATCGCGGCCGAACGTCCTGCGCTGGAGCGCGCACTCAACGCACGCACTGCGGATTTCTTCAGGAATGCGACCAGTGCCGCGGCCGCAGCAGAAAGCGCCGGCCTGTATGGCCTCCTGATTGCCACACTCATGGCCGGTGCCGTCGCTATCTGGCTGACCCGTTCGATCGGCGCGCCGGTACGCGATCTCGAGAAGGCCATGCGCACCGTTTCCGAGGGCGATCTATCATATGCGTTGCGCACCGAAAAGAGCGCACCAGCGGAGTTTTCGCGACTGTCGCGCAGCTACCGATCCATGGTGCAGCAGCTCGCTGAGCTGGACAAGCTGAAAGCGGAGTTCGTTTCTGTCGCGTCGCACGAGCTCAAGACCCCAATCAATGTTGTCACAGGCTACTTGCAGCTTCTGGAAGAAGGAGTGTATGGTGATCTGAATCCGCGGCAGCGCGAGATCTGCCTTCTTCTCGAGACGCAGTCCCAGTCGCTGGCACGTCTCGTCCATCAACTTCTCGACGTCAGCCGCTTCGAAGCGGGCGGCGGCAGACTGGAAACGCGCTCCGTTGATCTCGACCGCTTCCTCACGGAACTGGAGAATTCTTTCTCGGTACTGGCAATTCAGCGCAACATCGAATTTGAGATAACCAGAGGCTCGGACCTGCCCACCGTTGTTGAGTGGGACGAGGACCGGATTAGCGAGGTCATCGGGAACATTCTCTCTAACGCCTTCAAGTTCACGGAAAAGGGTGGCAGTGTCGCGCTTTCAGTGTATAATGTGGATGGCAGCATAAGCATGGAGGTGCGCGACACCGGCGCGGGTATACCCCGCGAGAATCTGCCGCATGTTTTCGAAAAGTTTTATCAGGCTGCCAACCAGGAAGGAGTCTCTATCAAGGGAACCGGGCTGGGGCTGGCGATTGCCAGAGAAATCGTGGAAGCACACAAGGGTACAATCGGCGTCAAGAGTACGGTGGGTGTTGGAACTACATTCTTCATCACCCTGCCGCACAAGGTTGCTACCGGCCGTGGAATGCTGAGTCCGCGACGAACACCGGCGCGAGAAGTGGAAGCGAGACTATGAGAATCGCCCTTTCATTTTTCATGTGCCTCGCGATCACCGCGTGTGCCGGCAGGCAACCACCCATCGCAAACCAGCCGGAGCAGCCCACGATGACCGTCGTGCCTACTGCAGCGCCTGTTCCAGACGCACCCGGACCCACCACGCACGATGTGTGGCAATTCACTCTGCTGAGCGTTGCACCTCTGGCGCAGCGTGGTGACTTTGTTGCTGCCGACACCATGCTCGCTGCATTCGCGCACGCACACGGCGGCAGCTGCGAAGCGGCGGAATCGAAGTACGTCCGCGCCCTGCTGCGGCTGTCTCCCCACAACACGAGCGCCAAGGTGGAAACGGCGTTGCCACTGCTCGACACCTATCTGAGTTCCAGCTGCGTTGCGCCGGGTCGCGCGGCAGAGGCGCTCATGGTGCGCAAGGTCGCAGCAGACATGATGCGACAGAACTTTGTGGGCGATTCGGTCTCCTCCGAAGAAATTCGCAAGCTGAAGGAACAACTGGAGCTGGCAAAGAAGGAACTCGACCGTCTCAAGATGCGAGTGATTCCTCCGCCCTGAGCACGAGGGGCGCGTGCTCAGCCCACCCGAAACAACTCCAGAGCGCGCGAGTACCTGGCCGCAAGCACTCTCTTGAGCCCCGCGTGTTCGGCGCGCATTAATTCAGAATCTTTCTTCATGATCTGCTCAGCCACCTCGCGCGCCTGAAGATTCAACTCTTCATCGCGGATGGGATCCGCGATTCGGAACACGGCGTCGCCACTCTGCTTCGGGCCGAAGAGATCTCCCATTCCCCGCTGCCGAAGATCGGCGCGCGCGATTTCAAAGCCATCGTCTGTCGACGCGAAAATGTTCAACCTCTTGCGCGCCTCCTCGCCGGGGCTGCCGAGCAGGATGCACATCGATTCCGCCGCACCACGCCCGACGCGTCCCCGCAGCTGGTGCAATTGTGAGAGGCCGAAACGCTCCGGGTGCTCAATGAGCATCACAGTCGCATTGGGTACATCGATCCCCACTTCAATGACCGTCGTTGCCACCAGAACGTCGATCTTGCCATCGCGAAAAGCGCGCATCGTGGCATCGCGTTCATCCGACGCAATGCGCCCGTGCAGAAGCGCCAGCCGCCTGTGGGAGAAAACTCCGGCGGCGAGCTGTTCGTACATTGTGGTCGCCGCCTTGAGGTCGGTTTTCTCCGACTCCTCGATTACGGGATACACGATGTACGCCTGACGTCCGGCGCCCAACTCCGAATCGATGTACTTCATTACCTTCGTGCGCGCCGACTCGGGACGGATTGCCGTGGCCACAGGAGTTCGTCCCGGGGGCCGTTCGTCGAGCACACTTACATCCAGGTCGCCATAAATCGTGAGCGCCAGGGACCTCGGAATTGGAGTGGCGCTCAACAGCAATACATCGGCGTTGCTTCCCTTTTCGCCCAGCGCGGCACGCTGCACCACGCCAAATCGCTGCTGTTCATCAATGATGGCAAGGCCGAGATGCCCGAAGGTGACACTCTCCTGCACAAGTGCTTGCGTCCCGAACACGAGGAGTGGATCTGCTGACGCAACCGCGGCAGACACTTCCCGTCGCGCGCGCGCGGAAAGAGTTCCGGTGAGCAATCGTGGTTCGATACCGAGGGGTTCGAGAAGGGTGCGCGATGATGCGAGGTGTTGCTCGGCGAGAAGTTCTGTTGGCGCCATGAAGGCAACCTGGAATCCATTCTCCATGGCGAGCATGGCGGCAAAGAGAGCGACAACCGTCTTGCCGCTCCCCACGTCTCCCTGAAGCAGGCGATGCATGCGACGATCGCTGCACATGTCAGCGACGATTTCTCGCAGAACTTTCACCTGCGCTCCGGTGAGTTTGTATGGCAAGGAACTCTTGAGCGCAGCGGTAAGCCGGCGACGATTCACGAAGGTGATTCCCGAGCGCGGCGTGCGTGCCAGCTGATTGGCGCGTCGGTGCAGAACATGAACGCAGAGCAACTCATCGAATGCCAGTCTGCCCCTGCCCAGACTCGCATCGGCGAGCGATTCGGGTTGGTGCACCATGCGCAGCGCGTCGCGCAGACTTGGGAGTCCCAGGTGCTTGTAGTAATCACCGGGAAGATGCTCGCTCACCTGTTCGAGCAATGGCTCCAGGTGCGTTGCGATGATGGAGCGAATTGTCTTGAAGGTGAGCCCTTCCGTCGCGCTGTACACGGACAACACGCGACCGCCCCCGGTGCCCTCGTAGTCTGCGCCGAGGTTGACGAATTCGCGCGGGTTGAGCTGCCGGCCATGGTAGAAGCGCACGACGCCGGAAAGCAGCAGCCAGTCATCCTTCGCAATGCTGCGCTCCAGCCATGGCTGCCCTGGCCAGGAGATTTCGATCACACCCGATTCATCCTGAACCACGGCCTGAAAGATCCGCAGTCCCTTTCTCGTGGGGATGATTCCCTTCGATATGACGCGACCGATTACAGTTGCATCCATTCCCACCTGCAGGGAAGCAGCACGCGAGATGGTGCTGGCATCCTCGTAACGATAGGGAACGTGATAGAGAAGATCGTGCGCGGTGTGCACACCAACTCGGTGGAACCCTTCCGCGCGTCGCTCACCAACGCCCTTGAGGAATGTGATGGGCGTCTCGAGGCGCACCCTGGAACGCGGCTCGGCCGATGCGGAGCTGGCCATCCGCCCCATGGGCGCACGGTGCGATGCAGCTTTTGCCGGCGGAGGCGCGGGCTGCGGCGGCCGGTCCCCCTCGTCGCGGCGCCTGATCATCACCCCTCCAGAAGCTCGCGCGCGAACGCCCTGGCTTCGAATGACTGCAGATCATCGACGTCTTCTCCCGTGCTCAGGAACTTGACGGGCACATCGAGCGCTTCGTGAACCGCAACGACGATGCCGCCCTTTGCAGTTCCGTCGAGTTTGGTGACAACAAGCCCGCTGATGGGAACCGACGCAGCGAAGGTTCGCGCCTGTGCGATGGCGTTCTGTCCGATCGTGCCGTCGAGAACGAGCAAAGTTTCATGCGGTGCACCATCGAGTCGCTTGGAAACGACGCGAACGATCTTGCGCAGTTCCTCCATGAGTCCATCACTCGTATGCAGCCGCCCCGCGGTATCGATGATCACAACATCGCACCCACGACTCACGCCAGCATCAACCGCGTTGAACGCGACCGATGCGGGATCGGCTCCCGGCGGCGACGAAACAAAATCAGATCCGGTGCGCTCGGACCAGACGCGCAACTGGTCGATCGCGCCGGCGCGAAAGGTGTCGGCGGCCGCAAGTAGTACGCGTTTGTTTTCTTTTTTCAGGCGTGCGGCGAGTTTCCCGATGAAAGTGGTCTTCCCAGCTCCGTTCACACCCGCTACCACCATTACCGTTGGCTTCTGACCGCTCGGCGCAAAGTTGAGAGCCGGATTGCTGTTGCCGGATGTGAGCGCTTCCTCAATGTGGCCGCGCAGCGAGGAGAGAAACTCGTCTTCGGTGAGTACGCTTCCGCGCTTTCCTTCCTGCTCGACAACCGAGACCAGTCGCAGCGTCGTGGCAACGCCAAAGTCGGCATCGAGCAGGGTTTCTTCGAGTCGACCGAGGGAGCCCGCATCCACGCCGCCCTGGACGATGACACGGACATCGCTGAGGGCGATGTCCTTGATTTGTTGCCACAGGGAGCGGGACGGGAGGTCGGTCTTTTTCTGAAAGAGGCGCGCCAATTGAGCTTGGATTGAAGTTGCTGGGTCCTGTAAGGTAGCCAGCGGGGGAGCGAATCGGGGGACTGCGAAACACATGGACTGCGAGACACATTGACTGCGAAACACATTGACTGCGAAACACACTAACCGCGAAGCACATTAACCGCGAAACGCATTAACCGCGAAACACATTAACCGCGAGACACATTAACCGCGAGACACATTACCGCGAGACACATTAACCGCGAGACACGTTAACCGCGAAACACGTTAACCGCGAAACACGTTAACCGCGAAACACATAGGCGGGGAAACACACGAAGTGCGAAGAGGGCGGACGCGACTTTGACTGCTGCTGTCAGTTGGAGGCCGGGGGGTCTTGGTCGTCGAGGCCCTTTTTGAAGGAAACGATCATGCGCCTCAGAACGGCGGTGCGCCTAGTCAATCTCCGGTGAGATGCACGCGCCAGCATGCCCTTGTCAACAGCGGTATCGAGCCAATGGTCGACCTCGAACAGTGATCCCATGCTCTGGCTGAGATACTGTCGAAACTGCTTATCGCTGTCTCGACCACAACCCTCGGCTATGTTGGACCCGACCGAGTCGGCTGCCTGCGTAATCTGGCCCCTGAACCCGGGCGCACGCCGGCAAACCTTCGGTGGAAATAGCTTGCAGATTTCCACCGAAATATCTTTGGCGAGATGCCACATTCGCAGATCCCTTGGATTGTGCATCCCAGAATCTGCAAAGTAATGAATGATTCGCGTCATCATTTCGCCGCGCGCATAACCCTTCCTCCGCACCCCACCCCACCTTACCTCCCAAAGTCGCGGTCCAATTTCTCGCAGTTCGCGTTTTTCGCAGATAATGCTTTTCGCAGTTAGTGTGTTTCGCTGTTTATGTGTTTCGCTGTTAATGTGTTTCGCAGTAAAGTGGCAATTCCCGTTATCGCAGACCAAGCCGTCGCCTAAGCAACCACTCAGCACACAGCACCACCACAATCACGATGAACACCCCACCCGACCTCCGCGACCCGCGCCGCTCCCCCGCGGGCGAAACTCCCGTGACTTCGCCCGAAGAAACATTGCTCCGCCGCGGAACCACTTCGTAGGATTCATTCACAACAAGCAGTGATGCTCCACCAGACGATGTGACATCGTACACCCCCGACGGCAACGCAGGAGATGATGCTGTCGTTCCAGTCGCACCGAAGTGAAGTTGCAGCGTGTCAGGCGTCGCTCCCGCACGACGCGATGTCACGGATACCAGCACGAGGGTATCAGCTTTGGAACCGCGCTTCCAAACAATCGGCTCGCCCGCGCGAAAGTACAACGATGCCGGCGATGCGGGGCGGTCGTCGGCACGCTCGGCGACCAGCCAGTCGAATACACTTCCCCAGAGCGCGGCAAATGCATCGCCACTCACGCCGCCCTTGAATGCCCACCTCCATAATCCTGCGGCGCCAATCACGGCGATGCGGCGCGGTTCGTCTGTTCCGCTCACCGCTCGGCGACGTTCTGTTTGTCGACTGCGGCGTGCTTCCAGAGCTTCCCAGTTTCCGGCGGGAAGTCGTGCCGATACTTCTATTGGCGGCAGACTGTCCCACGGGATTCCAGAGAGCGCTCCGGCAATTGGTGAAGCGGGAGAGCCTGATGGATACCAGTCTCCCCCGTCGGTTGCAGTGGAGAAGAGCGCCAGTGCGCCGCGCGTGTTGGAGCGCGGCTGACCAAAGAGCGCGGTGTCGCCATGCAGAATCACCACGGGTGCGTCCGCGACAGAGCGACGTACCTCCGCTTCGTCAACGCGACTCAGCGGTCCCTCGAGCCGCCAGTTGCCCGGAGATACTCGCAAGAAGGCGCGCGTGGGAAGGGAAAGCGTTCCTCGCAGCACCGACAGCGCGTAGCGCGCATCAAGATCGGGCGACGTGGAAACGAAAACCACACTGGGAGTCGTTGACGCCTCCACCGCGCTCAGCAATGTATCGTTGCGCACTTCCCTGTCACCGACAACAACGATAATGGTGCGCAACAGCATGGGTCCGTTGTCGCGCCCGTCCCAGAATCCGCGCAGCACGATTACCTGTTCGCCTTGCGGCGGCATCGAGTCTGTTTTGGATGCAGCGATGATGCGATCACCGAGGAGAAGCGTGATGTTCCCTGCCTGTGCCCCGCCCTGACCAGCGGCAAGCGACACACGCACCGATAGCGAGTCGCCACTCGTCACGTATTTCGGTGCGTCTACACTGACGACAGCGGCATCGGCAATCGCACTGCGCTCCGGCACAATGATCTTCGATCCCCCTGGCAAGGCATCGAGCACCGACGGCTGATCGTCTATCTCGCCGTCGGTTATCAGAACCACTGAACGGCCGGAGCCCAGCGCGCGGAGAAGCGCGGGCTGCAGGCGCGACGCGAAATCGCCCGGCTCATTGGGAAGAGCACCCGATCGCACCGAATCGCCGAAGAGAAGAACCGAGTCCCTCACGTGGGAGCGCGCGGCCCTGAGCGCGGCCTTCCACGCGCTGGTATCTCCCCCTCGCACCCAGCTTGACGACGCATCAAGAATGACAATCGGGGCCGGTGCACCCGCGAAGCCGAGCGGTGCATCGAGTATCGCTGCGACGAGAAATATTATCGCAAGCGCTCGCAGCGCAGCCGCGAGAGACTGCAAGGAGCGGCGGCGCGTGTGAGAGGCGCCATACGAGAGAAAGGTGACGCCACCTGCCACCAGCACCGCGACAAGCCAGCTCAGCATGTCGCCAACCAACCGGGGACAGGTCCGCCGGACCTGTCACCACTCACATGGAATCTGGGTGGTTCTGCACCAGTCTCACGATTCCCATGCCGGTCAAGAGCGCCGAAGTGAAGCGGGACTGGAGGAGTACAAAGCGCGGCTGCTCGCCTGCCGGGATCGGTCGCTCGGGTTGCACATTCGCGAGCAATGTCCGCGGATTCTTCTGAGTACCATTCACGAGCAGCTCGAAATGCAGGTGCGGCCCTGTTACCAGTCCCGTCATCCCCACATAGCCTATCGTCGACTCGCGACTCACAGGCATCCCCGAGCGAATCCCCTTGGCGAACGCGCGCAGGTGCGCATAGCGGCTCACGAATCCGTTCCTGTGCCGCACGTCTATCACGTTCCCATATCCGCCACGCCATCCAGCAAAGATGACTGAACCATCACCTATTGCGCGAACCGGAGTACCTGAGGCCGCACCGTAGTCGGTGCCTGCATGGTTACGCCAGGTGCCCAGTACGGGGTGTTTCCGCAGCCCGAAGTTGGACGTAATGCGAGTGAATGCGAGCGGACTACGCAGGAATCCCGACTTCATGGGACGACCAGATTGATCGAAGTACATGCCGTCCATTCCACTTGCCTGAAAGCGATACGCCTGGGTCTCTCTGCCCGACAAGGTCATACTCGCCGCGAGGATGTTGCCCACCTTTTCGACCCCGCCCGGACCGGTGAGCCTCTCGAAGACAACGCTGAACTGGTCTCCCACCTGCAAGTCACGGCTCATGTCGACGCGGTAGTCGTACAACGAAGCCAGCGATTCGGTGAGAAGGTTTCGGGCGCGAGCTGTGATGACCTTGCTGGCACCCGAATCCATCGCAGCGTACAGATTCGATTGGACGAGCCCACGCACTACGACCGTATCCATCTCCCAGGGGAGGGTCTCATCCTTGCCCACCCAGCCGCTATCGGTGCGCGTAAGTCGCACGAAGCGATCGATCGCCAGGTTGAGCACTATCTCGGAAGGCAGCGAATCGGGGTGCATCGTTTTGACGATGACCGGAAGGTTCGCCGGTACCCGTCGCGCATCCAGTGCGCTTGCGCGAATTGCATCGCTGGCATTGCTGCCGTCCAGACCCATCCGCTCGAACAGTTCGGACAGGGTCTCCCCTCTGTTCAGTGTATCCGCGCTCGTCTGCCAGACCGGCGCGGGGTCTGAACTGTTGATGGCTGAGAAACGATCCGCCGGCGATGCACTCGCCGGCGGATCCATCTGTAGTGCGACGAGGGCGAGAAAGCCGATCGTCGAATAGGCAACTAGCCGGAACGCAGCGTTCTTCAATCCATCTGTCTCCGGATGAATGTCGGGATCTCCATGTCGCTCAGATCATCCTTGGCGCCGTCCTTCGACTTCTCCACTGCGGGTGCCTGCTGAGCGGTCTGACCGAGGCGCCGTGCAATGTCGCTGGCCGGAGTGATTCTGGTAGCCGGTGGCGCGCCACCGCGCGCAACTCGCGGCGCGGGGAATGGAATTACAGGCGCGCCACGTGGCGGCGAAACAATAGTCGGATCGTATGTGGAGATGGCCGGAGCTGAACCGGACGCCTCACGATCAAAGCCAGTGGCGATGACCGTAACCCTGATTTCACCCTGCATCGCCGGCTCATGAACGGCGCCGAAAATAATTTCGGCCTCGTCCCCAACAGCGTCATGGATTATTTCGTTGATCTGGTGAACTTCGCCGAGCGTGAGGTCGGTTCCACCTGTGATGTTCACCAGAACGCCCGTGGCTCCCGAGATCGACACGTTGTCGAGCAAGGGACTGGAAATCGCCTGTTGTGCGGCCTCCACGGCTCGATTCTCACCGCGTCCGATGCCGGTGCCCATGAGAGCGGAACCGCCGCGCTCCATCACGGTACGCACATCGGCAAAGTCCACGTTCACCAAGCCCGTCACGCTGATAAGCGACGAGATGCCCTGCGTCGCATGAAGGAGAACTTCGTCCGCCTTTTTCAGCGCATCCTGGAATGGAACGCTCTTGCCCACGACGGCGAGCAATCGCTCGTTGGGCACGATGATCATCGTGTCCACGTTTCTGCGCATGTCGGAAATCCCAATCTCCGCCTGGCGCATCCGCTTTCGTCCCTCGAAGAGGAAGGGGCGGGTCACGATTCCCACGGTGAGTGCGCCGACTTCCTTGGCCAGCTCGCAAACCACTGGAGCCGCACCGGTCCCGGTTCCACCACCCATGCCGCAAGTGACAAAGACAAGGTCAGCGTTGGCCAATGCGCGCAGGACGTCGTCCCGGTTTTCCTCTATGGCCTGACGCCCGATTTCGGGACGTGCACCCGCACCCAGACCGCGGGTGAGTTTCTTGCCAATCTGAATCTTGTGGTCGGACTTCGATGTATTGAGCGCCTGCGAATCGGTGTTGACGGAGATGAACTCCACACCCTCGAGGCGTTCCTCTATCATGCGATTCACCGCGTTGCCGCCACCGCCGCCGACACCGACGACTTTCATGCGGGCGCTACGCGGTGTGCTCTCCTCCAACTCGAATTTCATTGCGAGTCAGACTCCAATTCAGTCGGGGTACAAGTTCGGAACCACGGGAACACTGCCAGGTCGTGTTTCTTTTCCGCGGTGCTGCTCTGCTCCGGAATCACCCGCGGCAAAGGGCGGAAAAATGCTCGCCCAATATACTTTCTTTTGCCGGAAGCACCACAGTTACAAGACGATCGAAACGCGGAATCAACACGCTCGTGTTATCCACAACTGTAGCGCGGTTGCAGCTTTATGATATGGCCAGAATCAGAAAAAATCCTGCAGCCAGGTCTTCACGCGCTGCGCGATCTTGTCGACGGCCTGCGGGGTGCCGACAGTCCGTTCCCTGCGCGCTTTCTGCCCGCCGATCAATGAGGTTCTCAGCGCGCCAAATTGCGCGAGGCCCACTACGGTCGCGAAACGCGGAGCATCCACGGCATCCTTCAGTCCGTCGAGATTCATCGCCGGTGAGCCAACTCGCACGCCCAGTCCGAACACATCGTTTGCCAGCTCGGCCGCGCCCTGCATTGAGGCCGCGCCGCCCGTAAGCACGATTCCGGCGGGGAGGCGAGTCAGAAGGCCCGCCTCGTCCAGCTGCTTGCGCACCAATTCGAAGATCTCATCCACCCTCTGGTGGATGATGTGGGCGAGCAATTCGCGAGGAATCTGCCTGTAGCCCTGAGTAACGGTGCTCGGCAGTTCGATCACCTCGCTGGCATCAACGAGGGGCTCGTATGCGCAGCCATAGCGCTCCTTGATACGTTCGGCGTCGGCTTGCGTGAGCCCGAGGCCGTGCACGATGTCGTTGGCGACATTGGCGCCGCCATAGCTCAATGTGCCGAGGTGCCGGATCTTTCCCTCGTGAAAAACCGCGAAGTCGGTGTTGCCTGCACCCATTTCGATGAGCACGACACCGAGTTCCTTCTCGTCTTCAGTGAGGACGGCCAGCGCGCTCGCAAGGGGCTCGACGACCAGCTCCTTCACCTTGTAGCCGGCCTTCTCGACGGACTTGCGCAGGTTCGTCGCGGGAGAGCTGCCAATCGTGACGAGGTACATCTCCGTCTCGAGTCGCATTCCCACCATGCCGATGGGATCGCGGATTCCGTTGCTGCGATCGACGGTGTATTCCTGCGGGATGGCGTGCAGGAGTTCCCGGTCCTGTGGGATTGCCTGCGCCCGAGCCACATCGTTCACCCGCTCGACATCTGATTTGGCAATTTCATCGCCGCTCACCGCGACAATGCCCTTGCTGGTCATTGCCTGAACATGCTCACCGGCAATTCCCACATAGAGAGATTCCACCGTCGCGCCGGACATGCGCTCGGCATCCTGCATCGCCTTGCGGATGGATTGCGTGGTCTCCTCGATGTCGGAGACCACGCCGCGGCGCAGACCCGCGGTGCGCGTCTGTCCCACTCCCAGCAGCTTGAGAACTGGTCGCTTGGGCAAATCTCCCAGCACTTCGGCAATGACGACAGTTGTCTTGGACGAGCCGATATCCAGCGCGGCTACCAGTCGGTCGATGTTCATTTGGGTCGGGCTATCACATTTCCCAGGAAACGGAGATCCAGTTCAGCGACTCGCACACCCTTCCCCGCGAGATCGCGTTCCACAGGAAGTATATCTAGCAGCCGCTGAACTGTGACATCCGACATTGCGAGAATCGCAACTGTCTTCAAGTCGATTCGCAGTTCGTTCTTGCCGACTCGGGAGACCTCGCTGATACGCTGATACAGCGCCGGCTCATGCTTCTTCAGTTCCGCCAGGAGCTTCAGCAGCGAGGTATCCGCCTTGTTCTGCAGAATGGGGACGTCCACGTCACCGCTTGCCGGATCGACAGGGATCGTCGCTCCATGTTCGTCGATGGCGAGAAAGCCTTTTGTTGAAGGCACGATTGCAACTGGCTGGCGCTCCTGCACCCGCACGACAAGGGTGCCAGGCAACTTGCGCGAGACGCGCACCGAGAGAAGTTGGGGATGGGCGGCGAGGCGTTGTTGCAAAGGATGCAGATCCACCCAGATGCTCAGCGACGTGTCGACGGCGAGGTGCTCCAGCAGCTCCGACTCCGCCAGATATCTCAGACCATGCACCTCCACCCGCTGCATCCGGAAGAACGAGAGGTGCGACAGTGCGCGTGGCCCCCACCACGGACTCACAGCGAGAATGGCGCCCAGCACGATCAACCCGCCGCGCAGCGCTCGCCGTTTCCAGAGTGTGGTGTCGATCATCCTTCCCCTTTGTTCAACAGCTCGAACAATTCATGGCCGGCTGCAGTGATGTCGCCGGCGCCAACGGTGAAGACTACGTCTCCCGCTCGCGTAGTGGCACGCAGTGCTTCGACGATCGCGTCGCGCGGCCCGCGCCAGGCAAGCGTTCCACCCGCGCTCCTGAGCGCGTTTTCGATAAGGCCCGCGTCCACTCCCTCGATGGGACGTTCGCGCGCCGGATAAATCTCGGTGAGAAGAACCGCATCTGCGCCGGCCAGCGCCACGCCGAATTCGGTGGCGAAGTCACGCGTTCTGGAAAAGAGATGCGGCTGAAAAGCGCAAACGATCCGACGCCCCGGGTACACTCGTCTGGCAGCGTCCAGCGTTGCGGTTATCTCAGTGGGATGGTGTGCGTAATCGTCCACCACAGTGATGCCGCCGGCGTCGCCCAGAATTTCGAAGCGCCGCTCCACCCCGCGGAATGACGCCAGGCCGGGCGCCAGGTCATCGAGAGTTTTCCCAAGCTCAAGTCCAGCCGCAACAGCTGCGAGCGCGTTGCGCACGTTGTGCAAGCCAGGAACAGAGAGTTGCAGCGTTCCCAGAAGTTTTGCGCCACCTTCGGCGTACACCTTGAAAGTCGAACCTGCTCCACTAAACGCAACGTGACGCGCGCTGATTTCAGCACCGCGCGCTTCCCCCTCAACACCGTAGAGAACGCGTCGGGCTCGTGACGGCGCCTTGAGGGCGCGGGCGCCTTCGTCGTCCGCGCAAAGAACGACGCAGCGTGCCTGCGACGCGAACTGTTCGAAGGTGGCGTGAATGTCGGCAACATCGCGATAGATGTCGAGGTGGTCGGCCTCGATGTTGGTGATCACAGCGATGTCCGGGGAGAGCGCAAGAAAGGAGCGGTCGTATTCGTCCGCTTCCACGACGAACACTTCGTTGGAGCCGGCGCGCAGGTTTCCTCCCCACGCGCTCACCCGCCCTCCCACTACTCCCGTCGGATCCATACCTGCGCTTGCGAGCGCGATGGTCGTCATGACCGTTGTTGTTGTCTTGCCATGTGTTCCGGCAATAGCGACGAGGCGACCGGCGCTCACGGCTTCAGCAAGCGCTTCCGCTCTGCGAATCACCGGAATGCCGAGTTCGGTCGCGCGCACAATTTCCGGATGCGTCCGTGGGACTGCGGAGGAGATAACGAGCGCTCGCACTCCGTCTATGTGCGAGGGGTCGTGGCCCTTTTGTACTGACACGTTGAGGCGCGAGAGATTCTCAAATCCCGCGGGATTGAGATCGCAGCCCGTGACTGCAGCGCCTTGTCGCACAAACAATTCTGCAAGCGCATTCATCCCCGCGCCCGCAATTCCGACGAAGTGAATGGGGCGCTTGTCTTTCGAGTTCAGCAGTGACACTTGCGTCCGTCATTCCGGCGAAAGCCGGAATCCATGTTGGACGTCGAAAAATGGATTCCGGCTTTCGCCGGAATGACGACCGTTAGTGACATATTACTTAACATGTGACATCTCAAGTAGCCTTGCTGCAATATCTTCTGCTGCTTGCGGGCGACCTCGCAAACGGGCCGCGGCTCGCATTTTTTCGAGACTGGATTCATCGGAAAAAATGCGTCGCAGCTGCGCTGCGAGACGCTCCGCGCTCAATTCAGATTGCGACATTACAACCGCGCATCCCGCAGCTTCCAGCGCGCGCGCATTTGCGTTTTGATGATCCGCCGCAGCTGTCGGCAATGGAATCAACAGGCTCGGTATTCCCCACGCACATAACTCGGCGGTCGTAATTGCTCCCGCGCGACAGACGACGAAGTCGGCAACCGCGTAGGCTTTCGCAATCGGAGATAGATACGCGACGACGCGCGTCTTCTCAGAATTGAGTCGCTGAAACTCATCGAAGTGAGCGGTTCCCGTTGCCCATATCACATACGTGCCGCCACTATTGAGAGTGTTGATAGCAGCGGCAACCGCACTGTTGATCGGCTTCGCACCCTGACTGCCGCCAACAACAAGAAGCACACGCTGAGCATTGCCAGGAAAGTCCCACTGTTTGAGGGCAGCCTCCCGGTCGAGGCGCTCTGCTGGAGGCGGTTCGATTGGGTTGCCCGTGTCGATCACCGATGTTCCGCGTCCCCGCTTGAGGTATTGCCCTGCCTCCGGGAATCCCAGATAGATCTCGCGCGCGCCCTTGCTGAAAAACCGTTGGGTGAGCCCTGGAAAACTGTTCTGCTCTTGCAGCGCATATGGAATGCGCGCTGATCGCGCTGCGGCGAGCGCCAAACCGGCCGCGTACCCACCGGTACCGAGCAGCACGGTGGGCTCCAGGCGCTTCAGGATGCCCGACAAACGTCTCCACGAGCGCGCCGCGCCTGTCACAGTGTACCAGTTGCGCCAGGGGCGCCTGCGGTAAAGAGGGTGCAGATCCAGCAGCTCGTGCTCGAACTCAGTTGTGGGGAGGACATCGCGCTCGATTCCGCGCTGCGCCCCTATGAAAAACGGTTTTACACCCGGCTCCAAACGCACCAGGGCCCGCGCGATCGCAAGCCCCGGATAAAGATGTCCACCAGTTCCACCGCCCGCGAAGAGAATTCTCACGCCGTACTCGCCACCTGTACTCGCTGAGCGCTTTCTGGGTTAGTGCCGTAGACGCGCTCGCGCGAGCTGCCGATGTTGACCAGGATGCCCGTCATGACAAAGGACAGCAGCAGATTGGAAAGTCCGGAAGAAAAGAATGGCAGTGTCAGCCCCGTGGTGGGCACTATCCCGATAACAACGCCCAGATGCACAAATGCCGTGAACAGCATTGTGAATGTTATCCCGGTTGCGACCAGTTGCTGAAACGGTGTGCGCGCGTGCTGCGCAATTCTGAACCCGAGATAACCGTACAGCGCGAAGACAGTCACCACAAACAACATTCCTACAAAGCCGAATTCTTCACCAAGCACACTCCCGATAAAATCATTGTGGCCGAGTGGCACCCACCCTCCCTGTTGCATCCCCTGTCCATAGCCCTTGCCGAACAATGCTCCCGAGCCGACCGCGATCACGGAATTGGACAATTGCCCTTTGCCGCCACCCGGGTGAAGCACAGCATCGAGGCGGCTCATCACGTACGGCAACTTCTGAAACACCAGGAGCAGAGCCGGCAATCCCAGCACGCCGAGAAAAAGGAAATGACCGACACGCGCTCCGCTTGCAAAGAGAATGACACCCATGATCAGAAGAAGCGTCAGCGCGACCGAGACGTCCGGCTCGAGGCCGGCGAGCAGCGCCAGCGTTCCGACAACGATGAGAAATGGAGTGAGTCCCTTGAACAGATGGCGAAGCTTGTCACCCTTCTTCACGATCAGCATTGAGGTCCACACGATCACCGCAAACTTGGCGAACTCCGATGGCTGCACGTAAAGCCCTGGAACTCCGAGCGACCGGTTCGCGCCAAGCTTTGCGGGGGTCATCCAGTTCGGCATGAACGGGAGAATTACCAGTAGAAGCAGGAACCCAGCGAGGCCCACCATCGGCCATGCGAGAGCGGTCCATTTTTCCGCATCAAATTTCGAGGCCAGGGCCAGGAGGACCATCCCCATGCAGGCACCCATGATCTGCTTTTGAACAATCCCAGCTCCGCCAGCGACCGACGCGCTGGCGCTGTACAACACCGACAGTCCAAAGGCGAGCAACACCCCAGTCACGAGAAAGAGCGCCTTGGCCTCGACGCTCATCGCCCACCGCTCCCGAACTGCAGCCTCGCTCACCTTCCCTCTCCTTTTGCGGCCGCCAGGGATCGAAAGAGAGCCCCGCGTTCCTCATAATTGTTGAACATGTCGTAGCTGGCGCATGCCGGCGACAGCAGAACTGTATCTCCTGGTACTGAGGCCGCGCGCGCCGCGGCAATCACTTCTTCGAATGAAGAACCGAGTTTCTTCAGCGGAACAGCGCCGCCAAGATCGCGCTCGACAATATCCGCCGCGGCACCATATGCAATGACGAGCTTGCACCCCCGCGCGATATCTACAGCAAGTGAGGTGTAAGGTTCACCCTTGTGCTTGCCGCCGAGCAGAAGAATTGTGGGTCGCGACATCGATCTCACTGCCATCAATGTCGAGCTCACATTTGTTGCCTTGGAGTCATTTATCCACAGAACTCCACTGTATTCTCCAACTGGCTCGAGTCTATGGGCGAGCGCGCGGAAAGTTCGCAGGCCGTCCGTCAGACGCGTTTGCATCTCCGTGGACTCGTGCCGCGGGTCGGCCACCATTACCGCCAGCGCCGCTGTGAGCGCGTTAGCGACGTTGTGATCTCCAAGCAGAGCCAGCTGATCTCTCTGAATCAGACGCTTTCCCCGCACGACAAGCTCGTGTGAGTCACGATCGTACCAGGCATCGGCCTCGGATCGCTCCAGCGAAAAGCGGCTGACATGCCCCTTCACTCCCTCGCTCAGCCGCAGGGAATCCTTGTCATCCATGTTGATGACCCACTTGGAATCCGCGTTTGCATTGGCGAAGAGCAGCGCCTTGTCGGCGAAATAATCTTCCACCGACGCATAACGATCGAGGTGGTCGGGACTGAGATTCGTGAGCACACCGACCACGGGATTGAGCCCGGGTGTGTCATGCAACTGAAAGGATGACATTTCCAGCGAAATCCACGCGGGTGGGCTCTCCATCATCGCTACGTCGCAAACCGGAGTTCCAATATTGCCGGCATCAACGGCTACGTAGCCCATGGCGCGCAAGAGGTGGCCGATGAGCGCGGTGGTGGTCGTCTTTCCGTTCGTTCCGGTAATGGCGATGTAGCGCGACTGCGAGAGCGCGTGCAGCGCGACTTCGACTTCGCTGACTGTTGGAACGGCTGCGTTGCGCGCAGCCGCGAGGGCCGACGCTTCAGGTGGGACACCAGGACTGGCGACTACGAGCGCGGCCTTCGCAATCCTTTCCAGATCGTGCCCGCCCGTCTGACTGCTAACTCCCAGCGCTTCGAGCAGCGCGGCATTCTTGCGGGCTTCATCGCCGTTTGCTGAATCCGACGCGTATACCCGCGCGCCGTGACGACTCAGTAGCGTCGCCGCGCTTCGTCCGCTCTTGCCGAGTCCTACTACGGCCACCTCACCGCGCAGCCACTGCTCGGGAATCATCTGAGTTTGAGCGTGCTTATCGCCACCAGCGCGCAGAGCACACCCAGAATCCAGAAACGCACAACCACGCGCGGTTCAGGCCACCCCTTTAGTTCGAAGTGATGATGAATTGGTGCTCGCAGGAACAATCGGTGCGCCCTGGCGTAGTCGACGCCGTATTTCATACGGCGATACTTGAAAACACCGCGCTGCAGGATCACTGAGAAAGTCTCCATCGCGAAGACCGCGCCGATAATGAGCAGCAGGAATTCCGACTTGAGGAGGATGGCAATTCCTCCCAGCGCACCGCCCAGTGCAAGCGCGCCGGTGTCACCCATTATCACCTGAGCGGGGTGGCTGTTGAACCATATGAACCCCACGCAGGCACCGAATACCGCAGCGCAGAAAATCGTGAGCTCTCCCGCTCCCAGCAGAAATGGGATTTGCAGATAGGTGCTGGTATCACTGCGTCCCATGACATACGCGAATATCGCCAGAGTTGCCACCGCGATGGCGGAGAGTCCCGCGGCCAGACCGTCGAGACCGTCGGTGAGGTTCACAGCGTTGCTCGTTCCGGTAAGTACAAATGTCACGAAGGGGACGTAGATCCAGGCCCACCCCACAGTGAGTGGAACGACGAGCGCCGTCTTGAAAAACGGCAGCGTCGTGGATGCGCCCGGTAGCGTGGAGATGGGATACTTCCACAGCCAGACGCCGATTATCAGACCCAGCGCGATCTGGCCGAACAGCTTGTAGCGCTCTACCAAACCCTGATTGGTTTTTCCCTCGCGCTTTTGCTTGAGCTTGAGGGAATCATCTATGAAGCCAATCGCCCCCATCCAGAACATGACCAGCATGGCGATCTGCACATAGCGATTGCCCAATCGTGCCCATAGGAGAGTGGGTAACAGTCCCGCGAGAACGATGATGATTCCGCCCATCGTGGGCGTCGGCGGTTTGGCGCTGTGGGAATCGGGTGTGCCCGAACGAATCCCCTGATACGCGGCTTGCTCCCTCAGCTTTCGAATGATCGCGGGTCCGATAATGAAAGCAAAAAGCAGCGCCGTAACCGCCGCGCCGGCTGCGCGAAATGTGATGTACCGGAACACATTCAGCACGCTGAAATGGCTGCTCAATGGATACAGCAGTTCATAAAGCATTAACTCTGAGCCTCCGCCCATTCCCTTATGTACGGGACAATTCTCTCCAGCCTCACTCCCCGAGACGCCTTGAGCAGTATCGCCGCGCGTCGCTCGATGCGTCCGCTCAACTTCTCCCACAGTTCCTGGACGTCTGGTGCGGTGACGACGCGCTTGTCGCCCGGCGCCACACGCTCGAAAGCGGCCGCAAAGTCACCCATCCCTGCTATCAGTTCAATTCCACTCTGCAAGGCACGCAATGCGACTCTGTCGTGCAGTGAATCGGCCGTCGCGCCGAGTTCGCGCATTCCACCCAGTATCAGCACTCGCTGTCCCCTTCCATCCATGGACGCCAGATAGTCGATTGCCGCCACCGCGCTCCCCGGGTTGGAATTGTAGGCATCGTTGACGAGAATCATTTCTCCATTTGCGCCAAGCGGTACCTGCTCCAATCGCATGGACTGCTGAGGAATCATCGCAATGCCGCGTGCCGCATCAGCTACCGCCACTCCCGCCTCCTGAGCAACGGCAAGAGCGAGCATTGCATTGCGCAGACTGTGCACGCCGCGGAGCGGTACGGTGACTCGCGTACCCTCCACTTCCATCCATCCAGAACCATCCGCTTCTGTGCCCCAACGCGACGCGGCGAAGTCTCCCTCTCCCAGTCCTGCAGTGATCACCCGCCTGGACAACTTTCGTGCGCGCGAGGCAATCTCGGGTTGCGACGCGGGAGCGATCGCCACGGCCGAACCGCGATAAATACTTGTCTTCTCCGTCAGAACGCCCTCGAGTGATCCCAATCCCTCAAGGTGCCCCTCGGCAACTGACGTCACGACCGCAATCTCCGGTTCGGCGATAGCACGCAAGGTTTCAATTTCGCCGGGCAGGCTCGTTCCCATTTCAATTACGGCGACATGTGCGGCTTCAGAGAGCGAGAATATCGTCAGCGGCACACCAACGCGATTATTCAGGTTGCCTTTAGTGGCGCTGACTTCCAGCAGGGATCCGAGCGCGGCGGTGGTGAGATCCTTGGTACCTGTTTTTCCATTGGTGCCGGTGATGCCAATGACAATTCTGCCAACACCCCATGCACGACGACGATAGTTGGCCAGTTTCCCCAGGGCTACCGTCGTGTCGGCAACAGCGTACACGGGGACGTTCACTCCGGCAGCGCGCTCCGGATGTGAGACAACCAATGCAATTGCTCCTGCCGCCGCTGCCTGCTTCAGGAAATCGTGTGCATCGAAGTTCTCCCCCGAGAGCGCCACGAAGAGTTCATCAGCTGCAACGCTGCGCGTGTCGGTGGAAATCCCCGACAGCGACCTGGCGCCCCGCGGCCAGCTGCCTTTGAGCGGTTCGGTCGCACCAGCTCCAAGTGCAGCGGCAACGCGATCCAGAGTCCAGAAATGTTCGGGACTGGCGCGCTGCAGCCTCTCGCGATCGGCGAGCGACTGTCTCATTGCCCCGTCCTCACGATCTCCTCAACAATTTCCTTTTCATCGAACGGCAAGCGCTCTTTCCCGCGAATCTGATACGTCTCGTGTCCTTTTCCCGCCAGCAGAACCAGCTCGCCGGATTCCGATGCAACGGCAATTGCGCGCGCGATTGCGGCGCGCCTGTCTTCGATCCGCTCGAAGGGCTTCTTCCCGATGCCGGCTGCGATTTCGTCCAGAATTGTCTCGGGGTTTTCTGTTCGCGGGTTGTCGCTCGTGATGATTACACGATCGGCGAGGCGCGCGGCAATTTCGCCCATCTGCGGCCGCTTCCCTTTGTCTCTGTCTCCACCACAACCGAATACCACTGCAACTCCTTTGGGAGCGAACGGCTTCACCGCTAGAATAGCGCGTTCCAAAGCGTCGGGTGTGTGAGCGTAATCACGCAACACCACCGGGCTGTCGTTCAAGCGCTCCATCCTTCCGGGCACTTGCGGGACAGATGCAAGAAGCGCGGCTATTGTTGCGGGTGACATCCCCAGCGCCCATGCCACTGCGGCCGCGGCCAATGCGTTCGAGACATTGAACGCGCCTATAAGCGGCAGCCGCACCGCGTGACTGTCGCTGCCGATTACCAATCTCCAACTGCTGCCAGGCGCGGCCCCCCCCCCGCCCTCACCATCTCCGAAGTACTGGATGTCCACTGCCCGAACGTCCGCAGCTCCACTCTCCACTCCGTAGGTCACACGTCGGCTTCCGCAGCGAGGAAGCGCGCGCCACTGGGCATCGTCGCTGTTTACAACGGCCACGCCGTCCTCACCAAGCAACTCGCACAGTCGCGCCTTGGCGGCGAAGTACGCTTCCATGCTGTGGTGATAGTCGATGTGATCTCTGCTCACGTTGGTGAACACTGCCGCATCAAACTCGATTGCGTCCACACGCCGCTGGTCCAGACTGTGCGAAGACACCTCCATTGCCACACTGCGAACGCCGCTCTTGAGCAGTCCGCGCAACGTGCGCTGCAGTTCTATCGCCCCCGGAGTCGTGAGGTTGCTCCCCCCTCCTCCTCCCGGCGCGACATCACTGGAACTCCCCCGTTCATTTCCGGCGCCGCCACCGACAAGCACGCCGAGTGTTCCGATGGATGCAGCGCGCCGCTCGCTGAGTCCGAGCAAATGCCGCAGAAGATTCACCGTGGTTGTCTTCCCATTTGTTCCGGTGACTCCCACCATGCGTAACTCGCGCGAGGGGAAACGATAGAAAGTTGCGGCGGCGACGGCTGCTGCTTCCCGCGAATCCCTCACGACCAGAGTGGGAAGGCTTGTGGATCCCTCTGTCTCCACGATCGCGGCAGCTGCTCCGCGTTCCCGCGCCTGCGGCAGGAATTGATGACCGTCTACATCCGATCCCTTGACGGCAACGAAGAGATCTCCAGCAGCAACTCTGCGCGAATCATCTGTGATCGCCTGGATCGCGCGCGGCAGATCCGCTGATGCCGAGACCAGCAGTTTCCGCGCCTCCAGGCTCGCGACAATGCGCTTGAGTGAAAAGGCGGTCACTGACTTCTGTAGAGGAGTACCAACTCTCCAGGTTTGCGAACCGATCCGGCGACGGGGTATGTGCTCCCCTCCGGGCCCTCGCTCGCGTTCTTGAGTCGTACCTTGAACCCGGCCTGGTGCAGCACGTACACGGCGTCGCGCAGTGCCAGTCCATCCACGCGCGGCACGGGTCGCGCGCTGCGTTCCGCGCTGCGGGTTCTTGCCGATTGATCCAGAACAATCACGCGCTTGTAGTTGCGTTCCGGCGCCTCGGGAGTGATAACCTTTGGATTGTCTCCGTCATCAGCATCCCTCGCGGCGTCAGGGTCTCCGCTGCTTTCCGGCGACAACGCCACTGCGTGCGATGCGCTGACAAGTGAACCTGCGTCGAGCGCCGCTCCCTGCGCCACCGCCGCTGCCTTGAGCACCCCTGCCATAACCGGGGCGGCTGTTTGACCGCCATAATACATCGCGCCGGCGGGATCAACGATGCGGACCACAATCACGAACTGCGGATCTCTCGCGGGGAACATCCCTGCGAAAGTCGCCGTGTACTTCCCATCGTAACCGTGGACCCCATCGTACAGCCACGCAGTTCCAGTCTTTCCGGCCAACTCCCCCAGGGAAATCTCAGCTGACTGCGCAGTTCCGCTCACCACAACGTCGCGCAACATTACGCGCATCTGCGCCGCGGTAGATGGCGACATTACGCGACGCACAACACGCGGCGCGTGCCGGAAAATGAGGTCGCCGGAAGGACTGCGAATTTCCTTCACCAGTGTGGGCTCGAGCAGCTCGCCGCCATTGGCAAAGGTGCTGTACGCCATCGCGAGCTGCAGAGAGGTGACGGACATCGAATATCCGAACGACGTCGCCGCCTTTTCCAACTGCCCCCACTTGGACGGCAGTATCCCCGCTGCTTCGGATGGCAGTGAGATTCCCGTTGGCATCCCCAGTCCGAAGTCGCGGTACGCCTCGAACTGTTCCTGGCCACTCAGTCGCTCGGTGAACTTCACCATTCCGATGTTGCTGGAGAAAACGATAGTCTCGTGGAGCGTTCTCGTGGGCGCGCCATGATCATCCTTGATCGGAGACGGTCGCCCGGGGATCTGCAGCTCCGAGCCGGTCACCATTACCTCGTCCGTTTTTGCACGACGCAGTTCCAGCAGCCTGCTCACAAGTAGAGGTTTGATAGATGATCCGGGTTCAAACGGCTCGGCGATCATGTCGCTGCTAGCGAATCCCAGCTCAGGGCTGTAGCTGGCCATCGCGCGGATTTCGCCAGTCGCAGGTTGGATGATTACGATGTCGCCGCGCTGCGCAGATCTGGAATTCACGGCGTCAGAAAGCGCGTTTTCCGCTATCCCCTGCAGCGCCTTGTTTATTGTGAGCGTTACCGAGTTGCCGCGCGTGGTTTCGCGTAGCACGGCCACGGGCACCTCGACGTCGGGGCGGCCACGCGGGTCGTTCACGCGCGTTATCAGTCCGGGTTCGCCGCGGAGTTGTTCGTCGAGAATACGCTCGAGTCCTCCCTCCGGGCGTCCTTCTTTCCCAACTCGGCCGATCAAGGCGCGAACGCCCGCACTGGCGAAGTTCTGCCTGCTCACGATTGCCTCGGGAAAGACACCCCTGAGACTTCTGATACTTGCCAGCTGAGCGGGCATATACCTGTAAGGCAGCTGCAGCCAGCGCACGTTTGTATCAAGAGCTTTTCTCAGCTCGGCGCTGGAAACACCAAGTTTTATCAGCGCCGTCCTGAGGGCAGTGCGGTCCGCCTTTTTCCTCACCTGATTTGGCGCAATGGACAGCGACGCCCTTTCAAAGCCCTGAACCAGGTGTCGACCCACTTCATCAAGGATGTCGCCGCGCGGAGCAACAACGGTGTCAATCTGGAAGTATCGCTTCGACGCTACCGCCGATAGATCGCCGCCTCTCCACAGTTGCAGGTATGCCGACCGGAACACCAACAGAACCGCGAACGCCCCCAGCGCCAGATGCACAATGGCGGGCCTGCTTGGGCGGCGAAAGGGGCCGATCATTGCCTGGGTATTTTCCGGGATATAAAGGTTGGACTTTCAGTTGGCGCGCGCATGCCCAGCTTTTTCTCGACAATTGGCCCGATGCGAGCCAGGCTTTTTGCTTCCTCGATCTCGCCTTCGAGGCGCTTCTTGGCGGACTCAAGGTCGCGACGCTGACTTGCGAGCTTCATGTTCGCCTGGTCCTGCCGCGTGCCGAGTACGCGCCTCTGAATGACGCTCGCGGCTACGAGAACGAAACCGAGCAGAAAGAGTGCGGCCCATGTGCGGCCGCGGGCGTTCATCCGTTTTTTCGCCATGCTCTCAGACGCGCGCTTCTGGAGCGCGGATTGGATTGCTGTTCCGCGTCGCTGGCAACGACGGGTTTTCTGGTCAGTGTCTCACCCATGGGAGTGAGACCGCATGTGCAAAATGGTTGCCGCGGCGGGCAGATACATCCCTTGGTCCAGTCTCTGAAGGCGTTTTTCACCACTCGGTCCTCACCGGAGTGATACGAGATGACGACCATGACGCCATAAGGTTTAAGTCTGTCTCTCAAATTCGGGAGAGCGCTGGCGAGCGCACTGTTTTCCTCGTTGACAGCGATCCTTACCCCCTGAAAGATCCTTGCGAAATCGGGTGGACCGCTGCGGGGTCCCAACACGGCACGGATGGCATTCACCAGGTCGTCGCTCGAGGCGAATGCCGCCGTGGACCGCCGCCGGACTACCTCGGCAGCGAGCCTTCTGGCCTTGGGCTCATCGGCAAAGTCGCGGAATATCTGTTCCAGTTCGCGTTCGGATGAGGTGTTCAGGATTGTGGCGGCATCGGTGGCGGCGTCGTCGCCCATGCGCATATCGAGGGGTGCGCCTGGTCGGAATGTGAAGCCCCGTTCTTCCGCATCGAGTTGGTGGGACGAAACGCCCAGGTCCAGCAGGATGCCGCCAAAAGTTGCGCCGGCAAGCGCAGCGATCTCACCTGGCTGCGAAAAATTGCCCTGATGAATAGTGAGACTACCAGCTTCGAGGGAGTCAGCCAGTTGTGATCGCGCGTGCGCGATGGCAGCGGCATCGCGGTCGATTGAGGTGACGCACGCCCCCGTTCGAAGGAGTGCACTAGTATGTCCTCCGCCCCCCAGGGTGCAGTCAAGGATTGAGCGGGCCCCTGCGAGAAACGAAAGCGTTTCGCTCAGGAGAACAGGAGCGTGGAATTGGTTGGACACGAGGGGAAAGTACAAATGCAGAGCGCCCGCCGCTCCATGTGGAACGGCGGGCGCTGGAAATGAAAATGACCGCTAAACTAACAGGTGGCTCCTTTGAGCGTGCCAGCTGCAATTTGAATTGTGTTGCTCGTCTGCATGATGTTCCTGATGTTGTCCTGAGTAGGGCCGCGACCCACGGCCTTGTTACCACCAGTGGTAATCCACTCTTGGGCCTTCGTCACACGGTTGTACGCTGCCGTGGTCAGGTCACAGACCTTCTTCTTATCGCCGTCCAGGATCTTTCCGGTAGTCGGATCCTGAAGCTTTTGGGCGGCATTGAAATCCCGCGCACCAAGGAGGTAGTTCTCGAGCGACAGGAAGAATTTGTCCAGGTCGTCAGGAACAATGCTGTGCGCAAATTCGATAAGCTTGATCGACATTTCGATCTTCTGCCAGTCAGCTTCAGTCTTAAGAGAATCGGGCACGGTACTCGCCTGATTGTACAGGACCTGCCCAGGAGAAAACGCGAAATTGTGCAGCGTGGCCGAATCCGCCTGTGTTTTGGCGTGTGGTAGGGCTCCCTTCACTTGCTCAATAATCGCGTCCGGTGGTGCAGACGCCATTGATGCAAGTACGGTAATGTAGACGTTGAACTGGGTCGGATCCTTGGCCAGAGCCTCTTTCGCAGCCGCAATCGCTCCGACAGTGTCCCCGCCCTCTCGACGCATCTGCGACACATAAAGAATCATTGGAACATGATCAGGGAACTTGGAACGACCGCGACCAGCAGCTGCCGCGGCTTCCTTAAACTGCTTCAATTCGCGATGCGCCGTGATCAAACGCTCGAAGTATGAAATGTTGACTGCAGCCGTGTCGGCCGACTTGCCGAGCTCCTCGTACGCGGCAATGGCGCACTTCCAATCTTTCGTCGCCATGCAGATCGTGGCTTCAAGACTGACAATCTCCGGTGCGCCAGGATTGCTGTTTTTTGCATCAGCAACAATCTTGAGTGCCATGGCGAAGTTCTTCGAATCCGCAAACTTCCTGATGACTTCTTCCTGCAAACCGACGTCTGTAGGATTGAGTGCCAGAAGCTCGATCATGAGGCTGTCGGCTCTCGCCGTGTTGCCCTTGTCGCGTTCCGCATATTCCGTAAAACGAATCGCGAAATAATCCCTGGGATTGACCTTCAGAACATAGTTGGTCACCGTGAGAATGCTGTCCGGCGAAGCCTTGAGATTGTGAAGTGCCTGAGCAAGGCAAATTCTTGCCATTGTGGAGGGAGGATACGCTGCGATAGCAGCATTCGCAGCCTTCACAGCATCCTCATGTCTCTTATCACCCTCGGCAATCCAGCACTTTCTGAATTCGGGGTAGGCCTTGAGCGCCTCAGTGACGACAGGCAACACATTGCGAGCGGCCAACGTCAACCTGTTCGCTGTGATCGTCTCCAGCGGCTGCGTGACTCTATGGTCGGTCGGCACTGCCAGACTTGTCGTTATGGTCCAGCGCCCGGGAGCGGAGGTGACAGAGCCGGTTAAAACGACGTCCGCAGAAAGCAGTTTGGCGAGTAGACTCTGGTCCCATCCGGTTAGCGCCTTCGTCGGGTCAAAGCCCGAACCCCCCAACTGACTCGCGATATCGGCGTAGGGAACTGGGAAATAGCGCGGACACTCCCTTTGTGCCCACGCCTGCCTGACCGAGTCTGAGGCAATTCGCCCAAGCGAATCCGAGCCCTGGAAAACCAGGATGAGAATTCTGGGCTGTTGTCTTGTATTCCTGCACATTTGTGGTACGGCGTCATCGGGAGCTGTCGCTGCGATTCCGATCGGAGCCGAAGGGCGCGCGCTGACAGTGGCGATTGTTCCCGCCGCCAATACCAACGCTCCGCTCAAATAGATGGCGCGAATCTGTTGAGATTTCACTTGGTATCCTCCAATGGTACACTAGCATTTACACCCGCGGGGTGACGCGGGTCCAAAACTTCATTGACATGGGCGAAGAGGGACTCGAACCCCCGACATCCTGCGTGTAAGGCAGGCGCTCTAACCAACTGAGCTATTCGCCCGGTCTGCCACAGACCGGTCTCAATTTTCGGTGCTGCAATACTTCAATTGCGACGCAACGCGATGGCGCAACGCCGCTCGAACGGAACTATTTCAGAATGGCAATCGGAATGAGGACGCAATAGCCTAACACAAGCAGAATCGGGGCCACGCTAATGCCTCCGCGAGCCAGATCCGCGAAACCCAGAATGATCGCGGCAGCGGCGAGCCCCCACCAGAGGAATGAGCGGGGGCGCGGCTGAGTGGAATCGGGCGAAGCCATGAATAAGAATTTGTGGCGCTTGGAGATGCGTGTCAAGTTATTGTCCAGCTTCGTCCAGTCGGCGGGCTCCAGGCGGCCCCGGCTGCGACTCCCCGAGCAGCTGCGTCAAAGTCTCCGAAACTGCCCGTCTTTCGGCCGCTGACTCGGCGGCACGAAGTTTCTCCAATCTGTCGCGCATGCGCCGCCGTCGCCTGATGTACAGGGGCAACAGGAGAAACACTATTGCTGCGGCAATAATTCCAACGTCGGTCACAATCGCAATCAGCCCATAGCGCCGCATGACACTGCGCTTCCAGCGCGTCTCAAATCCATTGAGCGTCAACCCGTACGCGGAGCGCACAGCCTGCTCAAGCGAACGCGAATCGCGCCAGTAGCCGAGGAAGAGGCTCAGCCCGCGTTCACGATCGAGTGCAGCGAGATCGGCGACGGCAACGTGCGAAAGCGCATACGTCGCTTGCGCAGTATTGGATGTCGAGTGGAATCCAGCGTCGAGAGAGTCGAGAGAAGGAACACCTCTAAGCACCAGAAACAAATTTGCTGCCAACGCCTCCTCACGCTGCCATTCGCCAGCCGCGTAGCTGGCATATCCCTCGTCAAACCAGCGCGGTGGCAGGTCGCCGAGGAATTCATCGAGCGCCAGATGCGCCAGCTCGTGACGCAGCACAACCCGCGGATTGCCAGCGTCAGATCCCGAACCACTTCCCTGCAACACAATGCGATTGAGCGATGGAAATGCAACCGCCGCTCCCCACTCCGGCGCGCTGGGACCAATCCATTCGCGAAAACGTTGTTCGTTCGGAGCAATGGCGATCAACACACGCTCCCGCGGCCGCGGCAGCCCGGGAAATGTGTCGCTCTTGATTGACATTCCGACGAGAGACCGTGCCAAGACAGAATCGGCTGGATAACAGACAAATGTGAATCTGCCCGAATCAATGCGCACCGGCGCCGAATAATCCTGCGGCTGTGCCGCGAGCACCAAGGCCGTCGCACCAAAGATGGTGGAGAAGGCCAGCGCCGAAACCGATCGCAGTATTCCCGCTGCGGAAATCGGGCCGGTGTGATCCGTCATCGTCATTTCCCAGACCTTATTGACAGATTTGGCAACAGCTTGGCGGGCGCTGCCGACTCCGATTCCTTCGATGCGCTAGCGGTTAACTCCCTGTTGCCAAATCTGTCAATGTGGTCTGGGAAATGACGATGACGGATCACTCCAAGCGCAAGTCGACAGCCGAGAGTCACCGATCCCGAGCCGGATGCCCTCCCTTCTCTACAATCTCCAGCATCTCCGCGCATCGTTTTCCCCATAGACTGAACTTGTTCGCAGCGAACCCCTCGCGCCAAGCCTGCTTGGCGTCCTCGCGCTCTCCGTTGAACCACATCGCACGACCCAACTCGTACGACGCCTCGATCAAGTTCGGCCCCAGCGCGCGCGCAGCGAGAAAAAAGCTCTTGGCATCTTCGAACATCTCACGCTCGAAATAAAGCAGTCCCAGATAATAGTTCGCGTAGAGCGAACTTTTCCGGTCCGAATTGCCGCGGATCACCCTCGACAAATGTTCAATCGCCTCACCAAATATTTTCTTCTTGAGACAGATGTATCCGATATTTATTCGCGCAATGCTGCTGTCGGGCTTGCGCACCAGGACTCCCTGGAAGGTGAGCAGCGCATCGTCGTATTTCTCCTGGTACATCTGCGCCCACCCCAGCAGCGCCAGCGCCTCAACATCGTCATTCGCGAGCTCCAGGGCTTTTCGCAACGCTGCTTCGGCATCCGCGAACTGCCCCGCCGAGATGAGGTTCCAGCCTTTTTCGATGAATGTGGAGGCGCCCAGTTTGTCCGCTCTTGACGAAGGTGTCGGGCGTTCACCAAGAAACTCGGGTGCACCTGCCGGTGTGTGGCTGCGCGACGCGGGCCGGTGCGCCATCTGTTTGAGCAACACATCCGATTCTTCGAGCAGCGTTCCGATGAGATTGCGCTCTCGCTCGAGATCCTTCTTGAGCCAGGTAATTTCCTCGCGCATCGCCTCGGTCGCCGACTCAGGCAACGGCGTTCCCAGCCGCGCGCGAAGGGCGTCGAGGCGCCTTTGAGCGCCTTCGGTCAGCGAGTCAGGCAACAGCATCCCCTTCGCGCATCTTCTCGAGTACCATGCGCTCGTTAGTGGAGAAAAGCCGCGCGAAGTCCAGCACCACCACGAGGCGCTCCTCTCTGCGCGCAATGCCCAGAATGAAATCGGCACTCAGTCCGCGGAAAATCGCAGGTGGTTTCGAGATCTGGCTGGCATTCAATTGCATCACATCAAGCACTTCATCCACCACACCGCCAATCAGATCGCCTTCAATCGCGAAAACCACCATGCGGGTTGCTGCGGACGAAGTCGCGTTGTCGAGTTCGAAACGCTTTCTGAGATCGATAACCGGCACGACGCGCGACTGATAGTCGATTACTCCTTCAATCCACGGCGGCACATTGGGAATAGCCCTGGGCTCTGTGAACCGAAGCACCCGCTCAACGGCGAAAATATCGGCCGCGAAGAGATCCGTTCCGAGACGGAAGGTCACGATCTGCGTCAGTGCAACTCCTGAACTCATTGCGGCGAATTCCTCTCTGACGACGCCTGTTCGCGCTGGCGGGCGAACACCGCTGGATCGAGCAGAGCCACAAGATCACCAGAGTGAAAGAATACTCCGACAAAAGCGCCCTGCGCATCTTCAAGAGCGGGAACTCTGCGAATGTCCGACATCTCCACCACGCACGAACTCATGAGTGCGTCAACAGCGAGACCAGAATCCTCCGGCTCTCCCTTCACTATCAAAACCGACGGACTTGCAGCGCTTGTCGCAACACCGAGAAACTCCTTTTCGTCATACAGAGGAATCGACCGGCCTGCCAGATTCAGCATCCCTGTTACATGCGGCGGCATGTCAGGCAATGCGTGCGACTCCGCTCCGTCAATTGCTTCGCGAACGCTATCGAGTGGAAGTGCGAAAACTTCTGCTCCGCTGCGAAACAGAAGCAATTCCAGTGTTCCCTTCCCCTTGAGAACTCGCTCTCTGAGTGTACGCCAGGCAGTACCGGGCAACGCATCCGTCTGTGAAGACTCCGCGGCACCAATGTCTGCGCGCGACTGATCCCCTTCGGGTCGCCCAATGTCGGGGTTGAGAATTGCCGCGAGACTGCGCGGTGTGTGCACCTTCTCGCGCTCACTCATGTCGCACGTTTCCTGAGCTGCCGCAGCATGTCTTCGATGGAATCCGCCACTCCGCTCAGGGTGGACACCTTGTCGGCTCCAGCGCGTGCGAGCGCCGCCTGCGGCATCCCATAGACAACGGAACTCTCCTCGTCCTGCACTATGGCGAGCCCACCTGCCTGACGGATCTCGCGCAGACCGTCCGCGCCATCGCGTCCCATTCCGGTGAGTACCACGCCCACAATCTCCTTGCCGAACGCATGCACCGCGGTTTTGAAAAGGGGATCCGCCGATGGCCTTACTCCCCATATCGTAGGCGACTGATCCAGGGTCAGGTGCGCGGCGCCATTGACGACCGACACAGTCATGTGAAAGCCACCTGGCGCGATGTAGATATTTCCACTGCGGATCTGCTCCCCTTCGCGGCCCTCGCAAACCGAAAGCGCGCACAGGCTGTCGAGCCGATTCGCGAAACTTTTCGTGAACCCGCTGGGCATGTGCTGCACGACGAGAACTGCCGCATCGAGATGATCGGGGAGCCGCGGCAGAACATCGGTCAGCGCCCGAGGTCCTCCGGTGGATGCCGCAATTGCGACCACGCGCTCCACGCCCTGTGATACGGGAGTTCTGGACGGAACGCGGCTGCGCGCGGGCTCGGCACTGGGCCGCGCCATGTTGTCCATGTTTACACACGCGGCCGCGCGCAACGCATCCAGGATGCGATCCGAAATGGTGCCAAGCTCAAGGCTGATCGCACCTGAAGGTTTGTGCACGAAGTCGACGGCGCCCAGTTCCAGTGCGCGGATGGTGATATCGGCGCCGGGGCCAGTTGATGCGGCTGAGAGCATGACCACCGGCCGCGGGAATTCCGCCATGATCACGCGCAATGCATCCAGTCCATTCATCTCGGGCATCTCGATATCGAGAGTGACAATCGCGGGATCGAGTGCCTTTATCTGACGCAGCGCATCGACGCCATTACGCGCGGTGCCCACCACTTCGAACTCGCTCGAGGCACCGATGATCTCACTGGTGAGTTTGCGCATGAAGGCGCTGTCGTCCACGACGAGAACGGTGCGACGCTCAGAGGACACGTTCACCTCCATGCACCGTCTTCACCAGAACGCTTCCGTCTGCAACGGAGAATCGCACCGAGCGACCGGCTTCACCACCGACATCCTCTGAGGCAATCCGGATTCCGGCGCGGTCGAGCGCCTTTCTCGCTGCGACAATATTCCTCTCGCCGACGTTCATCCCGGGCCTGTCCATCAGCGCGCGGAACATGGACGCTCCGCCGACGAGTTTGGCGACCAGGGCACCGCCACCACCGGAACCCATGGCACGCAACTCCGCAACCATGATGGGAACTATGGACGCAGGAAACTTCGCGGGATTGGTCTGTTCGCCACGCGCGCTGGTGGCGTCGGGCAGAAGACAGTGCGCCAGCGAACCAACGCGGGCGCGCGAGTCGTGCAAGACAATTGCGACGCACGATCCCAGCCCCACGGTCACGATGCATTCATCAGCCCGTCCTACTGCGTAGTCGGCAATTCGCACGCGGCGCTCGTTCACCGTTTTCTGAACACCCGCTCGCGGGCATCCACCGGTACGAAAAGTGAACGGGCATCTCCCATTATCGTCTCGACTTTCCCGAGGACGAGGAACCCTCCCGGCACCAGCAGCCGGTGGAATCGCGCGAAGAGTCGGTCCTGCGATGCGCGATCGAAATAGATGATCACATTGCGGCAGACTATCAGATGATAAGGAGACAACGGGGACACGTCGCTAAAGAGGTCGGCCTGGTGGAACTGCGTCAGGCGCTTCACATCATCGCGCACCTGCGCGGGATACCCCGACGAGAAGTACTCCTTGCGGATATCCGGCGGCGTATCAGAAAAGGCAGTTTCTTCGTAACTGCCGGCTGCGGCGGCCGCGAGCGAAGGCTTGTCTATGTCGGTACCAATTACCTTGAAACGTGACAACCTGCGCAGATCGTTCTTCGCCGCGGCATGTTGCTGCAGGAGAATCGCAAGAGAGTACGGTTCCTCGCCTGAAGAACACCCCGCACTCCATATGCGAACACTCGGGTCGGCAGACTGCCAGAGCCAAGGCACAACTTCCCGCGCCATGCTGGCGTACGCCTCGGGATTTCTGAAGATCTTGGTGACGTTAATCGTCAACGCCTCCAGAAGCTGCTCATACTCGGCACCGTCGCTGTCGAGGAGCGATGCGTAGTCGTCGTAGCTGTGCACTCCGCGCGCCCGCATGCGCACTGCTATCCTGCGCCGGAGACAGCGGTCCTTGTAGTTCGCGCAGGAAAAACCGCGGTCGCGCGCGATCTTTTGGGTGAGAGTCACGAAGTCCTTCTCGTTCACCGACTCCTTCATTGCGAGCGCCTCAACACTTCGAGATTGGTTCGCACAATGCTGTTATCGGGATCGATCGTCAGCGCTTTCTCCCAGTTGGCGACCGCATCGTCGTGCTCCTGCCTGCGGTAACGGAGGTTGCCGATCTTGAAGTAGACGTCATCGCCGATTTCAGGATTCAGTTTGACAACCCTGGAATAGGCTTCCAGCGCCTGCTCGTAGCGGCGCGCGCGGTAGTGATAGTCCCCCACGTTCTTGTGCAACTGGGGCAACTCGCCGTCTTCGTACGATCCTTTTTCGGCGTAGGACTCCGCGTCATCGAAACTGCCGCGGCGTTCGTACGCCACCGCCAGATTATTGAACAGTGGCGCCGCATGAGGGTGCAGTCCCACACCTTCCGTTAGAATCGCGATGCAGCGATCCAGCTCACCCAGCAGCGCTGCGGCCAGTGCGCTGTAGTGAAACCAGGCCGCCGATGGCGCGCGCGATCCCCACATGCGTCGTGCGGCCACCAGCGTCGCGTCGGCCTTTCTCGCATCGCCCGCTCGCATCATGAGAGCGCCGAGCGAAGTATTCACCAGAGGGTCCTCGGCGCCGCCGCGTTTGATTGCTTCTTCCGTCGCGGCGCGCGCTTCGTCCAGGCGGCCCAGCATTTCCAGCGCGTAGCTGAGGTTGTGATAAACCGCATGCCGCGCCCCTGACTGGTTTGCCATGGCCTGCAACAAGTCGCATGCCTCGCTCCACTTTCCCTGCCGCAGCATGACGAGCCCGTTGTAAAAGCGCGCCGAAGTATCGCCCTTGCGCAGATCGTCGACGCGGCGGAATTCGCGCATCGCCTCGTCGAACATTCCGGTCTTGTAGAAGGCAACGCCGAGATTGCGATGCTCTTCCACTCGCGCATCCGCTGATGCTGCGCGCACTGCTTCCGTCTTGCCAACGCGATGCGCGAAGCCGGCGCTCAACAATCCGAAGAGCGATTTGCCGACGGTGAACTCTCCCAGGTCGGACTCCTCGATGAGCGTTGCCACATCACGATGACCATCGATGAGCTTTACAAGAACGCGCTGTTCCTCGGTGAGTTCGGCAGCGCTGGCCTGCAGCTTGGGCCTGTCCAGATCGAAGATCAGATCGAAACTGGGAATCTTCTTTTCAATGAGGCTCCATTCATCAACACGCCTCGCTCCCTCCAGCAGGAGCGATTCCGGATTGATGGAAACCAGAATGTCTTCCTCATCCGGCTTTACGTCCGCCTCGAAACTGAACGTCCCTTCGCTCCAGGTGAAGAGGAAGTACACGGCCTCCTCGATCTGGAAGCGGATGTGCTGCTCCAGATCCTTTCTCGCTATGAGCCCCTGCTCCATGAGAATCTGGCCCAGCTTCTTGTTGCGCTGTCGCGACTGAAGGGAAATCGCCGCCTCGAGTTGCGGTGGCAGCAACGCGCCGCTCTTGACGAGGATGTCGCCCAGCCTGTCGCGACGATTGAGAATCGACGCGTAACTGATGCGGCCTTTGTCGAAATAGATGTAGCCGAAGTTGTTTCGATGCGTCACGCTCATGCAGCCGGTCTTGTTGCCCAGCGAAAGAAGCTGGAGCACATCCGGGAGGCTGGCCTCACGCAGACTTCCGCGTATTGCCATCAGCGCATGTCCTCAATGAGACGCGCACCGGCATTGGGCCAGCGCCAGACAACCTTCTCCTCGTCGAGAAAAAAGGTGTCGACATGTTCGGCCGGTGTTGAGCGCTGCACGCGCGCTGGTGTTGTGCGACCAAGCTCCGTGCGCGCGAATTCGATCGAGAGCGGAAGTCCCGCGGCGGTTGCCGCCGCGCGCAGACGGTATGCGGTCTCGATGGTCTCCCGCACACTCTCCGTGGGGCGCTCGGCCAGATAGCTCCAAAGACGCTCGGGCTCCCGCGCCTCGATTTCTCTCAGGTGGCTGGCGTACAACTTTTCGCGCACGACCCGGTCTGGCGGTGCCATTCCAACCACAACGCCACCCTCGAAGCGGGAGCGCAGCCGTTCTTCCAGGCCATCGAGGTCCTTGGGATGGCGATCGGCAGAGAGCACGATCTGCCTGCCTGCGCCGTGGAAGGAGTTGAAGAGATGAAACACCTCATCCTGTATGCGCTCCTTTCCGCAGATGAAGTGCACATCGTCAATGATCAGCGCATCTGCAGACCGATACTGAGCGCGGAAGCGATCGATGCCGCCGTTCGACAACGCGGCGTTCAGCTCGTCGATGAATGCCTGCGCGCCGACCATCGTAACCCGTGTTGCACCACCACTCGCATTCACGAGTTCGTTGCCGACCGCGTGGAGAAGATGAGTTCTGCCCACGCCGGGCGGACCGTGAATGAAAAGCGGATTGTAGCGGCTTCCCGGTTGAGCAATAACCATATCGCTGACACGCACCGCCATCTCATTGGACGGTCCCACTTCAAAGCTGGCCCGGTTGAATTCCGGTGCCGGCTCAGGCGGCGGACTGGTTGCTGCCAGGAGTTTCTGCAGATGTTCCTGCGCCTGTGCGACGGCATCCACATCGCGAAAGAGCGCACTGCCACTCGCGGACGGATCCAGTGCCGCAGCGCGCTCTTCGAGGTCGCGCAGTTCTTCCACCATTAACTCGAATGACTTCAAAATCGCAACTACATCGGGCGTATCGGTTCGCGCCATCTCCCGCTCCAGCGCGGTGGTCGCGAAGCCTTTTGATGCCCATCGTGCGATGCCCTCGCCAAGTTGCACGCGCCAGCCCTTCACCTGTTCGGCGAGAACCGACGCCACGTCGGTGAGGAAGCTCTCGAACTCCGAGCTCGCCCTGCTCATACTGGTCGGTACCGGGGTTGACCGTACCACAAGACCAAGCACCTGCCGTATGGTGCCGGGTTCCAGCGCTCCCTGTCCTGCTACAGCATGCACCGCAAGTTTGTTGAGCGCTCCCTGCAGCTCGCGCACATTGGAGAAATCCAGCGACGCCAGTTCCTCCAGCACGCCCGGTGCGAATTCCAGACTACGCTCCTCGCATTTGCGGCGCAGAATCGCCAGGCGCGTTTCGTTGTCGGGCGGACCGATGTCCACTATCAAACCGCCCGTTAGGCGAGTGAGAAGGCGTTCGTCAACGTCGGCGATTTCGGCCGGCGGTCTGTCGCTGGTCAGGATCAGCTGCTTCCCGCTGCGCTGCCACGCCGCCAGCAAACGCAGTAACTCGCTCTGGGTCTCGCGCTTCCCCGTGAGAAATTGCGCGTCATCCAGTATGAGAAGGTCGACTTCTCTGAACTTGTCCTTGAAACCATCCATTCGGCCGGACGCGATGGCCGCGTGCATCTGGTCCACAAACTCATCGAGTGTGAGATACTCAACCTTGAGGCGCGACTCGATCTGCAGAGTGAGATTGCCAATCGCTCCGACGAGATGTGTCTTGCCAAGGCCGGAATTGCTGTAAATGAAAAGTGGATTGTAAACGGCGCCGGGAGCCTCGGCGACAGCTCGCGCAGCCGCGACTGCCAGTCTGTTTCCGGATCCCACTACAAAGTTTTCGAAGCGATGCGCTGGTTCGGGAAGCATCAGGCGCTCGCGCTCCTTGACTCTCGCGTGAGGCGCCGCAGAACAAGCTCCGACACAGATCGCAGTGTTTCGAATACTCCGGGGCCATGAAGTGCATCGGCGGAGAAGGATGGCAGCTCGCGAAAATTGAGTGCGTCATCCAGTTCAGTCACGGTGAGCCGCATCTCTCTGGGAAGATCCTGCTTGTTGTATTGCAGCACCAGCGGAATTGCGCGCGCGTCGATCTCCTGCTCCGCCAGATTCTCATGCAGATCCTGGAGACTCTCAATGTTCTCACCGAGCTGCCGCGACTGGCTGTCCGCGACGAACACGACGCCGTCCGCTCCCTGCAGAACCAGCTTTCTGGTGGACTGGTAGTAGACCTGCCCCGGCACAGTGTACAGCTGAAAGCGTGTCGTGAAACCCGAGATTTCGCCGAGGTCCAGTGGCAGGTAGTCAAAAAAGAGTGTCCGGTCAGTCGCCGTTGCGAGCGACACCATGTTCCCCCTGCGATTCTCAGGCACGCGACCGTGAATGTGATGCAGGTTCGTTGTCTTGCCCGACCGCCCCGGCCCATAATAGACAATCTTGCAGGTGATTTCGCGCGAAGCGTAGTTGACGAGAGGCATCTCTCAGGCCCTCCCGAACAACGCGGCGAGGTTGCGATTCAGCTCGCGCTCAAAGTCGTTCGCTGTCACAGGTCGGCTTTCATCTGGAGCGGGAGCTGCGGCGCCCAGAGCGCGAGCCAGTTCGTCGAAATAGATGCGCACCAGACCGAATGACGTATCGCTGTCAAAGACAGCGCAGACAAGCTGCGTGCCCTGCCTGTTGTGCGCCGGAGCCAGAAAGAATTGCCGGTCGTGACCCGCGAAGTGCGAACCGCTGAATGGCTTTCCCTCCATGCGCCGGCCCAGTTCCGATGCAGTCGCATGTATGGCGGATGCGAGCGCGCACGCTGACATCACGTCCATGGACCGCGCGAAGCCAGATTGCGCCAATACCTGTCCGCTGGTGTTGAGAAGCAGCACGATGTGAACGCGCGCGTCCTCGACGAACTGGCGCAGCGGCGCTTCGGTCCATTTCGCTACTGCGACGACGGTCATACTGGTTCTTTCGCCTCGCGCAGCATTTCTGTGCGAATGAGTCCGACGTTGGCACGCGGTTCCGCGATGGCAACGAGTACCAGATCGCCGTCACCAATTCCGGCCGCGCAGATGCGACCCTGTTCCGCATCAAGTTGCAGGAATCCTCGCGAGCCCAGGCCAGCGGCACCGGCTGCAAGCCGGGCGCGCCGGTACAGCGAAGCGGCCAGCGCGGCGACGACATCGCCACGCGTTCCCTCCTGCAGAATGGCGTCAATCACCAGTCCATCGCTCTCCCCCACTACCATTGCGCCGGCAACGCCCCGTATGCGCCCCAGAGTGTCCAGCTTGGATCCAAACGGTGATTTCATCGTGCGCTCCCTCCCGCCCCTTCGAGCCAGGAGGTGGCCGTTTTCTCGGCGCGTTCCAGCACGCGTCGCAACAGCCCCAGAGGTGCACCGTGTTCAGACGCAACAACAACGAGAGAATCGCCACCCGCGCGCGCCATCGCCACAGCGGAACTTGCCGACTCAAAAGTGATTGACTTCCAGTCGCCGAGTTGCAAGTGACGCATGGCGCGGTTGGCTTCGTCACTCAATCCACTCAGTTCCGCGCCAATTTCCTGCGCCCTGTTGCTCCCGTCTGAAACGACAAACTTGCCTGCGACAACCAGTCCGTCCGCGTCAACGAGCAACGCATGCAAGTCCGTCGCGGCCGTTACCGCGCGGAAGAGATCACGCAGCGATGTTGCGTCGGTCGCAGCAGAGGGCACCCAATCACTGGGACGCGCCGCAGGCCGATCGTTGTTTGTGCGAGCCTTCGGCACTTCAGCCGCAACGGGCGCGGCGGAACGTGCGGGAGATGACGACGGAGCCTGCCGCAGCGGAGGAGCGGATGCAGCTACTCCGCGAGGAGGAGACGTTGTAGTGGCGCCGAAGCTTGCCAGCGACGCTCGCGCGTTGCGCACACTGGACAACGCAACCGCGAGGCTCGCATCACTTTGATTCGCCGAAACCGCATCCATCAGATAACGCTCGGCTTCCTCGAGACGTCCCCATCTGTACGTGATGAAAGCGAGGCCCTTGAGCGCGCCCGCGTGCAGAGGAGAGAGCCGCAGCGCCATGTCCCATTCATCGAAAGCTCTCTGCAGCTCGCCACGATCGACGCATATCCGCGCGAGAAGTGCGTGTGCCTCAGCATCAAGCGTGTGCCGCTCCAGGCCGCGCACCGCCACCTTCTGTGCTGCATCGAGATCGCCGCGCAGTCGCAATAATTCCGCGAGCTGGCGAAAAGCAATGTTGGATGGATCACGAGCGAGAAGCTCGGTGAGTCTGGTGATTTCATCAGCCATTGTAATGCTCCTCGACGGCGACACCGAGCCTGCCCGCCGACTCGATTGCCGCGCGAAGAACCTCCGCACTGGTGGCGCGGGGTTCCAGTTCCAGATAGCGCAACCAGCTCGCGGCAGCATCGCTCAACTGTCCCACCTTTGCCTGGGCGAAACCAAGTTCCAGGTGCAGTGCGGCCACTGCGGGGTCGCGTTGCAGCAGAAGCCTGAGATCGTGAATCGCATCGACCGCTTTCCCGTTCCGGGTGCGCGTTCGCGCGCGGTCGACGATCTCCTGAGTATCGCCCTTGTTCATGATGATGGCATGAGCGCCCGACTCATCCGCTGGAAGCACCAACCCCTCGGAGCCATCCGGAGAAGTGCCATTGTTGCCCACCTGCACAACTCCGGTGCAAACAAGTCCGTAGAGCACGCGCGCGACCTCGAAGTCGCTGCGACCCAGGCCGTGCGCGATCTGTCTCACGCTGCGTGCGGAGTCAACCATGCTCAATACTTCCCACTCATTGGGCAGCAGATCCAGCTGCGCCGGCCGCTCATCAGGAATATCTGCGAGCACTGGAACGAGACTCAAATCGGAAATGCGGGTTGCGATGCGCGACCATTCATCTATGCGTCGGGCTCCCTCCATCAGCAGCGACTCCGTCGAGATTGAAACGGTAGCTTCGGGAAGCAGATCATCGAGTGCGCCTTCTTCAAATGAAAAGAAACCCTCGTTCCAGGAAAGCAGTTCGAAAACGACCTCCTCAACCTGGAATCTCATCTGCCTCTCGATCTCACGCTGCGAAATCACTCCCATCTCGACAAGGACTTCACCCAGTCGCTTGCTGCTTCGTCGCTCGCGCTGCAAAGCCATGGCGCGTTCGAGATCTGCTTCACCCACTTTGCCGGTGCGCAGCAGAAGTTCGCCCAACGGATGCGGATTGCTCTTGATGCTGGCGTAAATCACCCGCCCCGATCCAAAGAACATCGTGCCTTCGTTGTCGCGCAGCGTCGACCGCACATGCAGCGTGCCGGTCTTGCGGCTCAGGTCGAGCAGCTGGAAGACATCGTGAATGCCCAGTTCGCGGAGTGGTCCCTCGATTGCCATCATCAGGCCACCGACTGCGTGCCAAAGATCTTGGTGAGATCCGAGGCCGTTCTGACGTCGCGACGCGCGCGGCGCGCAAATTCACTCACTGGTTCCAGATCAACCACACGCTCCCAGCGCTGAATTGCATCGCGATAACGATGCTGCTTTGCAAGGAGCAACCCCTGATGATAAAGCGCGCCGACATTCTCGGCGTCGAATCGCAGGACGCGATCGAAGGCGCGCTCCGCATCCGTCTCCCTTCCGGCCGAAATGAGCGTCTCGCCCAGCGCCACCAGCGCATTAAGGTTGTCGGGATCGTTCGTCAGAAGTTCTACGAGCGACTTGAGTGCATCCTGTATCTTCCCCGTGCGGCGCCGCAGGGCGCAAAGCTCCAAAGTCGCGTCGGCATATGTGGGAAGTGTATCGAGGGCCGCTACCAGTTCGCGTTCCGCGTCGCGTAACTGTCCGCGCGACACCAGCAACCTCGCCAGCTCGTAGCGCACTCCCGCGTAATCGCGATCCAGCTCCAGTGCATGCCGGTATGCGGCAATAGCCGAATCGACATCCGCCATGGAGCGCAGGATGTCGCCGGTACGCGCGAGAACCTCGGCGCGAGCGGGCGCGTGGCGGCGGGCACGATCAAGGGCCTGCAGCGCCAGTACAGGATCACCCGCGGATGCGCGCGCCGCTGAGCAAAGAATAAGAGTGTCAACATCGTCGGGAGCAGCTTCGAGCATGGTCTCCGCAACCGGCAGAGCTTCGCGGCCGCGGCCGAGGTGCAACAATGCGCGCACCTCACCCTGCAGCGACTCGAGACCGCGCGCTTCCCCTCTGTTTATTTCGCGGTAGCGCTCCAGCGCCTCTCCGTAAAGACCCTGCCTCGTGAAGATCGCAGCGAGAAGATGCAGACCCTCGGCGCGATTGCCGCCGCGTCCGATCGCCCGACTTGCCTCGGCAGATGCACGATCCAGCAGACCCTTCGACAAATAATCACGAGTCATCGCGTAGGCACCGGCAGCCTCGGCGCCTGTCTGTTCGATATCCTGCGGCTCCAGTTCCGAGAAGAGCGAGTCCATCATGTCGGCATCGAAGCGGAACTCGTCAATCGTTCCCACAACTCGCTTGTCTGCACCTACGTCCGGCCCCACCTGAATCTCTGCGCTTTCGTGCTGCAGATCGATTGCCAGTTCGAACTTCTGCGGCACGTAGTAGGGGTCCAGTTCCAGCGCGCGTTTGGTTTCACGCAGCGCTCCGTCGTAGTCACCGAGATTGGTAAGGGTGAAACTCAGGTTGTAGTGAGCCTGCGCGAATTCGGGGCGCGCCTGAATCGCGCGACCGAACGCGTTGCGCGCATCCTCGAATTTCCGCAGTTCAGCGAGAATGAGGCCAATTCCATTCCACGCGATCGGTTGCTCGGCATCTACACTGAGTACCCTGCGATACGCCTCCAATGCAAGCGGCAGCCGTTTGGAATTAAGGAGCAGCAGAGCGATGTTGAGCCGCGCCTTCGTGAAGCGCGGCTGCACCTCGAGCGCGACGCGGAATGCCTCCAGCGATTCATTGCCCTTCCCCAGCTGGAAAAGTCCCACGCCAAGGTTGTTGTGCGCCAGCGCGTAGTCGCGATCCGCTTCTGCGGCGAGCTCGTAACTCTCAACCGCTTCCTGAATTCTTCCCAGGCGGTGCAGAATCACCCCTCTCTCATTCCAGAGTTTGGGAGATTCCTGGCTGCGCTTTAGCAGTTTGTCGTAGAGTTCCAGCGCGGCTTCCGAATCCTCACGAAGTAGATGCACCTCGGCCATCGCCTGCAGTACCAATTCTTCACTCTCACCCTTTTCAAGTGCAATGCGGTACTCGCGCAGAGCCTCGGTCAGATAATTCTTCTGCCTGAACGCAAGTCCGAGGCTGAAGTGCGCGAGCTGTGACTCGGCCGATACTCCCATGCCGCCATTGCCACGCTGCGCTCCTTCGTCGCGAGCCTTGATGCGCTCTTCATATCGCTGCGGATTGTACTTGTCGAGCGAAAGGTTTGCCTGCGCACGCGATAGCGCGGGATTGAGCTTGATGGCCCGTGCCGTGGCCGCGCGTGCTTCTTCGTGCTGGCCCATGTCGCCCAGCACAAATCCCTTCAGGTAGTGCGCGTCAGGGTTTTCGGGATTGAGTTCGATGGCGCGCTGCAGCGATGCCAGCGATGCATCGTTGAGACCGCGGTTGTACAGCGTCTCGCCGATGTAGAAGTGAATGACGCTGCTGTCGGGGTCAATGTTGCGCGCGCGCTCGAACCATTTCTGCGCCAGTTCAACATCGCCGTTGGCTTTCTCCGCCAGGCCGAGGTGCACAATCGCGCCAAGATCGTTGGGTTCGTGGCGCACCAGTTCCGAAAGCTCGCGCACTGCGTCGCGATGCTGCCCGAGCAGAGAATACGTGCGTCCCAGTTCCCAGCGCGCCTCCCTGTCAGTTGGTGCAACCCGCAATCGCTCGTGCAACTCTCCTACGCGACGGTCGTAGTAGCCGGTGTTGAAGTAGGCGGCCTCGAGGTTTCGTTGCGCCACCTGCATCCTGGAATCCAGCTCCAGTGCGCGCGAAAAAGCCGCAACGGCTTCCGCATACAGTCCCTTGCTGTAATAGAGAACACCAAGGTTGTTGTGCGCCCCCGCGTCCGAGGGATCAATCCGCCTTGCGAACGAGCGCAGTACATCGCGATCGCGCTCGGATGCCAGGCTCACGTCATCCTCACCGCACGCAGAATGGCCTTGAGCGACGGCTCATCGGGCAGTAGAAGGAACAGACCACGGAGACGTTCATTGCGATCCTGCATGTAGAACTGCGTCTCGACGCAAAAAGCGACATCACGATCCGATGCGAATTGCGTGCGCGCCGTCTCCAGCACCGCACCAGCCATATCGATCGCGAGACTCGGCGGAGATGGCAGCAGCACCAGTCCCATGAAGTCGCTCAGCGCATTCATGTACGCACCGCTGAGAATATTTCCCGCTTCCTTCACCGCCGATTGCTCCATCTCGCCAAGCTTGGAGGAAGCACCCAGCGGTCTGCGCAACATCATTTCCGAAAGCCGCATCGCTGCGTCCGCCGCGAACAGCAGCATGGTTTGTCCCGAAAGATCACCGAGCATGTGCATCAGCACCGCCGCGACCGGCTCTTCGGGATGCAGCCCGTGCGCCGTGACCTCCTCAATGGGAGTGATGCTCAGCTGCGGAACGGTAATCATGATGGTTCCGCCCGTCATCGTGGACAGCGCCGTGGCCGCGTGGCCGGCACCGATGTTCGCGACCTCACGGAGCGCGTCGAGCTGGGCAACCTTCAGCGACCGCACGTCTATCATGGGAACCCCAAATCTGGTTAGATGATGCTGCCTACATCGACGATTAAAGCCAGCTCTCCGTTGCCGAGTATCGTGGCTCCGCTGAAGAGGGCCAAAGCCTGCCTCACCGCGTCAAATTGCTTGACGACTATCTCCTGCTGTCCCAGCAATTCGTCCACGATCAGTCCGGCACGCTTGCTGGCCACTTCCAGAACCACCATTTGGCGCCTGACGTCTGGGGCCGGGGGCAGCTCCACCACGTCCCGAAGCCGGATCAGAGGCAGGACTTCGTCCCGCAAGACGGTTACTGGTCGCCCCCGGACGGTTCGGAAGGCGGCCGTGTCCACCTCCACGGTTTCCGCCACGTGGGTGAGGGGGAGGGCATAGGTCTCGTCCCCCGCCTTGGCCAGCATCGCGCGGATAATGGCCAGCGTAAGGGGGAGACGGATTGTAACGGAGGTCCCTTCCCCCTTTCCGGTGCGCAGTTCCACATTGCCGCCCAGCGAGCGGACCCGTGTCACCACCGCGTCCACACCAACTCCACGCCCCGATATGTCGGTCACACTGTCGGCGGTGGAGAACCCGGAAGTCGAAATCACCGAAAAGAGTTGCTCATCCGAAAGGGTGTTGGAATCGGCTGCGAGAATGTTCATTGCTCGCGCCTGGCGAGTGATCTTTTCGCGGTCAATCCCACGCCCATCGTCGGAAACCGTTACCAGAACCGCTTCGCGGTCACGGGTCGCACTCAGCACCAGGCGTCCAGTCTCGCTCTTTCCGGCGGCGATGCGATCGTCGATGGACTCAATTCCGTGGTCAACCGCGTTACGGAGGAGATGCACGATAGGATCTCCGATTTCATCGAGCAACGAGCGATCCAGTTCGATGTCGCGCCCCTCCATCACGAAATCGACCTTCTTGTTGAGCGAACGCGCCGCATCGCGTACCAGACGCGGGAAGCGGTCGAACACCTGCCAGACGGGAACCATGCGACTGGCCATGATTTCGTCCTGCAATTCGCTTATCTGGCGCGACGCGCTGTTGAGCGCGTCCTCCAACTCGGCGTCGTGAAGCTCTTCCGACCGCTGCGTGAGCCGCCCGCGCGCGATCACAAGTTCGCCGACGAGGTTCATGAGGGCATCGAGTCTGCGCTGCTCAACTCGCACATGCTTGATGGTGCTTCGTTCGCCTCCCTTGGGCGCCTGCGCCGGAGCGGTGCCGGGTGTGGACGAAGCGGACCCTGGGAGGGAAGGTTGCGCGACCAGTTTGACTGGCGCGGGCAAAGGCGCGAGCGCTGCGGAATCGCTACCGACGCTGACGGATTCCACGTCTCCGGCCGCCAGGATCATATCGCGAATGGTATCGTGGCTCGCGAGTGATTTCACCGAGACGATGAAAAGTCCGTCGAAGGCGTCTCCCTGGATCTCGGCTGTCTCGGGATGCAAGCCGACAATTTCTGCGAGGGCGCGCAACTTTTCGACAATCAGAAAGGCACGCACGCCGGGAAGTGGTGTGTCCTTGCGAAGGCGCACCTCCACGCGGAGGGCATCGGCTGGTGTCGACACAACGGGGAACTCGCGCGTACCTCGCGCTTGTGCGGACGCGCCACCGCGTGCCGCGGTGATTGCCGCGACGGCATCTGTCAGATCAATCGCTGCCGCGTTGCCCGCTGCGCACTCGATGACCGCGCGCTCGAGCGCATCGGTGGCTTCGAAAAGTGGATCAAGGAGGTCGCCATCGAGACTGCGCGAACCAGAGCGCACATCGGAGAGGAGCGATTCCATCTCGTGGGTGAGCTGGGCGACGGCGGTGTAGCCCATGGTCGCGCTCATTCCCTTGATCGTGTGCACCGCGCGGAAGAACCGGTCGATAGCGGCAGCATCGAACCCACCGCGCTCGAGTTCCAGGAGCGCCTCGTTGATGCTTTGCAGGTGTTCCTGGCTCTCGGTCAGGAACAGTTCCGCGTATCGCGACAGGTCCATTTTTTTAGTGCCTGGTCACTACCCGAGGACGCGCTGCACAGCCTCCAGTACGCGGCTCGGCTGGAACGGCTTTACCACGAAATCCTTCGCCCCGGCCTGGATTGCTTCGACAACGAGGGCCTGTTGACCCATGGCACTGCACATCAGTATGCGCGCGCCGGGATCGAATTTGGTGATCTCGCGAACGGCGTCGATTCCGCCCATATCGGGCATGACGATATCCATGGTTACGAGGTCGGGCTTGAGCTGCTTGTATTTCTCAACAGCCTGCAGCCCTGTCTCGGCCTCGCCGACCACTTCGTATCCCGCTTGCTGCAGAATCTCGCCGACCATCGTCCGCATGAAGATCGCATCATCGCAGATGAGAACTGTATGACTCAAATCCGTACCCCCCGCTATGAGAGCAGTACCTGTTTCACCAAAAGCTTCAGATCAAGCAGCAGAATCATTTCATCATCGAGACGCACGATGCCGGTTGCAAGCTCAGAGAGCGATCCCCCTCCCTCTCGCGACTGCTCGATCATGCCCTCGTCAGCAACGATCACATCCCGGACTCCATCTACCATGAGACCAACAGGCCTGTTGCCACGATTCATGAGAACGATGCACCGGTTCTCCGTGGGAATGTCGGCAAGTCCCAGACGCCGCGCCAGATCAATCACTGTCACAACCGTACCACGGAGATTTACGATCCCGAGCACATGTGGCGGTGCACCTGGAAGACGAGTAGGGCGGCGGAAAGGAACGACTTCGCGCACGTCTTCGGCCGGTACTGCAAAGGTTCGGCCCCCCGCCTGGAAGAGGAGCAGCCTCCCCAGTTGATCGCGCGCGTCAGGTGCCCCGCCATCAGCGGAGTCCGCAGCATCAACCGTTGGTTCGATAGAAGCCAAAGTGTTCCAGAATGTCGAGGTTTTGAGACGCACCTCCCCTTCCCAATCTCCCCTCTACCCTCTCCTCTCCAATATCCAATTTCCCCTCTCCATCTGCTGCTCCCATCCCCGCCATGTGCCGCAATGACGACGTGAGATCAACAGGCAGCGGCGCGCGAAAATCCAGCGCTTCTCCCGTAACCGGGTGCTTGAATTGAAGCCATGCAGCGTGCAGAAAATGCCTGCGAGGCGGCAGCGCGGCCAAGCGTCGCCCTCCCCCACCACCGTAAACATCGTCGCCAACAACCGGATGCCCGATCGAGGCAAGGTGAACGCGTATCTGGTGCGTTCGCCCGGATCGCAGATGAGCGCGCAGGAGATCCGCCGAGTCCAGTCTCGCTATTCGGAAAAAATCGGTGCGCGCCGCCCTGCCACTCTTGACGATCGCCATCCGTTTGCGGTCTCGCGGGTCTCTCCCGATCGGCTGATCCACAAAGAGTTCATCGCTGTTGAGATGACCCCAGCAGAGCGCCGCGTAGCGGCGCGCGACGCGTCTTGCGGCGATCGCCGCTGACAGAATTCGATGGGCTCTTTCGGTCTTGGCTACTATGAGCAGCCCGCTGGTATCCTTATCGAGGCGGTGTACCAGCCCAGCTCTGTCTTCTCCGCCAGCATGGGACAGGTTGCGCACCCTGCCCTTGAGGGCATTCACGAGGGTCCCGGACCAGTTGCCCGGAGCTGGATGCACCACCATTCCCGCCGCTTTGTTCACCACGACGATGCTCTCGTCCTCGTAAACGATGTTGACGGGAAGATCCTCCGCGGAAACCTCGCGGCGCTCGCTGGGCGCGATCACAACCTTCACGCGAGCACCGGTCTGAGCACGGAAGCTCGCTCTCTCAAGTGATCCGTCGACCGTTACAGCAGCGATGGCGATAAGCGTGGCAGCGCGCGTGCGTGAAATGCCGAGTTGCGTTCCGATCAGCGTATCGAGGCGCGCGTTGTTGCCCGCATCCACGACAAATTCGTGCGCGCCGCTCAGAAGCTCCGCATCATCAGAGAGCATTCCCACCGCTGCTCGGAGTGAGCGATGCCCCCGGCTGAACGGGCGCTGTAGTGCCTTTGCGCTGGTACTGACCCTCTTCGCGCCACAGCACAACAGCGAGCATGATTGCGCCCGTGCTCACGGCCATGTCGGCCACATTGAACGTCGGCCAGCGGTTGGGACCCACACCAAAATCGATGAAATCAACAACGCCCGCAGCGGACCGGATTCTGTCGATCAAATTTCCGACAGCACCGCCGCACACGAGCGCGACAGCAAGGACGCGGTTACGATCGTCCGGGCGCGTTTGCGCGTAGAGTCGCCACAGAATAAACAGCGCCACCACTGTCAGCACCGTAAAGACCAGTCTGGTAAGCCCGGCGCCGCCCGGCAGGCGCAGTCCGAATGCCGCACCGCTGTTGTAAACAAGGGTGAGCCGCATCCACTCCTGACCCAGCAATTCCTGCGGAACGCGCAGAGGCAGATAGGTCACCGCCAGGAACTTCGTGACAACATCCAGCGTGATTACCGCAAGAATAATCCGCGTGAAAAGACGCTCGTTGGAACTACTGCTTCTTTCCATCTTCTTCACGTTGCTTGCATGAGAAACAGAGACGCGCGTGTGGCAGCGCATCGAGCCGGTCGAAATCGATATCGTTTCCGCAACTGTGACACTTGCCGAACGTTTCCGGACTGCGGTAGATGCGCCGCAAGGCTTCGTCTATATGCCAGAGATAACGACCTTCCTGGCTGGCAAAGAGAAAAGCCTTCTCGCGCTCCATTGCATCGGTTCCCTGATCGGCCATGTGGAACGAGTAGGAACTGAGATCGCCATCGGCAGACTGGGGAGTGCTCCCCAGTGTCTCGCTGTACACGCCCAGTTCCTTGAGAATCCGGGCGCGCTCCTCGAGAAGCCTTTTCTCGAAGTGCGTGAGCGATTTCTTGGACATGGGCTTCTGTTTTTTCGCTTCAGATGATGACGACATCTCTATTGTTCCTTTCTGATGGCGATGGTAACGGAGAGACCATCAAGCTCCACCGTCTGTATCGCGTTAGTGTCCGCGGGAGCTTCAACCCCAACATGGATCGCGCGGCCAAGCACCTCTGCCGCAACATGATCCGCGTGAGTGCGAACTGCTCCCTCAACGTCCTCATGTCCCCTCACCCACAGTGCAATTCGGTCACTCACTGCCAGCCCTGCCTCCTTCCTCATGCGCTGCACCTTGCTGATCACCTCGCGCATGAGCCCCTCAGCCCGCAATTCGCGCGACACCACCGGGTCGATCGCGGCCACATGACCACCGTCCGCGCTTACGACCAGGTCCCCACTTGCACGCCGAACCAACTCAAAATCGTCCGCTTCCAGAACGTGGTCGGCACCATCAATTGCTATTGCAACCTTCTCGCCGCGCTCGAAGGCTAGAAGGGACCCCTGCGACAGGGAAGATACCGCCGCGGCGGCTTCCGGCGTCCTCTTGCCGAATCTCTTACCCAGATTGCGGAAGTTTGGTTTCGCCGCCAGCGAAATCAGTCCCTCCGCAGAAGAAACGAATTCAATCACCTTTATGTTCAACTCGTCCCGCAGCAGCCCCTCAAGAGAGCGCACCACATCCTGTTGCCCCATTGGGGTCACGCAAACCAGACGCGACAGTGGCTGCCGGACCTTGACTCCCGCTTCCTCGCGGGCCGCACGTCCCAACCGGGAGAGGATGCGAATCTCGATCATGGCCGCTTCGAGTTCGGGATTACGCGGGTAGCCATCGGGACGCACAAATGAAGCAAGGTGCACCGACGCGCCGTCAAGCTCGCGGTGCATCCAATCGGTAACGAATGGAGCGAATGGCGCCAGCAGCCTGCAGACAACCGTGAGTACTTCGTGCAGCGTCGCAAATGCGGCGCGGTTCTCGTCGCCGTCCACATCGTAAAAACGCTTGCGCGATGCACGCACATACCAACGCGACACATCCTCGTCCACGAACTCGAGCACAGCCCGCACCGCAAGCGTTGCGTCGTAATTGGCGAGGTGTCCGTCAACCTCCGTTTCCACCGATTTGAGGCGCGACAGTATCCAGCGATCGAGAAGTGGTCGTTCGGCGGCGACAGGGTCCTGCGCCGAGGGCGACCATCCAAAATTTGCGTATTCAGCGAAGATGCCGTTGTAGACATTCTTGAGCGTGAGCAGAAAACGGCCGGCCGTCTCGCGTATCGCGTTCTCATCAAAACGTCGCGGCACCCATACCTGACTGGAGGCGAGCAGAAAAAGGCGGATCGCGTCGGCGCCGTGCAGCGGGATTGCGGTCCAGGGATCGACCGCGTTGCCGCGCGACTTGGACATCTTCTGTCCTGCGGCATCGAGCACAAGGTCGTTCATAACCACGCAACGATACGGAGCCACATCTCCGCTGGCTGCGTGTCCGTTGCGGGGCAGAGCCTCACCAAGGCCTGTCGCGATGGCAAGGAGCGAGTAGAACCACCCGCGTGTTTGATCAACGCCCTCCGCTATGAAATCCGCGGGATAGTGTTCCCTGAACTCCTTGTCGTGCTCGAAGGGAAAGTGCCACTGCGCGAACGGCATCGATCCCGAATCGAACCAGGCATCGATGACTTCAGACACACGACGCATGGTGCCGCGCGCACCTTGCTTCGCGCACGCTGCACAGCTCCAGCTGTATCCGTCGATGTAGGGCTTGTGCGGATCAAAGTTGTCCGGAAGTGGCGCGCCCATCTTTACGGCGAGATCGGCGTAGCTCCCGATTGCCTCTGCGTGCGACTTGTCGCGGTCGCACACCCAGATAGGGAGTGGCGTGCCCCAGTAGCGATCCCGCGAAATTGCCCAGTCGATGTTGTTCCTCAGCCATTCGCCGAAGCGACCGGTACCGGCTTCGCGAGGATGCCAGTCCACGCGCGCATTGCGGGCCAGCATCTCATCGCGGAAAGCGGTAGTGCGCACGAACCAGGAATCACGCGCGTAGTAAAGCAACGGAGTGGAGCAGCGCCAGCAATGGGGATACGCATGCAAAACCTTGCCCGCTTTCCACAGCACACCACGCCTGCGCAGTTCTTCAACGATGCCGGCGTCGGCATCCTTTACAAACTTGCCGCCGGCAACCGGCATGTCTTCAGGAAATAATCCCCGTGCATCAACCGGTTGCAGGAAAGCGAGCCCGTTGCGCTTGCCCGATGCATAGTCGTCCGCTCCGAATGCCGGAGCCATGTGCACCACACCGGTACCGTCGTCCGCGGACACGAAATTTTCCGCGACAATTATTTCGTGCGCACCAGTGGCGGGATAGTTCACCCAGTCCAGCGGCCTGCGGTATTGCAGTCCCACCAACTCGCTCCCACGAAACGAGTCGACGGTTTCCCAGCGCTCTTCGTAGCCATCGCCCAGCACGTCGGTGCAACGCGCCTCGGCAAGAATTATTGTCGCGGCGTTGCTGGCTCCTTCGCGCTTGCGCAACTCCACGTAGCCAAGCTCGGGATGCACCGCGAGCGCCACATTCGACACGAGTGTCCATGGCGTTGTTGTCCACACCAGAATGCGTCGCGCGACTGGGGAACCGTCCTTTGCACTCACAAGATCCAGAGCGATGTAAACGCTGGGGTCCTCAACATCTTCGTATCCCTGCGCAACCTCGTGACTGGACAGCGCGGTTCCGCAGCGGGGACAATACGGGAGAATCTTGTGGCCGCGATATAGAAGATCTTTGGAATGCAGCGTCTTCAGTGCCCACCAGACTGACTCCACATACTCATTCGTGTATGTGACGTATGGATCATCATAGTCGAGCCAGTAGCCAATGCGTGAGCTGAGCTTTTCCCAATCGCCGCGATACTTCCACACGCTCTCGCGACATAACTGATTGAACTTCTCCACTCCCAGCGCTTCGATTTCCTGCTTGCCGTTGATCTTGAGAGCTTTCTCAACTTCGATTTCAACCGGGAGACCGTGCGTGTCCCAGCCGGCCTTGCGGTCCACCTTGAATCCCTTCATGGTGCGATAGCGGCAGAAAAGATCCTTGATCGCGCGGGCAAAGACATGATGGATGCCCGGCTGCCCATTGGCTGTCGGGGGGCCTTCGTGAAATACAAATGGCGGCGCTGATGCGCGCGCAGCCATCGTCTTGCCGAACAGATCCTCCTTTTCCCAAAGCGCGAGCATCTCGCGCTCGATATCGTCGGGCGATCTGTCGCCCGGGAGAGAGCGGTATTTTGGCGTTGTGTCCACGATCGTCATAGCCGCTCCAGCACCCCCTTCACCAGGCGGGTAAGATGCGGTTCACTGCGCGAGGCGACAGCAATCACTTTCTCGAGCGACACAGGCTCCAGCTCATCAGGCAGGCACATATCCGTGATTATTGTAATTCCCAGCACGCTCATTCCACTTTGCACCGCCACAATCACCTCGGGAACTGTAGACATTCCCACCACGTCGGCGCCCAGCGTGCGCAGGGCGCGGTACTCGGCGCGCGTCTCCAGCGATGGTCCCGGCACTGCGATGTAAACTCCCTCTCGCAGTTCGATACCGAGGCTGCGCGCGACATCTCTGGTGAGTTGCCGCAGGCGCTCGCTGTATGGATCGGACATGTCGGGAAAGCGCGGCCCATGAAAATCCTCATGCGCGCCAATCAGAGGATTGTCACCAAGAAGATTGATGTGATCCGCAATGAGCATCAGGTCACCCGCGTGCCACAGCGGATTCATGCCACCACTGGCACTCGACACGAGCAGTGAAGTTGCGCCGAGCGCACGAAGTACGCGGACGGGGAAGGTGACCGTCTGAAGAGTGTAGCCCTCGTAGCGATGAAAGCGCCCCTGCATCGCCACAACGCGTTTACCCGCGAGCGTGCCCAGATGCAGTTTGCCCGCGTGCGACTCGACTGTCGACACCGAGAATCCGGGGATGTCGGCGTAGTCGATGGCGCAAGTCGCGTCGATTTCGCGCGCGAGCCCGCCAAGGCCCGTGCCCAGTATGAGAGCTGTTTCAGGCGCGAAATTGCTGCGGCTGCGGATGTACGAGACGGCAGCATCGACCGCGGACTTCGAATGTGAAGATCCGCTCAACGTCACAGGAACACCCGGTCTATTCCTCTACGAGCGACTTGAGCCAGACAGGTGTTGCGTGGGGCGGTCCGTTTTCCGAGCCCTGCGGATTATTGTCGGTCGGCCTTGGGGCAAAAGTGATCGAGAAAGCCGCCTCGATCTCGGACAGCTGTCGTTCGGTCAGCGCTTTGAGTTGCGCGAGATAGGCGCGTCGCGAACGCTCCAGCGAGACCATGTCGCCCGTCACGCTCTTTGCTTCAGCTCGCGCGGCTTCCATGATGCGACCTGCCTCCGACTCAGCCTCACGCAGGATGAGCTGCGCCTCAGACTTCGCCTGTTCCTTGATGTCGCCACGAAGCTGCTGCGCCGAAACGAGAGCATCGTTGAGTGCCTTGTCTCGCTCACGAAATGCGCGCAGCTGTTCATGAAATCCCTTGGCGCGCGATTCCTGCTCCGATATCTGGCGGGTGAGCCGATCCATTTCGTCGGCTACCTGAACGCGGAATGCATCAACGCGGGCACGGTCATAGCCGCGCAGCGCCGATGGAAACTCGAATCGCCTGACGTCGAGTGGTGTCAGATGGAAGGAATCATCCGTCATGTTGTTCTGTCTCCAAACAGGACCGTACCGAGTCGCACCATGGTGGCGCCCTCTTCCACTGCCACAATGAAATCCTGCGACATCCCCATCGACAGGTCATTTGCCTCATGGCCCGCCGCGCGCAGAATTTCTCGAGCGCGCCTCGCACCCGTGAACACCCGTCTCAATTCCACTTCACCCGCATCGAGGGGCGCCATCGTCATTACCCCACGAACATCGAGACCCCGCAATGTTGCAAGTCGCTCCGCTTCGCGCTCGAGATCCCCAGGTGAATAGCCACCCTTGGTTCCCTCCCCCGCGACGTTCACCTGCACTAGAACGCGCGCACGTTCACCCAATGTTCCGAAATGCGCGTCCACCGCATCAGCAAGACGCGCACTGTCGAGCGCATGGAACAGTTCAAAAGTCCGCAGGTGCTTGACCTTGTTGCGTTGCAAATGCCCGATGAGATGCCAGCGAACATTCACGGCTGCTTCCTGCTGCTTGGTCAGAGCCTCCTGCACCTTGTTCTCGCCAACATCGGACAGCCCGGCGGCAACAATGTCACGCACCGCATCAACAGGATGTGTCTTTGTGACAGCAACTATCCGGACCCCCTGACCGTGCCCGCCACGAGCGGCGGCCTCCACAATCTGCGCGCGCAACTCGACAACCCTTCGGGAGAGGTCGAGAGAAGGCATAAGCTTATATCTTACCTAAAGTTACAGCTTGAATCAAGCAGTTCACGGTTGCCAGTTCCCCGAACCCAATCAAGGGCCAGCGCAGGACATTCGAGAATACGCGCCATCTGCTTCGCAATGGGATCAACCGAAGGTCGGACGCGCTCCGGTATGCCGCGCTCGCCAAATGTCGCCGCCCTTTCAACCGCGACCACATCGATTCGCGATCCTCCCGTGGGGCTGCGCCGCACTTCTTCTTCCGTCACCTCGCGGTAGTGAAAGCCTGCCAGCACCCATTCAACTCCCGCCAGCGCGCGCTCCTGCGCAGGTACCGAGACCGCGACAGCCACGGGCCGCCCCTGGCTGCGCGCTCGTTCAATCACATCGAGCATCACTGCAGGCATACCGACCCAGAACCCGCCAATGCCGTAGGACAACTTGTGCCGGCGCTCCAATTCAACGCGGTACCAGTCTGCACCCAACAGTGGAATGGTGACTACGGTGACGTCGCGCCGCCGGTGATGCGCGCTCTGCATGTACCAGATCGGATAGGTGTCGTTATCGCCGGCAACAAAGAGAACGGCATTTTGTGGGAGTGTTTCCAGCATCGCCGAGGCCAACTTGCGCGGCAGACTCGCATCCGGCTCCACTTTTCGATCCGCTGCAGAAAAGTTGAGCACCATGGGAAGTGCGGCGAGCGCCAACCCCGCCGGTGCAGCCAAACGCCGCAATCGTGATGCAAACCAGACAGCGCCCGTTCCAGCAAGAAGTCCGACAGTCCAGAAGGAGATAAGGAAGAAGTAATCGCGCTCGCGCGCTTCGTGCGGAGCATCATCGGGAATCAATCCAATGCCGATCGAAGGACCGGCCTTGAAATTAAGATAAAGAACAACGCCCGCCGACGCACACAAAAAAAGCGTGCCCAGCGCCCACTGCAAGCGACTCGCACTCGCACTCGCACTCGCACTCGCACTCGCACTCCCCATCCTCCGAAGCCCGACGCCAGCCAGCACCAGGAACAGAACGCTAAATGCGGCACGCGCGATGGACGGCAAAACCGTCGGCGCGAGTCCGAGTGCAAACTGCCAGTCGAGATACTGGAAGTAGTTTCCCGCCTGCAGCCAGAGTGGCGCCTGTCGCGGAAAAACCGCAGCAACGTCGTACTGCTGCCGCGAGAGAACAGCAGTCAGTGACTGCAACGATTCCGGATTTCCCTGGTTTATGAGAGGATCCCAGGCAGCACGCAGTGGCATGAACAGGATGCACGATGCCGCGATTGCGGCAAGAGCAAATACGTTCATTCCCTGCCCCGCCCTCGTCATTCCCTGATAGCGCACGTTGTCATTCCGGCGAAAGCCGGAACCCATGTTCCCCTCAACATGGGTTCCGGCTTTCGCCGGAATGACAGCTGCCACCATTGTCGCGCCGATCAGTACTAGTCCAACAATGACAAAGGACAGCGACGCCTTACCGACTCCGACGCTGCAGAACATGACACCCGTGAGCATCACAGCGCGCGAAATTCGGAGATGTCCGTCAGCATTCCATGCAGCCAGCATGATCGCGGCTGGCGCAGCAACAAGAGCACTGATGTGCAGCGGTGCCGCCAGCGCGATAAAGTAGGCGGTGAGATTTATCCAACGCCGCTCACCGCTCTCCCCTGCTCGCATTCCACTCCACAACATGAGCGCCGAAAGGAGGAGTGCAGGCGCATACACCTCTGCCTCCGTCGCCGTCATCCACACCGTCGCCATGCTTCCCGCGCAGAGCGCGGATCCCAGACCGCACGCAGCACTTCGTGTGAGCGAGGTGATAATGGCCGCAGCCAAACCGCAGGCGGCCGCCGTACACAGCGCCGAAAGGAAATTCACCGATGCCGCAGGGCCCACCCACCAGAACACGCGCGTCGCAACATTCGCGAGCAACACATACAGCGGCACCCCCGGAGGATGCGGAATACCAAGCGCATGCGCAGCGGCGATCATTTCCCCGCTGTCCCACCAGGTCACATCGGGCGCCATCGTCGCCACGTAAATCATGAGCAGGACAACGCTGGCCACAAAACCGGCACGCAAAGCCGGAGATTGAGTCATCCGGTACCGCTCTATGGCTGGCATCGCCGCTCGCGCAGCGCGCTCAGGCGCGCTGCTGACGCAAGGTTGGAGATTGGATACTGGAAATTGGAGAGGAAAATGGCGAGGCGCAATTGAGATTTGACCAATTGAAACTGCCAAGTTCCAATTTCCAATTTCAATTCACAATTTCCCCTCCCCATTCTCCTCTCCAATATCCAATTTCCACTCTCCAACTGTGCAACGATGCGCCCATGTCTACAGCCCGGGCTTACGCCCGAAGCCGCACTACTGGCGCCTCGGCTGTTGTGCGCTCGGGACGCCCGGCGAGGATGTCGCGCAGTTGCGTTGGCGAGAGATTCTGTTTCAGTCGGCCCTGCTGTGCCACCGAAACCGCCGCGGTCTCTTCCGAAACCACAATCACGAGTGCGTCGGTTTCTTCGCTCAATCCCAGTGCAGCGCGATGACGGGTGCCTAGTGAGCGGTCGTGGATGGCGGACTGCGACAGCGGCAGGATGCAGCCGGCGGCGGAGATTGTGTCGCGGCGGATGAGAACCGCACCATCGTGCAGGGGCGAATAGGGAGTGAATATCGTGGAGAGCAGATCGGCGGACACTCGCGCCTGCAAAGCGGAACCCGACTGTACGTAGTCGGTCAAATCCATTTCCTTCTCAACCGCGATAATCGCACCCCTGTTGGAGCGGCTCAATCGTTCAACCGCCGCTGCAATCTCCTCCGTCACTTCGATCGTTTCGGTGTGACGGAAAAACCTGGTGGAGTGCGCCTGCCCCAGCGCGGCCAGGCCGGAACGCAGCTCGGGGGCGAATATGATGAGCAGCGCGAGCACTCCGTATTCGAAGATCCTTCCCAGCATCGCGGTGATGATGTCAAAGTTGAGAAGGTCGGCCAGTGCGTACACCGACACAAGCACCACGATCGCAACCAGCATTTGCAACGCGCGGTTGCCGCGGAAGAGGAGGAGGATCCAGTAGATGCCGTACGCGACAATCAATATCTCTATCAGATCCTGCCAGCCAGGAACGAGAAGCAGAAATTGATCGAACAGCCCCAAGGGTCAGTCTTCCTCTTGTGAGATAATCCCCCACGCCACATCCAGTGCCTGCCGTGTCGCAAGCACATCGTGTGCGCGGAACAACATGGCTCCCTTCATGAGAGCAGCGACATTGGCCGCCACGCTGCCATAAACTCGTGCCGCCGGCTCCTTCACGCCACTCAGCTCGCCGATGAATCGCTTCCGTGATACTCCAACGACCAGCGGATACCCCAGTGAGACAAACCTGCCAAGGTCGCGCAAGACAGCCGTCGAATGTGATGTAAGCTTCGAGAATCCAATGCCCGGATCTATTGCGATGGCTGCATTACCCACGCCGCGCCGAATGGCAATCTGAACGGTCTCCATCAACTCGGCGAGAATCTCTCCTACTGCGTCCACTCCGTAATTGGCATGCTCGTAGGTGGACATGTCCTGCACACTGCCGCGCGAATGCATGAGGATCACACCGGCATCGTGCGCCGCGCAAACTGCCGGCATTCCCGAATCCAGTCTGAACGCGGACACATCGTTGACAATGTGCGCTCCAGCCTCGAGCGCCGCTTCCGCAACTCGCGCTTTGACAGTGTCAACCGAGATCACGCAGGAGGGGAACATGCTCATGATTTCCGCAACGACCGGAACTACGCGGGCGATCTCTTCACGGGTTGAAACAGGTGTGGCGCCCTGGGGCCTGGTGGATTCTCCACCGATGTCGAGGATGTCGGCGCCTTCCTCCAGCAGCCGTGCGGCGTGCGCCACCGCAGCCTCGCGAGAAAAAAAATTACCCGCGTCGCTGAAGCTGTCAGGGGTAACGTTTATCACACCAAGAATGCGGGGGCGGTCCAACTCAATGGCCCGCCCCCTCACCTGCCATGCAGAGGCAGCACGATGGGCTACTACGCCTTGCGACGTTCGCCCCGAGCCCGTGCTCACGCCGGCGCCACCTCCGGTCCTCCAAGTATTGGCGGTGTGGCCGGCTTCGGCTGCGTAACGGGCGCTTTGGCGGCAGGTGGCAGTCGCGGCGGTACCTCGATAGCGCGAGGAGGAAGTGTTCCGCCTTCAGCCAGCATCGCCACATCAACTCCCGTCAGAGTCTCGCGCTCCAGCAGTGCCTCTGCCACGCGCTTCAGCAAATCCATGTGCTCAGTCAACACTTCCGTCGCGCGCGCATAGGCTTCCTTGATAATGCGCGTGACTTCGGCATCCACCAGCTGCGCGGTTTTCTCCGAAACTTCGCGGCGATGCTGCAACTCGCGACCGAGGAAAAGCTCCTGTTCGTTGTCGCCAACGAGGATGGGGCCGATTGTATCGGACAACCCCCACTGCGACACATAACGACGCGCCAGCCCGGTTGCCTGTTTGATGTCCGACGATGCACCGGTAGTAACCGAACCGCGACCGAACACAAGTTCCTCGGCAACGCGCCCACCATACATCCTGACAAGACTCGCCTCGAGCTCCTGGCGCGTTACAGAAACGCGATCCTGCTCGGGAAGAGTGAAGGCAACGCCAAGTGAACGACCACGAGGAACAATGGTGACTTTATGAAGAGGGTCGTTCCCTTTCACCTTGATTGTGCAGACAGCGTGGCCGGCTTCGTGGTACGCGGTGAGGCGTCGCTCATCCTCACTCATCACCATCGATTTGCGCTCCGTGCCAAGCATGACCTTGTCCTTCGCGTCCTCGAGGTCGGCCATGGTTACCTGGGTGCGATTGCGACGCGCAGCCAGCAGCGCGCCTTCATTCACGAGATTCGCGATGTCGGCGCCGGACATGCCAGGTGTGCCCCGTGCGAGCGTTGTCACATCGACATCGTCGGCTACGGGCTTGTTGCGCAGGTGCACGCGCAGAATTCCCTCGCGGCCGCGCAGATCGGGAGCATCGACGACGATTGTTCTGTCGAAGCGTCCCGGGCGCAACAGCGCCGGATCAAGAACGTCAGGGCGATTAGTTGCCGCGATGAGAATTACACCCTCGTTGGATTCAAATCCGTCCATCTCAACGAGAAGTTGATTGAGAGTTTGCTCGCGTTCGTCGTGACCGCCACCGAGTCCAGCGCCGCGGTGACGACCGACGGCATCGATTTCATCAATGAAAATGATGCAAGGCGCCTGCGCCTTACCCTGTTCGAATAGATCGCGCACACGACTGGCGCCGACGCCTACAAACATCTCCACGAAATCGGATCCGGACATCGAGAAGAAGGGACGGCCAGCTTCACCCGCGACAGCTCTCGCGAGAAGTGTCTTGCCTGTTCCCGGCGGCCCAATGAGCAGGGCACCCTTGGGAAGCCTTCCGCCAAGCTTTGTGAACTTCTGCGGATCTTTGAGAAACTCGATGACTTCCTGGAGTTCTTCCTTGGCCTCGTCCGCACCAGCCACATCGGCAAACGTCACCTTGGGTGTGTCGCCAGTGAGCAGCTTGGCCTTGGATTTCCCGAAGGAAAAGGCCTTGGCGCCACCAGCCTGCAGCTGGCGGAATAGGAAAATCCAGATTCCGATAAGCAGCGCGAATGGTGCGATCTGGAAGAGGAGCTGGCCCATTGTTACGCCGCCCCTCTTGGAGTCGATCATCACGCCCTTGCCTCGCAACAGCTGCAGGTCTTCCCAGGAGTCCTTCACGGGCATGTACAGACTGAAGTTGATGACGTCTTTCCCGTTCGGCGTCACCTTGACTGCTGAGTTGAATTCTCCCTTCAACTGAATACCATCGATCAACATGGCCTTCTTGACATTGCCGCGCTCCAGCTCGTACATGAACTGGGTGTAATTGATGCCCGGGTTGGCGCCCGATCTGCTGTTGGCTACCTGCACCATGAGAACGGCAACAAGGATGATCATCAGCCACAACGCCAACGACTTGGAGGCCTTTCCGCCCCCCATTCCGCCGCGCGGCGGCTGCTGAGGTGTTTTCTGATTCATAAGTGGTATTACACCAAGCTCGCAATATAGGGCAGGTGACGGAAGTCCTCCGCATGATCGAGGCCGTAACCCACCAGGAACTCACTGGGAGCGTCGAATCCCACAAATCGCGGCCGTCGCTCCAGTTCCGTCGCGATATTCTTGTCCAACAGTGCGCAAATCTCGAGGGACCGCGGACTTCTGGCTTCCAGCAGTCCTACGATCCGGTTCAGCGTTCTACCCGAATCGACGATATCCTCAACCAGAATAATGTGTTTGCCGGCCAGTTTTGTTTCCGGGTCGTAAACAAGGTCGACTTCCCCTTTCGATTCCCGGGCGTCCCCATAACTCGATGCTACCATGAAATCTACCTGAAGTGGCAGCCGAATGTTTCGTACAAGGTCGCTGAGAAAGATGAAGCTGCCCTTGAGCAGACCGAGCACTAGTAGCTCGCCGTCGCCGTAGGTGGCGGTGATTTCGTCGCCTAACTCGCGCACGCGCCGAGCGATCTGTTCTTCGCTGAAAACGATGCGACGAACAGGCCTGCCCTTGAGCCTGGCATCATTTATCAATGCGCTCACAGACATAGTTGATGCGGTCTCCTCCTTCCCCCTCTGCGTCTGGTGAAACGGGATCGGCGAGGGCTCCACGGCGGACGCCCGGGATCCACGCGATGGCGTCGCCCACGAGTACGACCGGCCATCCTGTCCTGTCAGCGCCGGCAATTCCGACGTCGCTGAGGAAGCGCTTCACGCGCCGCGGGGTGACCGCTGTGCCGGCCTGCATCCGGTCGCCAGCGCGCCACGCGCGCACAGTCAGACTCTCACTCGCGGGCAACGATGCGCTCCACGCATCTGCGCCGACTGCTCTTGTCTCGCGGAATAGCCATCCATTCCATTGTGACTCTCCGGTGAGGATGGCAGTTGTTGAATCCTTCGCGGCTGCAATGTGCGAAAAAATGAGGTTATCTCCGCGGCGCTCTACTTCGTGCCCGCCCGACAGCTGAATGCGTGTGCCGCGGCGGGATTCGGCGAGAAACTCTGCAAGGCGGACTGTTCCCCTGCGGTCCAATGTAACACCCGCTCGCGCAGCGAGCGCGGGAACAATTACAGCGAGTTCATCGCGACCAAGCGATGTGAGCGCAGCGATATTCATTTCCGTTCTGTCGCCTGCGACTCGCCGCATTTCCCAGCTGCCGACGAGGTCCTCGACTTTGTTACGCCACTCGGCAGCGGTGCGCGCGATGTTGAGCAGCGCGTAATCCAGCAGAGGATCCACGCGGTGCAGTTCCGGAAGGATGTCACGCCGCAGGCGATTCCTCAGATAGATGCGCGATTCATTGGACGGATCGTCGACGTGCGGCACGCTGTGTTGCAGCGCATAGAGCAAGACCTCGCTGCGGCCGCGCGCGATCAGCGGCCGCACGATGTCGCTGCGCGCGTAGAGACCGGCGAGTCCACGCGCACCGCTGCCCCGCAGGATGCGCATAGCCACCGTTTCGATTTGATCGTCGCGTGTGTGCGCGGTGACGACAGGGATTGGAGCATCAGGTGATCCGGCCTCCGCGGCCACGCGCCTGAGGAATTGCCAGCGGGCAGAACGCCACTCAGCCTCGCCGCGCAGAGCCCTGGGCGCACGAACTGATACGAAGCGCAGTCCCAAACTGGCAGCATGTTCGCAAACAAGCTTGGCAGCTCGTGTGGCAACAGCACCGGTGCCGTGATCAAATGTGGCCACGACAGCAACAGAGTCACGCGCCACACGAGCGGCGGCGCGCATGAGCACCATTGAGTCGACTCCGCCCGAAACAGCGAGCACGGTCGACCTCCCGGTCAACGCGGCGTAAACGCCCTCTTCAAGTGGGTCGAAGCTCATTGGACTTGGTCGGCTGCGGTCTTTGTCATTCCGCTAACAAACGTCACCCCGGCGAAGGCCGGGGCGGAATCCATTTTTGACGACAACATGGATTCCGGCTTGCGCCGGAATGACAAGCATGGAGAAGGCTACCTCAGAATGACGAAACCACACCGCCCCCCGAAACTTCCGGACCGCCCCCTCGTACCTATTCCTCAACGCCAAAGGTGTATGTAATTTCACGCAGCACCTTTTTTCACCAGAGGAGATTGAAGTGGAAACTCATGGGCCGCTCGGTACGCTTTGGGTTGGGTTCGGGCTCATCGCTTTTTATATCGCGCTCATCTGGCTGAACTCCCTGCTGGGACTGCTCCTCACACCGCTTTTCATTATTCCGCTCACCTGGCTGCAGGATAAGGTGAATGAAATAAAGAAAGCGCGCTCTGAAGCCGGAGCCTCCCAGAAGTAGAGCCGGCGTTTCAATAGAGCCAGGCATCTCAGGCCCGGCGCTGTTTCTGGTTCACCCCATGCTGCGCCATTGGCGCATAACTGATCGGGAGTAACTATGCCTGGAACGCTATTAGTAATTGGTATTTTCGCCGTCCTCATTTTCTGGGCGATTGGTGCATACAACAGTCTCATTGCACTCAAGAATCAGGTCGCCAACGCCTGGAAGCAGATCGACGTGCAGCTCAAGCGCCGTCACGACCTGATTCCGAATCTTATTGAGACCGTAAAGGGCGCGATGCAATTCGAGAAGGGGACTCTCGAGGCTGTGGTTGCGGCGCGTAACCAGGCAATCAAGGTTGAACAGTCGGGTGCGGGTGTTGCGCAAACCGCTGCGGTCGAGGCCCAGCTGACCGGCGCGCTTAGTCGCCTGCTCGCGGTTGTCGAAGCATATCCCGATCTGAAAGCGACTAATAATGTTGGTCAGCTTCAGGAAGAGTTGTCGTCAACTGAAAACAAGATTTCCTTCTCGCGACAGCTGTACAACGACACCGCCACGCAGTACAACACCAAGCAGCAGCAGTTCCCCACGAACCTCATGGCGGGGATGGCAGGCGCAGCGCCGGCCGAACTGTGGGAGATAACCGATGAGGCGGAGCGCGCGGTACCCAAGGTTGATCTCTCCTTGAATCCGGCTAGTCGGCCGAAGGCGTGAGCGAACCCGTAAACCTCTTTGCTCAACAGGAAGCGAATCGCCGGCGATCAAAGTGGCTGGTCGTCGGCTTCGTCTTGTTCTTCGCGTGGCTGGGTTTTGGTGGAGATCTGATAGCCTACCTGGCCACGAAGAATTCTGAGCCGGAGGAATATCATCACACGATTCCATTCCTCGGAATCGTGATGACCGCGGTGGCTCTGGGAATCTGGAGCTACTCACGCCGGCACGGCGCCGACCGTGTGCTCTGGTCGTGCGGGGCCGTTGAGATTCTGGAACCCAGGACCGACGAAGAGCGTGTTTTTGTGAACGTTCTCGAGGAGATGTCCCTGGCCTCAGGGCTCCCCAAGCCACGCGCGTTTGTCGTGCGCGATGATGACCCCAACGCATTCGCCACCGGGCGCAATCCGCAGAGTGCTTGTATTGCGGTGACTGATGGGCTTCTCAAGCATCTGAGCCGCGATGAGCTTCAGGCAGTGGTGGCGCACGAGATGGGCCATGTGAAGAATCTCGACATGGAACTCATGACGCTCATGGCGGGGATGATCGGAGTGGTTGCTCTGCTCTCCGATGGAATGGCGCGTATGCTTTTTCACGGCGGCATGCGCAGCGGCCGGGGGCGTGGAGGAGGCGGCGGCGGCGGGAAGAAGAACGATCTCGGCCCGCTCATAATAATTCTGCTGGTCGTGTGGATTATTTCCTGGATGCTCGCGCCGTTGGTGACGCAACTCATGGCCATGGGAGTGAGTCGCAGGCGCGAATACCTTGCCGATGCAATGAGCGCGCAATTCACGCGCAATCCGGGATCGCTCGCGTCAGCTCTGGAAAAAATCGAGCATGTCCACGGGCCGACTCACTCAATCAAGCGCGGCGCGGCACACCTATGCATCGCCGATCCGCTGGGCCACAAGTTGAACGCGCGATCGGGAAAATTCGCGGATATCTTCGCGACGCATCCGCCAATGCCGAATCGGATTGCGCGACTGAGGGAGATGTCGTACCAGCAGGTTTAGCAACACCAAGCCGTCATTCCCGCGAGAGCGGGAATCCATGTTGGAGAAAATGGATTCCCGCTTTCGCGGGAATGACTGGCCTACTTCGGCGGCGGCTTAGCCTTGTCCGCTTTCGCCTTCATCTCCGCGGCGTAGGCTTTCGTCCAGACCGCCATTGCACCGCAACGTTGTGCCGGGCGAAGGCTGGTGCCTGAGCCGCCGATCTCACCGCCAAGACTCGGCGGCGGAAGCTGCAGGCCGTTGTAGAACTCGGCGCCATAGAGTTCATCGGAACCAATGCTGTTCAGTCGCCCTACAACGCTCATCGGATTCGCCTCGAACCCGTCGATCCAGATTTCCGGGGTGCAGAAGGCCGCGCCGCGAATCATTCGGATCACTTCGAAACCATTCGCGGCCGTCACGAACTCGAGTCCGTAAAGAATCTTGTTGTTTTCAAGAACCGATGCAACGGGCAACCTGCCATACTCGGCGAGCCCCGTTGAATCAAGAAACTTCCCATCGCCCTTGCTCTTTCTCAGGTCGAACCCGACCGCCGACATCAACTCGAGATTGTTCAGTCGTGTAGTTCCCGTGACGACGACCTTGCCCAATCGCGTTGGCACGGACGTCATATTGAGCGTCACGTTATGCACCATGCCACCGAAGCTGAAGTTGATGTTCTGAGATACAAGCGGTTGGTACCCGATTCGAGTGACCTTGACCTGATACCTCCCCATCTCGCCAGCGTGAATAATGAACCGGCCCAGCGAATCTGTTCGAACGGGCGGCTTCTTGAGGTCCACACCCTTCGTGTTGAGGAGCTGAACGATCGCGCCGTCGAGGGGTCGCTTCGTGGAATCATCCAATACGACGCCGCGAAGTGTTTGTGCGCCCACCGAGGCGACAGTGAGCGAAAGCATGAGCACGATGGCGGTGACAAGCGCCAGCATCCACACTGAAAGCTCAAATCCGCCACTTGCCTCGCGTGAGGCCACCCTGGTGTTCGTCATCGACGATCCATTGTTGTGCATTAGTGTCTCCCAAATGGTTCGTCATGCCGGCGAAGGCCGGCATCCATTTTGTTCCCCAACATGGATTCCGGCCTTCGCCGGAATGACGGCAGAATAGACCAGTACCCTACCCTGCCAGAATAGACGCGTTCCATGGCGATTACGTTAAACGGCCGAGCCCTTGCGGCGCGACTGCACCCATGCCAACGCGGCAACAAGGACCACGGTTGCCAGTGTACCGATCGAGATCATCAAGCCTTTCTTGTACGCCCCCATCGAGAACTCCAGATCAACCGTTTTCGCGCCGGCCTTGATTGGAACCGCCATGAGCGCAACCTGAGCGCGCACCACGGGGACTGTGGCTCCATCGACGAATGCGTGCCAGGAGGGATAATAATTCTCAGCGATGTACAGGAACGCATCGCTCTCCGCCGGACGCTCCAGTTCGAAGTGCAGTTTTCCCGGCCTAACTTCCCTCGCACTCACGGCGTTCATGATGGGAGTACCCATCGCGGCTACCGAATCGCTGCCAACTGGTGATTCCTTGGGAACGATGAGCAAGCCACGCACGTCGACGCGAGGGGAGAGTGCAGCAGCAATCACTGCGTCCATGTCCGCGTCGAGCCGCGCCGCCATTGGCACGAGGAACGCATAGGGCAGCGCGTCGGCAACGCGATACACCGTAGCCGTTGTGCCAGAGTACGTGCGCAATGAATCGCCGACTTTCACGAGCGACCCCCAGAAGGCCCTGAAGATCGGCTGTAACTGCGGCGGTATGCTGTCCGCCGGCGGATACCCTGGCGCGGTCAGCACCACGTATTTCACACCGAGCAGCTGCCAGAGTTTGGGCTCGAAGACATGCGATGCCAGCCAGGGCGCCCGCGGATCAAGCCAGGTGTTCTTGCCGCCAAGAAGTTTGTCGTAAGCATGTAACTCAAAACCATTGTGACCGAGTGCCGTGCGAACACGGTGCGCCATGAAATAGTTGTCGCTGTAGGGATCGCCTGCGAAAACTGTCGGAATGGGCATCACGCGATGCAACGTCGTATCTGCCTTGAGAACGGACACAACCTCGTCGCTCGCCATGATCTCGGATGCGCGTGGGCTCCAGCGAAGGTAAGTGCGCTCGAACGCATAAAGGTCAGCCAGAACGAGGAGCCCGAGAAGCAGTCCCACCGTTTCGCGTCCAAGCTTCCTCGATACCGAAGGAAGAAGCAGTGCCGTGGCGCCTGCGGCAAACACCAGCGCAATCCAAATATGTCGTACAAAGAGCGGGTAGTTGGCATCGAGCGCGCTCTCGTTCTGTGCTAACACCTCTTGCGCTTGCTGCTGTGGCATATCGGAGATGTTGTGCGCAATGGATTCCATGAATGGCCGGAACGCACCTATCGCTGCGAGGAGCGCGATCACAGTGACGCCTGCCATACCGTAAAGAATTCGACGGTCGAGTTGCTGCACTAACGACCCCGCCTCCGCAGTCGCCTGCTTGGCGGCCTTTTTCGCTGCCTTCTTCACAGTGGCAACGGCCTCAGTCCCACGCGACAGCAAGTAGTCGGTACCGAATGCCGCGAGGACCGATACGCTCAGCGACGCGAGGAAAAAAATGATCGACGGTGCCCGCGTCTTGTTGATGCCCGGAAGTATTGTGTAAGGAATTCCATAGAAGGGAGTGTGACCACCAAAGGCGAAGATTGCGGCGTAGATGGCCAGGAAGACAAAAAACCAGGACATCCGTTGGCGTCCCTCAAGACGGAACGACGCGAGCGCAAGTAGTATTGCCACGACACCGAAATACTCACTGTGCAGTTTGAAGAAATTGCGACCGAAGTAGTATTCGATTGCCGAGCCGTTAAACCCGGGCAGAAATGCGCCAATGGTCTCCTCGGGGGGCATGGAATAGCTGATCGCGTAATCCCAGCCGCGACTCATGCCCTCTGCGGCGCCGCGCGGTGAATACGGGAGGTAGTCCATGAACGGCAGCAGTTGCACAGCAGCCATCGCAAATCCCACGAGCAGGGCCGCGCCAAACAACAATCCGGCGCGCCACCACGTTTCCGACTCCGCCTTTTCCTGGCTGAGGAAAA
>CAZKXZ010000022.1:0-66425 GCA_964556695.1 uncultured Gemmatimonadales bacterium
TGATGATGCGCGGCGTGGAGAAGCAGAATTCGAGAGCAATTACTTCTGCGGTGCGCGGCACTTTCAGATCGGACGCAAAGACGCGCGATGAGTTTCTCCGGCTTGCTCACGGACATTCAGCGCTTGACTAGTGTCCGGTGCTTCGCGGCACGGACGAATCAGATAGCGCGGCGTGGCGTCACGCTGGTCGAGTTCCTTGTGGTGTTGGCGATCCTCGCGGTTTTGGTCGGACTGGGATTGCCAAGACTGGACAGCGCGCGATTCCGCGCCGACGCCAACGTGCGTCTGGTCCGCATGGCGTTGCAGCAGGCGCAAACGCTTTCCGCGCAACGTCAGCACGACGTGGTTGTGAGCTTTGATCTCTCCGGAGGGCGGATCCGCGTGCTCGACGACAGCGACAACAGTCGCAGTCTCACCGCGGGAGAACATGTGGCGTGGCGCGCATTAACCGAAGGAGCGCGGTTCGCTGTGCCAGCGGCAGGAATCAATGGGGCGGTAGCGACGGCGGTATCGGGCAGCAGCGTTGCCACGCTCGACGGGATGCCGACGGTGACTTTTTATCGGAATGGGTCGCTGAGTTCCGGCGTCGAGGTCTACATCCAGGTCGACGGCAAGAAGGAGAACGTAGTCAGGGCCGTTGAACTGGTGCAGTCGACCGGAAAAACGCAGTCGTACAGGTACACCGGCGCTGCGTGGAAGCCCTCTCGCTAGCCGCTATCCGCCATCCGCTAGCAGCATTTCGATTACGCGCGATGCATTTCGGTGACGCCCTTCTGACGAACTCTGCGAGATTGTACCGCAACGCCAGGAGGGTGAATGAAACTGACAGTCGCAACGAAACAGATATCCGGAGACCCGCCAAAGCTCGACTACTGCTGGGACGCGGACACCAGCATACTCGGCGCTAGACTCTCGCGCGAACACCCGGATGCGGAACGCGCGCCGGCCGCAACGGATGGGATAGTGCAGATCGTGTCGCCGGATGGCGCCTTTATGCACTTCGAGATTGCGGGCGGGCGCATGACCGCTCTGGAAATCGCCCTCTGGCCTGAACTGGCTCCGAGCCGCAGCATCAAATTGCCGGAGCCTGAGGACGGCTATGCCGAGGTGAGTTTTGTTGCGCGCGGCGAACGCGCGCGGGCCGGTGCGGTCGTTGGGCTCACCTTGCTGGTGCAGGCGGTTCCGGATTTCCCGGCTCGCACCATGCAGTTGCGCTTCGGCGCCGGCCGCTCGCACAGGGCGGTGCGGGCGGCAGACTCCCTGCTAGTTGGCACCGATCACTCGGGCCGGCTGGCGTCGCTCTGGTTCCTGAATGTCCCAGGCTTCGCCCAGACTCAGCCCTAACGAGCTACCAGGCTCCTCCGGTCCAGATATTCACAAGGCCACATGCTGGCATCGCACTCATGTTGCGCACGCTGCCGACCTGTCGAACGGGGGTCACGCCCCTCTGGGTAGGGTCGTCCGGCCACGCGTCAAAGCGGAACTCCTTGGGAACCTCTTTGAAGCTGCGATAGATCTCCACTCCCCGGATGTCGATTCCATTCGGTAGCATCTGGTAAAGTGATGCGAATTGGGCATCAATCGGGATCCTCGTGTCGGGGACTTCCGTAATGGGCAGGCGATTTACAAGAAATTGCAAGCAGCGATTGCCTTCAGTCGACCTGAGCGAACCGTCGGGTGCAGTCTGCAATCCCTCTACACGACCCAGGATTTCATAAACCGGCAAGCTGGCAATTTCACGAATGTCTTTTTCATAGAGGAACTTGCCGAGCCCAAGCGGTTCGCGCTTGGCCATTCCCTCGCGACCTGTTTCCAGCCCGGAGCGTTCCTTCACCTCGACCTTTGTGAGCATCACCGATCTTGGCGTCATTTTGTAGTTGACATTTACATTGGCTCTGGGCTTCACGTCGAGAATCGGGGTGTCAACAGAATCGAAGCCGATTCGTTTGATCCTCAGCTTATAGACACCTTGCTCAACTGGCATTATGAATACGCCGTGACTGTTGGTGATCTTGACCCGATCCAGCATTCGTCCGGCCGCACTCGTGAGAATTACGTAGGCTCCCTCTATCGGGTTGTTGGTACGGTCCTCAACAATTCTGCCGTGAATCATCTGTTGGGGCTGGGCAGCGGCGTGCGCTGCAGTTGCCGCGGTCAGGATTAGCGCAACAGCTGATGTTCTCAGAATTGACCTGGTAGCTACCATGACAATGCTCCACGTTAGGCGATATGAATAACGTAAGCGCATACACCGGGGTCCGGGAGTGGGTCCGGCTGGGTAGGGGATTTGGGGGGGTTGGGGAACAAATGATCAAATGATCAAATGATCATTTGATCGATTGATCGATTGATCGAGACATTACCCTATTCCGCCTAGTGCGCTGGGGCAAGGCAGGGGGTGTAAGTTCAGCTCTGTGCAGCAATCAACGGATTGGCTCGATACGGCAGCCGCGACGCCGGGCGACCTGGCCAGCCTGAAGAGCATCCTCGCGGCTCTGGTTGACGGGGTTGAGCTCGCGGATGATGGCGCTCCACCTCTGGAAATGCTCGCCGGCATGGACGAGGCACCGCAGCTTGTGGGATGCCAGATACTCGAGGGTCCGAGGCTCGAAGCACATCAGGTCGGAACGCCGATATCGAGCTTCCGCGCCTTTCTCGATGGCAGACAGAAAAGCGAAGCGATCGCATTCGTTCGTGGGATACCGCTGATACTCGGTACCGTTGCCGCCGTGATCCGCATCCAGGAGACAGCCCGAGCGACGACCTGGGGGGTGGCGCGCGACAGCAAACTGTACGCACCGCTCGCTCAGGTTGGCGGAGCGCTGCCTGTCGCGCTGCATCGCAGGATTGAAATCGTCGACACTGACGCTGAAACTGTTTCTGGTTCGGCGTCGAGCAGACATCCATTGGAGCTCAACCGCCGCGCATTTCACCTGATTCAGAACGCGCGCGAAAGGATGGAGCACTCGCTCGTAGTTCGCTGGTGTGAAGAAAGGAGCGGCGAAGCACTGCTCATCGACGGCAGCATCTCGCGCATTTCATCCGGCAGCGACTTGGGTTCGATAGTGGGATTGGTGAAGAGCCATCGCACCATGTACCTGAGAGATGACGAAGTGGAGAGAGTTCTGTCGCTGCGGGCCGGCGAGCGGTCGTCGTCGTTCCTCATTGAATCGAGAAATGGCCCTGTGGCGAGCTGGTATCTGCGACTTCGGCGTGAGTCGGGGTACGATCCGTTATGGGGTCTGGTGCGAGTGGAGATTCCGGTTTCCACGCATTCAAGGCAACGCGTGGACGAGGTGTCGCGCTGGGTTATGGCCGAAACGTCGCCTATCTCATTGCCAGACCCGCGCTGGGATCGCCTTATTTACGGAGTGCGGGACTGCGAAATGTTTCTTTCAGCGGTGATGTGAATGGTTAGCAAATCCTTGTCATTCCGGCGTACAAACGTCACCCCGGCGAAGGCCGGGGCGGAACCCATGTTTCTTTTCTTACCATGGATTCCGCCCCGGCTTGCGCCGGGGTGACGTTTGTGAACCGGAATGACAGCAAAGATATGATTTCGAACTCTGAACGCGCAGACGTATCCATCTCAGATCGCAAACCTCTGGGACGCGTGGTCGCGACTGAACGGCGCCCCAATACCACTCATGAGTTTCATTTCTGGACAGCGCTCAACTCGCCGGTTGGAATTGGCACGATTGTCGTTGTGGAAGGAACACAACCGATCGATGGGACCATTCCGCGTATCTATGGCGTCGTGGTCGAGGGATTCAGCTACACCGACCTGCAGTCTCCTCTGCACGATGTAATCGGTCACGATGGTGCTCCCGAGGGGAAAGCATGGCGAACCGCTGATCGAGCGGAAATCCGGCTCTACACTGCGGCAGTCCTGCGCCAGGTTCCCGACGAACCACTGCAACCGGTGCCAATGGGCGCGGTATTCCTCGCTGGCGATGCCGAAGTAGCCACCGCTCTCCGCATGGATGCGTACCACAACGGCGAGAAAACAACAGGCATCCCCGTCGGACTCTATCATGCGGGCGGTGTGGATTCGCCCATTTATCTGGATGCCGATTTTCTTGTTGGGCCCGAAGCTGCGCACCTCAACATCGCTGGCGTTTCCGGTCTGGCAACAAAAACCTCCGCCGTCGAATGGCTGCTGGCTTCATTGTTCCAGCATTTCCCCGAGGAGAAGGGCTCTATCGCCGCACTTTGCTTCAATGTGAAAGGTCCTGACCTCTGCTTTCTGGATCAGCCGGGCACCATCACCGATGCAGATCGCGCGATGTATGAGCGCCTGCAGGTTCCCGCACGTCCCTTCGAGAAGGTTCGCTACTTCGCGCCATACAACGCGCGCGGCATCACGCTCAACACGCTCCGTTCCAACGACGCGCTGGCGCACAACGTTTTCCCGCTCACGTGGGGACTGCGCGAAGTGCTGCAATACGCGGAGGTATTGCTCAATCGCGACGACATCGACGCCAAGGCCGACGCGCTCATCGATTTCATCTCAGAAAAGGTTGTCGACCGCGACTTCAGCGATCCGATGCTCGGCGGAAACCGCTACCAGGTTCAGTCATTTGCGGAACTGGAGGCGTGGTTTCGCGACATCATTCAGGCACTCGAGACCAATTCGAGGGAGAGCTGGCGCACCCACCACGTGGCTACCATAAGAAAGGTGCGAAACAGGCTGTCCAATATTTCCACCCGCTGCGCGGGGCTGGTGACCGATGACGGAGTGGTGAGCGACCTTCCCTTTGGGAGCTTCGAGGATCGCGCGGTGTACGTAGTGGACGTCGCCAACCTGGAGGAGGATGCGCAGGACCTCATCTTCGCCAGGATAGTATCCACTCTCCGCGAGCATCTCGAGCGTCGCGATCTGGGGGTCAAGCACCTGGTGGTATTCGTGGACGAACTCAACAAATACGCGGCGTCTGACGCACCGGATACCTACGTCAGGCGCATGCTCCTGGACATCGCCGAACGGGGGCGCTACCTGGGCCTGGTGCTCTTCGGCGCACAGCAATTCCGTTCTCAGGTTCACCGTCGTTTGACGGGGAATTCGGGCACGTCGCTTTTTGGTCGCATGGATGCTGATGAACTGGCGTCGCCTGTTTATTCCACACTGAGCCCGGCGGTGAAGACGAAACTGTCCACCCTCGCGAAGGGGCAACTGATGGTGCGGCATCCACATTTTGCGCAACCTGTTTTTGTGCGGTTTCCGCGTCCCGCGGTGATGTCGGGGCGCGATGGCGTGGATCGCTTCCCGCAGCAGGCTCAAACGCCGCTCGATGTGAGTGTGTGGCGATCGTTGCAGACAGTCGATTCATCGATAACGCACGAGTGGGTTGCCAAAACAATTTCGTTGTACGAGGAAGAGGAAGTAATTCGCGCCCGCAACAAGGTATTGCTGGCGCGCCCCGCTGATGTGAAGAATTTTTTCTCGCGCGCCCTGCCGTCAGTAGCACCGGTGCAGCGCGTCCAACCATCCGCCCCGGTGCGATCGTTACTGCGCGTACCCGATGCGGATGATCCCTACGCCATTTGATTCTGATTCTATGTCTCACTCACTCGTAACAAAGCTGTTGTCATTCCGGCGAAAGCCGGAACCCATTTTAGTCGGATCAACATGGGTTGCCGCTTGCGCGGCAATGACAAGGGCAGTTCGAGCTTCCGCTTTTCTCCTGGTGGCAGCAATGCCTCTCGCGGCGCAGTCAGTGCGCCTGGAACTGAGACCGCGCGCGGGAGACACACTGTTGCTTCGCATAGAGCAACAGACAGAACTCATCGGCACCATTTTGCGTGGTTCCTCGCGCGACTCCAGCGTTGCACTCAAGACCACGATGCTCATGTTTGCGCGCGCGGTCGTACAAAAGGCCGACAGCGGTGGTGCGACAGTCATGGCGGTGACCGATTCCGTGCGCACCAGTTCATCCCCGGGAACGAATGGCGTGATATCGGTCGCCGGTCGCGAGATGGAGGGGAAGAAGGTCTACATGAGAGTGCTGCCGGATGGGTCGTCGGAGCTTATCAGCAGCGACGCCGCGGTCAGCAGCGTTGTGCGCGCCCTGATCGCAGACATGCCCGCCACCATGCCCAAGGGTCCGGTGATGGTAGGTGCGACCTGGAAACACGCGGTGCAAATCCCCCTGGAGCAGGGGCAGGCGCCCCATTCGGTCACGACGACATTTCGCCTGGACTCTCTGTCGGTGGACAAGCGGATGGCGTATATCTCAATGCGTGGACTTATCGTGGAGGAGGAGGTTTCTCCTCCCGTGGTCGCAGCAGCGGGACAAACCGCCACTTCTGGAGACATGACGGGAAACATGACGCTGGACAGACAGCGCGGCTGGATCGTCAATTCGATTGCCACAATCACCATCAACGCGATTGTGCGACGCCCAATTGAAAGCAAACTCCCGCCCATGAACTTTCAGATCCGCATCACTCAGCAGATGCGGACGATGAACGCACGCTGAGAGCAGCACCACGTTCGTCATTCCGGCGAAAGCCGGAATCCATGGTGACTGGTGAACATGGATTCCGCCCCGGCTTTCGCCGGGGTGACGTTGTTTGACGGAATGACGAACGGCGACAGACCACTACAAACCGGTTGAACGCTTGCGCCTTGTACATATCTCTGACCTTCACCTGGGCTTTCGCCAGTTCCAGCGGCTGACCCCTGCCGGCATCAACCAGCGCGAGGCAGATGTAGCGGCATCCTTCCGGCATGCCATCGACGCAATCATTGAGTTGCATCCCGACCTGATCCTGATTGCGGGCGATGTTTTCCACTCGGTCCGCCCCCCGAATCCCGCAATACTTCACGCCTTCAATAATCTCTCGCGGCTTGTTCGCGAGCTTCCCGACGCCACCGTCGTCATGATCGCCGGCAATCATGACGCGGCACGTTCTCTGGAAACAGGTTGCATCCTGCGCCTCTTCCATCAACTCGGCATTCACGTAGTTGACTCTGAACCCGCGCGACTGCAGTTCCCCGACAAGGATCTCTCGATTCTTGCTATTCCCGACCTGCCGGGCAACACCGTACCATTCGAGATCGATCCCGCCTTCGGCCGCAATATTCTCATGCTGCACGGCGAGATCAGGGGAATCATTCCGCGCCACGCGGCTGACGACCGTCCCGCCATCACCATCGACCCCGCCGACCTGCACGCTTCGACCTGGAGCTATATCGCGCTCGGTCATTATCACGTCTATAACAAGGTCGCTCCGAATGCGTTCTATTCGGGCGCTACCGAGTACACCAGCACCAATCCCTGGGGCGAACTGAAAGAGGAAGCCGAACTGGGAATTCCGGGCAAGGGATTCATCGAATACGATCTCGATGCCGGCACCCACGTCTTCCATCCCATTCCCGGAATTCGTTCCTTCATCGATGTGCGTCCGCTGTCCGCGCGCGGGCTCACCTCTCTGGAACTGGATGACAGGATCCGCGATCGCCTCGCCGAATGCGAGGGGGGAATTGATAGCAAGGTCGTGCGCCTTGTTGTCAGCGAAGTACCGCGCCACATCGCGCGCGAACTGGATAACTCTGCGATTCGCGGATACAAGAAGCGCGCGTTGCATTTCATCCTCGACACCCGTCGCCCCGAGCTCACTCCGCAGGGCCCGCCTGGAGTGCGCAAGTCACTCGAAGATACCGTGCGCGACAAATTCAACGTGCGCGTGCTCGAGAGCGATATCAACAGACGGGATCTCATCGACCTGGCGCTCGCATATCTCAATGAGGCAGAGGCCGTGGCCGCCGCGAAGGTGGAGACGGAAGTATGAGGCTGCGGCGCCTTGTCCTGCAGAATTTCCGCCAGCACAAGAACAGCGTCGTCGAATTCGATTCGGGGCTCACCGGAATCATTGGCCCCAACGGAGCAGGGAAGTCCACGATCCTGGAGGCTGTTGCCTGGGCGCTGTATGGCAACCCCGCGGCCCGCGGCACACGCGATGGTCTCCGCTTTCAGCGCGCGCTGCCGCGCGAGACATTCGGCGTCGAACTCGATTTTGAACTCGCGGGTCACAGCTATCGCATTGTCAGAGGACTGACCTCAGCCGAGCTGTATCTCGACGGCGGCGTTGCTCCAATTGCTAATTCCATAAGTGTCGTCGCCGAGATGGTGCATCGCCGGCTCGGCATGACGCGAACGGAGTTCTTCAATACTTACTTCACCGGCCAGAAAGAATTGAACGTGATGGCTTCCATGAAGCCATCCGAGCGCGCTCAGTTCCTCTCCCGCGTGCTGGGTTACGAAAAGTTGCGCACTGCGCAGGAGTTGATCCGCGAACGACGTCGCCTGGTAACGGCGGAGATAACGGGCCTGCGCAGCGCAATGCGCGATCCCGAAGCAGTCAATCGCATGGTGCACGATGCACAGCAACGCTGCAAGGAAACGCGGCAGCGATTCGAGGAGTCGGAAGCGACGCGGCTTCAGACGGACGAGAATCTCACGGCCATTGCGCCGCGCTGGGAGAAGGCACAGGTCGAACGCGATCGCCTTCAGGAGATTCTCTCCGAGCTGCGTGTTGCCGAGAGCGAGGAGCTGGGACTCAGGCGCGACGCGGAACGCATTGCCCGCGACCTCGCCGAAGTCGACACGGCGCGCGTGGAACTGGAGCAGCTTGCCACTGACCTGGCTCCCCTCGACACCGTTGCAGAGGAATTCCGCAGGCTCGAAACGCTTGCCCGCCAGGATGGTCGCCGGCGCGCGCTGCAGGAATCTGGGCGTGCGCTCGAGGAAGAAATCGCGCGGTTGCGGGAACGATTTGCCAGAGTTGACTCCGCACCCGCGCAGGAAGAAGAGGTTACAGTCGCACTGGAGAGTACTCGCGCAGACCTCGTCGAAACCGAGGGTTCGCTCGAAGCGCGTCGCACGGAATGGGTGCGTGACCGACAGGAAGCGGAAACAAGGCGACAGTCGCTGCGCACGCAATACACCGAATTGCGCGAGCAGCGCGATCGTCTTGTCGCTTTAGGTGACGATGGAAACTGTCCTACCTGTTTGCGCCCGCTCGGCGAGAGTTACAGGACAGTCATCGAGATGCTGGACAGCCAGTTGGAGACCGTGCTGGTCGACGGCAACTATTTCAAGTCGCGGCTGGAGCAACTTGAGGAGATGCCCGAGGATGTTCGCAATCTGGACGAACGCCGGCGCACGGTATTCCTCGAAGTTGGCACTCTGGAGCGTAACCTCGCGAAGGTTCAGCACGCGGTGCAGGAAAAGCAGCAGCTCACGCGCGAGCTGGCCAGCAAGGAACCTCGTCTGATTGCAATGCAGGAGGAAATCGAAAGCATTCCTGGCGGTTACGACCAGAAGAGACACGACGAAGTGCGTGGCGAGATCGATCGGCTCGCGCCGATGGAATCACAGGCCGCGCGACTCAGTGCGCTTCTCGAAAAGGAACCGCAGCTTCACGAGGAGAAAGTGAAGGTCTCGCTGGTGCTTTCGGAACTCGTCTCCAAGGTCACAGAGCTGCGCAGCAAGCGCGACGTCCTCGGCTTTCTCGAGAAAGATTTTGTCACGCTGCGAACCGCGCACGAATTTGCCGCGTCGCAGTTGCACCAGGCGGAGGTTGCATCCGCAACCGCGCAAAGTGAATTCACTGCTGCGGAAGGTCTGCTCGCAGCTGCTAAACGCGATCGTGACGAGCTGGTGCGCTCCGAACAACAGCTTGGCGCGCTGCAGCTGCAGCGCCGTATGCACGAGGAACTGGATCGCGCTTTCTCCGATTTGCGCACCGACCTCAATTTTCAGTTGCGGCCTGAACTTTCCAAGCTCGCCAGTTCCTTTCTCAAGGATCTCACCGACGACAGGTACACGGAACTGGAGCTGGACGACGCGTACAAGATTCTCGTGCTGGAAGACGGTACCCCCAAGCCTGTGATTTCGGGTGGAGAGGAAGACCTGGCCAATCTCGCCCTGCGGCTCGCGATTTCGCAGATGATTGCGGAGCGATCGGGGCAGAACTTTTCATTGCTGGTTCTCGATGAGGTATTCGGCTCGCTGGACGAGGCGCGCCGCCGCAACGTCGTCGAGTTGTTGCGACGCGTGCGCGATCGCTTCGAGCAGGTAATTCTCATCACTCACGTGGAGTCGGTGAAGGAAGGTCTGGACCGGGTGATTTCGGTTTCGTATGACGAGGACACGGGTGCCTCTGTTGTAGAGAATGTGGATTCGTTTGTGGCACCGGATTACAGCGATGAGAATGATGCGAGCGCCTACGATGCGGTAACGCAGACGACAGCCGGCTCCGGCGGCGGGTTGAGCTGATGGCAGCAGTAAGTGACTGGCGCGAGACCGTGCACCTGGATGGTCCGTTCGCAATCACCGCGGCGGACATTGCCGAGGTGAATCGTGTATTCAGTGAGGCATTCACGGAACGCTATCATCGCGACGGTCTTGTGGGTGTGCGTGTTCCATTCCTGAGTCAAGCGGTGTGGAACTACGCGATTGCAGACGCCGACGGCGGCGCGATGCTCTGGCGCGGAATGGAGGGCCAGATTGCAGCATTCAACATCGCGCACATCTCAGGTGTGGAGGGTTGGATGGGTCCCCTCGCGGTAGCCAATTCCCATCAGGGTGGCGGCGCGGGTAAGACCATTGTGCGGACTGCGGTCGAGTGGCTCAAGTCGCGCGGCGCGCGTGTGATCGGGCTCGAGACGATGCCGCGCACGATGGACAACATCGGTTTCTATTCGCAACTGGGATTCGAGCCCGGCAAACTCACTCTCACGGTTACTGTCGAAGCGGTTCCAGTCGACCAGCCGCTCATGTTACTGAGCAGGCATGGTCCCCGTGAGCAGGACGAGCAAGTAGATGAATGCCACGCCCTCGCAGATTCTCTTCTGCCCGGCTACGATTTTCGCCGCGAGATCCGTCTCACAGAGGAATTGCGACTGGGAGACACGCTGTTGCTCAGGCAAGGCGGCCGTTTGTGCGGATTCGCGGTTTGTCACAGCGCGCCACTTGTCGAGGGGCGAACACGCGAGGAGTTGCGCGTGCTCAAGATGGTTTGTTCGTCCAGCGATCACCTGCACACAATGATTCGCGGAATCGCAGATCACGCGCGCCGTAGCGGGGCTCGCCGGGCTTCGATACGCGTGCAGAGCGACTATCTCGCGTTGTACCGGACTCTCATTTTGATGGGAGGAAGAGTGCGATGGAGTGATCTGCGCATGACAGCGCCCGGCTATCCCGAGATTCCGAGTGGAGTCGGAGTTGTGTTGTCGAATTGGGAGATCTGAAACATGGGTTCCGGCTTGCGCCGGAATGACAAGGCAAGGTTGTCATTCCGGCGAAAGCCGGAACCCATGTTGACAGTCTCAATCACCTCGCCCAACCGGGCGCACGCCTCATGAGGACCGTGAGGACTTTCGCAGCGCCGTATGCGAATCGCGCTGTGAGCGTCTAGCAGCATTCGCGATCATGAAGCTCGGTATTGCTCGAATCGCGCCGTTGCGTATCGCGCATATTACAGGATTGCGGGTGGTCGTGATGCGCGCGATGCGTCGCGCGAGCAATACAATGCCACGCGTGCGTGCGCTGCGAATCTGCTCGTAGCGTCGCAGTCCGTCAGCCGCGTTGGTTCCGTTTCTCAGAACGAGACTCAGTGCCACAGCATCTTCCAGCGCTTGCGCCGCACCCTGGCCCGCGTGCGGCAACATTGGGTGAGCAGCGTCGCCAAGTAGAGTGACGGGACCGGATCCCCAATTGCTGATTGGCTCCCGATCGAACAGCTCGTCGAAGCGCAGATCCTCCGGCTTTGTGGCGGCCACGATTGCGCGGAAGGGATTATCAAATCGGGGAACAAACATCGCAACAACTTTCGCAGCATCGCGGGCGCTGGCCGGGATTTGGTCGGTGAGCGGCGACATGTACCAGTAGATCGCATTGCTGCTGGCCTTTACGGTCATGGCTTCAACCCCTTTTCCGAAATAGGCCACGGCATCAAGGCCGCCGAGCTGGTGGTGGACATCAAATGCGACCCCGCGTAGAGAGAGGTGCGCGCTCGCGCGCGGCGGGGCTTCATTCGGATGCAGGCGCTTGCGAATGACCGAACCGACTCCATCGGCACCGATCACAACGTCGCCCCGCGCCTCTGGCCCATTTACGAATCGCAGCAGAACGCCGCTGTTTGTGATTTCGAAGTCCAGAGCTTCCCTGTTCACTTCGATGCTGTCCGGCCCAATCGCATCCAGGAGTGCGCCGTGTAGAGCTGGGCGCAGAGCGACCACTGAGGGTCCGCTGAACCCAGAAGATTCGAACCGCCGCAGCACGCGTCCATCGGGCCGTCGGACCTCCCCCGATGAGGGACTGACCCCTTCAGCAAGCATGGCGCGGTCCAGTTCCAGCTCGCGCAACGCAGCCATCGCATTAGGCGCGAGTCCGAGAGCGAATCCCAGTTCACGCGGTTTGGCGGTCCGCTCGAAAATCCGAACCTGCCACTCGGCGCGTCGCAGCGCGACACCCGCGGCGAGTCCACCGATACCCGCGCCTACGATCAGTGCTGTGCGTTCAGGAGTGACGCGTCACCCCTCACCCTTCTTGCGCGTCCCAATCGCAACTACGCGAACAATCAAAAGGAACACCCCCAAAGTCAGCAATGCATGAAACCAACCCGGCGGTTCCCACATGACGGTTCCTATCGCCCAAACGATCAGCATGAGTACGGCTGAAATCAGTCCGGCATCCATTCGTTGACGACCTCCCTTTGATGCGGTAGCTTGACCGAGGCAAATGTTGTTGGAGCGAAGAGACTACGTTTTTGAGCCAACAAGTCCATTCGTTGGATTCAACATCTGTGCGGACGTCATGCCCCAGTGCGGGGAAGACGGCAGTCATGGTGAGGGTCTCAGTCATTCGATAGGGCTTCAAAAACCCCTCTTCGTTCCTTTACTTCAAGGCTCCGCGCGCGAGCGCGGAGCCTTTGCCGTTTCTACGACACAAGATAGTAGGATGGAGAGTCGAATGCCGCCGCGTGCGGTCCTCAGAGGATAACACCATGCCGAATGTCACCGTCACCAGGCGCCTCACCTTCAATGCAGCGCACCGGGTGCACAATCCAGCGCTCTCCGATGAAGAAAACCGCGCCATTTTCGGCAAATGCAACAACCCCAACTGGCACGGCCACAACTATGTATTGGAGGTGTCCGTCTCAGGATCAATAGACCAGCGCACCGGCTACGTAATCGATCTCGCCAAGGTCAAGGAGATTGTGCAGCGCGAGGTGATCGAGCAGGTCGATCACCGCAATATCAATCTCGAGGTGGAATTCATGTCCGGCATCATTCCCACCACCGAGAACCTCGCCGTCGCCTTCTGGCGCGTTCTGGAAAAGAAGCTCACGTCGGGCAAGCTGCAGCGAATCCGTTTGTGGGAGACCGAGAACCACTACGTCGAGTACCATGGCGATTGAGGTCTCGACAGGCGCAGCCCTGCGCGGGCGCACCGCGCTGGTAACCGGTTCATCGCGGGGAATTGGACGGGAGACGGCGATCCGCCTCGCAGCGGAGGGCGCGTCACTAGTCCTCATCGCGCGCGACAGCCCCGACCTGCAACAGTTGCGGGAACAGCTCAAGGACTCGGCAGTCACTTTGCCAGCCGATCTTGCGCTGCGTGACGAAGTGAATCGTGTGATCGATGAGGTTCAGAGCCGCATTGGTACACCAGATGTCATTGTCAATAACGCCGGCGCCTTCTACGTGTCGGCCTTGGAGGAGACAACGGCTGATGAATTTGAACGGTCGCTCTCCGTCAATATGCTCGCTCCTTTCCTGCTCACCCGTTCCTTTCTGCCGGCAATGCGGCAACGCGCATCGGGACACATCGTGACCGTCGGTTCGGTCGCGGACCGCACAATTTATCCAGGGAATGCCGCCTACAACTCCAGCAAGTTTGGACTGCGAGCATTGCACGAGGTGTTGCGGATGGAAACGCGCGGCAGCGGTATACGCGCCACCCTCATTTCACCCGGACCTGTCGATACCAGGCTGTGGGATCCGCTCGATCCCGATCATCGCGAGGGCTTCACACCACGTGCCGAGATGCTCGACCCTGCGTCCGTGGCGGATGCTGTACTCTACGCCGTCACGCGCCCCGCACGCATTGACATCGAGGAGCTTCGTCTCGCGCGAAGCTGACCTGACCGTGACAAATGTTCATCGAACTGGTTGACGCCCTTCGTTGCGTCGCGGTACATGCGGACACGCATCTCGTAGCAGCACCTCTCGAGATGTCCGACCGCAACATTGTGCGTGGCACTTTAGGCTGCCCCATCTGCCGTGCCGAATATGAATTAGTCGATGGCGTCGCATGGTTCACAAACACCGACACACGCGCGGCCGAGTCAGCGCAGCCCGTCACCGAATACGAAGCCCTCCGTTGCGCGGCACTGCTGGACCTTCAAGGCACCGGCGGTTTCGCCGTTTTAACAGGCGAATGGGGCGCGCTAGCGCCGTCGCTACTCGACTCGGTAGGCGTGCATCTGGTATTGATAAATCCGCCGCGTTCCGTTCAGCCCGCGGCAGGACTATCAATTCTCGTGACCGACGGCGCAATTCCGTTGGCACCCGAGAGTGCACGAGCCCTCGCCCTTGATCGCGCGACTGCATCCGCAATTGGACTTGATGTCGCAGCAAGCCGGGTGCGAAACAGCGGACGACTGGTTGCCCCAGCTAACTGTGAACTCCCCTCGAATGCCCGCTTGCTCGCGAGCGACGATAGAGACCTTGTGGCAGAAGTGAGTCACGTCGTCACGACGCCGATATCAATTCGCAGAGCGCGGAAAGGCGACTGATGACTCTGACGAGCGAGGGGAGCGGCGCGTCGCTCCCCTCGCTCGCGCGCGAAGAAATGCTATTCCGCGTACAATCCGTCAATCACACTCTTGTAATTGGCGTCAACGACTTTCCTCTTCACCTTGAGCGATGGTGTAATCTCGCCCTTGTCGAAGGAGAACTCGTGTTCCAGCAACGCGATCTTCTTGGGCCGCTCAAAACTCGCCAGACCGGCATGAGCACCCAGCACTTCCTTCTCCATCTTCTCGCGCACGGCCGGCAAGGCAATCAGCTCCGCCCGTCCGTTCCACTTGAGCGACTGCTCCGCCGCCCATTTCTCGAGCCGCTCAAACGAGGGAATGATCAGCATCACCGCATATTTGCGCTTGTCGCCAATCATTACTGCTTCCGTGACAAACTCGTTCAGCTTCGTGGTGTTCTCGATCGGCTGCGGAGCGATCTTCTTGCCGCCCGCGGTTACAATGATGTCTTTCTTCCTGTCGGTTATCGCAAGAAATCCGTCGCGCAATTCGCCGATGTCACCGGTGTGAAACCAGCCGTCCGTGTCGATCGCTTCATCTGTCGCAACCGGATTATTCCAGTAGCCTTTCATGATTCCCGGGCCGCGCGCCAGAATCTCGCCGTCCGGCGCAATCGTGATATCCACCCCCACGATTGGCTTGCCCACCGATCCTATTCTGAACTCCCTGGGAGTGTTGACCGTCAAAACCGGTGACGTCTCCGTTAGTCCATATCCCTCGAGGATCGGAAGCCCCGACGCGTAGAAGAACTTGTTGATCTCCGGTGAAAGCGGCGCGCTACCTGACACAAAAAAACGCAACCTGCCACCCGTTCGCTTCCTCACCTCTGAAAAAACCAGCTTGTCAGCAATTCGGTACTGAAACGCGAGCAGGCCCTTGGGAACCTGACCCGCGAGTTTCACATCCGCCCATCGGTCCGAAACCGCGCGCGCCCAGTTGAAAATCTTCAGTTTGATGCCGCCTGCCGAACGCGCCTTGTCGAGTACCCTGGCGTACATCTTCTCGTAAAGACGCGGAACCGCGAGAACAAATGTCGGCCGCACCTCCAGCATGTTGGGCGCCACCGTATCGATCGATTCCGCGTATGCTATCGTTGCACCCGCCGAAAACATCAGAAAGTGTCCCGCCATTCTCTCGAACACATGCGATAGCGGCAGAATGCTCAGCGAAATGTCGTTCTTGAACTGGAGCACCTCCTGCGCACCCGAGACATTGGAAAAAAGATTGTCATGCGTGAGCATGACGCCCTTGGGATTCCCGGTAGTTCCCGATGTGTACACGATCGTAGCCAGGTCGTCGGGACGAACTTCGAGAGCGCCAGCACGATAGCTCGCCAGCGATTCCGCGTTTTCCAGTTCCTCGCCGCGCGCTTCCAACTCCAGCATCGTCGCATCCGATCCCGCAACGGACAGCTCGGCAAATGTGATTACCATGCGCATGTCGGGCAGACTGGCCCGGATCTGCGCGACCTTGGCAACCTGCATCGCATTCGATGCAAAAATCGCCGTCGCTCCGGAATCCTTGAGGAGATAGAGGATCTGGTCCGCGGGAAGGCTCGGATAAATCGGAACTGTTGCAAAACCCGCGGTGAGGCACGCGTAGTCGCAGATCGCCCACTCAGGGCGATTCGTCGAAAGAATCGCTACCCGGTCGCCACGCTTGATTCCGGAATCGCGCAGCGCCAGTGCCAGCCGTCGCACACGTTCGGCAAGACGCCGATGCGAGATCCGCGCGTAGCTGCTGTCGCTCGCGACAGGCCCGCCGTCCGATTCTCCCTTGGGCACCTGTGTGCCAGGTTCGGTCTTGGACATCAACGCGTCCGGCTTGTCGAACTTCTCCACAGCGTTGAAGAAAAGCTGATTCAGTGTTCCCGGTTGCGGCCGCGCTCCGCCCGAAACGATCATGATGTCACCGTGGTTTGACGTACACCATCACTCGCGCCGGACTTCCGGCGATGTGAACACCTTTGTACTTCGCCTCAACCAGCACCCCCACCGAGTCCAGAGGTTCAGTGAGTGGAAGGCCGGGACTGATGCGCAACTTGCGCGCGACGCTGCCGTCTGCGAGGGTCGTATCGCTGTGAGACAGGCCTGATGGCACATCGCGCATGCGCTTGTTCTGATCGTCCACAAGCGAGGCTGAGACTGTGTCCAATGCCGTCTCCAGCGTGTAGCGCACAACCCATCCGGTAACCCCTGAGTAGAAGGTCGTGGAATCGTGGTGCAACACATTCGCCGTCAGCGCTTTGGAAAAGTTGAGCGTCGTGTCGATGAACGAATAACTGATTGTATCACGTGTTACCTGCAGCGCAAGTGAATCGGGTTTTTTTGTAATCGCGAGTGTCAGCGGGGGACTTTGAAGGCCCGCGAGACTTGCAATGATGCGCACATTGCGTGGCGTGGTGCTCTCCGAAACAACTCGTCCAGTCACGCTGTCGACTGCCAGCACCTGGCTGGTATCGTCGATGGCGTAGAAACGCATAGGTGCGGCCGACACAACATCACCTCTTGCGTTCACCGCGCTTGCTCTGAGGACAGCAACGGCACCGGTTGAATCACGCAGCGTGTCGCCGGCAACGACTGATGGATAGGGAAGCGTCTCGAAGGTGAGATAGAAGATTTCGTCGGGCGATGTGCTGAAATCGAGGCAGCTGGCGAGCGCGAGGGATACCATGACGAACAAAACTCTTGTCATTGCCGCGAAAGCGGCAACCCATGTTGGACGAAAATGGGTTCCCGCTTTCGCGGGAATGACAGCGGACGTGAACGACCTTGTTGTCACTTGAAACTCAGAGCCATCTGTTCCGCCAATTTCGTGTAGGCCTTCGACGCAGCGTCCTCGGGGCTTCGCAGCACTACCGGTTGTCCCGCAGCGAATGCGTCCGCAGCTGGCATTGTTCGCGGAACTACAATATCGAGCACCATGCCGGGCGGTAGATGCGACCTCACATAGTCCGCCACCCTCACCGACACCGGATTGTGTTCCTCGAACAGTGTAAGAAGGATGCCGTCCATTATGAGGCCTGGGTTTACGGTCACGATTTCCTGTATACCCCGCAGAATCTGAGGCGTGGTCTGCAAGGCCAGGGGTTCGCACTGGAGCGGCACTAGCACATGCTGGCTGCCACGCAGCACCTGTCCCACAATTGCCCCCAAACCGGGCGGCGTATCGACTACCACAACGTGACAGCGATCGCGCGCCACCTGCAACAGGTCGCGAAGCATTGTTGTGTCCGCGACTCGCCGCAGATAGTCGGCGTGAGTCGAGGCCTCACTCACGGAACCGGCAAGTATCGCGCGCAGCGAGGGCAGGGAAGTCGGGAGCAGCACGTCGCGCAAACGCCGGCTGCCGTTCAGAAAATCAGCGAACCCGAAGGTGGGATGCCCCTTCTTGAGTCCAACGCCGTATCGCACAGCCCCCTGCGGATCGGTGTCGACTATGAGTGTGGTCAGTCCGCGTCGAGCGAAGGCGGCAGCAAGGTTGACCGCGGTTGTGGTCTTCCCGACTCCACCTTTCTGGCTGACTACCGCGACGACATTGCCCGGCCTACGCGTCTGGTTCAGGAGGGGCCTCCACTGCTTCTGGCGGAGAGCGCATCGCATCGAGCGTCTCGCGGGCGTGCCCTATCCAACGCTCGGCCTCGTCACCCCTCGGTGGACGCTCCAGGAAGCGCTCCAGATGCTCCGCGGCGGCCTCGATCTCTCCCCGCTTGAGCAGCAGAAAGGCCAGCCCATAGTGAGCGCCGGACAACTCGGCATCGTACTCGAGTGCCTGCCGGTAACAGCGGATTGCATCCTCGAGACGTCCCGTGCGCGAGAACGCTATCGCCATGTTTTGCAAAACCTTCGGGTCGTCAGGTTTGTCGCGCAGGGCCAAACGATACGAGGTGAGTGCTGCATCGTAGTCGCCTTGACGCTCGAGTGCGAGCGCCTCGGCCAGGTAATCGAGACGCTGCGGTTTGAGCTCGCTCTCGGACTTTCCGCCGATCAGGCGGCTCCACCAGGACATGGATTTCTCAGTTATTCGGCGGAAGCAAGCGCAATATTACCGCTATACCTCATCTTCTTCCAGCGCTTCCGCATAAAGGGGATTGATCACGAGGTCGCCGTCCACCAGCACCTCGCGATCCCATGGGAGGACGATGGTGCTCTCGGTCGCCATGGCGTAAAAGTCGGTCTCGTACGGTCCCGTCTTGAAGCTCACCGCGGTACGCACCTCGGATGCACCGGCGTTCACAATGGCGCTGATAGCCAAATGCATGGTGTCGCCCGAATCGCAGGTCTCGTCCACTATCAGAACCCGCGCCCCTCGTACGGCATGGGGTGCGGCGCCGAGAATTGCGGGTGTGGCGCGCTGCGGCAGGTCACCCCCCTTGGTCCGGCGGCTCACCATGATGGAGTGGAATTCACGGTGGAGTATGGCGGCTACGACGGCGCCTGGCACCACCCCGGCCGTGGCGATTCCGATTACTATCTGGGGATCGAACTGACGGGCGACCTTGAGGGCCAAAGCACGCGACAGCTCGCCAAAGAGGGGCCACTCGACAACGAGCACCCCCTTGGACCGGTCAACTGTGTAGCGGCGCGGTGACATTTGATCTCCCCCCGAGGGAATTGCCTCTCGATTGAGAAGCTAGTTGGAGGGGACAAGTGCCGGAAGCATTGCGTTGCCGGCGGGCACGGCCGTCTGGCAGTCTCTAGTCGACCAGTGCCTCGATGGCCTCTGTGTAACTCGAGCCGCGCACCATGCGCTCGTAAACTCGTTCGAGCGCTTCAGCGCTGCCTGTGAGAAAGCGGCAATGGGGTGAACCCATCGACCTGCACTCGACCTCGAGCACGGCGAGCGGTTGTCCCGACACGCGCCCCAGCAAATCCGCGAGCAGTCCTGTGGAGATGTGACACCCCGGATGGTCCATGTTGGCATCGGGTTCTGATTCCCACCAGTCTGACGAATCGAGCGCAGCCACGGCGTCGTTCAGTCTCGTGATTGCGAGCGGGCCCCATCCCAGTTCGTTGAAATACTCCGAGACCAGGTCCGCGAACGAGTCGACGTCCAGTGAGGACATCGATGCGTGTCCCTTGGTCGTGAGCCAGCGCTCAAACGCCACGCTCACAGTCTCGCCACCCGCATAACCGGATTCCTGTAGGAAGCTCGCGGCTGCAGGCCCACCCTCTCGCAGGAGGGTTTCGCGCAAAAGGGCGAGTGCGCTGCGTGGCATCGCAACCAGGTTATCCATTCTCATATCCCTTGCGGACGTCATTCCCGAGGCTCTCAGCGTTCCAGTCTGCGCAACAGCTCGGCCTCATCGATTGTCTCGATGCCGAGTTCGCGAGCTTTTTCCAACTTGCCTCCCGCGCTCTCGCCGGCCACAACGAAATCCGTGCTTCGCGAGACGGAACTGGAGACTTTTCCACCAGCATTTTCCACGAGCTTCGTTGCCTCTCCGCGTGAGAGCGAAGGGAGGGTTCCGGTGATGACGACTACCTTGCCAGCCAGTATACCGCCCACGACACTGCCACCAGATTCTACGGTATTGACACCGAGTTTCTCCAGTCGCAGCACCAGTTTCTGGACGCCCGCGTCAGCGAAGAAATCCCGAACCACTGCGGCGATCTTGTCGCCGATCCCTCGCACCGCCGCAATTTCCTCCACGCCCGCCGCGACAAGGGCCTGCAGCGAGCCGAAATGACGGGCTAGCAGCTGCGCGTTCTGGGTCCCAACGTGCCGGATTCCGAGGGCATTCACAAGTCGCGAAAGTGGATGTTCCTTTGCCTCCGCGATGGCCTTGATGAGTGCGTCGGAGCTCTTTTCAGCGAAGCGCTCCAGTGATGCCACCTGTTCCACAGTCAGTTCGAAAAGGTCAGCGAAATCCTTTACCAACCCTGCGTTCACAAGCTGCTCAATCCGCTGATACGAAAGCCCGCGAATATCCAGCGCCTCGCGCGAAGCGAAATGCACCAGAGATTCCAGTCTTCTTCCGGGACAAGCGATGTTGGTGCAGTAGACCGCGACTTCCTCTTCGTCGCGCAGGAGTGATGATTTGCAAATGGGACAGCGGTCGGGCATGCGCCACGGTTTCTGCGTGCCATCTCGCTTTTCCGGGAGCGGAGCGAGTATCTGTGGAATCACATCGCCCGCGCGCTTTACCTGCACCCAATCGCCAACACGCAGGTCCTTTTTCTGAATCAGCTCTTCGTTGTGCAGCGTGGCCAGCTTCACCGTCGTGCCGCCAATCTCCACCGGTTCGAGCACAGCATAGGGATTGATGGTTCCGGTGCGCCCCACGTTGACCTCTATTGCGAGAAGTCGCGTCTCTGCAATGTCGGGCGCGAATTTGCGCGCAATCGCCCAGCGTGGTTCCCGTCGGCCCACAACGCCGAGTTCCTCCTGCAGCGCGAGCGAGTTCACCTTTATTACCGCACCGTCGATTGCAAAGTTGAGCGCTGCACGGGTGTGGTGCTCGATTTCGTGAACGGTTTCAAATACCTCGGCGAGGCCCTTGCAGAGTTTTGCATGCGGTGCGACGGGAACGCCCCATTCCTGCAGCAACTCGATTATTTCCCATTGCGTTTTGGCGGGGTGTGCTTTGTTTGCAGGGACGGTGAGCCCGTATCCGAAAAAACGCAGAGGCCGTGAGGCAGTCACCGCTGGGTCGAGCTGTCTGAGTGCGCCGGCGGCGGAGTTGCGCGGGTTGGCGAATAGCGGCTCACCTGCCTCGGCGCGCTCGAGATTCATTTTCTCGAACCCGTCGAAGGGCATATAGATCTCGCCGCGGATCTCAACCAGTGCGGGATGGCCTTTGCCGCGCAGCCGCAGAGGCACGCCTTTCACTGTTCTCAGGTTGGCTGTGACATTCTCGCCAATGGTGCCGTTGCCGCGTGTGGCACCGGTGACAAGCACGCCTTTTTCGTATGTAAGGCTTACCGCGGCGCCATCGATCTTGAGTTCCGATGTAAAAGCCCCGCGCGCTTCAGCACCGGTGATGCGAACCATGCGTTCTTCCCACTCGCGCAGTTCGTCGTCATTGAACGCGTTTCCCAGCGACAACATCGGGGAGATGTGCGTGTGCTTTGCCAGCTGGCTCTGCACCTCGGCACCGATGCGCAGAGTGGGCGAATCCGGGGCGCGCAGCTCGGGGTATTCGAGTTCCAGCGCCTGTAATTCACGAAAGTACTTGTCGTAGTCCCTGTCGCTCAGCGTGGGAGAATCGAGCACGTAGTACTCGTAGTTCGACTGCTCGAGCTTTTCGCGCAGAAATTGCGCGCGGGCGGATTTTTCGTGAATGGTCACAGGAGGCAGGTGCTGCGCTTCTTGTTAACTGCGGAACATGGATTCCGGCTTTCGCCGGAATGACAACCTTTGCCGTCATTCCGGCGAAAGCCGGAATCCATGTTAGTCTGTTGCCGGAGCCTTGGCAGCCGTAGCCGGCGCGCTGCCCTGGAGATAGTTCTCCACGAAGAGAATCCCCTTCTCCCCGGCGCGCTTGATCATGCGCAGCAGTGTGTCCATCCCGGAGACTTCCTCGAGCTGCTCATTCACGAACCAATCGAGGAAATTCTTGGTGATGTGATTGTTCTGCTTGATGGCGAGGTCCATCAACTCGTTGATCTGCTTTGTTACGGCGAGTTCCTGGTCGAGCGAAATCTTTACCGCTTCTTCGGCCGAGCCAAATCTGGCTTGCGTTGCCGGGATTGCGGGGATCTCAACATGCCCACCCGCGTCGACCATGAACTTCACGAAGCGCATCGCGTGGTCGCGCTCTTCCTGCGCCTGCTGGTAGAAGTGACGCGCGAGCGCCGGGAGACCTTCGCTGTCGAAATATGTGGCTATCGATACGTACTGGATCGACGCCATGAACTCATGCCCGATCTGTTCGTTGATCTGGGTGTTGATTTCCTTGCTGAGTAACACCTTCGGACCCTCCGCCGTGTGGGGAGCGCCCGGTTTGGCGCTCTATGTCTTTGCTTCCTCGTCAATCACCTGCATCGCGACTGTAACCAGCCGCTGCAACTCTTCATCCGATGTGGTCGGAAGGAGCGACTCGGACCACATCTGATCATCCGATTGTGTGTATCGCTCCAACAGCCGCTTCAGGAACGCGATCATTGCCACGCGCTGCAACTCCGCCTTGCGCGGCACGGGACTGCTTTCCTGCCTCGCGGCGAGGGCTGCTTCGAACCGATGCGAATTGTGCAGCGCCCGTGCGGCCAGAGCCGCTACCGCCTGACAGAACCGAACATCTGCATCCGAGAATGCCAGCCCATCGCGTTCCGTGCGAACAAAGATCGCACCGATGGCGATGCCGCGCCACCTGATTGGGACTACTATGATCGAGCGTACCTTTCTCAAATCCAGCGCGTGCCTCACGGGCTCCAGCATGGGCTCGTTGCGGGCATCCGGGATGAACACGGTTTCGCCCGACTCGAGCGCCCGCTTCAACTCAGGATAACGCCGCACGTCCACTACGAGGTTCGTTATCGAAGGGTCCTCGTAGCTGGCCACGACTCGAACCTCCTCCTCATCTCCCGTCAGGAAGATCGAGCAGCGGTCCAACCCGAAGGTCTCTCCCAGTTTGCGTGCGATGGTCTGGAGGATGTCGCGGAAATGCAGCGACTCCGACACGGCCTGGAGAATCTCCACGGTGGCCACGAGGTGATCGCGCTCGCGTCGCAATTCAGCAACGTCGAGTTCGAGGCGCGCGATTCTTTCGCCGGACTCGGAGTCCAGGTCGGTATCGCCGAGAATATTATTTCTTGCGTCCTGCATCGCTGGATCCAGGGTGGGTGTGGGCTGCTGTTTATTGTAGTGAGGGGCGCGCTACCGGCCATCCCTGGTCGTTGACGCATCGCCGGGGCGGCGAGTCACTTGGTGCGTTGCTGAGGACGTGGGGACAGCCGGGAGACCTGCGGGGACAGTCCGGGCGTGCACTTTGGCGTTGCTGAAGAGGTGGGAACGGCCTGGATAGCGGTGGGGACAGTCCGGACGTGCACTTTGGGGACAATGACGTTTATTGTGCGTACGCTAATGCGTGGTCCCCAAAGTGCACGCCCGGGCTGTCCCCAAGTGTCGGTTAGAGTTCTGCTTCCGACTTGAGTTTCGCGAGTTCCGTCGCGGCCTGGAGCTTGTAGTTGTCGTCGTTGTAGTAAATCGCCTTGCCGTCTATCACACGCTGATAGGCCGCGCGGGCCTTGTCAGTCATTTTGCGGTCCCTGTAAATGCGAGCCAGGTCGAGATCGTGGATAATACGACTCGGCTCCACGGCTACCGATTGCTCCATGTATTTGATGGCGTCGTCCCAGCTTGCCTCCGAGAAAAACCCACCCCCCAGAAAGGCCTTTGCCAACGTGCGCTCAATTCCGGAGAGACGCATTACTTCTGCGTTCCACACTCCGAGTACATGTAGCGCACCAGGGTGATTTGGCTGAAGCTTGAGAGCCTCGAGTGCCTGTAGTCGCACCTCCTTCGCGTATTTGACGCGCTCTTTTACGCCAACTGAAAGCGCGGCCACTCCCAGCGCGCGCGCGAGATGGAAACGCGCGTCGGCATTCTCGGGTTGCAGCTGCACCGCGCGCTTTGCAAGCATCTCGCCCTTGCGGTATAGCATTTCTCGCTTCTTCTTGTCTTTCTCGTATTCACCGAGGTCCACGGCATCCTTGGATGCCTTCCAGAGCGCTTCGACGTTCGAGGAATCCGAAGCGATGACAGCTTCGTAGTGCTGCATCGCTTCGGCAGGTTTGAGCGCCAGTTCCGCCTGATCGCCGAGTAGCATGTGTTCTTCAACCGATTGCGCGGCAGCGCTACCGGTTACGACAACAATTGTGATGATTGCTGAAACAGCTGCTGTAAGTCTTCGCATGATCCTGGTGAGGGAGAAGTTGGGTCCGGTGCGATCGGTTCGCCAGATCCGCGCCGCTTCAGCCGCCCCTGTTACTACCCCGGGGTGACCCCGATGCTCATTCCCAGACTGATCCAGCTCAAACGCGACGGTGGTGCGCTCACGCGAGAGCAGTGGGATGCGTTGATATCGGGCTACATCACTGGCGCAGTTCCGGACTATCAGATGTCCGCACTGCTCATGGCGATCTGTTTGCGTGGGATGGCTGACGTTGAGACGCATGCGCTTACTTCGGCAATGTTGGAGAGTGGGAAGAAACTTGACCTCGCGGGCCTGGGCGCCGCGGCAATCGACAAACACTCCACCGGCGGAGTTGGTGATAAGGTGTCGCTCGTACTGGCGCCACTTATCTCGTCGCTTGGAGTCGCCGTGCCAACGATGTCTGGTCGCGGGCTCGGTCACACGGGAGGGACGCGCGACAAGCTCGAGTCGATACCGGGATTCAATACGAGACTCTCACGGACTGATGCATTCACGCAACTGCAACGAATTGGCTGCGTCATGATGGGGCAAACTGCCGAAATTGCGCCCGCGGATGGGAAGTTGTACGCCCTCCGCGATGCGACCGCGACAGTGGAAAGCATTCCGCTGATGGCTTCAAGCATCATGAGCAAGAAGATCGCGGAGTCGCTCGATGGTCTTGTTCTCGATGTGAAATTCGGCGCGGGCGCATTTCTTCCAGAACTCGAGCGCGGCGCCGAACTGGCGCGCCTGATGATTTCCATCGGGGCCGCACACGGGTGCCCCACCGTTGCGTTGCAGACATCAATGGATGCGCCGCTTGGCCGCGCAATTGGAAACGCACTCGAAGTAGAGGAAGCGATACTTGCATTGCACGGTGACGTTGACGTACCTGCCGATCTAATGGAAGTGACGTACTCGCTTGGTGCCGAGATGCTGGTACTTGCTGGTGAGGTGCAAAGTCACGACGAGGCGCACATCAGGATGCGGGAGGCTATCGAATATGGTCGCGCGCTGGAGCAGTTCGCGAGAATTGTTGAAGCCCAGGGAGGGAACCCTGCGATCGTTCACGACCCCGCATTGCTACCGCAGGCCGAGGAGTGCGAAGTATTTCGGACGGCACGCAAAGGGCACGTTGTCGAAGTTGCGCCGCGCGTTCTGGGGCACGCGCTCGTAGAACTGGGTGGAGGAAGGAGCAGCATCACCGACGAAATCGACCACACGGTGGGCTTCATGGTGACGGTCAAACCCGGAGATTGGGTTGACGCAGGAGAGGCTGTTGCGACTGTCTTCGCGCGGAATGCAGACGGAATCGAGATCGGGCGGCGGGCACTCGCTGCGGCAATCAGGATTGAGGATGCTGCCGCGCTCCCCCGGCCTGCCCTTGTGCAGCCTATGGTCCATTGATCCTCGGTCTTCGGGATGGATTCCTGAAAGCGGTTGCTTTACCACAGAGGTCACAGAGGGAGTCGCGCCATTATCCATCCTTGCTCATTGCTGCCGCTGCTGTGCTAATTCCGAGAGGTCCCTGCGATGCAACAGCAGCGAGCCGCAACCTGGAGAACCATTCATGATTCGAATCAATTCGCTCCTCATCGGCATCGTCTTTTCCGCACTATCACTCGTCGCGTGCGGTGGCGATTCGGGTGACGGCACGGTTAAGCGCGACAGCGCCGGCATCCAGATTGTGATGAGCCCCGGCGGCGGCCGCTGGTCCGATGCCGACCGTCCCAAATTCTCCGCGGTCATGAACATCGGTGGGAACGCAGCTGACACGAACTATCAATTCGGGGCCGTAACGGCCATTGACATCGACGCCGACGGCAACATCTACGTCCTGGATACCCAAGCGCAGGTCGTGCGTGTTTTCGACTCACAGGGAAAATTCCTCCGCACTATTGGCCGAAAGGGCAGCGGCCCGGGTGAGCTTACCGCGGCGACAGCGCTGTTCGTCACCGCAGGCGATACTCTCCTGGTGGCTGACGTGGCGGCTGGGCGTCTGCTGCGCTTCGGCACCGATGGTAGCCCGCGTGGCGCGGTCGAGATGTCAATGAGCAATGGACTCTCGGTGAAATGGATTGAACGCGACGATGGCAGCCTCGTCGTTCAGACCCGTCCTTTCGATATCGGCGCTATTACTGCTGCGGCCCGCGCAGGCGGATCGAGAGGCCCCGGTGTTCCTGCCGCTCCAGATGGCAGTCCGCCAGTCGACCGCCTGATCGTTCGCACAGCATCAGGAACTGTTGTCGACACTCTCATGATGCTGCCCGGCGGCCAGACGATGCAGGTTGGCGGCAGGGCAGGCATAACGACGCGAATTTTTGCTGCGGAGCCGATGTGGTCTATCAGCCGGGACGGGGGAGTATTTTTCGGTGTCAACGATGAGTACAGCATCAATGTCTACGACAGCAGCGGCGTCCTGAAACGCATCGTACGGCGTGACGTGGAACGCAAACCCGTCACCGAAGACGCGAAGACAGCGATCAAAACCGCCATGATGAAACTGATGCAGGAGGCCGTGGCGAGCAGGGGAATGACCCCCACACCTGCAATGATGGACATGATGGCGAGCATGATCGCGTTCGCGGACTACTTCCCGTCGGTCGGTAATTTGTTCGGCGGACCCAATGGCACGCTGTGGGTTCAGCAGGCGCTCACTGCGGAAGAACTCACGAAGATGGCTGCGAGCGGCGACCTGCAGAACATCGGATCAACCAAATGGGATGTGTACAACAGGGACGGCGTGCTGCTGGGCGAAGTCCACATGCCCGACGACTTCACACCGCTGCGCTGGATCGGCGACAAGCTTGTCGGAGTTCAGTCAGATGCGAACGGGACTCCGCGGGTGGCGATAATGAAGGTCAGCGGGCTGTGTTCAGATGTCGAGGTTGCCGGCAAAGCGTGCATTTGATTCGATAAACTCGCGGCGCGGTTCCACCTCGTCGCCCATCAGTTTCTGGAAGGTCTCATGGGCGACTACCGCGTCATCCATGCTGACCTTCAATATGGTGCGCGTCTCCGGGTCCATAGTAGTCTTCCACAGCTGGTCGGGGTTCATTTCTCCCAACCCCTTGTAGCGCTGCACGACGACATTGCCGCGCGAATTGCCGTCACCATTTGACAGTCGCGATATGAGTTCGTTGCGCTCCGGTTCGGAGTAGGCGTAGAACTCTTCCTTTCCGCGTGCCACCCTGTAAAGCGGTGGCTGCGCGATGTAGATGTAGCCCGCATCGATGAGCTGCTGCATCTGGCGGAAGAAAAAGGTGAGCAAAAGCGTGCGAATGTGCGCGCCGTCGACATCCGCGTCGGTCATGATGATGATCTTGTGATAACGCGCGTTCTCCAGCATGAAGTCATCCTTGATTCCCGCGCCGATGGCGGTGATGATCGTTCGGATTTCCTCATTGGACAGAATCTTGTCTATACGCGCTCGCTCGACGTTCAGGATTTTTCCGCGCAGAGGAAGGATTGCCTGGAAGTCGCGCCTGCGTCCCTGCTTGGCTGATCCACCCGCCGAATCTCCCTCGACGAGATAGATCTCGCACAGCGCGGGGTCGCTGAGCGAGCAGTCGGCGAGTTTGCCGGGGAGATTCCCAACATCGAGCGCGGATTTCTTGCGGGTGAGGTCGCGCGCCTTGCGTGCGGCTTCGCGCGCGCGCGCTGCAGAAACCGCTTTTTCAATTATCGCGTTGGCAACGCGCGGGTGTTCCTCCAGGAAGGCGCTCAGCCAGTCGTTCACCGCTGTCTTCACCGCGCCTTCAACTTCCGAGTTGCCCAGTTTCGTTTTTGTCTGTCCCTCGAACTGCGGCTCGCGAACCTTTATCGAGAGAACGGCGGTCAGCCCCTCGCGCACATCATCGCCGGTAAGGGTGAAGTCCGATTTCTTGAGGAAATTCCCCTTGGCAGTGTAGGCGTTGATCGTGCGTGTGAGCGACGCCTTGAGTCCCGTGAGATGAGTGCCGCCTTCGTGCGTGTTGATGTTGTTCACGAAGGAGAAAACCGACTCCGCGTATCCGTCGTTGTACTGCAGCGCCAACTCGATGACAATGTCATCCCGTTCGGTGTCCAGATACAGCACCTCGGGATGCAACACCTTGGAGCTGCCGTTGAGGAACTGCACGAACTCCTTCAGCCCGCCCTTCGCATGGAATACTTCTTCCTTCTGCAGTCCTTCTCGTTCGTCGCGCAACGTGATAGTGACGCCTTTATTCAGAAATGAAAGCTCCTGCAGTCTCGACGCGATGGTCTTGTAGTCGTACCGCAGTTCCGTGAAGATCTGCGCATCGGGCTTGAACCAGACACGTGTGCCCGATTCACGCGCGGCAACTTTGCCGAGCACTTTGAGTTTTGTGCGCGTATCGCCGCGCACGAAGTCCATGTAGTGCTCTTTTCCGTCACGCTTGACCCACACCTTGAGTTCTTCGGAGAGCGCGTTCACCACGGAAACGCCAACGCCGTGAAGACCGCCCGAAACCTTGTAGGAGCTCTTGTCGAACTTTCCGCCGGCATGCAGCACGGTCATGGCGAGTTCGACGCCGGGCATTTTTTCGGTAGGATGGTTGTCGACGGGTATTCCGCGACCGTTGTCGACGACAGTGATTGAATCGTCGGGATGAATCGTGACCGTTACAGTGTCTGCGTGTCCCGCGAGTGCTTCGTCGATTGAGTTATCGACAACTTCAAAAACGAGATGGTGCAGCCCGCGCGCCGATGTTGAACCGATGTACATGCCGGGCCGTTTCCGAACTGCCTCGAGCCCCTTGAGCACCTGGATTTGTTCGGCGTCGTATCTCTGAGAAGCTGCCATTATCTCGTGAATCTCCCGTTTGCTGCTCTGTTGATCCGTCATTCCCGCGAAGCGGGAATCCAGTGTCGTTTACCGTGGAAGTCGCAAAGGTTCGCACCCTGAACAAAACCCGAAACCGAGCGGCTTGAATGGCCGCAATAAGATAACATTTTCGCTCTGCAATAGCAACAGTTTTTGGCCATGTAAATCCAAACGGAACAAGCAATTACGCGCCTCCCGCCGTCATTCCGGCGAAAGCCGGAATCCATGCTGACCGCAGTCTGGATTCCGGCTTTCGCCGGAATGACAACATTGTAGCTCAGCGCCACATCAGCCAGTGAATCCGCTTCACCGAAATTGCCGGCATTCTATCCCTGATTGCCGCGAGGATTTCAGGTTCTCTGAGCGACAATTCCGTCATCCACGAGTTGGTGCGAACGTGCACAAGCAACGTTCCATCGGACGTCACGCTGCGGGCCTCCGTGACCGCCGCAATCTGTTCCCCCACAATCGCCGGCCATTCAGCTAGCACCTCGGCTTGTGTCACGCGGGAGCCGATTCTGCCCTTTCCGAGAAAGGCCCGAATTGCGTCGGACAGATTCGATGGTTTTCCGCCGCGTTCAACCATCTTGCACAGCCTCGCGCACAATCTCTCCATTGCGCACGCGCCAGCGCTCCAGACGCGTGAACTCAGAGGGAACGTCGTCCTCGCGCGGTACCGCGAGGATTACCTGGCCATGCCCACTGTCTTCGATCAGACGCAGGATTCTGTCCGCGCGGCGCGCGTCCAGTTCCGCGAATGGATCATCCAGCAGCAGCACGGGCCAGCGCTTCTGCTGTTCACACACCGTGAATGTTTCCAGGAATCTGAGCGCGAGCGCGGCCGTTCGCTGCTGTCCTCCTGATCCGAAGAGGCGCAGTTCGCGACCATTCAAGGTGATGCTCAGCTCATCGCGATGCGGGCCAACGCTCGTATTACCACGACGCATGTCGCGCGATCGGTGTGCTGCGAGGGAGTCCAGCAGTCTCTGCGCGCTGAGTTCGTTTGCGGCACCACTTCTCACCAGCTCGAGGCCCGTGGTGCCGGTTTCCCCCATGAGACTGCACAGTCGTCCCAGCTCCGACGCGGCTCGTTCACACCACTCCGCACGCTTCTGCCACAGAACTACGCCTGCTTCGGCGAGGAGTGGCTCCCACACCGCTACCTGCTGCTCGTCGCGCGACGACCCGCCCGCCTTTTGCAATTCCCTCAAAGCAGCATTGCGTCGCATGAGCGCTCCGCGATAACGCTGCAGCACGGTCAGGTAACGCGAGTCAACCAGAGATAGGAGCACATCGAGATATCGTCTCCGTTCTCCGGGACCACCGGAAATCAAATGCACATCGGACGGCGAGAGCAGAACGGCTGCGATGCATCCAAACGCGTCCGACATGCGCGGCGCAACAACTCCGTCCACAACAACCTTCTTTTGTTTGGTGACGCGATCAAAACCCACCGAAACCGATCTTTCGCTGTTCAAGCGGGCATGTGCGGCTACGAAAAATCCGTCCTCCCCATGCCGCACCAGATCGGTATCGTGCGCTCCACGCGCCGAACGAAAGATCGTCGTGTAGCGGATCGCCTCCAGAAAGTTCGTTTTTCCCTGGCCATTCTCGCCGAGCAGAACGACTCCATCGCGGGGAACCTGAGCATCGACCGCGCGCAGATTGCGAAAGTCGCGCGCGACAAGACTCGTCAGCTCAGTTCGAGCCGTGACCGGTTGCGGGTCTGCTTCCAGTTCTGTCGGACTGCCAACCACTTTCACATTCCTGTGAATTCAGCTTTTCGTTTGTCCAGAAATGCTCGCATTCCTTCGCGCATATCTGCGGTTGCGGAGAGCAATCCGAAGTGGCTCGCTTCGAGAGCGAGCGCTTCGTCAAGCGACATGCCGGAGCCGCGGTCAACCGCTTCGATGCACAACGCAACTGCAACTGGACCATTCACCAGGATGCGCTGCATCAGCTGCTCGCATTCGCCTATGAGTTTGTCGGCCGGTACGACTTTGTTCACCAGTCCAATTCGAAGTGCCTCGGCAGCATCGATGCGATCACCGGTGAGCAACAGCTCCAATGCTCGCGAGCGTCCGATGAGACGCGGAAGTCGCTGGGTTCCGCCGTAGCCGGGAGTAATTCCCAGTTTCACTTCGGGTTGGGCAAACTGCGCGGCCTCGCTCGCGATTCGAATGTGACAAGCCAGCGCCAATTCGCAACCACCGCCCAGAGCAAAGCCGTTCACGGCAGCGATGACCGGCTTGGGCGATGTCTCAAAGCGACGAAACACGGACTGCCCCCGTTCTGCTCTGCGCTTGCCTTCAATAGCCGATTGTGTCGCGAGTTCGCCGATGTCGGCGCCCGCAACGAATGCGCGGCCCGCGCCAGTCACGATCAGACCACCAACAGAATCGTCGCCGCGAACTTCGTCGATGGCGCCGCCAAGTTCGGCCAGAACATCGTCGCTGAGCGCGTTGAGTTTGTCGGGGCGATTGACAGTGAGCGTGGCGATCCGGTCGCGTCGCTCGAGCAGGAGATACTTGAATGACATGGGGATTGGGAGGCGATCGTGGATATGGGAAGCCGCCAGTTGAATCTAACATCATGAATGCAACTAACTTCATGACGTGATAGTATCGAGTTTTCGTCCGTGATCTCGCGAAGATCGGAACTCATCTCCCATCCGTCATTCCCACTTTCGCGGCAGTGACGGATGCCGGAGTGACATGATTGAATCCGTGCGCTGGTCGCCCGATGGCGCCTCTCTTCGCATCATCGACCAGCGTCTGTTGCCTGGTGAGTTCGTTGAGCGAGACCTCCGCGATATCGACGCGATGGTCGATGCGATTCGGACTCTTGCCGTGCGCGGCGCTCCAGCTATTGGTGTTATGGCGGCAATGGGGCTCGCATCGCTTGCTGCGCGTGCACCACAGAAAAACTCCGATGCATTCCGCGCCCAGATCAACGCTTGGGGGAATGCGCTGCGCGCTGCGCGACCCACCGCAGTCAATCTTGCATGGGCGGTCGACCGCGTTTTGAAGGTTGCGACAGCTCAGAGTGATCCCGCCGTTGCGGCCGCAGCGATGCGCAAGGAGTCCGATGCAATTCGTGACGAAGATCGCGCCATGTGTCGCAAGATTGGAGAGTTCGGCGCGACGCTCCTCGACGACGGCATGACCGTTCTCACTCACTGCAACACAGGTGCGCTCGCGACCGCGGGAATTGGAACCGCACTCGCCGCCATCTACGTTGCACACGAAGCGGGGAAGCAGATCAACGTTTTCGCATCCGAAACGCGCCCACTTCTGCAGGGAAGCAGGCTCACTGCTTGGGAACTCTCGCGCGCTGGAATCCGGGTCACCGTTGTCACGGAGGCCGCGGTGGCTTCGCTAATGCGCGCGGGAATGGTGGACGCCTGCATCGTTGGCGCGGACAGAATCGCGGCCAACGGCGACGTCGCCAACAAAATCGGCACATTCTCGCACGCGGTGCTCGCCAGCGCGCACGGAATCCCGTTCTACGTCGCGGCGCCGCGCTCCACGGTCGATGCTGCCACCGCGAGCGGAGACGACATTCAGATAGAGGAGCGATCAGGTTCCGAACTGCTGCAGCTCGCCGGGCATTCCAGTGCGCCGGGAAGCGTCTCCGCATACAACCCCGCTTTTGATGTCACGCCCGCAGCACTCATTTCCGCGATAGTGACTGATATCGGAATTCATCACGCCCCGTACCATTTCGCGGTACCGGACGTTTGATCGGTCAATCGGGCTGAATGAAACACGTACTCGCGCTGGACCAGGGAACCACCGGTAGCACCTGCCTGGTGTTCGACCAGCGCGGCCGAATTGTCGGACGCGGCTATCGTGAAATCACGCAGCACTACCCGCAGCCTGGATGGGTTGAACACGATCCCGTAGAGATTCTTGATCGAACCATAGCCGCCGCGCGCGAAGCAATCGCACAGGCGGGTGTAGCGCCTGATGCAATCGGAATCACGAACCAGCGCGAAACGGTTGTGATCTGGGATCGCCAGACCGGAAACCCCATCGCGCCTGCGATTGTCTGGCAGGATAGAAGGACAACCGAACGCTGTGCCGCTCTCGCGCATCACGAACCGGAGATCACCGCGCTCACCGGTCTAGTCATCGATCCTTACTTCTCGGCGACCAAACTCGCGTGGCTTCTGCGCGACGAATCCATCGCGCGAAAAGCCGAGTCAGGGCAGCTCGCCGCGGGAACGATCGACAGCTGGCTCATTTGGAAACTCACGAATGGTGCCGTGCACGCGACCGACACATCGAATGCGTCGCGCACAATGCTGTTTGATATCGATCGTCGCGAGTGGAGCCCGCGTCTTCTGAGAATCTTCGGCGTGCCACGCGCAATGCTGCCGGATGTCCGCGCCTCCGCCGGTGACTTTGGTGTTGCCGCGCCAGAACACTTCGGCACCGCAATTCCCATTCGCGGTGTCGCAGGCGACCAGCAGGCCGCGCTATACGGTCAGGGATGCTGGACCCGCGGTTCGAGCAAAAACACGTATGGAACCGGCGCTTTCCTGCTGCTGAACGCAGGTGAACACAGGCCCGCGCCGGCGAGCAGCGGCAAAAGAGATGGCCTTCTCACAACAATTGCCTGCGCCGAAGACGGTAGCGCTGTTTACGCTCTCGAAGCGGCAATATTCATCGCGGGCGCAGCGATTCAATGGCTGCGCGATGGATTGCGCATCATCGAATCGGCGCAGGAGACCGAAGCTCTTGCTCGCTCGGTGACTTCCACCGGAGGTGTCACCTTTGTCCCCGCACTCGTGGGACTCGGCGCCCCGCACTGGGAACCCAGTGCGCGAGGCACCATCGTTGGACTTTCGCGCGGAACCACGCGCGCGCATCTCGTGCGTGCGGCGCTCGAAGCAATGGCGTATGGAACTCGCGACGTACTCGAAGTGATGCGTTCGCGGTTCGACACGGATGAGGGCACTCCGCCGGCAACTTCTTTGCGCGTGGATGGCGGGGCAGCAGCGAACGATTGGCTCATGCAGTTCCAGTCCGATGTACTCGGCATTGCCATCGAAAGGCCGCGTTCCGTTGAAACAACCGCACTGGGCGCGGCAGGGCTGGCCGGAGTCGCGGCCGAGGTTTGGAGCAATGCGAGCGAGTTTCTTGACTCGATCGGATTCACCCGATTCGAACCGACGGCGGATGCGGCTGCACAGGCAATAGCGCGCGATGGATTTGCATCCTGGCAGCGCGCGGTACGCGCCACCATTTCATGGGCGCGAGACAAATAGCGCACCTCTGCAACTTCTGAACACTGATCACTGTCCACTGCAAACTGATGTCATCCGTGGCGATGCCGGTCGCTCAAATGTGCCAGACTCGGCCAGTCTCGATCTTCGTGAGATAGGTCCCGGGCGGATGACCTCAGTTTTCAGTGAACAGTGTTCTGTGTTCAGAAGTGCGCAACTACGAATGTCACCTTAGTTGCTGTTGGTATCGGTCCCCCTCTCTCTGTTCCTGCTTCGTACTGAGCGGGCGAGGCCAACAAGCATCGCCCGCAGCTCGTCGATTTCCTTGTCCAACTCCTCAAATCTGCTTCTCGAGACTACATCGGCATCGAAGGCCTCAATCAATTGAGATCTGAGCTCACTAAGGGAACCGCATGCAATGTCGGCATATCGGGCGAGTTCGAGAGCGGAGGGCTTTCCACACCCTTCGGCGAGGTTTCGCGGGACACCGGAAGCAGCCCGAATCGCCTGCGATCGCATTCCGGGAACGCACTTGCACCTTGCTGGCGTGAAGGAGTGGCGGATCTGCGCGGCCAGCTGCCGCCCTCGCTGCCAAGCGAGGAGCTTTGTGAAATCCTGCAAGTTTCACCTCTTGTTTCTACGGACCGCAACTATGGCATCGGTTCATCGCGAACGTGGCATCCCGTTCTTGCGCGCATGATCATTTTCGCGCCGAACCGGTCCCCACAGGGCGATAGCGCCGGTTTGCAACTTCTGAACACTGATTACTGTCCACTGCCAACTGATGTCATCCGTGGCGATGCCAGTTCGATCTCCTGAGCCGGGCCAACCCAGCTTTGGGCTTCGTGAGACGGATCCCGGGCGGATGACCTCAGTTGGCAGTGAACAGTGTTCAGTGGTCAGAAGTGCGCATGGGGCGGCGGATCAGCAACCTCCCTCCGAATGGCTCGTCTTCCCTGTGTCTGTCCCCTTATCCGAGGACCCTTCGTGCCCTATATTGTGAATGCGGACGCACCCAGCTGGTGCACGCTCCGTCGCGGTGTCGGACCATGAACAAAGGCCCGTCCGGACCAGTACAAGACGGAGCAGGTGGGGAGCGCCGCGCAAATGTGGTTTTGCGCGCTCTCATCGACGAAATGCTCGAGCGGGTACGCGAGCTCAACCGCAACGCACATATCTGGAATGAGGATCAGATCGCGCGCGCCGAGGTAGAACTCGAGGCGATCATGGCACGGGTCAGGAAGGTGGCCGTGCGGTCCAGCGACAGCTAAGGCGGCGGTGTCCCCGCTGCCACGGGGAAAACGAAGTGGACGCTCGAATCAAATTCATTGGCGGCGGTATTCTGATCCTCGGATCAGCAGCGTACCTCATGGCCAGTTCCATCAGCACAACCGGACTGACCTGGATCACTACCTCCGAGCTGGCCGCTCAGACCACAAACGACAGTACATTCGCCAGGCACAAATGGAAGGTCGGCGCCAAGGTAGTTCCCGGGAGCATTGTTCGCGGGGCGAATGGGCGTGACATCTCGTTCATTGCGACTGATGGTGCAAAACAGCTTAAGGTGCTCTACCACCAGACGCCACCAGACACCTTTTCAGACAGCGCCGATGTAATTCTCACCGGCAAGTTGAGGCCCGACGGAACGTTCGAGGCGTCGGAGCTGCTCGCCAAGTGCGCGTCGCGATTTGAAGTGGCAGCGCCGGATTCAGCTGATCCCAAGTACCGTTCCACACCCGGATACAAGGCGGTGGTCAAGGACGGCAAATGATTCTGCTTGGGGAGCTATCGCTCTGGGTAGCGCTCATGACCGCTGCCTGGGCCGCGATAGTCTCGTACGCTGGTGGATATCTCCGTCGTGATGACCTGATCGCCAGTGGTGTCAACGCGGTTTACGCGACATGGGCACTTGTTGTCATCGCTTCCATTGGACTCTGGACCGCGCTGCTCAACTCTGACTTTTCCTTCCTGTTTGTCTGGCAGCAAACCAGCTCGAATCTACCGGCCGTATACAAGTTTTCCGCGTTCTGGGCGGGCCAGTCCGGATCGCTGCTTTTCTGGGAGCTGATCCTCGCCACTTGTGCGGCGCTGGCCCTGTACACGAGCAGAAAGACAAACCGGGAATTGCTCCCATATGTGAGCGGCACAGTGGGTGTGCTTCTGCTTTTCTTCCTCGCCGTTCTCTGTCTTGGTTCCAATCCTTACGAACGCATTCCCAATTTCATTCCCGTCGAGGGCCGCGGTCTTAATCCGCAACTGCAGAACCCGGGAATGGCATTTCATCCGCCCAATCTTTACCTCGGATATGTCTCAACAGCAATTCCGTTCGCATTCGCGACGGCGGCATTGATCACGCGTCGTCTTGATACCGAGTGGATTGTCGCAGTGCGTCGCTGGGCACTTTTCTCCTGGTTCTTCCTCACCCTGGGAGTCCTCCTCGGCATGTGGTGGGCGTACGTAGAGTTGGGATGGTCGGGGTACTGGGCGTGGGATCCGGTTGAGAATTCATCATTCCTGCCCTGGCTTACGCAGACTGCATTCCTGCACTCGGTGATGATTCAGGAAAAGCGGGGAATGCTGCGCAAATGGAATGTGACGCTGGTCTCCGCGTCCTTCCTGCTTTCGATACTGGGCACCTTTATCACGCGCAGCGGTGTGATTGACAGCGTGCATTCGTTTGCGCGGTCGCCGATAGGCTGGTGGTTCCTCGGCTTCATCATCATTGCCATCATCCTCATTTCGTTGCTCGTGACCAGCCGTCTCAAGGATCTGGAAGCGACGGCGCAGCTGGAAAGCATGCTGAGTCGCGAAGCGGCATTCCTTTACAACAACGTTGCACTGGTGGGAATCGCGTTCGCTGTTCTGTGGGGCACCTTTTTCCCAATGATCAGCGAGTGGCAATCGGGAACGAAGATCACCGTTGGTCCGCCTTTCTTCAACGCAGTGAACGTTCCGCTGGGATTGTTTCTCCTTGTTCTCACCGGCGTGGGACCGCTTATCGCATGGCGGCGCACATCGGCAGCGAATTTGCGCAAACAATTCACGGGCCCGGCAATTCTCGGTGTCTCCGTCGGCGCAATCTTGTTCGCGCTGGGAATGCGCATCCCGTACGCGATCATGTCATATGCGATCGGCGCATTCGTGACCGGCACCATTGTGCAGGAGTTTCAGAAGGGAACCACTGCGCGCATGCGCATGTATGGCGAACAGGCTTTCAGCGCTTTCACTCGACTCATCGCGCGCAATCGCAGGCGTTACGGCGGCTACATAGTGCACGCGGGAATTGTGCTGCTGTTTGCGGCGTTTGCGGGGATGGCATTCCACAAGGACCAGATCTTTGATCTGCCTGCAGGAAAGACCGTGGCGATGACCGATCCCTATGGCCGTGAGTGGACCTTCAACAACCTGGGCGTGTCCAGTTATGAGAAGCCCAACTTCAACGTGACAGAAGTGGCTCTGGCCACCACGATGAATGGGAAAGACAACGGTGTTGTCAGGAGCGCCAAGCGGCAATACTTCGGGCAGTTCGGGCCGGCCATGACGGACCGCAAGCCGTTGGAACAGCAGTCCACCGAGGTAGGGATCAAGTACACCGCGCGGCAGGATTTGTACGTGGTACTGTCCGGAGTAACGCAGGACCAGGTTGCATCGGTGCACATCAACTTCAATCCGCTTGTTGTGTGGGTGTGGATTGGCGGCGCGCTGATGCTCTTCGGTGGAATGATCGTCATGTGGCCCAAGGCCGATGGCGGCCCGCGGCAGTCCGGGTACGCGACTGCGCTGCGTCCGGAGCACCGCGAACAAACGGGCGCCGGCGCGGTCTGAATGAGACGGCGCGAGTTTTTCCTGGTGATGGGCAGTGCGGCTGTCGCGCTGCCGCATGGAAGGTTGAGCGCGCAGCAGGGTGGCGCGATGCCCGCGCAAATGGATGCTGGTGGGCATAAACCCGTTGTTCTTCCGCGAAAGGCAGAAGCCAAGGCAACACTCAGCGCGGATGATGTGAAGAAGATGGAGGGCGGCCTGCGTTGCCAGTGCGGCACCTGCAGGCTGGACATCTACACCTGCCGCACCACCGACGTCACTTGTCCAGTGTCGCCCGCCATGCATCGTGACATCGACGCACTGGTCACCGGCGGTCACAGCGCTCAGGAAATCATCGACGCTTTTGTCGGTGTGTACGGCGAAAAGGTTCGCATGGCGCCCAGAGCGGAGGGGTTCAACACCATCGGTTACCTCGCGCCATACCTGGCAATGGGCGGAGCCGCGATGGCTGCTGCGGTGTGGATTTCACGCAGTCTGCAGCGACAGCGGGTGCTCGTAGCATCTGACGCGCAAAGCACTCCAATTCCGATTCACGGCACGAAAGAAGAGCTGGAGCGCATTGAGCGCGAGCTGAGGGACGGTTCACAATCATGAGCCTTGTGCTTGGAGTTGTCCTCGCCCTTGCGGCCCTGGCATTTGTGCTCTATCCGATCTTTCGTGCGCCATCCGAATGGATCGTCACCAATTCTGCGCGAGGTTCTGACGGAACCACCGCCCTCACCGAAAAACAGAGCGCGATTGACGCGCTCCGGGAGATCGAATTTGATCGCGCGACCGGCAAGTTGTCGGACCGTGACTATGCCACACTCCGTGCTCGTTACACCAGCGCCGCTGTCTCTGAAATGCGTAATTCGGACGCTGATGCAGTCGTCGCTGCATCTGGCGGCACGGACCCGGCAGCGTCCCTCGACGCAGCCGAGGCGCTCATCAGTCGTTTCCGATCCACGCCAAGCTCATGTTCGGTCTGCGGACCGCGGCCGGAACCGGATGCTGTCTACTGCTCCAACTGTGGTCTTTTCCTCGCTGCGGCGTGCAATCATTGCGGTGCGCGGGTGAATGAGCCTGGCGCGAAGTTCTGTTCCAGTTGCGGAGCCAAGCTAGCGGCGTAACTTAAGGTTGTCATTCCCGCGAAGCTTGTCCCCGCGAAGGCGGGGAGCCGGAACCCATGTTGAAGTAAGCAGTGATGCCGTCATTCCGGCGAAAGCCGGAATCCATGTTGGAAGAAAACCGGAGCCGCTACTGTGCTCCCTTAGATGGTCTCAAACCTCAATCACCACGACCATGCGCCGACTTGCTTTGTTCTTCGCTCTTCTCTGCCTGCTCCCCTCAGCCGCATACGCCACCTGGTCGGTCATTGCGATCGACATGAGCACAGGGCGCGTTGTGATCGCGTCCGCGACTTGCGTCAACAACAATGATCAGTTCCTGATGGGTGTGCAGGCTGTCGTTGTGCCGGGGTTTGGTGTTGCCGCATGCCAGGCCAGCGTCGACGGCACAAAAGCCAACCAGCTGCTGGTGTTCGATGAGCTGAAGAAGGGCACTGCACCGGAGAAGATCATCGAAATGCTGAGCAAGGATCCTTCATTCCAGTCGCGCCAGTTCGGGATCCTTGACCTGCAAGGTCGCTCGGCTGGCCACTCCGGTTTGAGCAACGGATATGTCACGCAGGACATTCAGGGTCGGGTGCCGGGCACCGACATATTCTATTCCATACAGGGCAATATTCTTCGCCCTGGCGAGGTAGTGCCCAATGCGGTCAAAGCATTTCTTGCAGCGAAGGGCGCTATCACCGATCGTGTGATGGCGGCCATGGAAGCTGCTGATGCATCCGGTGGAGACAGCCGTTGCAGTTGCCCCGCTCCAACTGCGGACGCAACTCCGGCCGCTATTCCTTGCGACGGCAAAACCTCGCATATCGCATATATCTTGATGTCAGAGAAAACCGATACCAACGGCGATTCGCACAACAACGGCAAGTACGCGATGTATCTCACGGTCTCGCAACCTGGACGCGGTGGCGATGGTGAAATCAAGGCGGGCGAGAATCTGAATCCCGTGAAGACACTACGCACGCGTTACAACGTGTGGCGTGCAGCGCAACCTTCCACTTTCAGGTAACAAGCATGTCGCGCATTCACTTGTCGATCGCTTTAGTCGCGCTGCTCGCATTGAGCGACGCGGCACTGGCGCAGGTTCCCCCCACAACTCCGCCTCCCACAGGACGTGGCGGTCGCGGCGGCGATTCAGTAACAGCAGCCCCGCAAGGAGGACGTCGCGGTGGCGGTGGTGGAGGGCGGGGTGGTGGCACGGCAGTGATGACGCTAACAACACCTGCATGGACAGACGGGGGCATGATCCCCGTCAGGTATACTCAAGCTGGCGCAGACATGTCGCCCGCGCTGAGTTGGACTGGAGCACCTCCGGGCACCGCCAGCTTCGTTCTGATTGTTCACGACGCTGATGGCAGTCCCAATACTATCGAAGGCATGCTGCATTGGATGGTGTGGAATATCCCCGGAACTTCCAACGGACTTTCGATAGGATTTCCCCAGGGTCCGCAGGCGAACAATGGCACTCGTCAGATCAGTCAGTCCGGACCGTACTACCGTGGCCCCGCTGCGCCCGCGATTGGAGCGGTGCACCATTACATGTTCGAACTTTTCGCGCTCGACACAGTGCTTACAGTAGAAGCCGTCGGCGCGAGCCCGGCCGCCACGCGCACCGCCGTTCTCGCGGCGATGGCAGGACGCGTGCGTGGCAAGGCCATAATGTTCGGTCTCTTCCGCCGCCCGGAGTAGTTCGCAGCAGTTAGCTGGAGGATCCGTCATTCCCGCCTTCGCGGGAATGACGAGGTCCGTTACCGCTCAGTCAACTCAAGCTGCCGAAGTGCCATCCGCACTGGAATTAGCGTAGCAGCACCGCAGAGCAGCAGTACAGCGCCGAACGAGAACAACATCTCGTTCATGTTCATCAAATCCTGCCCCTCGCGCACCGAATTCAAATACGCGGACACAGGACGCGCTTCGAGAATTACCACAGCGCCGATCAACACCACGGACGTCATCATGAATAGCATGCCGCCGAACGACGTCGGAATCTGCGCCGCGTTCTCGGTATCAAATTGCGGGAACATCGTTCCGAAGCCGAGCGCCAGGCTCGCAATCGCCAGCGTCATGAGCCCGATCGTGAATGTAGAGACCAGGAACATGAACTGGCTAACGCCGAGGAAAAAGCTCGTCATTACCGATATACCCAATGCCAGAACGAGGAGCGGAACCGTTCCAACCCAGAATTTACTCCACAACAAATCGCGCATGTCCAGTGGGCTGGATTTCAGCAGCCACAAGGTGCGGCCTTCGAGGCTCACGGCCGGAAAAATGAATCGCGCGGCGACCGACGCGATCACAAATCCCGTCAGTCCCAGGTTCAAAAAGGGAACAAGATTCACCATGACGCGCGATGCACGGTCACCGTCCAGCGGCAGGTAGCGAATGTTGAAGATGTATACCACCACCAGCACGGCCAGAAGAATGAGCTGCGACCACTGAGTCGAATCGCGAAAGAAAATGCGCATTTCCTTCATGAGCAGCTCGCGCTTCGTGGGGCCCAGCACACCCAGCATGCGTGACGTCACGCGCGACAGGGCACCCTGCTGCGCTCCTGATTGCTGCACACCGCCCCCTTCCTGAGCGCGTGTGAACCCTTGAGCAAAAAACAATCCGTGCATCTTCGAACCCACAATCACGAACGATGCCGCGGTGCTCCACAGCAGAAAGAGCTGGAAGGCCATTTCCGATGTGAATCCGCGTGTGAGGTACTCCATCATCGCAGCCTGGGCCCACTCGCTTGGTAGGAATGGGGACGTCGGCGTGCGCAACACGGCCACAAACTCCACGAGCGACTGGAATCCTTCCGGGCGCGCCAGCTGTTCGGGACGCACCAATCGGAATAAAAGCGCCAGACCACCAGCCGCGATTACGGCAATCACTGCCAGCAAGTCGCGCGTGCGTCGCGCCGGAAAAACATTTACGAGCAGAAGGGTGAGCACGCTGCCCACTACCGCAGGCAGAACTAGGAACGGGACAAAGACCGCCAGGGCAACCAGCGGATACAGTGGTCCACCATTGTAGGCGATTCCGTACGCAGTGAAGATCGGGATGGACATGAGCACGACCATCCAGCTGGAGTGCGCTATCGTCTCGGTCAGCTTCGCAGCGTAGAAGCGCAACCAGTCCACTGGGGCCGCGACAAGCATGTCCAGGTCGCGCGCAAGAAAAAATGTCGAGAGCGCGCCGATAATATTGGAAAGCAGCAGGATCGAGAAAAAGCCGATGAGTATCAGCGCCATCAGCTTGCCGGCGAGCAGTATGCCAATGTCCGCGACACCGCGAAAATAATTGAGCACACGCAGAAGCACAATATTGACGAGAAGCGTGAAGAGCAGGCCGAGCGAGCCGAGTAGCACAAGGCGAGCGGTTCGGCCCCGTTCAGCCGCACTCATTCGCGCCCGCAATGTGAGCCACTTGGGATTGAGCAAGTGTCCCAGAGATACAAAGGGAAGCAAGCTCTCGTTTTCATCCGTCATGACGGTGCTCACCCCGCGCACCGTCACGACGTCGCCAGCTACATCAGGCATCCAGAACCTCAACCATCTCGCGCGCCGCGTTTTCACCGGTGAGACGCAGGAAGATGTTCTCGAGTCCGACCACTCCCTCTTCGGAATTCGCGCGCAGTTCACTCATCGTCCCCTGCGCCCTGATCTTGCCACCCTGGATGATCGCGACACGGTCACACATGTCCTCGGCAACTGCGAGAGTGTGTGTCGACATCAGTATGGTATTGCCGCGATTCGTGTACTCGCGAAAGAGATCTTTCAATATCCAGGTCGCTTTGGGATCGAGCCCCACGTGTGGCTCGTCAACGACAATTACTTCGGGGCGATGCACAAATGCGCTCGAGATGATGAGCTTCTGTCGCATTCCATGACTGTAGCTCTCTACCAGTTCGTCGCGCCAATCTTCCAGGTCAAACAAGGCCATCAGCTCGCGAGCGCGATGCTCGATGCGTTCACCCTCGGCGCCATAAAGCCCAGCCACAAAGCGCAGGAATTCGATTCCGGTGAGCTTCTCGTAGATGAATGGCCGGTCGGGAATGAACCCCAGTCTGGCTTTCGCCGCGCGTGGTGACTTGAGCAAGTCAACGCCACCGATGCTGATCTGGCCCGACGTTGGGCGCAGAATACCCGCCAGCATTCTGAGAGTGGTCGTCTTGCCCGCGCCATTCGGACCGAGGAATCCGAATAACTCCCCCCGCGGCACCACGAGGTCCAGCGAGTCCACAGCCGTGAAGGTCCCGTAGCGTTTTGTTACAGACTTAAGTTCGATCATTGCTCTCCACCCGTGCTGCGTTTTAACGGCCTGAAAGGCACTGTGGGGGAGACTGCTGCTGGGGATGTTCAGTAAAACCGCTTGGCCCGCAATTCTGGGGATAAGACGCCGAGGGAACGAGGCTTGAGGACGGCGCATGGGGAACTGCGGGGAACAGCCCCGGGACTGCGCGTGGGGGACTGCGGTATGGGGACGGCGCCGAGGGGACTGCGGGGAGGGAAGTGCGCCGTGGGGAAAAAGCGCCGCTACGGCACGACGCAAGCAACGCTGTCCCCCAAAGCAGTCCCGAGCGCAGTTCCCAGACCGCAGTCCCCCGAGCGCCGTTCCCCAGGCGAACTTCCCTAGGCGAAGTTCCCTACGCGCAGTTCCGGGGCTGTTCCCCGCAGTTCCCTAAGCGCTGTTCCCCAAGCGCAGTCCCCGCGCTGCTTAAAAGCAGTTCCCTGGCCTAGCCCCCTCTGCCAGGAGGGGGCCGCGCAGAGGGAGGTCGCGGGACCGGCAGATCGCTGGGCACTTCTGTCATGTTGCGGGCCAGCCTCCAGTTTTCGAAGGCCAATTCGAATGCTGTGCGAACCATGGTCAGACCGTCACCCAGCTCCTGCTGCACTATTCGACCGTTTCGGTCGAACCAGATCAGTCCCCCGCCTGCGCCTGGAATATTGGCCTTCCATGCGCGCACCGTGTCGGAGTGCAGCGCGATGTATTTGCCTCCCAAACTGTCTTTCGCAGCCGAGTCGGCAATTGTAAAAAGCGATTCGGCTTCGATCCGCACCTGCGCCATTGAGACGTTCTTCGTGGCGCGGTCGAAAATCTCCAGCTCGCGAACGTCTCCAGGCTTGAGGGATTGGCCCAGCGCCAGGATGAGTGGCGCGACTTCCGGACTGACCGCCAGACGGCTGAAAGGAATTGTGTCGGCTGGTGAGCCGGATCCGGTTCGCGTTCTTATCTCCAATGCATCGCCAACACTTCGCGCCAGCAAGACCTGCCTGTTTGGTACCCGTCCTGAAAAAACATCCATCTCGCTCAGCTTGAGTCGCGGAGTGAGTTGTGCGGAGAATTGCATGGTTGATCTGATACTGTCCGCAGCCGTTCCTCCTCCACCCGATCCAGCCGTGACAAGGGTGTTTCGCAGCTGGATGCCGAAAACCGAGGTATCAATCTGCGAGGAGGAATATCCTACCAGTTCACCATTGCGTTCGATGGCGTAGTAATAGCTGATGGGCTCAATGAGCATCGCGAGCGACTCGCGCCTGCGCTCTTCGTTGGGATACATCTCGCGGTATGCCAGCATGCCGAGGCCGCCAATCCAGAGGCCGAGCACTCCTGCTGCAATCCATTTGCGACGGGTCATCGTCCTCCGCCGCCGCCACCCCATCCACCCGTGCCACCGCCTTGCGCATCGCGCGCGCGTCGGTGCGCGACTGCCGCTTCGGCGCCGCGATGCAGTCTGTCGAGCACATTCCCCATCGCTTTGTGCGCTCTGAAATTCAAAGGCTGCAACCGCGCCGCGGCTTCAAATGCGCGCAACGCATCTTCAAGGCGGTCAACAGTGTTGTACGCAACACCGAGGTAGTATTGCGCCGCGTTGGTATCGGGCTCGATTCGCACCGCGAGTTCGAGAGGTGTGATGGCCTCCTTCCAGCGTCCTCGTTTAGAGAGGAGAATTCCCAGGTTGGTGAGAACCTCCACGTTGCGTTCATCCACCTTCACCGCGCGCCGCAAGTCAGCTTCGGCCAGTGCGTATTGCGATTGCACCGTGAGAATTGCTGCGCGATTGGAGAGGACCGAAACATTGTCGGGCTCCATAGCCAGCGCGCGGCCCAGCTCCGCGAGTGCTACGTCGACATCGCCGATCTTTTCAAGGAGGAGAGCCAGATTGTTGCGCGCCCGGATGTGTTTCTGATCCTTGGTCAGAATCGTACGGTAGAGCGCAATCGCTTCTGCATCACGCCCAGCATCTGATAGCGTGCGCGCCTGTGCATACATCGTAGCGATGTTCTGCGCATCCTCGGCGCTATGGACGCCTTCCCTGGCAACGGTCCTGTGCCCGCCCGAAATGGCCGGTTGTTCAGTGTTTTTCTCAGGCACCGGCGTTGGCTTGCCAATTACCGGCGAGCCGCCCGAACCAGGTGTTTTCGTTCCGTGATCTACTTCTCCAGACATACTTCCTACGCCAGTGCGAGAGTTGTTTCGTCGTTCAGCCACTCAAGGTACTTTGCGAGGCCACCCGACACCGGAAGCGCGAGCAATTCCGGCAGTTTGTAAGGGTGCAGCTCGCCGAACGCGGCCTCAATGAGTTCCAGCCGAGCCGATCGCGTTTTCAGAAGGACAACAACTTCCTGCTCGTCCGCAACTTTGCCGTTCCAGCGATAGAGCGAACGCGCGGCAGGGAACATCGTTCCGCACGCGATCAGTCTGCGATCGAGCAGGGTGCGAATAAGTGTGACAGCCTCATCAGTGCTGGCAACGGTTGTCAGGACAATGAGCGCATCAGTATGAGCCATCTCTAGTATTAGTAAGGGTTTCCCAAATTGTTGAACTCCTGCTGGGAACTTAAGGTAATCAAATAGTCCTTCGTCATCCGCCATTCCGGCGCCAACACGAGTTTGTCACCCCGGCGAAGGCCGGGGCCCATGTTGACGTCAAAATGGATTCCGGCCTTCGCCGGAATGACGACACATGCACGACTAACCATAGTAGGCCCGACTTGAATGAGTCTGTAACGCGGGCCACCTTTATCTGGCTATGCCCGAAGAGAATCTGATAATTCGCGGCGCGCGCGAGCACAACCTGCGCGGTATCGATGTCACCATTCCGCGCGACCGCCTCACAGTAATCACAGGACTGTCGGGTTCGGGCAAATCCTCGCTGGCCTTCGACACTATTTACGCGGAGGGACAGCGGCGTTATGTCGAGTCGCTCTCCGCTTACGCGCGCCAGTTCCTCGGTCTCATGGAGAAGCCCGATGTGGACTCCATCGAGGGGCTCTCGCCTGCGATCTCCATTCAACAGAAGAGCTCCGGTCACAATCCGCGTTCCACAGTCGGAACCGTAACCGAGATATACGACTACCTGCGCCTGCTCTATGCGCGTGCCGGAACGCCTCACTGCCCGCAATGCGGCCGGCCGGTGGCACGCCAGAGTGCCGCACAGATAGGTGATTCTGTTCTCGCCTGGCCCCGCGACACCCGCATACAGGTGCTCGCCCCGCTCGTGCGCGGCCGCAAGGGCGAATTTCGCGATCTCTTTGAGGCAGCGCGAAAAAAGGGCTTCGTTCGCGCCCTTGTCGATGGCAAGATGATCGATCTAGCCGAACCGCCCGTGCTCAATCGCCGGCAGAATCACGATGTCGCGGTCATCGTTGATCGTCTCGCTGTGCGCGACGAAGATCGTGGCCGTCTCGTTGATTCTCTCGAGACCGCACTCAAACTCGGCGACGGCCTCGCCGAGGTGATGCGCCTGGAGAATGGAGCAACGCCCGCATCCACACATCTCTTTTCAGAGAAGCACGGTTGTCCCGAGTGTGGCATCTCGATGGCGGAGCTGGAGCCGCGACATTTTTCCTTCAACTCGCCGTACGGCGCATGCCCCGCGTGCGGCGGGCTCGGAATCAGCCGTCAGGTGAGCGAGGAGCTGGTCGTCGGCGATCACAGCATTTCACTTCTCGAAGGAGTGATTCTTCCGTGGGGTGAACCGGATGGTTATCTGCGCCGAGTGATCCTGCCCGGGATCGCAAAGGAATACGATTTCACTCTCAATACACCGTGGGGCAAACTGCCCCAGCGCGTCCGTGACGTGCTCCTCTTCGGTACGAAGGGACGGCCCGGTTCGCGCGCGGTGCCGGAAAAAGGTCACGAAGGAGTTCGGTGGGAAGGAGTGATCGCGAACGTGCAGACTCGTTACGACAAAACCGATTCCGAAACGCTTCGTCTGCAGCTCTCCGAGTACATGGTTGGCCGTCCGTGTTCTGCTTGCAGTGGCAAACGTCTCAAGCCAGAGTCGTTGGCTGTAACGCTAGCGGATCGCGACATCGGTTCGGTGGTCGAGATGCCGATCACGCAGACCCTCGATTTCGTTCGTGGACTGCGCATCCGTTCCAACGGAACGGCGGGCGGCGGTCTTGATGCGGAGATCGCAGGTCCGATTCTCAAGGAAGTCAAAGAGCGGCTCGGGTTTCTTGTCGATGTGGGACTGGACTATCTCACACTCAACCGTTCGGCCGAATCACTCTCGGGGGGCGAGTCGCAACGCATTCGGCTGGCAACGCAAATTGGATCGCGGCTGGTGGGTGTGCTCTACATCCTCGACGAACCGTCGATTGGTCTGCACCAGCGCGACAATGCTCGCTTGCTCGTAACCCTCAAGGCGCTGCGTGACTTGGGAAACACCGTGATTGTTGTCGAGCACGATGAGGAGACGATGCTCGCCGCCGACCACATCCTCGATCTTGGCCCGGGCGCAGGCAAGCACGGTGGTCTTGTCGTTGCGGAAGGAACGGTCGCACAGGTTCGTGCTGACAAGGACTCGCTCACCGGTCGCTATTTGAGCGGCAAGGCCGGTGTGCCGGTGCCTTCCGCACGGCGTGCGCTGCAGAAACTCAACATGTTGCACGTGAAGAATGCGCGCGAGCACAATCTGCGCGGACTCAATGTGAATGTGCCGCTGGGGCTTTTTGTTGCGGTTACGGGCGTTTCGGGTTCGGGAAAATCAACTCTCGTCGAAGACATAATCCATCGCGCCCTAGCTCGGCATTTTTTCCGTGCGCGACTGATTCCCGGCGCCAATGATGGAATCGCGGGACTGGGTAACCTCGACAAAGTGATCGACATCGATCAAAGCCCTATCGGTCGCACCCCGCGCTCCAACCCTGCCACCTACACAGGACTCTTCAGTCCGATTCGTGATCTGTTCGCGGAGCTGCCCGAGTCAAAGATTCGCGGCTACGGCCCGGGCCGTTTCTCGTTCAATGTGAAGGGCGGGCGATGCGAAGCTTGCGAAGGCGACGGGCTCGTGAAGATCGAGATGCATTTTCTTCCCGACGTTTATGTGTCGTGCGAAGTGTGCAAAGGGAAGCGCTACAATCGTGAAACTCTCGAAGTGCGCTTTCGCGAGCACAACATTGCGGAGACTTTGGACCTCACGGTCGAAGACGCGCTTGCGTTGTTCCAGAATCAGCCGCGTATCCGGCACAAGCTTTCGGTATTGAGTGACGTTGGCTTGGGCTACATCCACCTGGGTCAGAGTGCTACGACGCTTTCCGGTGGGGAAGCGCAACGAGTGAAGCTCGCCGCAGAGTTGTCACGACGGGATACGGGTCGCACGCTGTACATCCTCGACGAACCCACAACTGGATTGCACTTCGAGGATGTGCGGATGCTTCTCGATGTGTTGCATCGGCTTGTTGATCGCGGAAATACCGTTCTTGTTATTGAGCACAATCTGGATGTGATCAAGACGGCTGATTGGATCATCGATCTGGGGCCGGACGGGGGCGACCGTGGGGGAGCAATTGTCGCTCAAGGAACGCCAGAGGAGGTTGCGGCGACTGCGGCGAGCTACACGGGTCAGTTCCTGGCGCCTTTGTTGGTAAGGAAAGGGCGCCGAGGGTAGGGCGCGCCGGGAACTGCGCCTTGGGAACTGCGGGGAACTGCTCCGGGACTGCGCGTGAAGAACGGCGCCTGGGGGAATGCGCCGGGGGGACGGCGCGTGGGGAACTGCGCCAAGGGAAGTGCGCAAAAGTACCGCGTCCGGGGACCCACGTTAACGGAAGGCCAACTCACCGTTCCCTTTACGCCATGCTGTTTCGTAGTTCCCAGGCGCAGTCCCCCCCGGCCGCACTCCCCCTCGCGCCGTCCCCACTGCGTAGTTCCCCACGCGCCGTTCCGGGGCTGTTCCCCGCTGTTCCCCGCAGTTTCCCGTCGGTGTAACTTCGGTCTAGCAAGCTGAAACCCACCAAGGGCCAGCCATCGTATGGTTTGCCCACACACTAAAGGGTGCTTTATGGTAAGTCGCGAGGAAATCGAAGGCTTTCTCGACCGCCTGGCCGCCGAAGGCGCGAGCTATTCGGAGGTTGAGGAAGGCATGTGGAAACTCAAACCGGCTGGGGCGCTCGGATTGGACCTGGTCGTGCACTATTCCCCTCCCGTCGTGGTGCTTCGCGTTAAGGTGCTGGACACCAACTCAAACGACAGTGCCAATGCGGAATTGTACAGACGCCTGCTGGAGCTCAATGCGACGGAGTTAGTGCACGGCTCGTATGGCATCGAAGGTGATTCTGTTGTCCTCACCGAGGCGCTGGAGCTTGGACACCTTGACTACGCCGAGTTCCAGGCCGCGTACGAGGGAATGACTCTGGCGCTGGTTTCGCACCTTCGCCAACTCGGCGCCTTCGGCGAGGCTCGTTGACCATGGGAATCTTCGACAGGTTTTCGACGCTGCTGCGTTCCAACATCAATGATCTCATCTCCTCCGCGGAAAATCCGGAGAAGATGCTCGTTCAGATCATTGCCGATATGCGTTCGCAGCTCATCAAAGCGAAGCATCAGGTAGCCGCATCGATTGCTGACGAGAAGCGGTTGCGCGATCAGGTCGACACCGAATACAAGCAGTCGGAAGACTGGGAAAAGCGCGCCATGCTCGCGGTGCAGGAAGGCCGCGACGATCTGGCCAAGCAGGCGCTGGTGCGACAGAGTGAACATGCCTCTCACGGGCAGCAGCTCGAAGCCACATGGACCACGCACCGCACTGAAACCGAGAAGCTCAAGAACTCACTGCGCGACCTCAATGACAGGATCGAGGAAGCGCAGCGCAAGAAGAATCTGCTCATCGCGCGGCAGCGCAGAGCCGAGGCGCAGAAGCGCATTGCCGAGACAATGTCGCACCTGTCGGAGACCTCGGCGTTCGAGGCGTTCTCGCGCATGGAAGAGAAGATTGCGCAGAACGAGCGTCAGATTACGGCCGGGGCCGAGATCGACGAGGAGTTTTCCGGCGACCGTCTCAAGTCCGACTTCAAGCAGCTAGAGAAAAAGGTGGGATCGGTTGGTGCGGACATGCAGCTGCTTGCCTTGAAGCAGAAGATGGGTTTGTTGCCGGCTTCGGGAGCGGGGAGCAAGCAACTCGGGTCCGGACAGCTCGAGGAGACGGTGACGGCGGAATTCGAAGAAGGCGACAAGCGTAAGTAGTTCACGCCTTTCCCCGAGAGTTCTCTTGTCATTCCGGCGAAAGCCGGAATCCATGTTCACCTAACCATGGATTCCGGCTTTCGCCGGAATGACGGCCGATTGCTGCGTTTGGGTTTCCATAGCGGTCCTTCATCCGATGCCCAGGGTTCGCCAGATTTAGCAGTCCGTCGCTGAACCCTCTTGCACCAAATCCCAAGAATGAAGTCCACCGAAAGATTCGTCGCGTTGGTTGAGGGCAAGTTCGGCCCCTCCTCGTCAAAAACCGCCAACGCTTGCATCCGCTACACGCCTGAACGCGTTGCGGTGATTCTCGATTCCAAATCCGCCGGCAAAACAGCGCAGGAGGTTCTTGGATTCGGCGGCGCAATTCCCGTTGTCGCTACAGTAGAAGAGACGTACGCGTACAAACCCAACGCTCTTCTGATAGGCATAGCGCCTCAAGGCGGCAGTCTTCCCGAACCGTGGCGGCCGATACTTCGAAGCGCAATCGAGCATGGCCTCGATATCTGGAGTGGCTTGCACTTTTTTGTAAGCGACGATCCCGAGTTCGGGCCGCTCGCACAGAAGCATTCCGTTCGGATATTCGACCTGCGCAAATCACCGAAGAATTTGCCTGTCGCAACGGGCCGAGTGCGTGAACTTGCCGCGTCGGTGATTCTCACCGTGGGCACCGACTGCAATATCGGGAAGATGACCGTGCAGTTGCAGGTGCGCGATGCAGTTCGGCGCCTGGGTCACCGAGTGGCATTCGCCGCGACAGGGCAGACTGGAATACTGATTGAAGGTCGCGGTGTTGGAGTCGACGCCGTTGTTGCCGACTTCATCGCAGGCGCGAGTGAACAACTGGTGTTGGAGTGCGCGAAGGATGCGGATATCGTATTGGTGGAAGGGCAGGGCTCCCTCGTGCATCCCGGCTATTCCGGTGTGACACTCGGCCTCATTCATGGATCACTGCCGCATGCATTCGTGATGTGCGCCCAACCGTCGCGCACGACAGTGATGAACAATCCCTGGGTGCCAATCCCGTCGCTCACTCACATGATTGAGCTTCACGAGACGATAATGCGGGCATTGCGCCCAGCGCCGGTCATCGCTGTTGCGCTCAACACCTACGATCTCTCCGACGATGAAGCACGCCGCGCAATAGAAAGCGCAGCTGCCGAGACTGGACTTCCCTGTACCGATCCGGTGCGATTCGACCCCGCCCCCATCGCGGCTGCAATTGACAAGTTTCACCGCGCACGCGTAGGCGTTTAGCGCCGCCTCACTCGGCTTCGTCATTCCCGCGAAGCGGGAATCCAGTGTCTTTCGCCGCCCTTGTCATTCTCGCTCCGGGAATCCAGCGTCTCTGTCCTATCCCTTGTCATTCCGGCGAAAGCCGGAATCCAGTGTCCCTGTCCCCTCCCTTGTCATTCCGGCGAAAGCCGGAATCCATGTTGCTGTTTTGTCTCTTGCATTGTTCTGATGATGCGCGCAGAAAAACGATGACGCTCCCCGCGCGAGAGGTTGTACTGTGACCGAGTCCTGAGCGCCGGCTTCCAACAACCAGCGAAAGCCGCGCTCGCCGTCACAATCTCCCCGGGGGTCAAAGTGCTGCACACCACCATGCGACCAGCGTCAGGCATTCCGCGTCAAATCGTTTCTCCAATTCCGCGCAACGCGCCACCAGAAGTGGCACGGGCTGCGCGCGCGCGGTCAATCGTAAAGACATTCGAAGCAGGAATTCCGGGCTGCTCCGCACGTGTTCGCGCACTGAACGGCGCAGATGTTGATGTCCGTCCCGGTGAGGTAGTTGGTGTCGTTGGAGAGGCGGGAACCGGGAAGTCCACTTTGCTGCTCACGCTGGCTGGAATGCTCCGACCGGAATCAGGCACGCTCGTCTGGTATTCCGATGCGGGTAAGCCCGTGAAGGATTTAAGTGCCGTCGAGTACCTCCCTGCCTGGCGTGCCAGTCACGCGCTTCAGTCGCTCAGGCGAGCGCTGGCATCCCCACCCGGACTGCTCCTACTGGATGACACGCTCTCATCACTCGATGCAGTGTCCCGCCGCGAGGCACGGGTATTCATTCGGGAATTGCGCGCGGCACGAGTCACAATGGTAATCGCGTGCCGCGATGTGACGGCTTGCGGATCGCTCTGTTCGCGCGTGGTGCGCATGCGAGATGGGCGACTCGCGTAGTTCTACACCTCAGTAAGACGCGTTGACAATTGTAACGTTACAGGCTACATTAACGGTCATGCGGATGCTCAACCCACCACATCCCGGAAGTTTCATCAGGGACGAAATCATGAAACCGCTGGAGCTTACGGTTACAGCTGCAGCCCGCCTTCTAGGAGTATCGCGTCCGGCGGTTTCCAATCTGCTCAACGGTCACGCCGATCTCTCTGGTGAAATGGCGTTGCGAATCGAAAAGGCCTTCGGGGTCAATATGGACACATTGATGCGAATGCAGTTGTCGTTCGACATTGCGCAAGCCCGGAAGAAGAGTGACCGAATCAAGATATCACGATACGCGCCCACTCGGGCTCGGTAGGGACTCCAAGAACGTTAGCTCCGTTTTACAAAGGCCGGACTGGAACCCAAGACCATGCTACTTCCCAAACCATTTATCGATCCCGTGATCGAAGCGTACAAACGCGATGTCGACCGTACACTGCTACGCGAGAACTTAAAAAAGACAGTAGAGGAAAGGCTGCGAGCAAATATCGAAGCTCTCATAGCTGGAAATGAAGTCAGGCGCGCGATGCGAGCGCGGCAAGAGGCCCCTGCATTCCGCCTAGCTCCGAATAGCTTGCATTCTCCGCGCTCACGTTCCACATTGACGCGTGGGACATAACCCGTATCGCGGGTAGCGCACATGAAGACAACTGCACTCGCATCTACCGTAGCAGCCATCACGGGACTCGCGCTTCTGGGCGCCGCAGCCGCGTTCACTTCAGCTCGCTTCTCTGCAAGCGGCGACCTGAGAGTTCCCAAAGACTTCAAACTTGAATTGATCTACACCGTCCCCGCGAACATCGAAGGCTCGTGGGTGGCGATGTGTGTTGATCCCAAGGGACGCTTGATTGTCGGCGATCAGAACGGAAAACTCTACCGCATCGCGCTTCCTCCCACCGACCAGATTGGAACGATCAAACCTGAACCGATTGATCTGGATATCGGCGGCGCTCACGGTCTGCTCTACGCATTCGAGAGTCTCTACGTGATGGTGAATGAAGGAACCCGCCCCCACGGTTTGTATCGCCTTCGCGACACGAACGGTGACGATCGCTACGACGAGGTTAAGCTGCTGCGCCAGATGCAGATCTCCGGCGAGCACGGTGGTCATTCCATCATCCTTTCACCCGACGGCAAATCCCTCTTTATAGTTGTGGGAAACCAGAGCACACTCACGCCAGTCAATTCTTCGCGCGTGCCCATGAACTGGGGCGAGGACAACCTCGTCCGTCGCATTCCCACAGGCTTCATGGACAACTCCCTCGCACCGCAGGGATGGATTGCACGCACCGATCCCGAAGGCCAAGTGTGGGAGTTGATCGCGAGTGGCTTCCGCAATGAGTTCGACGCCGCCTTCAACCGTCTTGGTGAACTCTTCACCTACGACGCCGATATGGAATGGGACATTGGCGATCCCTGGTATCGGCCCACACGCGTGAACCACGTCGTGAGCGGCGCTGAATACGGTTTCCGCAATGGCTCCGGGAAATGGCCGGAGTATTTCCTGGATAGTTTTGGCGCCGTTGTAAATGTCGGTCCCGGTTCGCCCACGGGAGTCACCTTCGGATACGGAGCGAAATTCCCGGCGCGCTATCAGGAAGCTTTCTTCATCGCCGACTGGAGCTTCGGAAAAATCCGCGCCGTGCATCTCTCTCCGTCCGGAGCGAGTTACGGCGGCGAAATCGAGGAGTTCATCAGCGGCCAACCGCTCGCCGTCACCGATCTGACAATCAACCCCGCGGATGGTGCGATGTATTTCGCTGTGGGCGGGCGCCGCAGCCAGTCGGAACTCTATCGCCTGACGTACATCGGCAAGGAATCCATCGCAACAAGTAAATCAGATGTGCGATTCAGCAAGAATCGCACGCTGCGCCAGCAACTCGAGAGCTTCCACGGACGCGCGGACCCGAAGGCGGTTGCAACAGCATGGCGCCACCTCTCCGATCCGGATCGTGCCATCCGCCAGGCAGCGCGCATCGCGATCGAGTGGCAGGATCCAGCGCAGTGGCGTGAACAAGCGCTTGTTGAACGCAATCCAAGAAGTGCGATCGCCGCGCTTGTGGCCCTGGCTCGTGTGAGCGGAAGAGACAGTCTGCATCGCACAGCCACCACTCCGAAACCCGATCCAGCGTTACAGGAAAGAATGCTGAGCGCGTTGGACCGAATCGCATGGCAGAAACTCAGCAGCAGCGATCGACTCGATTTGCTGCGCGCATATTCACTCGCCTTCACGCGACTCGGCGCGCCCACTGAAGCAACACGTCAAAGATTGCTTGCCCGATTTGATCCCCTTTTCCCTTCCGCGACGCGCGACCTCAACATTCAATTGGTCAACTTGCTCGTTTACCTGCAGTCTCCTGCCATCGCGCCGAAGGCAATGGCTGTCTTTCAAAAAGCGAGAACGCAGGAGGAGCAAATCGAATACGCTCTCGCACTGCGCGCACTCAAGGTCGGCTGGACGATGCCTCTGCGTGAGCAATACTTCCGCTGGTTCGTCACGACGGCTGCGGGTTACCGCGGGGGCAATACATTCGCACGTGCACTGACGACTATCAAGACGGACGCGGCGAGCAGTCTCAGTAGCGACGAAGCAGTAACTCTGAAGCCACTGCTGGACGAGCGGCCGGTTGCCAGCTCACCTCGCGATGTGCTGGCCGCTCGACCGCTGATCAAGTCATATACGCTGGACGAACTGGTGCCCATCGTCGAGAGTGGCGTGAAGGGCGGGCGCAACTTTGAGCAAGGCCGGCGTCTGTACGGCGAGGTTGCCTGCGCATCCTGTCATCGCTTTGTAGACGAAGGCGGCTCACTGGCGCCCGACCTGACCGCAGTTGCCGGCCGCTTCGGTATTCGTGATTTGCTCGAGGCAATTGTCGCGCCGAGCAGAGAAGTCAGCGATCAATACGGTGCGATCGTCATTCGCAAAAAAGACGGTACGGTGGTGACGGGTCGAGTAGCGAATCTCACCGGACCGACCTTGAATGTTGTCACGGACATGTTCGAGCCCGGAAGATTCACAAACGTCCGGCGTGAGGACATCGAATCCATCGAAACCTCAAGAGTCTCGATGATGCCTGCAGCGCTCCTCAACAGTTTGAAAGCGGAAGAAGTTCAGGACCTGATGGCATACATGTTATCCCGCGGCGACCCAAAGCACAGGATGTTCCGATGAGCCAACACGGAACCCGTCATTCCCGCGCAAGCGGGAATCCAGCGTCGTTAACTGCGAGAAAGACACTGGATCCCCGCCTTCGCGGGGACGACGGGGGGGCGTCACCCCGGCGAAGGCCGGGGTCCATGTTGACGAAAGTGACCTGCATTTGCTTCGCATCACTCGTTCTGTCATTCACCCTTCAGGCGCAGGGCAGGGGTCGTGGCGTCCAGCCCGACGACGCTAACGGATTCGTTGCGATCTTTGATGGCAAGACGCTGAACAACTGGGATGGCGATTCCACATTCTGGCGCGCAGAGAATGGAGTGATCATCGCCGAGAGCACGCCCCAGAAACGCGTCACGCAGAACACATTCCTCATATGGCGCGGCGGCACGACCGGCGATTTTGAACTCAAGCTTGATTACAAAATGACGTCCAATGCCAACAGCGGCGTTCAATACCGCAGTGTCATATTGTCGAATGTCGGCAAGTGGGTGATGAAGGGGTATCAGGCCGACCTGGATGGTGTCGATCGCTACTCGGGGCAGATATACGAGGAACGAGGCCGTGCATTCCTGGCGACTCGCGGATCCTTCACGCGAATCGCAGGCGCCGCCGGCGGTGGCAACAAACTGATTGGATCACTAGGCGATGACGCATCGTTGAAGGCGCTGCTCAAACCCAACGACTGGAATTCGCTGCACATCATTGCTCGCGGGAACACGATTATTCAAATGGTCAACGGTCGCATGATGAGCGCGCTGATTGATGAAGACGAACAGGGACGCGCGATGGAGGGGCTGCTGGGTCTTCAGATTCACACGGGAGAGCCCATGAAAATCGAATTCAGGAATCTGATGTTCAAGAAGCTTTAACCATTCTTATCATTCCGGCGAAAGCCGGAATCCATGTTAGGGGGAAAATGGATTCCGGCTTTCGCCGGAATGACAAGAAAGACCAGCTAGCGCAAGAATGCTTCAGGCAAACCGCCATCAACCGGAATCACGTGTCCAGTCGTCTTGCCGCTGGACTCTCCAGCCAGCCAACAAATCGCGTTCGCACAATCGGCCGGTAGAATCGGCCGGCGCGTGATCGTCCGCTGGGCGTAAAAGTTCGCCAGCTTGGACCGCAACTCCTCAGTGGTGTCGGCCTCGTCATGGGGAATCTGATACTTCTTGAGAGACGCGATGACGCGGTCGCGTGGGAACATGGCCGAACCCGCCACCACCGTCGCTGGTGCGATGCCGTTGACGCGGACGTTCGGACCAAGCCCGATCGCCAGTTCTCGAATCAGGTGATTGATGGCGGCCTTGCTCACGTCGTAGGGCTCACTGCCATGCTTGGGCACGACCGCGTTCGCTGAGCTGGTGAGCACCACCGCCGCTTGCAGACCCTGGGCCTTGAACAAGTCGCTCGCCTCCTGCGCGAGCACGTGATTGCTACTGACATTTATGGCCATCGCCTGACTCCACACCTCTTCGGTGGGAGTCCCAGCTGGCGGCGTCGGATAGATGGCGGCCGTGTTGATAACGATGTCGAGCCCACCGAAGGTGAGCACCGCCGTCGTCATCGCGTCGCGTATGCTACTGCGACTACCGAGGTCCAGTGCCACCGGCACGATGGATTCTGTCGACGAAAGTTTCGCAGCTGCCTGCGCACACTCAGTCGCCGCATCGATATTCAGATCCGCCACCACAACGTGAGCGCCCCGTTGCGCCAACTGCATGACGACTTCGCGGCCAATGCCGCTGCCACCGCCGACGACCATCGCGATCTTCCGGCTGAATTCGCGCTCCTGTGGCATCCTCTGGAGCTTGGCTTCTTCGAGCGCCCAATACTCGATTCGAAAAGCTTCCAGGCGCGGCAACGCCACGTAGTTCCGAAAACTCGAGAAGTGCGGCGCCAGGTCGGGCCGTTTCGCCTGAGGCACCACATCGGCCGCGCGACCGTCGCCCTCGAGAGCATTAGCACCAGCCATCACGTGAATCGCGTTCACGAAGAACTCGGTCGTGATCCGCGCTTCGCGCTTGTCCTTCGCGAAGCCGAACAGTCCGAGGCCCGGTATCACCACGACGGATGGGTTGGAGTCGCGCAGCTTCGGAGAGTTTGCGTCCGCAAACGCGTGATAGTACGCGATGTATTTCTCCCGGTAATCCGTAGCGCCAGCGCTGATGCGACTCTTGAGCGCGGCGATATCATCAGTCGCGGGATTCCATGGAACGAACATCGGGCTGATACGGGTCCTCAGAAAGTGATCCGGACAGCTCGTCCCCAGCGCACACAGGTCTTTCGCCCACTGTGAAGCCGCAAATGTCAAAGCATCCGCGGACGCGTCCCAGTGCGCGATTGTTCGTCGATTCGATGACACCACCCCGCGCAAGTAAGGCAGGATTGCTGCCGCTATCGAGGCCCGATCGTCAGCAGGCTCACCGACGGCGGCTCCGTCGAAGAGTGCCCTCTTGCTCCTCGCGGCGTGAGCATCGATGAAATCACCCATCTGATCGATGGTGCGAATGCTGCTCATGTAGCACTCTTGCTGCGTGCGCCCCCAGGTAAACAGCCCGTGTCCGCCCAGAATGATCCCATCGCATCCGGGGTTATCCTCTACGGCGCGACGCAACATGAGGGCGAGCTCGAAGCCGGGGCGCTGCCATGGCAACCAGGCGATATGCCGGGTGAAACGCTCATTGAACTCGGCGAGTTTGTCCTTGCCGTTGGCGCTCGCGGCAAGCGCGATCGCCCAATCGGGATGCAGGTGATCGACATGATCGAAAGGCAGAAACGCATGTAGCGGCGTATCGATCGAAGCGGCGACACGGTTGTGGCCGAAGGCAGCCAACGGGTAGTAATCGACAATTTCGTCTTCATGTGCTTCGCCGCGGTAGCGCGCGACGAGCGCTTCGAGTTTATCCATGTACAGCAGCGCGAACCCGGACTCCGAGATGGATCGCAGATCTCCGCCGCTTCCTTTCACCGCAAGCACACGGACAGGAACGCCGGTGAGCGGATCGGGCATCTCGAACTTCGAGCTGGTGTTCCCACCGCCGAAGTTGGTGATGCGCAGATCGTCGCCGAGCCGATTGGATCGATAGCGAAGTTGTTCGAGCGCCGACAACTGCGATGCGTGCGCATCGTCCCACAGGTTCTGCAGGAATCGCAACGTCCAGGGGTTGGCTATCTCAGGCATTGTTTTGTGTCATTGTCACCCCGGCGAAACTTGTCCCGGCAAGGTAGTCAGCCGGGAGCCGGGGACCATTTTCTCCTATGCATCTTAACATGGACCCCGGCTTTCGCCGGGGTGACAGTGCGGCTTGCGCCGGGACAAGCATGGACCCCGGCTTTATCAGGAGGATTTGCCGGAGGTGCGTCCCATCGTCCGCGCGTTTTGACATCGACATTTGGTTGACGCCGGCTCGCCCCTTGAACAGCTTCCCAATTGCGCCGTGACCGCAATCTCCAGGAGAGCCTGATGAGCAGCTCGCACGAAGACGAGGACAAGAAACAGATCGACCGCAGAGAGTTCCTTAAAACCGCGGGCCTCGGCGCCGCGGCGCTGGCGGCCGGCGCTGCAGGATGCGCGAAGGTCCCGCCCGAAACAGGAATTTCCCCAGCAGGCGGGCCGGTCCAGGCTGGGCAGGCGCAGCCGGCGCAGGGGCAAGCCGTGGCGGCACAGCCGCAGCGGAGACCCGCTGGCCCCGGGTTCCAGCGGAATTTCGATCCGGTGCCGGCGTCGCAATCATCCATGAACTTCGCCGTGTTCACGGACAGTCATATCGGTCAGCAGTATCGCTCCGCACAATGGGATTATGCGCAGCACCTGGACCGCCTCGGCGACGATATCATGGACAACACGCTTCCCTGCGAGTTCGTCGTCCATCTGGGGGACGGCGCGTTTAACAGCACATCGTTCGTAAACGGCATCGGGCTGCCCGACAATCTGAAATCCGACTACAAGAACAATTTCGCGGACTACTTCGTGAGTCACGTCAACGTGCCCCTTCACTATGTCGGGGGCAATATTGACCTCACGGACTACAGCAACGGTCCGGGATTGAAGGGGCATGAAAACGATCCGTTCATCTTGATGAAGACGTACATCAACGAAACGGAACTCAACAACTATCCCTACGCGATGATGCGCAACGGCATCCTCTTTCTCGCGGTGCCGGAGATGGATTTCGAGCCGTGGACGCGGCCTTCGAACTGTGAATGGCTCGAGTTCATGACCACGCATTATCACGACTCGACCACCATCATCCTCGCGCATCAGGCTATCGAAGACACGACGCCGCACGATGGTGTCGCGAACTCCTATCGTGGCGAGCAGGATCAAGGCTGGTGGGCGAGTTTCTTTCAGCGCAATCCACAGATCAAGTTGTATCTCCACGGACACAATCATATGGCTGCCTGGTATCAGGGCAGCCAGAGCAGCGGGTTCAGCCATCCTGTCCAGAACTTCGGGCACGAGATGGTTTTCGCGTCACCGTTTCCTGCGATGAGCTGGATTGTCGACTATAACCTCGTCGACGCGACGGTCATCTTCACGATCTCCAAGACCTGCATCACGACGAAAGCCTGGAAGCAGGACGGGACCCGCGGCAAGTGGTCCGCCGGGTATGACCACACATGGGTGACTCCCACCACGTACGATGAGAACGCCGAGGACTGGTACAGTTTCCCGTTCCTCATTCAGGACGGCGAGACCCAGCAGACCGATATGAAAGTGCTCTCCGCGAACACCACGCTTCAACTGGTGGGCACCGGTCCCATGGAACTGTTCTATGATCCGTACATGAAGACCAAGGGCATTCACCGCGACGAGACCGTTCTGGGATTCGACGACGATCCGGCCAGCAAAGTGACCGCGACTACGCCAGGCATGACCATCCGCGGGCCTCACACCATGACATTTCCTCCCAAGCACGAGTGGGATCGCTATTGTCATGACGGACATGGCGGACCGCCCTACCGCCTTTTCGCGGTGGGCACCACGCCAGCCGCCGCGCCGGGCGGATCCTACACCGTTACTGTGACGGCCCGATCGCGCTCCGGCGGCGGCAAGATGAAATTGACGATGAGCTGCAGCGATTGGGGCACCAAGTCCCAGCACAGCACTCTCGCCGGGAGTTCAAAAGAGGTGATTTCGCGTGCGTTCGGCGCGGAGTACGAAACCGTGACCGGCATTTACACGGTGCCCAACGACGACAACGCCTGGTTCGTTCAGGGGAGCCTGGAATTCCCGGACACGACGGAATTCGACGTTTCCTATTTCAGCATCAAGCGGACACAAACAAGCAACGTCACGGAAGATTTCCGGGTCGCGGTCAACGGAAAATCGTACGATGCCGGAAGACTTCGACGGTTTGCGACCAGGGAATTCCCGATCAGTCCTATGGACCTGGCCGACCGTGAGGGGATCATCCAGCTCAAGGCGTCGATCAAGGGCAACCACTATGGCATGGCCCAGTTGATCTACAAGGGCCCGCTCCTGATGGGTAGGGGCGCACGATACAGAGTGAATGGCGTCGATGGAAATTCGTTCGACCTCACGCTGACCGCCAAGCTGTCGGGCTTTTCGAATGACTTCAAGCTACTTCCGTTCAGCACCAAGTACGGCGGGGTTGGCGTACGAACGAACGACGGCGCCGGTGAGCATCACATAAGCACCAATAAGAACCAATGGATCACGAGCGACCTCACCACTACCCTGAAGAGGCTCCTCATCACTTATCCAACACCGACACCACCGGCGCGGGCGCCCAGCGCCGAGAAGGACTCAACCTTCGAGTTGATCTGATGAAGAAAGAACTGATTCCCGCCGGACCCGTTCCCGCGGCGGTATGTACTCTCTAAACCGCTGATAGTGCGGCTCCCATTGATCGGTCGCAGTTGGATAATAGCGTTCGACGGGGAAAGAGCGCTCGATAATCGCGCGCGCCTCGCTGAGCGACGTTACCGCGCCCGTCGCCCGCATCTGCATAGCGATGTTGCCAAGGGCTGTGGCTTCCAATGGTCCGGCGATGACCGCGCGGCCGGTCGCGTCCGCGGTGAATTGATTCAACAGTTTGTTGCGCGCCCCGCCGCCGACCACGCGAATCGTATCGAACTTGCGGCCAGTCAGCTCCTCCAGTGATTCGAGCACTGAACGGTATTTAAACGCGAGGCTCTCCATGATTGCGCGCGAGTACGACGCTGGTCCCACTGGCGCCGGTTGTCCAGTCTGGCGGCTGAAGCTGTCGATCGCCATAACCATGTCAACCGGATTCCGAAAAGCAGGGCTGTCTGGATCGAATAAAGTCTGGAACGGGCGCTCGTCGCCGGCGGCGTTGACCAGCTCCTCATATCCATACTCGTGACCCGATGCTGCCCACGATCGGCGACACGACTGCAGAAGCCACAACCCTCCGATATTCTTCAGAAGGCGCGTCGTGCCGCACACGCCACCCTCGTTGGTGAAATCGAGTTCGAGGGCCCGCGGCGTGATAATCGGTGACACGAGTTCCGTTCCGAGCAGAGACCAGGTTCCGGAACTCAGCAACGCGGTATCTCCGGAGGCGTCCACCGCAGCAAACGCTGACCCAGTGTCGTGGCACGCGGGCAGAACGATCGGTGTGCCTGCGTGAGCGGCGTTCGCCTCGACACGCAGCGCGCCGAGGATCGTCCCGGGTTCCGCCAACTCGGGTAGCAATCGCACAGGTATCTCCAGTGCCTCGAGCAGATCGATCGCCCATCGGCGCTTCGACGCGTCAACGTATTGAGTGGTGGTGGAGTTCGTGAACTCGGATCGCAACTCGCCGGAGAGCCAGTAGTTCAATACATCCGGAATCATTGCAACGCGATGGGCCGACTCGATGACGGCGGGTGTCGAGCGACAGGCCACGTACAGCTGATATAGCGTGTTGAACCAGAGAAACTGAATCCCAGTCGTGCTGTAGATGCGCTCCCGGGGAATCTTTGCAAGCACTTCTTCCATCACGCCGTTGGTGCGCGCGTCCCGATAAGTGAACGGGCGTTCGACGAGACTGCCATCCTCCCGGATCAATGAATAATCGCAGCCCCACGTATCCACGCCAATACTTTCGAGCCGCGCCGCGCCGGACAGTTCCAGCGCACTTCGCATCTCGTTCCAGATGCGATCGATATCCCAGCGCAGAGAGCGGTTGTCGCGAACCGGTCCATTTGCGAAACGACAGACTTCGGTGAGTGCCAGCGTCCCGCCATTCAGCGATCCCCGGATCGCCCGGCCGCTCTCGGCTCCGATATCAAACGCGAGAAAATCCTTCACGATTCGATGCGCAGGGGCTACGTAGCGGGCCGTCTAACGATCGTTAGACGGCCCGCTCGGTGCACGCGAAGGGCAACGGCCACTGCACGTAGCGAGCGGCAGCTCGAGCCTTACTGCTTCGGCAGCGTCGCCCGGTATGCGTTGATCGCGTTGATCGTAGTCGTCACGCGTACATCAGCGACCTTGCGGCCGATGTCCTGCAGCCAGGCGAGCGACTCGAACTTGATGCCGTTGATCTCCGCCGTGCCGGCCTTCACGCGCTGCTCGAAGCGGATCGACTGCGGGTCGAGGAGCGCCATCGTGGCGTCGATGCCCAGTTCCTCGTGCAGGCCGCTGGTGCCCGAACTCGCACCGATGCGGATCCCCTCCGGGATCTTGAGCTCGTTCTGGATGTAGGGCTGGACATGCGACGTGTGGTTGTAGTACTCGGCGATGTGCTTGAAGTAGACCGGCTGCGCGTTGCCGGCGTAGACCTTGGTGAGCGAGTCCGCGGCGAACCGCATGCCACCGGAGTTCCCGCCGCTGTCGCCCATGTAGTAGATCTGCTTGAAGCCCATGCTGCGCAGATAATTGCCCATGTCGTAGAGCAGCGCGCGGTAGGTGGCCTGCGAGATCATCGGACCGGCCCGGCCTGGCGTGATGTTGGCGCCGGCATTGCCCGGCTCGAGCGTGACGAGCGGAGCCACGAGCGTCTTGCCCATCTTCCGGGCAATCATCTCGCCGAGGAGCTTGTTGTTGATGTTGTGTTTGCCCATCGCGAGGTTGACGCTGTTGTCCTCCACCCCGCCCGTCATGATCAGCACAGTCGTGTAGCCGTCGTTGATCATGGCGCGGAGCTCGGGCTGCGTGAGCTCCTCGATCCACACCGTGTTGATGCCTTCGATCGTACGCGCCGGCGCCTGCTGGGGCGTCTGAGCTGCACGGCCCGCACCAGCAGCGCCGCCCGCCCGCACCTGCGCCGAGGCGCTCGCCGCGAACAGCGTTATCGTCAACAGAACCATTAGCTTCGTTTTCATAACATCTCCTAGGGCTAGGGCCAGCTCGCTCCGGTGCTTGAAATCTGGCGGAAAGGGACGCGGAGCGCCAACGGCAACACTTCCAGTACGCCGTGCGTCTGAAAAGCAGACAATCACAACTTCCCGGGTTGAGGTGACGATGCTCTCAGGTGCGCTTCTCCGCACTATTGCCGCGGCAGTCGTTGTACACGGCGCAGTCAATGCACCGGCATTTGCACAGACGATCGATCTCGAATCGGCACCTCATTTGCGAGCCGTTGAAGCGCAACGCCTGGGGAGCACAACAGATCCCAACCTGGGATTCACAAGCGTCAGTGGAATCGCCATCGATCGTGACGGCAGCGTGTACGTGTTCGATTTCGGGGTCTATGGCGTCAAGGTCTTTTCTGCTGAAGGACGACTCATACGTACAATCGGTCGGCAGGGACAAGGGCCGGGAGAGTTTGAGACAGCCGCGACTCCTGGTATCAAGGGGGACACGCTCTGGGTACGCACACGCGGTGCGCCTGGCTGCGCAACGCGTGTCGTCCTGTTCAAGCGCGATGGGACGTATCTCTCATCCACCAACGTCATCGGCCCATCCGTAGTGGTGAGAAGTGATCAGTCCGCGTACTCAGCGCCAATCGACATGCTCGGCGATGGGCGCATGATAAGTGGTGAGTACTCGTGTTATACGGGTGTGACTGCAGCTGGCTCCCGTGGTGGCGGACGAGGAGGGAGCTCGTCCGGCGGAGGTGGCGCGAGCCCGGCAATCACACTCATTCAAGGTGAAATCAGAGTTCCGCGGGTATTGTTCAACCTTGCTACGGGGAAGAGCGACACCGTCGGGTGGTTCACCCGACTGGGGCAGGTCGCACCGCCGCCTCCGCGCAAGGAAATTCAGATCGAGGGACGTGCGCAGCCTATTCCTGTTGCGCCGCGAGACGAGCAGCTCGCGGTGCCGACGCGTGATGGACGCTTCCTGATCGATCGCACGCGAACCGAACGAGCGGGGACGGCGAACATCAGGCTCGTGCGTACCAACGTGCGCGGCGACACCGTCTCCAACATATCGTTACGATATGAGCCGGTGCGATACGATGCTGCAACACTCGACTCGGTCGCTGCACAGGCCGTGAAATTCCCTGGAGGCGCATATCGCGTTGTAAATGGTGTGCCGCAGGTGACTCCGTACAACAATCCACGTGCCGCAGCTGCTGCTCTTCGGACAGAAATGCGATTCCCTCAATTCCAGATGCCTGTGACGCGAGCTGTTGCGGGCGGTGATGGAACTCTGTGGCTGAGGCGTGAGGACAGGGGTGGAGGAATGGTCCTCTGGCACATAGTGGAGCAGAACGGACAGCTGCGTGGTACTGTCAGCCTGCCCGCGAGATCGAACCCAACGTGGATGTCAGGTTCCACGTTGTGGGTCGTGCATCAGGACGAGGACGATGTTCCGTGGCTGGTCCGATACACGATCTCGCGCGGTTAAAAAAGCGGCATGTCATCGTTCTCAAGAACACGTTTTCTTGATGACGTTCGTAAGGAACGTTGTCCGGGAACACGTTTCTTGAGAGAACGTTTCTTAGCAACGTTTTCCAGGAGACGTTTTCCTGGGAACGTCCTTTCTCAGGTACGCGGAAT
>CAZKXZ010000023.1:0-66076 GCA_964556695.1 uncultured Gemmatimonadales bacterium
CCTGCCGCCGCGCCCGTCGCACCCGCACCGCTCGCTGCCGGCGCGGGTCCCGCGATTTGCGTGCCCTTCACATCGTCCACCGAAGCCATGAACACGCGTCCGTCGCGCACGTACGCGAAACGACGCCCGTCCGGCGCCCAGGTGATGGTCTGGCCGCGAGTGCTGTCGAAGAGTATCCGAGGTTCACCGCCGAAAGTCCGCAGCACCCTGACGCGATTGCCACGGCCCGTTCCAGCTTCGTACGACGTTTTTTCCGTGAGGTCTTCGTTGACGACGATGAGCGAGTCGTCTTTGGACACCGTGAAGCTGTTGATGCGCTGCTCGGGAACGAGTTCCCTGGTCTTTCCGGACTTCAGGTCGTGAGCGGCGATGGATCGGAGCGCCGACATTCTGCGTATTGAATCCCACGCGAGGAACGGGTCGGAGCTCGACTGCACAAACACGGGACCGCGTGTGTACGCGAAGAAAGTGTCCTGCGCTCCTTTCTTCCATGTATTGCTCCGCAATGAAAACACCAAGGTCTGGCCGTCTGTCAGCCAGTTGATGTCGCTGTTCTCCGCGATGTATTTGTCCGGCGGCAGGGGAACTGTCCTGAGTCGGCCGTTCACGCGCTCCCACACCTGCAGCTCGAAGAATTCGCCGCGCAGCTGGAAGAACGCGAGTCTTGCCCCATCGGGCGACCATTTCGCCGCGCGGACGGTTACGGGCGCCTTCACTATCTCCTTTCGCTCGCCGGTCTCGATGTTCATCAGCCAGAATGATTGCTTTGTCTCGCGCACATAGGTGGGATCGGTGTCGCGGAAGTAGTCTGTGCCCAGGCCATCGCGCCGCTGTTGCGAGGTGGCCGCGGCCCATTTTCCATCCTTCGTGATGTCTGAGATGCTGAACGAGACAAAACTCAGCATGTCGTCGACGCTATACCCCTGCTGTGCCTTCGCGCTTGCAGCGGGTGACAGGAGCAGGGCCGTGGCGAAGAGCGCGAACAGCGGTGTGCAGAAAGATGCGCGGCAAACAGAATGCGTCGTCATGAAGCGAATCCTGCGTCGAAGTCGATTGGGGTTCATGTCACCTCTATTCCAGCTTTCGGAATCATAGGTTAACTGTGGGCCGTAGTCGAGAGGTGAGAGGCTCCTCGGAAAGTTTCTCTCACGGCCGTCGATCCGGTAAGCATGACCCCGGACGGCAAATGGCGTGTTGCCATCGGCGACCGTATGCAACGTAGCCGCGCGAGCTTGTGCTCACGTTTCAGGTCGAAGGCGTTCCGGCGCCAGGCATATTGCGCGCGTATTTGTGCATGGAGATCTGGTGACGGAAAAGGGAACGGCTGGGTTACAGGCAGAAACTGCGGCGCAAGTGAAGTAGCGCATGGCGTCAACGCTGCGGTTTTGACCAACGCGTGAGCACAGCGTCCACAACGTCGCGAACCTGCGCTCGCGCATCCATACGATCGTGCCCATTCGCGAGCAGCGAATCGTAACGTGACTCCGCATGACGTGCATGCGCCTTTACCGCCAGGTCGATCGCATCATCGCGCAAATCCTTCGCCGCCGCGGATCGCCCCACGCGTCCGCTGTACTTCCTGCACGCGTGTTGTGCGATTTCGCGCCCGGATGGTATTCCGGGATAGCGCTGCCGCACAGCTGCAGCAAAACTGTCGACATAGACCTTGTCCACAACAATGGCGCGCTCCGCACGACGTTCGGCCGCCGCGGCTCGCGCGTCGGCATCTTCGAGGCACGATGCCTCGGCATCCTCCAGAGACTTTTCCTCAACCAACAATCCCTGGCGCTCGTAACGCCTCCGAGCGCTGCTCCATTTGAGCACAACCGCATAAAGTGTCGATGACTTCTTAGCGCGCCTGCTGACACACGCATTGCCGGACGGCAGAAACTCGAGATGATCGAGGTCAGCACAGGAGAGGCACAGCGCACCCTTTCCATGGATCAGCCGTATCCAGGCTCTTGAGCCCAGCTCGGATCCGCACTCGTCGCATGTCGACTCCCGGGTCGAAATGAACACGAGTATATCCTTCTCGCCGGAATCGGGCGGTGATTCAGGCTGCTCACTGCGAGAAATTGTCATATCCCTACTAATGTGAAGCGCTCCTCGATACAACGAAAGGAGGTGATATTATTCGTAATGCCTGACTCTAGCAAGAAGCCGCGACGCAGAGCAACAGCGCAACGACCGCTGCGAATTCCTCGACAGTTGGTTTTTCGCGCGACGATGCGAGACATCACACCGACCATCTGGCGTCTGATTCTTGTGCCCGACGAATTCACATTACATCGCTTACACAGAGTGCTGCAGATCGTTTACTCGCGGCTTGACTACCACCTGTACTCATTTGACGTGGGGAAGCGCCACTTTTCATTCCCCGATGAGGAGTCAGAAATGGATTTCGAAGACGCCACAGCTTTTGTGCTCAGGGACCTGAGGCTCGAGGTCGGTAGCTCGTTGGCGTACACGTACGACTTCGGCGACAATTGGGAGCACGATCTGGTGGTCGAGCGCGTCCTGCCAATGTTTCCGGAGCATCCAGCTGACGGATTTCCTCAACTGCTCGGCGGTGAGCGCGCAGCGCCACCAGAAGATGCAGGTGGCTCTGGTGGCTACGAGCGATTGCTTGAAGCGCTCAGTGACGCGAAGCATCCTGAGCACGATGAATTTCGACAGTGGGCGGGACCTCTCTACGACCCGGAGCGTTTCGATCCGTGGTCCCTGAATCACGCTCTCATTCTTGCAGCAGCGTGGGGTGCTGTCTGACTTCAAAGCATCGACCGATGCATATGCCGAAAGCATCGTCATGATGCTTTGCTGGTAATCGTACCATCACACCATCGGCAACAGGTAACTTCCGCAAATGCGCCGATGCAAAAACTTTGCAGTTGTATGTCTCCTCACCGTTGCACAGGGTTGCGCGGCGCCAGATGCTGATGCGCGCATTGTACCGAGGATTGGATCAAGTGCCATGTGCACCGTCGCGCGCATTGCCGATGGAGACACACTCGTCTGTCGCAGTGGCGATCGCGTTCGCTTGCTCCTAATCGACACCCCGGAACTCAGTCAGGGAGCCGTGGGAGACGCAGCGATGCGCGCGCTGACGGCACTCATCCCAATTGGCAGCAAAGTGCGACTCGACTTCGATGTTGATCTGCGCGATCAATATGATCGCTTGCTCGCATACGTTCATCGCGGCAATGTGTTCGTTAATCGCGAGATAGCGCGACGCGGAATGGCTGTGGCACTTGTCATCCCTCCCAATGTGAAACATGTGGAATTGATCCGGGCCGCTGTGGATTCTGCGCGCAAGGAGCGGCGCGGCCTCTGGCGCAGCGACGCGTTCAGCTGTAGTCCGCAGGACTTTCGCGCCGGCCGCTGTGGAAAGTAGACGGCAGAACGACACTGGATTCCCGCTTCGCGGGAATGACGGCTACGAGCGAAAATGGGTTCCCACGTTCCCAGCGCGACGCCGGCATGGCCCGCGCTCTGGCCACCTCGCCACTGGACTAGCATCTTTCCGCGATGCATGAGACCGCCGACCGGCTCAATAATTTGCTCGCGGGCCGTTACCGTATTGAGCGTGAGCTGGGGGCGGGCGGCATGGCAACCGTTTGGCTGGCGCATGACCTCCGACATCAACGCAAGGTGGCCATCAAGGTTCTGCGCGAAGACCTCGCCGCTGTCATCGGTGCCGACCGCTTCGTCCGCGAGATCCAGACCGTCGCGGCACTCCAGCATCCTCACATACTCGGCCTGATCGACTCCGGCGAAATCAACGGCACCGCCTTCTACGTCATGCCGTTCATCGAGGGTGAAAGTCTTCGCGACCGGCTCAACCGGGAGAAACAACTCCCCGTCGCCGACGCGCTGCGCGTCGCAGCCGAAGTATCCGCGGCCCTCGATTACGCACACCGGCATGGAGTAATCCACCGCGACATCAAACCGGAAAACATTCTCCTGCACGACGGCAGTGCGTTGCTGGCCGACTTCGGAATCGCATTCGCAGCGTCGGAAGGCAACACACAAAGGATGACCCAAACGGGGTTGTCCTTAGGCACGCCGAGCTATATGAGTCCCGAACAGGCGATGGGTGAGCGGGAAATAACTGCACGTTCCGACATTTTCTCGCTCGGCTGCGTCGTCTACGAAATGCTCTCAGGTGAACCTCCCTTCAGCGGACCCACGGCGCAGGCTGTGATCGCCAAGGTGATGACGAGTGATCCGGCCCCGCTCAAATCACTGCGACGCAGTGTGCCCGCGCATGTGAGCGACGCAATACATATCGCACTCGAGAAGTTGCCCGCTGACAGATTCGCAACCGCGGCAGAATTTGCCGCGGCGCTGCGTGGCGAAGGATCATCGCGCGCGCGTCACACGCAGCTGCAACCAGGGCGCGAAAGCCGGATGTGGAAACTCATTGCCGCCGTCAACGGCATTGCGGGGCTTATCGCGATTGCAATGTGGGCTATATCGTCGCGCCCGCATACGCCTGCTGAACGCGTCGCAACGGCGATTGTCCTTCCGGACAATGCAGCTCTCGATCCGCGGCGCACCGACCTCGCCATATCGCCCGACGGCCACAACATCGTTTACGCGAGTGTGGCGGACAGCTCGCTCTACATTCGCCCGCTCCAGGAGATGATTCCGGTGCTGATTACGCGCACGCGCGGTGCGCGGCAGCCGCAATTTTCACCTGACGGACGGTGGCTCACCTTCCTTGAGCCTCTGCCATCGCGCCGGCTCATGAAGTTGCCCTTTCCTCTCGACGGCCAACCGCCGACGATGGTGCTGGATTCTGTTACTGAGTTCAGCTGGGGTGACAACGGGGTTCTAGTACTCACTCGCGGTTCAGGTCTGTGGTTGTCGAACATGGATGGCGTTGCACCGCGGCAACTCACCAGCGTGGACACAACAGGCGGGGTAGAAGCATACAGACATCTGCATGTGCTTCCCGGAAGTCGCGCCGCGGTTTTTACTCTGGCGCGCAGAGCGGCTGACGAACCGGAGCTCGCGGCTGTGCAACTCCGTGACGCACGCGTGACCAGATTGGCCATCGTCGGTTCGAGTGCAATTTGGCTCAAGACCGGCCACCTGCTCTACGCAAAATCTGAAGGTTCAGCGGCCGTTGTTCCATTTGACCTCCGTGCGCTTCGTGTGACTGGATCGACGCGCACTGTCTTCGACAGCCTGCTGTTAACGAGCAATGGGCGCGGCGTCTTTGCGATCGCTTCGAATGGAACGCTCACATACATCAGCGGGCAGACATTCGAAGAGCTGGTGCGCGTGGACCGTCGCGGTGTAGTGACGAATGTCTTTGGCCGGCAGCCATGGCGGTATGCAACGCCGAGGTTTTCACCAGCGTGTGATCGCGCAGTTGTGTTGGCCGTGTTGCCGGGCAACCGAAACAACGTCGTAGTTTACGCGCCAGATTTGGGACGGGTGGTGCATCTCAGCAACGATGATCGCGGTGGTACGCCCGCCTGGATTGATGGAGGTCGCTCCGTGGTGTGGGTGACGTCCGATCGTGTGGCGCCGCGTCTGGACTCTCTTACTGCCACTCCCGGCGTGTACCGGAGAAGCTGGGACGGAACCGGTCGCCCGCAACTCATCCGTCCCGCTTCGGAACGTGCATCGGTTATCTCGACAAATGCGGCGGGCACGCTTCTTCTTTTCGGTGCGCGAGAAGGGACGTCCGGCCCGATGCTCACCTTTTATGTTTCGTCACTCGACAGTGGCGCATCGGCACGTCCGGTTCCAACCGTGACCGGTGACAAGGTGGCGCCCGCCATTTCTCCAGATGGCAGATGGGTGGCCTACGCGTCGGATGCTGAAGGAGGGCGTTACGAGATCTACGTCAGTTCCCTTCAGGAGCCCGTTGTGCATCGCAGGATCACGAATGGTGGCGCCTCAGAGCCCGCGTGGTCATCGGACAGCCGGTCACTGTATTACCGCACCTCGTTCCGTACGAGCGTCAGTGCCAGCTCAATGTTCGATCAGCCGGACTGGATGATGCAGGCGCATCTGCAACTCTCGCCGCAGATCTCCGTGACGAAGACCGACTCCCTTTTTGCAAACCCCTATTCGCGTTATGCGCGCAACAGATATTATGACGTCTGCCGCGATGGTTCGTTCCTGATGCTGCGGAGCGGCGCTCCGCAGCAGCGGCTCGTGGTGATCACCGGCTGGGTGGATCAGTTGCGCGCGCAGCTCTCAGGGATGCGGTAAGGTAAGCGATCAACGCTCGCGCCCAGGCAGATCTTACTCAAACTCTGACCGGCGTGTAACGTTACTACCGCTGGCTGCCGCTCTACCCGGACCGCAAACACGAATTGGAGGCTCTATGCATCGCATCTTGATCGCCTGCCTCGGACCGGGGTTGCTCGTCACGTTTGCGTGCGCAGGTGCTGATGTGGCACAACTCGATCTGCCCCTATACGAATTGCACGAGGAGTGGCGCATCATCTCCAACGATTCCGTGCCGTTCGCGCGCATGAGCAGTATCTCCGACGCCAGTCCGCTCCTGCCCGGTGACAGGTTGATGAGCATTGACGCATCTGAAGCGCTCATCCGGATTTATTCCCCTGAAGGAAAGTTGTTGCGTGCATTCGGACGAAAAGGAGACGGACCACTGGAATTCCGAAGGCCGGCCGTCGGCGGGAATGTGGGCGACACAATATGGATCTGGGACTCGATGGGCAGGGGCTACCACTTTTTCGATACAACATTCGCTCCAATCGGCCAGGCACGAGCACCATCGCGAGGCGGCGCGTACATCGGTCCCGTCGCGGGGCAGGCGATACTGCTTCATGCCGGCGATACCCTCTGGCAATACAACTACGACAATGAGCCGATCAAACACTTCGTCATGCCGGTAATTCATCCGGACTTCCGGACAAACGTAGTTGTCGGGACTGCAACACGCCGCCTCATTTCCCCGTTTGCCCCGCGCATGGACTATTCCAGAATGCCTGGGGGCCGCAGGCTGCTCGTAGTCGAACCAGCTGAATACTGGGGTGGCAAACCGGGGCAGATTTCAATTAGATGGATGCTGATGCCTGAGGGAACTCTGTCTGAACGCGTGATCGCCTCTCTTCCACCAGTCAGGATAACTGCAGCGCGGCGCGATTCCGCAATTGCCACCGAAGTTGCGCGCTTCAAGATAAGCGACGCTGCCGCAGTCGAGTATCGCAGCAAGGCGCGAATTCCGGATTACCTCCCGGCCTTCGAACGCGTGGTGCTCGCGAATGAAGAAATGGTGTGGTTATCGCTTCACGAGAGTGATTCGACGCTCCTCGTATTGAGCACCAGCGGCAAACCAACCATGCGTGTCCGCCTGCCCAAAGAAGGCTACTTGCTTGCGGCCTCGGGTGAATCCGTCTGGGCAGTGGCTCACGACAGCAGCGACGTCCCAATGCTTGTGAAGTATCGTTTGCGGCGACCGGACTGACACGTCTTCAGGTGACTCAATGAGAAACGACGACCCCTTCAATCTGCGCGTGACGCGCCGCGAGCTGTTGCGCTTGATGTCCTTGTCAGCTGCGGCAGGCCTTGTCTCGTGCGGCGCACCCGCCGACCCCAATGACGATGATGATGACGATGACGGCGGCGGGTTAACCCTCGCTCCTGGCACATCACGAGCCGGAGCTGGCACACCGGGCGCCCCGGTCACGTCGGCTCAGCGAAAGTCAGCGTTCATCGCGCTGGAAACGAAACTCGTTGAACTACTGGATAGCACGACGGGGAAGGCACCTGCGGGCCAGGTGCTCGCCTGGCTGGCGCAACAGGGCGTGTATCAGACAATCGGATACAGTGCGACGCGCGATGTTTACGCGATTTTCACCGACGGTCGCCCGCATCTTATCACGACAGACTCACGCATGGGTACCGACGGTGTGACCAAGGCGCCAACTGGCCCTCCTCCCGTCCTGCAATTGCACTCCGCGGGTTCAATGGTGCGCGAGACCGGCAGCGCTCCGCAGGTCAATTTCGAAGCAGGACTTCCGGGTAAGTGGTTCCGTTTCATCAACACATGGTATGCGGAACCAACGCCGGATTTCGGACCCATCGACACCTGGTGTGACGCCAACCGCATCAACGTGCAAAACCCGCTGTCAGCCGCGCGCTTCATGGAAAAATTTGGATATGATATCGTCTTCGGTCAGGATGGATTCCTCTCGAGCGGCATTTCAGGAGAAGTGGAAAGCCTCAAGTCCAATGTCAAAGGCGACGGCGTCTTCTATTGGGGCACTCACGGTGGAAGACTCGACCCTGCCGGCATTGTCATCCAGGGCCTCATGACCAGTACCCCCGCCTACCAGCAGACCGTCGAGGTGGATTACGCCGATGAGTTCGCGCAGGGAACTCTCATTTACTACACAGCACCGCTATGCCCGATGGGATGCGGCCTTTTCCGCCCCAATGTGCAGTCGCGGCTCGCAATCACGGACAAGTGGATCAAGAAATACCAGTGGAAGTTTGGGGACTATAGTCTCGTGTTTGTAAATGCGTGCCTGAGTGGCACCGGCCCAATCAAGCAGGCGTTCCTCGATGCCGGAGCCTCCGTGTACATGGGCTGGAATAATGTCGTGAGGTTCTGGGCAGTATGCGGCTCAGCATATGACTTCTTCTCTCTCATGCTGGGCCTCAACGCAAACATGGGTGGTGTTTCGCCTGGATTTGTTGAGCCGCGGCAGCGGCCTTACGATTGGGGCGCTGTGTTGTTCCATTTGCAGAGAAGCGCGATGACCGGCGCGTACAGCGATCCAGAAGAAGGGATCGTGACGCTGCAAGCGACACCCAACTTCGCTGTGCCATCCAGTTTTCTTTGCCTCAGGCCCTCGATGTACTGGAATGCATTCGATGAGGTGAACAGTGAACTGCATCTGATCGGCGGCATGTTCGGTACGAACCAGGGAACGGCCGCGATCGGCACCGATGTGAGTTGCAAGACGGATTGCTCCGTGTATGACGAGAACGCGGACTTCAAGCTCGCTAGCGGCGTTGCGCTCACGGTGAAAGACTGGCAGAGCCAGAACGTTGTGCTCGAAGTGCCGCGCACCGGACCCGGTTCCGCAGGAATCGTGCAGGTGACGGTTGATGGCCGGTTCAGCAATGGCGCGCAGCTGACGCGCCTCAATTTCCCGGTGACTGCTACGCAACGCCATGGCGGATCGCTCCAGGTGAATGTGAATGCCCAGCTCTTATTCCGCGGAGATTTCCGCGGTGTGCGCATAGATCCGATGCAGGAATTGTCGTTTCTTGATACGGTGCTGTGCCTCACACCGGCGGCGCTCACCGGAAACTTCACAGCGTTGGGCGCTCATACTTACCAGGATGGCGACACGACAGTTGTCGTGGAGTGGTCGGGCAGCGGCACCGTTCTTCCCAGCGCGGCAACTGGTGGATCACTTGTCATCGGCGAAGTCAAGCCGAAACCACGCAGCGGCAAATTCAGCGTCTTTCTGAGTGGTACGGGAATCATGGAGAAGGTGACAGCGACCACACCAGGCTCGCCACCTTCGATGTCAACACGCGAAATCGGTTTCACAATAGAATCGCAGCGGCTTCCAGGACTCCCGCCGCATTCAATGGAGGTGCAGTTCGCCGAGGCGTATACGTCGCCAGCTGTGAACCAGGCGTTGTCTATTACAGGGGCCGGCTACAACGGCGCTGATGTGACGACGACAATCACCATTGGTCCCTTCACCGCGGATTTTCCACCGGACAAGGAGGTTGGCGGGCGCTGACTTCAGCACGTGGGGCGAAGGGACCAAAGCAATTACATGGCCCTGACCACCCTGCGCGCATATGTTTGAGAGAAGGCAAGACATATGGCTTTATCTCCTGCAGCAACCGCTCCCCTTCGGCCCCTTCGCCGGCGACTGGCGTTTCCGATCACCCTGATCTTCGCGCTCGCCGCCGCGCTCTTCAACACATCGGCCGGCGCCCAGGGACGGACCGAACTGATACGAGGGCGCGTCACCGGCACCGACAGTGTCGCGATCTTCGGGGTCCGCGTCACCGTCTTCTCCTCCTACACCCAGCTTACCCGAGTCTCCAGCACCGATTCAACGGGACGCTACACGGTCGTATTCCCCAATGGGAACGGTGACTACCTCGTCTCCTACACACTGCCCGGCTACGCAACCGTTGTCCGGCAGGTGAAGCGAGCCAACGACGAAGATCTGCTCGTTTCCGATGTCGCGATGCAGCTTGCTCCACTCCTCCTCAACCCCATTGTGGTGAGCAGTCGCGGTCTCCTCGATCGCGGCGCGGGATCGCTCCCGGATTCCACCGGCAGCTGGGACTGGATCACCGGCGCCGGACTTACACTGAGCGACATGGGCAACCTGTTCCTCATGGCCGGGCAACTTCCAGGAGTGCGAATCGTTACCGACGACGATGGCAGAGCGATCGGTATCTCGGTATTCGGGCTGGGCTCCGACCAGAATATCGTTCTGATCGATGGCGTTGAACACAACTTCAGTGACCTTCCCACCGAGGGGATGCCAACGGCAATAATTGCGACAACAAATTCCGATCCCTCCAAGGGCGGATTCAGTGGCGCGTCGGTTTCAGTCACAACAAAGCCCGGTTCATGGCAGGTGACCCGCAGCCTCGGATTAACAGTCGACGAACCCAAATTGCAATTCAGCGACAGGCTGGGAAGAGAACTCGGCAGCGAATACAGCAATGTGCAGCTCAGCGGCGAAAGTTCCGGGCCGGTCGTGAAGGATCTGCTCACCTACAAAGGATCGCTGCAACTCGGTCAGCGCTGGAACGATCGCGCCACGATGCTGAACACTGGACCACTGGGCTTTGCAGAAGTGGGCGCTTCAATGGATTCCGTTTTTCGCTTGCGCTCCGTGATGCAGGACGTCGGTATTCCATTGACAGCTTCCGGTATTCCGGGCTCGCAACTCTCGCGCAACGCCTCGTTGATGCTGCGCGGCGATTTCACCCCCGGCGGGCAGCACGCGCTCAATGCTACTCTCAACACATCCTTCCGTCGTGATGCGTCCGCCACCAGTCCTCTCATCGCGCCGGCGCGTGGAGGCGAGACCGATAATGCCACAGCTGCCTTGCAGGTCAATCATTCCTTCTACTTCCCGTTCAGCATTCTGAGCGAGAGCAAGGTTGCGCTGTCTTTGAACAACAGCGCTACCGACCCGTACAGCGGCCTTCCCGATGCACGGGTGCGGGTGAATTCTCTATTGTACGATGGCGAGAGAGCGGTCGCCACATTCCAGCTGGGCGGCAATTCCGCAATGCCGGTTACAACACGCAACACAAAATGGGAGTTCACCAACGGATTGTCCTGGGCAAGCAAGAACAATGCGCATCGCATCAAACTCGGTACAGAGCTCAGGTGGGATGACTTCTCCCAGACCCAGGCCACCAACAGACTGGGAACATTCAGCTTCAATTCGCTCAGCGATTTCGAGCAGGGTATCCCCAGCGACTTCCGCCGGCAGCTCACAGAATCGCACAAATGGGCCGACCTCTTCACGGCCGCGCTGTCGCTGGGCGACCAATGGCGCAAGACGAAGGACTTCAACATTCAGTACGGCTTGCGTGTCGAGATCGACCGCTACGGAGCGCGTCCACCGTACAATGCCGATGTGGAACGCGTGTTCAGCGCGCGCAACGATCACGCACCCAATGATGTTCATGTTATTCCGCGGCTGGGTTTCACGTGGAGTTATGGCACCGCACCGCAGATCGCGGCGTTCGAAGGAGCCGCGCGCGGCCCGCGCGCGACAGTGAAAGGAACACTCGGCGAATACCGCAACACTCCAGGCAATTCACTGCTGCAATCGGCAATGGGAGCAACCGGACTTCCCGACGGCATCGCAATCCTGAGTTGCGGTGGAGATGCCGCGCCATTGCCCGACTGGCAATCGTATGCAGCCGATGCTGCGACCATACCGGAACAGTGCGCAGATGGAACGGGAGGAACTGTATTCGCCGAACGACAGCCTGCGGTGTTGTTGTTCGGGCGCGACTATCAGCCCCAGCGCAGCTGGCGCGCGGACCTGGGCTGGTCCGGGACTGCACTGCGTCGCTACAAGTTTTCCGCCACCGGGCTGGTATCGCTGGATCGCGCGCAGACGGGCAGCATCGATCTGAATTTCAGAGATGCTGAAAGATTTCCACTTTCTCTGGAGCAGAACCGTCCGGTATATGTGGAGGCAACGAGCATCTCTGCGCGATCGGGTTCTGTGGCCACGAAGGACTCGCGACTATCGACGGACTTCGCGAAGGTCACCGAGCGGCGTTCCGATCTCAAGTCGGCGACAGTGCAGCTCAACACGTCCATCAGCCCGGTGGTTGTCTCACCTCGTGGCGTGCGCTGGTCGCTGAACTACGTGTATTCGAGAATGGAGGAGTACTCCAGAGGCTTTGGATCTTCAACTGCGTCGAACCCATTGTTGCGCGACTGGGAACGCGGGAGGGGACCGGATCACCAGATAAGCGCGTCGCTCAACTACGACCTGTTCGGATTCAAGTTGGGTCTGGCGGCCAGGGTGACATCGGGAGTGAGGTATACGCCGATGATTCGCGGCGATGTGAATGGCGACGGGGAGAGCAACGACCGCGCAATGGTATTCGCACCGCAATTCACCGGCGACACTGCGATCGCTTCGGGGATGCGCTCACTTCTGGATCACGGACCCTCCGGGGCCCGCGCCTGCCTGCAGCGGCAACTCGGCAACATCGCGCGCAGCAACAGTTGCACGGGGCCATGGTCCTCTGTGATGAATCTGTCCGTTGCGCTCGATCCGATGAAGTTTGTTCTACCCGGTCGCACCACGGTGCAGATGACCGTCGGTAACGCAATGACCGGAATGGATCTTCTGCTTTCGGGTAAGGCGAACGAGCGCGTATGGGGACAACGGCACAGTGCCCCGGATGCAACGCTGCTCTACGTCCGCGGTTTTGATCCTGACGGCCGCAAGTTCATCTATGAAGTGAATCCGCTGTTCGGTAGTACGCGACTGTCGCGCGCGGGGCAGGCCAGGCCCTTTGTGCTCACTCTCCGTGTTTCCACGGACCTGAGCCCGCCGCTGGCCAAGCAACAGTTACGGCGTGAACTGGCCACCTGGCAGAGCGCAAATGCGCGGCGTCCCTCTGAGGCGGCGCTGAAGCGCCAGTACACACAGCCGTTCACCACGATGTTCGAATCCATCCTTCGCCAGAAAGACACGTTGCGTCTCACTTCTGCACAGGCAGGTTCGATAGCCGCAACGACAGCCGGGTATGTCGCGCGCATTGACTCTCTCTGGGCTCCATTTGCGCGCGAGATGGCTTCCGCGACGGCGCCGCGCGTTGAGGAAGTGCATAACCGGATGCAACAGTTACGACGCACGTCGTACGAATGGATGTCAGTACAGGCGCAGGCGGTGAAGGCTTTGCTGACGAGCGAGCAGTTCAATCGGCTGCCGCAGTCGTATGGTGTGTACTTCGACGAGAGGGCGATGCGCCGCATGCGGTGAATTGCAGGCGCCCCCGTATCATGCGCGTTCGTCAGTCCTTATACGGGTCGTGCTCGTCAGCGCCCGCCATCACAACAACCAGCGGCCTCAAAGTGTGAATGACCTTGACGGTGCCGCCTTGAGCTTCGATCACTTGCGGCAAGCGTCGATATGCCTGCGGCGCTTCGTCGGTTCCGCCGCCGCGCAGCACGACTCCCTTTTCATTCAGCCAGTCTCTCATCATCTCATTGGAGATGAGTCCCGGGGCGATCACGCGCGCCTTCGGACCCCAGCCTTTCATCTTGCCGCGCGCCTGAGTGCGCGACATCACCCGTCCCGCCCCGTGCACGGTGGAATAAAGCGCCTGCGCCGACAGATCTGAGTCCACGCCTTCAACAATGACTGCATCGTCGCCCATCGAGCCGCCGACGAAGCCGCGCTGCCCGGGAAATGCCGGCGTCGCACCCTTGCGCACTACAATCAAGTCCTCGCCGTCGTGGGTTTCTCTCCACGCATAGTTATGGTGATTGTGAATGAGCTCCAGCTCCTCACCGCCGAGTATTGATACGACTTTTCGTGCAACCCACTCACGCCCCGTGTAAGCGTAACGTCCCGCGAGACTCATCAGCTGCCAGTATGCATCGCCGAGCGGCGTGTCGAGATTCAGAAGCGTCTCCCGCTCCGTTACGCGCGTGCCCCATTTCTCATTCGCCGCGAGCGACAGCATACCGGATGCCACGGTGTGACCGAAGCCGCGCGATCCGAAGTGCACACCCACCCAGACGCGACTCAGCTCATCAACGAATACATCTACATAATGATTGCCACTGCCAACTGTGCCGAGTTGCGCGCGGGCCTTGTTCTTCAGTTCCTGCGCTTTGGCATCGGCGGGCAGCGCGTCCCATGCGGGATCATCGAACAGCGGATCGTCGACGGGTGCATCATCCTGCTCATTCTTCCGGCCCATTCCGAATGAGATGGTGTTTGCAATCTCGTCAGCCAGCTCGCCGAGTGTGGTGCGAGTGGCCTTGCTCGAAAAATCGGCGAGGTCTCCAGCGAGGAGGTCAGTTCGGATCGCAGCATTGCCGCACGCGATATCGAATCCGACGCCCACCACCGATGCCTGGTTTCTGTACGCAGCGACTCCACCAATGGGCATCACATATCCGAGGTGACCGTCGGCCATGAGGGCCGCTCGTTCCGCTCGTGATGCGACATCGGCGAGCTGCACGAGCGTTTTTTCGTCGTGCGTACCGAAAATCAGCGGCGCTCGTGCGGAATCGGGCCTTTGGCCCATTTCTGAATCGTGCACTATGAATTCCTCACCTGATCTGCGGGCCGCCTTCCGTTCGTCGGAAAGCTAAGCTGCGGTACACTGGTATTACCCCTGATCGTGCAACAAGGAGTTGTACAACTCGCCGCGCTCGGTTCCATTCGCTGACGCCAAACTGACGCTACGGTCCATACTATCTGTTGCCAGCGCCCTCAGTTGACACTGCCATCAAGAGATGCAAGATTGAACATTCATATTATCCCCCCAGATCCTTCGGGAACTGGGCGCGAGGCCGCCGAAGGGCGGCCTCTGCATTTTAAGCCCCCTCCGTTGGACACGCGCACCATCGTCTACGTCGATGGGTTCAACCTCTACTACGGTTGCCTTCGAGGGACACCCTATCGATGGCTCGATTTGAATGCGCTCTGTCGCGCATTGCTTCCCAAGAATGACATTGTTGCCATCAAGTATTTCACGGCAAAGGTCGCGGCCCGACCGGGGGATCCGGACCAACCCAACCGTCAGATGACGTATCTGAGAGCGCTGCGAACAATTCCACATCTAGAAATCCATCTCGGTCACTTCTTGTCACACGTAGTCTCGATGCCGCAGCCAATTCCGCGTGGGGCGCCGAGGGACGCCAAGCCGACGTATGTCCAAGTGGTAAAGACAGAAGAGAAGGGTTCTGACGTTAATCTCGCAACACATCTTCTGGTTGATGCTTTCGGGAACCAGTTCGACGTCGCCGCGATCATTACCAACGATTCGGATTTAGCGGAGCCAGTGCGTGTGGTGAGTAGTCGATTGAAGAAATCGGTCGGGATTATTTGCCCACGTGAGCAAGTGTCAGCCACACTTCGCGGATGTGCGACATTCATCAAGAAGATCCGCCGAGGCGCACTCCGAACGAGCCAGTTTCCGCTTGAGGTCAAGGACCGCGGTGGCAGCTTCCGAAAACCAGCAATGTGGTAGTGCATGCACCGCATTTGAGCCCGAAAAATGCATTGTCCTGACGGCAGGAGGATATTCCATGAGTCAGGACGACAATTCGCGCGCTCCCGAGCCGCTGCCTACTGAGCCAGACCCTGTTCCAATGCCCGAGGCGCCACCGGTGCCCTGGCATGATCCGGGTCCGCCGGTGAGGAAGGTGAACCTTCCACCTAACGAGCCAACTCCTGGAATTCCCATGGATCCGCCACCTGACAGATCCTATGGCAGCCATCCCAGCAGCGACGCCCATGCATGGCGAACGCGAACAACAAGCGTTCTGTTTGTTCCCCAGGCTGCAGAACACAACGTGCGTTTCCGTCGCGCGCGTTGATCTAACGCAGGAACGACACTGGATTCCTGCTTCGCGGGAATGACGGTGGCTATCTGTAGCCGGCGGCCTGTAGCTCGAACAGCTCCGCGTATTTCCCCTTCTGCGCCCGCAATTCCTCGTGCGTGCCGACCGCTTCCACTTCGCCGTCTGCAAGAACGAGAATACGGTCGGCCATGCGCACACTTGAGAACCGGTGTGAAATGAGCACGGCACTCCGCCCCTCGCTCAACTCCTTGAAACGCTGAAACACCTCGAACTCGGCACGCGCGTCGAGCGAGGCGGTGGGCTCATCCAGCACGAGTACCTGCGCATCACGCATGTATGCGCGCGCCAGCGCGATCTTCTGCCATTCACCGCCCGACAAATCGACCCCGGTGCGAAAGCGTTTGCCGATTACCTGATCGTATTTGCCAGGCAATTTCTCGATCACCTGATCCGCGAGGCTGCGACGCGCGGCAGCTTCAATTCGCGCGCGATCATTGATCGCATCAATGCGTCCCACCGCAATATTCTCCGCCGCTGTCATATGGTATCGCACGAAATCCTGGAAGATCACGCCCATGTTGGCGCGCAATTCATTCAGATCGTACTCGCGCAGATCGCGACCGTCGAGAAGAATTCTTCCTTCGTCGGGATCATACAGTCGCGTGAGCAATTTCACGACAGTCGTCTTACCTGCGCCATTCTCGCCCACCAATGCGAGCACTTCACCGGCGCGTAACTCGAACGCGAGGTGTCGCACCGCCCAGCGTTCAGCGCCGGGATAGCGAAATCCAACATCCTGAAACTCGAACCCCTTCATGATAGGCATGGGGAAGGGCGCTGGATTTTCGGGCGAACGGATCTCAGGCCTGATCTGGAAGAATGAAAAGAGATCGTCGAGGTACAGGGCCTGTCCTGCCAATTGCGAAAATCCAATGAGCATGTTCTCGAGCAGATTGCGCAGACGCCGAAACGATCCAGCGAGAAAGGTAAGGTCACCGATCGTGAACTGACCGGCCAGAGTGCGCCACGCGATGAACGCATACGCGACGTAGTATCCGAGCGTTCCTATTGCCGTGAGAATGCTCCCCCACGAGGCGCGACGGATAGCCAGGCGTTTGTTGCCGAGGTAGAAATCGCTGGACAGGCGGCGATAACGTTCGATGAGAAATGCGTTGAGCCCGAAGATCTTCACTTCCTTCGCCGTCTCGACGCTGGCACCAGTCTGCCGCACATAATCCATTTCACGCCGTTCGGGTGTGCGCGAGTAGCTCAGTGAATAGCTCTGTGCGTTGAAGTGCGCTTCGCCGAGGAAGGCGGGAACCAGTGCAATGAGAAGAAGGACTATCAGCCAGGGCGCGTAGACCATGAGCCCCAGCGCAAACGAAAGAATGGTGACGCTGTCCTGCGCCTGGCCAAATATCTGGCTCATGAGAGCAGATCGCCCTGTCGTCTGACGCCGCGCGCGCTCGAGTTGATCCTGCAGCTCGCTGTCCTCGAAGTCTTCAAGATCGAGAGTAGCAGCGTGCTCCATCAACTGGATGCTGGTGATGTTGGTGAACTTTTCCGACAGAAGAGAATCCAATAGCGAAACGAGCCGACCGAGTACGTCAGCGAGGACTGCGAGCGCGAGCTCGATTATCAGCAGAGTGATGAGGTGCGAGGACAGCCCACTGCTGATCCAGTCCGTGAGAGTGCCCGGAGGTGACGGCAACTGAACCAGGCGAAGTACTTCATCGATTATCAGTTTGCCGACGTACAAGGTGGCGACCGGTAGCAGAGCGCGCAGCAGTCGCAGGATGAGTGTGGAGATTGTGAGTGGGGGGCTGGTGCGCCAGACCAGTTTGAGAAATGGCGGGAGGTTCCGCATTGCGCTGAATCGTTCGCGCATCGGCAATTTGCGCGGTGGCTCCCCACGCAATGGCGGCGACATTCCGGGCGCGGTGCGACCACCCATATTGTATTGTTTACGCGGCATTTGACTTTGCGCCTCCTTGGCCTCAGATCCCGCAGGTACTGCCGATTGCATAACCGTCGGGGCGGTCAAACTATCTTGCTCTTCTTCTGTGCAATGGGTCGGCCACCCGGGCACTGCCCCCATACGTGCCCACCGAACCAGCTCGTGAGTAATGTGTGGGCGCCAGCCTTGCCAAAGCGAAGGACGGCGGACGACAGTGGATTCCCGCTTTCAGTATGTTGTTTGCACCCTCGGATAGGGAATCGTGAGAATCAACTTTTTTATCACGAACCGGTCACAGCACCCTTCGCGTGCGCAGCACTGGATCGCAACGTTGCTGGCGCCACTCATCATGATACTCGGCGCGTACCTCTCAGCGCTTGTGGGGTTGCTCGTGCTGTTTGAAGGCGGAGGATTCCTCCAGGCAATCCGGATCGATGATTGGCCGCTCTCCCTCGGCATGGTCCCCTACATCATCTACTTACTTACGCCGCTGCCAATGGCGTTCGCAATCATGACCTTCACCTCAACAAAGTTGCTCCAGGCGCAGCAAGTCGAGCGTCCCGGGCTCTGGCATCACCTTTGGTACTGCGCGCCCTTCTATATGGTATTCCTATGGGTGCTGCGCCTTTGGATCCTGTGCCCGGGTGAAAATGACTCGGGGCCCTCTCCCAGTCAGTGCGCCGATCCCTTCGGCACGTCACTGGTCTCTGGACTTGTCAGCCTTGGTGCAATCCTCGCGAACGGCGCGGCCATCATACGCAAGCGCAGGACAGGGGCAGCAGCGCGATAGTCAGTCGCAGCACCGCCCCACGATTCCTGCACGGCTCTCCTCGCATTTTCCCCCGCGCAGAGCACCCCGGACCCTGCCGCAATTTTCGGGTGCGGTTATTATCAATCTGATCCATCGACGCACAAATCACGCGAGGAAAAAGTCCATATGCGTATCTCACTACTCGCAGCAGCGCTTAGCACCGCCGTTGCCTTCAACATTCATGCGCAGGCAACGCAGCCTGCGACTACCAAACGGCCCTTCACTCCACGCGATTGGTATCGCGTTGCGCAGGTGTCGGGACCTGTTCTGTCTCCCGACGGAAACAGACTTGCGTTCACGGTGACAACTGTCATCGAGAAGGAGAACCGGCGGCACACTGAAGTCTGGATGGTCCCTGCGTCGGGCGGAGATGCACTGCGACTCACCTCGCCGTCGGCTGAAAGCAGTGCACCCTGCTGGTCGGCTGATGGTCGCACACTGTACTTCACTTCCAATCGGCAGGGTGCATCGGGACAGTTTGCGTTGCGTATGGATGCGCCGGGCGAAGCCTTTCAGCCGAGCGGCGCGCAGACGTATGCGCAAGCGGCACCCGCTGCACCCACCGATCAGCCGGCAGATCGCAGCTTCACCGTTAGTGCAGGTGGACGAGGTGGTGCCGCGGCAGGCGGACGCGCAGGTGGCGGTGGCGGAAGCGGTGGTGGTGGAGGAGGCTGCGGCGGTGGTGGCAATCGTGGCGGAGGTGCGGGACGAGGCGGCGGCACAGAAGGCACTCCGGACGACGCAGGATTTGCTCCGCTTCCATTTTCCGGAGTGAGCAAGGAAGATCTTCCTTCGAAGATTCGTGCACTGGCGCTGCCTCCGTGCGGCTCGATCACGAAGCCTGAAGATTCGGCGCGCTTCGACGGTCGGCACATCGTGCAAGCTGGTTTTCGCAGCAACAATGGCGGATACACGATAGCACAATCGACAAATTGCGGTGCAGCTGGTGCGCGTGGGGGCGGCGGCGGAGGTCGCGCGGGCGGACGTGGAGGCGCGACTGGTGATTCAGCAGCAGCGGGCCGCGGCGCTGCTGGTGCGGCCCCTGCACAGATTTTCATCACGCGCGGAGCAACACCTGCCAAGCAAATCACGCGCACGAACTATTCACACAGCAATGTTGTGGTCTCACCCGATGGCAAACTCATGGCCTTTACCGCAGACGCGCAGCTGCGCGCGGATTCTGCGGTTTCTGGTGCGAGTGGTGGTGACAGAGCAGGTGGGGCAGGAGGTCGTGGCGGAGGCCGCGCAGGCGGCCGCGGGACACCACCTCGCATTGACCCGCAGGGAAAGCCGCTGGACACGGGCACAAACGCAACAGAAGTATTCATTCTGCCAGTAACAGCTTGCGAAGCGGGAACAGCAGCGTGCGCGCCGAAGAAAATCGAGTACGATGGTTCGGAAAGCGCGCTCAGTTTTTCGCCCGACGGAAAGTGGATCGCGTTTCAGGGGAGACCTGATGGCAATCGTACGGCGCGGCTCTACGTGGCGCCCACCTCCGGTGGCAAGGCTGTTGATCTTTGGGGCGACTGGCGGTTTGAGCCCGGCACCGCCACATGGACGACGGACAACAAACTCACGATGTCCGTCACGACTGGCGGAAGCAGTGGGCTTTACAAATTCGATCCGGTCACCGCGAAGGCCGCACCCATTATCACAGGTGATCGCCAGGTGAGTGGACTGCAATGGTCGAAAGATCGCAGCAAAGTCTTTTTCGTCTCCAATTCACACGCTGCGCCCACGGAAATTCACAGCATTAATGCGGACGGCACAAGCGAACGCGCGCTCACGAGTATCAATGGCGCTCTGAGGGCGGAGGTCGCCTTCTCGGATGCGGAACGATTCACATACAAATCAGTCGGCGATCTGGAAATCGAAGGTTGGATGCTCAAGCCGTATGGCTACGAGCCCGGCAGGAAATATCCTCTCGTGCTCTACATACACGGCGGCCCGCACTCGGCGTACGGAGCGGGATGGTTCGATGAATTCCAGAACCTGGCAGGCGCGGGTATGTGGGTGCTCTTTACCAATCCGCGCGGCTCCAGCAATTACAACGCTGAGTTCTCCAACAGCACGCTGGGACGCTGGGGCGGGGAAGACTACGACGATCTAATGAAGGCGGTGGATATTGCTGCGCGTCGTGCTGATGTGGACTCCAACAGAATGGGAGTTACTGGTGGATCTTATGGTGGGTTCATGACCGCGTGGATCACGACAAAGACCAATCGCTTCAAGGCCGCGCAGGCAGACCGCATGATCAGCGACTGGGTCTCGTGGTGGGGAAGCACCGATGTGCAGTCGCTTACGAACGGAGAATTCTTCGGGCGTCCGTGGGAGAATCTCGCGATGTATGATTCGCTGTCGCCAATCAGACATGTGCAGAATGTGCGCACACCCACTCTGATCGTGCAGTCAGAGGAAGATCATCGCACTCCAATGCCCAATGCCGACCTCTGGTTCCAGGCGCTCAAGGGACTGGGAGTGCCGGCGGAATTCATTCGCTATCCGCGATCGACGCATGAACTTTCGCGATCCGGCGAGCCCTGGCTTCTGGTGGACCGCCTGAGTCGCATCCGGCAGTGGTTTTATCACTGGCTCATCAAGCAGCCCGTTCCAGCGTCAACAGGTGGTCGTTAGCTGGCCACGATGAGTAATTGGGAGGTCGAAGAACGCGGCTGTGAGTATTCACAGCCCCGTTTTTTTCAGCCAGCGCCCTTTCGAATTCGGTATACAGTAACCGATTCGACGTCGTCGGCATCGCGCGATACTCCGTAGACCAGATCGTCGGATATTCCTTTGAGTGTGAAACGATCCGGCAGATCCAGGCTGCCGAGCCAGCGGCCATCTTTGTCGAATACGTACCAGCGCCTGGGAGCAATGCTGAGGTACCGTTTTACCCACACGCTGCCATCATCCGCTGTCACCATGTCATCGAAGTGGGGCAGTGAATCGGGGAAGTCCATGATAGAATAGACTCTTTCAATCCGCTGCCGGTCCTCGGGTGTCGTCGCTGCTGCCAGGCGAGTTGCTTTGCGCTTCGCAATTGTATCCGCCGTAACGCGAACGGCCTGCGTGTCAATGCGCATGATTCTCCTAAGCGCTCCACCTGTATCATACACGCGAACCTCGAATGCGCGACCATTGCCGGTATAGAGCTTGTCGCCACGGATCGACCACACCCGCTCGGGTGAATAACTCCGAACAAACCTTTCTTCTCCTGTAGCGAACAGCTCGTAATTGTCAAAGACGCCGAGGCTGTTGAGTAATGTGCCTGCAGGCGAATAGCGATTGAACTCGAGCGAATCGATGCTCAGCCCATTTGACCTGGAAGCACCGGGGCCGTTCGAAACGCCGGCGATCATCAGGATAGATCCGTCGGTGAAAACTCCTCGTGCCCACGGCGTAGCCGCGAATTCGGCAAAATCGCGCGGCGCTTTTTCAAGCTTCACAGTGCGGATGAATTTCCCGTCAGGGGTGAATATGGAATTGACTCCGCGCTGCGTTGCCACGAAAAGTGAATCGTCGATCATTCGCTCAACTACCGTTATGTATTGATATTCGCCGGGTCCTTGCCCCTGTCGTCCTATATCACTGATGTACTTTCCCTCGGGACTGTAGAGGCGCACGACGTAGGGACGGCGGTTTGCCACCGCGAGGTTGCCGTTGCCAAGGCGCGAGACGGAGATGATTCCCGTGAACAGATTCATGGTATCACTGGTCTGCGCGCCTATTTGCACGGCGGGTGCCGGCGAGAGCGTCCATTCTTCGCCAGCCTTCCACATTGGTGTACTGCTGCTCACCAGCTGTACTCCGGCGCTGTCGCGGGTTTGTGTAGCCGGCATGGCATTGTCGGACGCCGGCCCGCATGCAGCTGCGATGCACAACAGCAAAAGGAACGAGAGCGGATGACTGTCTCGTTTCGATATCATTCTGCGCGCCTCAGGTTCTGGTTGGACGAGCGGCGAGTGACGAGACAAATCAGAGTCTCAAGTCAACAATCGCCGATCATTCGCCGCTCGTCACTACACGCTCGTCACTACTCAGGACATTCACTCGCAGCGCGGAACCTTGGCTGGAAATGGAAACGATTGTCGCCCCAGTGGAACGCGTTGCGCACCATCAGATCGATCCCTATGGTTGTCGTTCCACCTTCGATCACATCGAGAGGGCAGATCGGAACGATTGATGTCCAGCCGCCACCGGGCGGTTGAATCGTTATGACTGTGCCATCGTGCATTACGCCCTGCACTGCGGTAATGACGATGACCACCTGATCGTAGAGTCCGACTGGGAGCGTCCCGTCGGGAAGCTGGATCGTCTTTCCACTCTCGATCTCCACTACGTCAACGGTGACCGGTACTGGCATTACCAGATTCACCAGGACGCCGTCGAGACTTCTGACAAGAATGCTCGACAGAGTTACGTTGGCGGCGTGGAACCATCGTGATGGCCGCTCGTCATCGTCGTCGTCATCATCGTCATCGTCACGCCGGAACAGATCGTCCGATCCAGCAGTGGCTGAGGCCGCAGCTGCTTCAGCGAGGTTGGCCGATGCACTCGTGCTCGCGTTGCCGGAAAGAAAGACCCGTACCCGTCCCTGATTGTGACCGAGTAGATCTCCACTGCATGCCGCCAGCGTCGACACGGCGAACGCCATGGCAAAAGCGGTTGTGAACTTGCGAAGTTGCATTGCGACCTCCAGTTAAGCATTGTCCGACTGAAGACGAGGACGGAAGCCTCGAGCCTCCAGGAAAGAGGCGCGCAAGAATTACACCGCCGAGCGGTCGGGGCAATTGGAAATAAGGAGTCGCTTCTATGGTGGGGTGCTGCTGGTGGCGCTACCTGCGATCGGACTCTTCCGGGATCGATACAGAATAGAGCGGACTTACCTCGATCTCGACGCGGCGGTTCAGGTCCCTTCCATCAGCAGAGGCGTTGGAAGCCATCGGGTTCGCTGCTCCGTAGCCAGCGACTACAATGCGCTGTGCCGATACGCCAGCGGCAATGAGTACGCGGGCTACCGACAGCGCGCGCTGCTCGGAGATACGCTGGTTCGTTGCAGCATCTCCGATACTGTCGGTATGTCCCTGCAGCGAGACAACCGTGAATCGATACTCAACCAACACGAGCGCCACCGAGTTCAACGCTTCCACGCCACGCGGAGACAGTTTTGCGCTGCCTAGATCAAATGTCAGAGCGCCGGGAAGACCGAGCACAACGCGATCCTCGCGACGTGCGACGAGCAGCCAGTCGCTCGCAACCTGACGGAAGCGCGCCTCCTGTACATCCAGATAGTAGCCGACTTCGTCCGCGCGCAGTTTCTGACCGCGCGTTACAAGTGTATCGCGTCGCGCAGAAACTGCGGCGGCCAGCTCCTCCGGCTTTACCACAGTTGCAATCGGCGCGGCAGGTGCGGGTGCAGGAGTGGGTGCAGGAGCGGGTGCTGGCTCGACTGTCGTGACCAATGGTGCAACCGATGGGCGTGAGCATGCGACCGCGGCAAGCGTCAACGCGCAGACCAAAGGCAGCCGAGCTTTCATGCAGCGTCCCGTTCGCAAAACGCTGCAAAAGCTTCTGCGGTCAATGGAGCGCTGAAGAAATATCCCTGTCCCATTTCAACACCATGCTCAATGAGCCACTGCACTTGTGCCTCCGTCTCAACACCTTCAGCGACTACGCGAAGTCCAAGTGAGCGTGCCATTTCGATGACATGCACGATCACATGACTGGTCGCTGCTTCGGTTCCAATCGCATCAACAAAACTCTTGTCGATCTTCAGCCAATCGAGTTCGAAGCTCGAGAGGTACGAAAGGCTCGAGTACCCGGTGCCGAAGTCGTCCACCGCAGTCTCATGCCCCATCTCTCGGAGACGCCGGATCAGCCCGCGCGCAACTTCAGTATTTGCCAGCGATCGTTCTGTGATCTCCAGCTTGATGGCCTTGGCGGGCAACTCCTTTGCCTGCAACACGTTCTCCAGAGACCGCAGGAACAGGTCCGAGCTGAGATCCTGGGCGCTCAGGTTGATGTTGATACTCAGTTGCGGCTTCGCACGTAGCAGTCGGTGAAGATCTCGCAACGTCAACGCCAGGATCGTGCGAGTGATCTCAGGGCAGATCCCCTCGCGCTCCGCCAGTGGGATGAACACGTCCGGTGGTACCTCCTCACCACCTTTCAGTTTCCACCGCGCCAGGGCCTCAGCACCAGCTATGCGCCCGGTTCTCAGTTCGATGACAGGCTGATAGCGCGCAGTGATCCACCCCCTCCCAATCGCGTGTCGCAACAGCGTTCCCATACTGAGACGGTGCCGTACGTAGCGGAGCGTCCCGTATCCGAAGATGCCGACCAGGAAAAGGCCGACCCCTGTCCCCAATGCGATCGTGCGCGAGTATCGCCCCCAGAAACTTTTCAGCTCTTCAGTAACCACAATGTCTATCGGCAGCTCGCCCGGACGAGAGTGGCGCGAGATCGCCAGCTGATTCACACGATCCAGCGTGAGTCCTTCGGGAATTGAGTCCGGAGAAATGAGCGTAACGCTCTCCGGTTGTGATGCGAGAAGACGCTTCTCCACCCAGAGACCCGCACGACGGCCCTCGAGAGAGCTGATTTCCAGAAGCGCGCTCGGATCTATCGCCGCGTCGTGATCCCCGAAGCGCATGAGAAAGAGTCGCACTCCTCCCACCTCTGTTTGCGCACTCGGCCACCACGCAATTACGCCCGATCGGTAGATGCTATCCGCGCGGGGAGGGCGCAGTGGTGCTACCTGGAGGAATCCGACACCACAGCGTCGTTCCGCAGCGCGCCAATACCCGATGGCGCGGATGTAAGGACGACTCATCGCGACGTCCTGCAGCGCCCTGATGTGCGCGACGGAACAGCGCGGCGAAGGAAGGCGTTCGAACTCCTCCAACATGTGCTGCGTATCGAGAATCATTTTTTCGGCGCGAACGCCGAGGGTGGCTGCGAGCTCGCCGACGAACCGTTCCTCGGCGGCTACGGATTCGCGGTAGAGGAACCAGAGGATAGTTGCGAACAGCACCGCGACCCCCGCGAACGACGCCAGGGAAATGCCAAGGAGGAGTTTCTCACGTCGAGGGCGCATTGGGCTGACATCGCGGTAATACGGCGGATATGTACATCACGGTTGAGGCGCATCATTGGTAACGGTAGGGGCCGGGGAAACGGCGATGTCAGATCACCAAGAGGCGGCCAACTCTATCAGTCGTTGAACAAGCCGCACAGTTGCAAAGGTATCGCGCTTGCAATACTCCAGCAGATCGTGGCGCGTCCGGTCTCGTTCTGCCGGCGGAATGCGACCTGATACAAACAGCAGGCGCGCTATCTTGACGCTCGCCACCTTGCCGTCCACGACCACGAGGTCGTTGTAACTCATATCGGGCACTAGCGGGGTCAAAATGCATTTGAGTGAAAAACTTCCCAGAAACCCCGGGTGATAAACATTGTTCGCCACCACTGGATTCAGATCCCACAACTTCTCAGTGAGCGCAAGCAGCGGCTCGGCAAGATGGGGTAGATGCTCCGCGAGATTCCTGATCTGCGTCTTCTCGAAGGGTGTGTACATCACGACCAGGTCGGCGTTAGCCGTCGCAGCGAGCATGGCGCGTGCGATCGCATCACGCGGATCATCGGGTGGCATCCACGGTTCAGCGGGTCCCTCCGCAAGAAACTCCGCGTGAGTCATCACTCCATTGCTGCCGCGTTCATGATAGCTGAATTGCGCGGCGGTTTGGCGCCAGGGGCCGAGCCCATTCCACGCCGGCAGTGCACGCGCAACGGTTTCGAAATCGAGAAAGCCGAGTGTCTTCGCTTCCGCAGCAGGACGAATTGCATCCGACAGAGTTCGCTCAACAATGAGCCTTCCCTCGCGCTGCGACCGGAGCTGGCGTTGTTGTTTGAAATTGAGTTTCGTGTTCGCGGGAATCGCTGACATGGTGTGCACACCGGCCTGCATCCATTCGATCCTTCGCTTTCGGCCAACGCCCAGGAGGTTGCCAATCTGATCGGCATCATCAGGCCAGCAACGATTCATGAAGGCGCATTCATCATCCGAATCGCGCAGCCAGCAGTGGCCGCCAACCGCATGGTCCGGAAGGGATCCGCCAAGCACCACCAGCTGTCGCCCGATCTGGTCCGGTACCTCGGCAAGCAGCGCGTCAATTTCCGCCGTCACATCAGCGCGAACGAAGAGCGGTAGCATTTCAGGAAAGCGATAGTCGCTGTTGAGATGCATTACCTCCGCTCGCGTAACAGGAATTCCGCTGCGGCGCGCGACATGCACCTGCAAGGCAACTTCACGATAGTGATAGTCCTTGACCGAGTTGGTCGACTTGACCTCGACGAGCGTCCAGCCATCAGCACTCTTCTCGAGCACATCCACGGCGCAGAACGCACCGTCAGCCTCGAAGCACGCTTCGAACAAAACACGCTCGCCGGCTTCAATGGCACTGGCGGTGCGTTGGACGCGAGTGGGATCGTGATGATCGCCGTCGATGAGCAACCCGCCGGGCCACTCTTCGCGCGCGCGTTCACCCACGAGCCGTCCCTGATCGAACAAGTCAGACTGCACAATGTCAGGCTGAAGCTCCACAGCTTCAGGTTCATGCACCTTCCACCAGAGGAGCTTGGGACATTGCCAGCCTGCGACAAATCGGGACTTGGAGAGACGCTGGGCGACAGTGGCTGACATGGTGTCCCCCTACAGCGGACTCCTCACCGCAGTTGGCGAGAGCCTCGCGACCTGCGTTCCTTCGCCGAGCTGGCCACTTGTGTTCCCTCCCCAACAGTAGGTGAGGCCAGCTGCGGTCAGGCCGCAGGTGTGTCCGTTCCCAGCGATAATCTTCGCGAACACTATCGATCCGTTCACAGGTACCGGCGTCGCGCGGGAGGCCGTTGAGCCGTCGCCGACCTGACCAGCGTTGTTAACTCCCCAGCAATAGCCCGCGCCAGCCAGATTCGTTCCGCACATAAACATGTTTCCTGGTGCCATGCTGCTGAACGTGAGACTCGGAACGATAGTCGGCAGCGTGGTAACTGTCGAACTGCTGACGAAGCCCCAGCACTGCGCCGCGTCCGCGAGTGTGATTCCACATGAACTCGCCCAGGATGCGAAAAGACTCTTGAATGTGGGATTCCCGGCCACGGCCGTTGGCACTGAGCGATTGTTGGCGGTCCCTTCGCCGATTTCGTCGTTGTCTCCCCAACAGTGTGCCTTCTGCGCCGACAGTCCACATGTGAAAGCATTTCCCGCAGAGAGTGATGTGAAAGTCAGTCCGCCCTGTACCGCAACCGGCACATTTTTGTCAGTGGTGCTGTTGTCACCCAACTGTCCCGCAAAATTGCGCCCCCAGCAGTGCGCTGCGCCAGCAGCGGTAAGCGCGCATGTGTGACCGGAACCGGCGTCACCTCCCGCGCTAATGCTGGTGAAAACGAGAGCGGTGCTCACGGGCGTTGGTGATCCGCGGTCGCTGTTGGTCCCATCGCCCAATTGACCGTGGGTGTTCGACCCCCAGCAGTACGCAACGCCGGCGACGGTTTGAGCACACGTGTGATTCATGCCCGACGAGATCGAAGAAAAAGTCAGATTGCCGCTTACTGGCTGCGCTATGAAAAAGACGCCACCGATTGCACCGACACCGACGGCGCCAAGATTATTCGCGCCCCAGCACCACGCTTTGCCGGCGGCATCGAGCGCACAGGTGTGACTGCCACCAGGCGCAATCACTGAAAACGTCGCTTGTGTGATCCCGGTTGTCACGGACACCGTCGCGTTGCGCGACTTACCTTCGCTCGTGGCGGTGATGGTTACCGTGCCCGCCGCATTAGCCGTAACGACGCCGTTGTTGACACTCGCGACACTGTTGTTGGTGGAGGTCCAAATGATAGTCCGGCCGGTGAGTATGGTGCCGCTCGCAGCCGATGGTATCGCGGTCAGCGTTCCGGTTGAGCCCACGGTCAGGGTGAGACTGGCGGGCGAAACGGCAAGTGACTCAACCGGTATGCCGCCACCCGGTCCGGTTGAGTCGCCCGAGCACGCGGTTATGAGCGTGGCGGCTGCGATGGTTGCTGCGCGATTGAACCAAATCATATTTTCAAGATCTCGTTGAGTTAGGTGCTGCATAATATGAACAAACTGCCCCGGAGGTGCGCGTGGGGAACGGCGATTGGGGGAGTGCGGCTGGGGGAGTGCGCCTGGGCACTGCGTGCAAATCACCAGTCGGTCGGACGGTAGTCTTTGAGGAATTTGCCCCAAATGTGTTCTCCGGTGTTGATGCCACTGATTATCGGGTCGACAATTCTTGCTGCGCCATCCACGATGTCGAGTGGTGGATGAAAGCGATGCTCGGAAGTCTTGCGTGCCGCGATTTGCTCGGGGTCCTCATCGGTGATCCAGCCAGTGTCGACGCTATTCATGTGAATGCCGCTGGCAAAATAGTCGGCTGCCGATGTACGCGTCATCATGTTGAGAGCTGCCTTGGCCATGTTGGTGTGCGGATGGCGTGTCGTTTTGAAGTTGCGATAAAACTGTCCTTCTACGGCGGAGACGTTAACGATGTGTTTGTCCTGCTCCGGTGTTCGCAACATCAACGCTTTGAGGCGCGCATTGATGATGAAGGGCGCGATTGCATTCACGAGGTGAACCTCGAGCAGCTCCACCGACTGAACGTCGGCGAGCAGCAAACGCCAGGAGTTGTGTCCGCGCAGGTCAACCTGCTGCAGATCCTGGTCGAAACGTCCGCTCGGAAAGAGGCTCATTCCCGCGTCGACCTCCGACAGTGAAGTGGATGGTGAGGGGGAGAGCGACAATCGCAGCGAGTTGGCAGCTATTCCTTGATTGAGTAGCCTGTCACCCGAACTGTGTTCTTCGTGGGCTTGCAGAAGGCGACGGACCTCTTCGGGCATCGCGCTCAGCGCCGCGGTCTCGCCGGCGCGCATGTGCTCGTAGAATTCCCGCGGACGCCGCACTGTCTGACAGGCGTTGTTGATTATGAAGTCCAGCCGTTGCCTGGTATTGAGCATTTCGGCGCAGAACAATTCGACGTCGGGCGTATTTCTCAGATCGAGCCCGAAGATCTCGAGCCGGTGGCTCCAGTCCGCAAAATCGGGCTCGCGTGAGTAGCGAGTGGCCGAGTCTCGGGGGAAACGCGTTGTAACTATCAGGTGCGCGCCGGCGCGCAGCAGCTTGATTCCTGCCTGGTACCCGATTTTTACGCGGCCACCTGTGAGAAGAGCCACACGTCCGCTGAGGTCCGCCAGCTCTGTGCGCTTGTCAAAATTGAACGCGGCGCAGCTGGGGCACAGTTGATCGTAGAAATGGTGGATTGTCGAGTAGTGCTGCTTGCATGTGTAGCAGTGATGCGGCTCGTTGATTTCCCGGACTTCGGTCTCGCGCGCTTGTAACTCGTCGGGGGGCGGCGGCAGAATGTTGGGAGAGGTGAAGACGGGCTTGCGACGCAGTCTGCGGATGCCGGTTTCATGCAGCACGCTTTCTTCGCGCTGAACTTTCTCTTCTCGTCTTCTGCGCTTGCTGGCTTTGAGAACGAGGCGCCTGTCGTTGATATCGGGGCGAGAGATCCGGCCGGCAGCCTGCAGCAGGCGATTGCGATCTTTCTCGGCGATGTCGAGGATGATGGCGCGGTTGGCGACGATTTCTTCGAGGAGCTCGGCCGCGGCAATGAACCGTTCGGCCAGGGTGTCGCGCTGCGGGGGGCAGTGATGATTCGAGGAGGCTGAGGGCATGGGAACAATTTACCAGTTTGGGGGACGGGTGAAGGCGTCCACCTTACGCTCCAGTCTACATTAGTGTGAATGCCCGTCAACATAAAACTGATCGCCGCATTCGCGGCTATCTACTTCTGCTGGGGCGCCACCTTCCTCGCGCTTCGATGGACAGTCGCGGAAGTACCGCCGTTGCTCGCCATCGCGCTGCGCTGTGCATTGGGAGCGGCACTCATTTTCGCCGGTGTCGCTGCATCGCGCCAATCGCTGCGCGCTTCCCGGGCAGAATGGATCACAGCCGTGCAAGCGGGACTGCTTCTCTTCGTCGGCTCACACGGCCTTCTTGCGTGGGCTTCGCAGCGAGTGGCATCCGGCGAACTTTCGCTATTCATGACAGCAATTCCGATGTGGCTCGTGGTATTCGACAGCGCCCGTCGGCGATCAATGCCATCGCGCCGTGTAGTTGCAGGACTGCTGGTCGGCGTTGTCGGTGTTGCAGTTCTGTCGCTTGGCGGAGGCGAGTGGTCGGGGCGACCCATCGAGCGCATCGCACTTCTGATCAGTGGTGCGAGCTGGGCGCTCGGTTCTCTTGTGGGCCGAGATGGTGCAAGGCCGCAATCGGCATTTCTGTCGACCGCCATGCAATTGATGGTCGGCGCCATCGCGACGCTGTTCATCAGTTTCATGCTGGGCGAACAGGCATCGTGGAATCCTGCTGCGATGACGATGCGCGGCATGGGCGGGTTGGCATTCATGGTGATCGGCGGTACGATCCTCGGCTTCGGCGCATATACATGGTTGCTGAGAGTGGCGACACCCGCGGCAATCGGCACCTATGCGTTTGTGAATCCAGTGGTGGCACTTACGCTGGCGGCGCTGGTAGGTGACGGAAAGTTCACGCCGCGACTTATGATGGCCGCGGCGTTGGTACTGTGCGCAGTCGCTCTCGTTAGAGAACCCCCGACTCGATAGCAGCAACCAGCCTTCCCTTGACACAGATTCCCAATATGGGTAGATTTATTCCCAATATGGGAATAGGCGCGCAGTATTCGAGTGCCCTCGCCGATGCACTCTTCAGTCCTGTTCAGCAGCGTGTAATCGGTCTTCTGTTCGGCCAACCGAATCGGCAGTTCCAAAGCGCGGAGCTGATCCGTCTCGCAGCCAGCGGCACCGGTGCCGTGCATCGGTATCTGCAGCAACTGGCTGTTGCCGGCCTGATCGTTGCTCTTCGCCAGGGCAACCAGAAGTACTATCAGGCCAACCAGGCCTCCCCGGTTTTCCACGAGTTGCATGGGCTGGTCATGAAAACCGTGGGACTTGCCGAACCGATTCGGGACGCACTGGGTTCGATCAAGAAAGAATTGCGTGCGGCTTTCGTTTTCGGATCGATTGCTGACGGCACTGAACGCGCCTCGAGCGACGTCGATCTACTGCTGATCTCCGACAAACTCAGTTACGCAGAGGTGTTCGACGCTGTGCAGCCCGCTGAGAGGGTTCTTGGCCGCTCGATCAATCCTGTTCTGATGAGCTATGCAGACTGGAGGATCAAGCGAAAGACGCGGCAGTCATTTGCGGCAAGGGTTCACGGCGGACCCAAGGTATTCGTCGTCGGGAGCGAAAGTGATATTGCCTGAGCTCGAAAACCTCGTGAGCGTCGGATCTCTGAAGCATGGTAAGGCATCAAAGATGGAATTGGAGACGTTGCTGACTTCTGGACGCGCCCGACTCAAGGATTCCACGAATCAAGACCTGGCAATAGAAAGTCGCTTCGATCTGGCCTACAATGCCGCTCATGCTCTGGCTCTCGCCGCTCTCCGCTATCACGGCTACAGATCGGAAAACCGCTATGTGGTATTCCAGGCGTTGCAACATACGGTTGCGATTCCACCGAGCAGCTGGCGGGTGCTTGCCAAGGCGCATGGTGATCGGAACTTGATGGAATACGAAGGGGGCGGCGCGGTGGATGAGCGCCTCGTCAATGATCTCATTGCTGCCGCGCAAGTTGTGGAAAGGGCAGTGCGCAAGTTGATCATGTGAGCATGACGCAATGATCGTTCACCTGATTGACGGCACCTACGAACTCTATCGCCATTTCTACGGGTTGCGTCGCTTCAACGAAGGCAAGGACGCACCGTATGGCGCAGTACTGGGTGTTCTCAATACTGTGTTGCGCATGTTCGAGGATGGTGCCACGCATCTTGGGGTTGCAACTGATCATGTCATTGAATCATTTCGCAACGATCTCTGGCCCGGATACAAGACAGGTGAAGGAATTGAGCCGGCACTGTGGGCGCAGTTTCATCCGCTCGAGGAAGCGCTCATTGCGATGGGTGTTGTCACGTGGGCAACGGTGGAGATTGAGGCGGACGATGCGCTGGCCAGCGCGGCTCATATTGCAGCGAGCGATACGCGCGTGGAGAAGGTTCTCATCTGGACACCGGACAAGGATCTGTCCCAGTGCGTTCGCGATGGCCGTGTGATACAAATGGAGAGGCGCGGCGACAAAACGCGTGATGCGGCGGCTGTGCGAGCGAAGTTTGGTGTCGAACCTGCGTTGATCCCCGATTACCTCGCGCTGGTCGGCGATAGTGCCGACGGTTATCCAGGTATTCCGGGTATCGGTGCCGTCGGTGCGGCGCGGCTCATCAAGAAGTACGGAGTCATCGAGGACTTTCCTTCAGACGTGCTGGGAGGAAACCGCGAGCATGCGTTGTTGTTCAAAAAACTCGCGACACTCCGTATAGATGCGCCGCTGTTCAAGGATGTCGACGAGTTGCGCTGGCGGGGCCCTACGGTGGCGTTCGTGGCGACTGCCGCGAAGCTGGGAGATGAGCGGATCGTGACGCGATGTCACAAGGTAGCCGAGCGACTTGCGGGCTCAGCGTCCGACCCGTAGCGTAGGCAGATGCGCGCCAGCGAAATCATGGCTCCGCCCTGGACAGCAATGCGATTCCTGATCAGTCAGGCAGTAATAGGCGCCATCGCGCTTGTGTGGACCGTTTGGCTGCGTGCGGTTGATTCATGGTGGCGTTCCCTGGAGCCATCGGTCCCATTCGGTCGCGCTGTGGCCGGTGCGTGGTTGCTATTGAACGTGGCTATTCTGCTTAGGCTTCTGTTTTTGAGATTGCCGCGCCTGAATGGTTGGAGCGAGCACGCATCGTTCGCAGTGCCTTCTGCTTTCATCCTTTCGTTCTACGATAGGGTCATTCGTGCGAGAACCGATCAGCGGGACCTAGCCGAAGACGTCGCGAAGTTCGTCGTCGAGGCGATAGTGCTTACCGTCTTCCTCTGGTGGCTCCGCCGCGCCGAAGCTAAGAAAGTCGTCCGCGGCGCGTAGCCAAGTCGCTAACTATCAACGAGCAGTGCGAGGGCGAGGCACCCTCTTCGCGCCACCGCGATCTCGACGCATATTGCCTAGCTCACCCTCCCACAAACCTGAACCTCCCAAATCCAGGATGCGGCCGGCACGGGCGCGCCGAACAAGTTCGCCCAGTGCGAGCTGTACGGTACCAGAATAGGTGCGCTGTCCACTGAGCTTCAGTGCTTCCTCAAGCAGCTGTTCATCGAGCACAAGACTCTTGCGTTTCATGTGTATATAGTGTGCCCGAACGCCCTCAAGCCACGCAAGTCTTTCGTCATTCCCGCGAAGGCGGGAATCCAGAGAGGACGACACGTGATTCCCGCTTGCGCGGGAATGACTGACCCGGTGCGGGAGTGCTGAGGGCGGTACTCAAACTGGTCCTCCAAGACCGGAAACAACACTTTCCAGAGCGGCTGCGGGCGGACTTCCCTGCGCAACACGTGTCGAACCTCCTCCGCGCCCACCTGCTGGCGTCATCGCTGACTTGAGCACCTTCCCAGCATCAATCCCGGTGTCTTCGGAAGTCGCGAATAACACCTGCGGCGGATTCTGTATGACACCAACAAAGGCGGCGCGTGGGAGAGACGCGATTGCATGTGCAAGTGCGCGCAGGTCATCGAGCGAACCAGTGGGAAGTCGCTCGACAATCCAGCGCATTCCCTCAGCGTCAGGTTGTGTCTTCTGATACTTCTCGCGGGCGCGAAATACCGCCAGTTCCTCTGACAGTTTCTTGCGCGTGCGCTCTGCCTCGCGCAAATCCGCGAGCAGCGTCGCGGCGCGCTCGGGTAGTTCTTCGGGTGCGACGCCGATTGCGAGTGCGGCCCGAGCGAGCAACTCGTAGTCCGCGCGCGCGCTGCGCAACGCCCTGTTACCACAAAGAAATTCGATGCGCGCATTACCATGCATGCGCTCCTGCTTCCTGATGAGTATCGGACCGATCTCGCCTGTCGCACTAACGTGAGTGCCGCCGCAGGCGCTGCGATCCACCTCATCTATGGTAACGACGCGTAGTTCGCCGTCGAAGGGCGGAGGTTTGCGCAAGCCGAGTGCCGTGCCTGCATTCTCGAAGGAGATCGTCACAGCGCGACCAGTTGAGACGATTGCATTCGCGCCTGCTTCGGCCTCCAACATCTGATTGCGAGAAAGCTCGGGAGTTTCGAGGTCGATGGAGGACGATTCGGCACCGAAGTGAACGGAGGCCGTGCGATAGCCGAAGCTGTCTTCGAAAACGGCGGACAATACATGTTGTCCCGTGTGTTGCTGCATGTGATCGAAGCGGCGTGTCCAGTCCACACGTCCGAACACATCATCGTCTGGAATGGCGCGCGACAACACGTGAGTCACGTTAACGCCTTCGTCGACTACGTCCACTACAGGTGTGTCGTTAAGCAGGCCCACGTCGAATTGCTGACCGCCGGAGGTGGGATAGAAGGCCGTGCGGTCGAGGGACACACGGAGACCATCGGCCGATCGAGATATGACGCGTGCATGGAATTCCGTGGCATACGCGTCGTGGTAATAGAGGCGCTCAGTCATGGTATTCACTCACCACGCGCTCCGGCATTAGCGACGGACGCTGGTCATTGCGGCCTGCGCAGAGATGTCCGCAAACATGAGCCGTCAGCGTGGCCCTTTGGCGCGACTGGTCCACCCTGCCACTGACTATCCCGGACTGAGAGCACAATCTCGAAAAAATACACCCAAAGGTTCGAGAGGGTGCTTCCGACACAACGGGAATACGCCCCGCGCACAATGGCCGTCTGCCCCAGTAGTTCGACGGTGGCGATGCGTACCGTCATCAGAAACCTCGATGCGCTGTCGGAGTGCAGGTCGGGCGCCTGGGAACGCATCTGCGCTCGCAGGAGCTTGCGCCAGGGCGCGGAAGTATCGGCTACGACTCGGACGCTGCCGACGAGGGGTCCGTTCTCTATCAACACCCGTCCGCTGTATTGGGTATTCGCTCGCAATGCGGGGATTATCGACCGCACAATTGCGGCGGCGATTGCCTGAGAATCTGGCGCAACACTCTGCGCTACGCTCATTGATGGATGCACCAGCATCAGTGCACTCACGGCGAGAATCAGTTGAAGAACACGTCTTTGCATGATGATCCGTTCAGCGGGCGCCGCGAGTGAGACGATAACGCACCAGGCTCTCAATGCCGTCCTGATCAGGCTCAATCGCCCATAGTGTATTGAGATCGGTCTCTCCGATGCGCGCCTTGGCCGGAAGCAGAAACTGGCCGACCGGTTCGCCGCGCAGATCGAACACGAGGTACTGACGTGTGACGGTTGATGTGCGCATTCCAACACAAATGCTGCCATCACGGCCAACATGCAATGACGCCAGCGGTGGGTATGCAGGTGGGACTCGCACCTGGGCGCGGTACTGAGCGGCATACCCCTGGAAGGCTTTCAGCGAGTTCAGCTGCTGCACGGTCTTCTCGATCGCTTCCTGTGCAACGTTCCTCGGAATTGGCTCCGGTGTGAAAGGATATCTTCGCGAGAAAATGGTATCGCCGGCGCCTCCTATCGTCGTGATACCGAAGGTGCCAGCGTTGCGGCCTTCGACGGCTGCACCGACGATGACAACTCTGCTACCATCGTATGCAACTTCCGCGAATAGCTCTCCCACAAAGGGAACAACTGCCGAACCTTTCCCTAATGAGACAGTCCTTCCAGGCACACCGGCGACACCAGCGAGAAAGCGATCATGCACGCCGGTGGATTTCGCGCGAACGAATGCCGTCTTGAGGTCGCGGCTCCAAGCAGGCAGCTGCGCTGTGGAGTCTCCGAACGGAAGGCCACCGATGATGAGGTCGCCCGCGCGGGTTATCGCTCTCACCGCACCGAATACGATGCGTGGCGTCGTTACGCTCGGTGATCCTCCGATATTCGGTTCCGCAGTACGCGGAGCGCGCAGCGACGCGGGAATCACAGTGATCCGGTGCGCTCTATCATCGAAGACCCAAAGCGAATCTCCCAGCCAGCCAGCGTAACTGCTCACTGACCTGAACTCGCCGGGCCCATCGCCCGCTAGTCCGAACTTACCGATCAACTTTCCGGCGGCGTCGTAGAACCGAATGAGTTTGTCCTGCTCCTGGCCGAACGCAATTCTTCCGTCGGCAGCAACCCGAACCCAACCGATGCGAACAAGATCTTCCGTGTTTCCATCTATTCGAGTCTCGCGCGCCAGCGTGACACTCGGCGCGACCTGTGAAAGCACGGGCGACGTGTTTATCGCGATCGCGATGGCAAGCATTCCGTGAAAGAGCCTGATTCGTGTCACATGGTCCTCACAATGATCTCATTCCATACCATATGTAAGCCGATACTCGCGCATCGCAAGAGGCCAGCCCCGCAGAAAACCCCTTCGCGGTCGTCTATCGTCTTTCGTCTATCGTTGCTCGTGGATCAGTCCTCGTCTATCTGAAATGATCCGACATCGCAGATCGCCAATCCCCAATCTCGACAAAGCACCAGTTGCATCCCCCTCCAGACCAGAGTTATTATCCTCCCCGTAGTCAACAGCAAGGTGTCTTCGCGGAGATTCGCTCCGCAAAGATGAAACGGGAAACAGGTGAGCGGTTCGCCGCAATTCCTGTACTGCCCCCGCAACGGTAAGCGAGGCGGTGCGTCCCAAAGCCACTGTGGTTCTCCAAACCATGGGAAGGCGACGCACCAGGCGCAGAGTTCCGCGCTACTCGTGAGTCCGGAGACCGGCCTTGCGGTTCTATTCAACCGCTACAAAGCGTCGGGGATGACGCCAAGGGAGATTCCATGCGTTTCATCGCAGTCGTATTGCTTGCAGCCATCGCGCTGCCCGCCTCCGCTTCCGCTCAGTCACAGCTTCCGCCAGTCATTGTTACCGCCACGCGCTTCCCGGACGACGCCAATCGTCTGCCTGCGAGTGTGACTGTGCTCAGCGCCGCCGACATACAGAAAAGCGCGGCGCGAACTCTGCCCGAAATTCTTGCGGAGCAGGTTGGTCTCACCATGAAGGACCTCTTTGGCAACAATGCCGCGTTTACATCGGTGGATATGCGCGGCTTCGGCGTAACGGGCGGTCAGAATACTCTCATACTGGTCGATGGACGGCGCGTTTCCGATCCCGATCTCTCAGGCGTGTACTGGTCGGCAATTCCACTGTCATCAATCGAGCGCATCGAAATATTGCGGGGAACAGGTGCTGTCCTATACGGCGACGGTGCGACCGCGGGCGTGATCAACATCGTTATGCGTTCACCGCTGGAGCAGGGACGGCGCGCCGAATTGATGGGGCGAGTTGCCAATTACAGGACCCTCGAAGGCCAGATTTACGGCAGTGTTGTATCGCCAACGCTCGGCGCCAATACCACGCTGCACATGGACAACTCCGATGGCTACAGAGAGAACAACCGCAATGAACAACAGAATGCGGCCCTCAATCTGCGCTGGGGTCCCGGCGATACGTGGATCGACCTGCGCCTCGGAATCGATCGTCAGAATCTGCGACTGCCCGGCGCGCGCGCGGTCCAGGCGTCCAACAGTACGGACGAACTCGCAAGTGACAGACGCGGTGCGCAGACTCCGCTCGATTCGTCGAGCAGAGACAGCGAACGCGCCGGTGTGACTGTTGAGACAAAGATCGGCAAGGCGGAACTCAATATCGGAGTGGACTGGCGCGGCAAGGAAATGCAAGCGTATTTCGACTTTGGGGGAGGCTTCTCCAATTATCGCGACGATGCTCTCGATGTCATCTCGCTAACCCCGCGGCTCCGTCTTCCTGTGACGCTTGCAGGCATGCAGCATCGCTTCACACTCGGCGATGACTGGCACGCTTGGAGTTACGATTCACACCGCTCCGATCACGCCGAGAATATCGCAACGCCCATCAACATCGTGCGCGTTGACCAGGACATGCAGGGCTGGTACCTCCAGGATGCGATTGAACTGAGTGCGAAGTCACTGCTCACTCTTGGTTGGCGCCAGGACCGTGTCAAATACGACGCGACCGATGTGTTCGATGCATCAGCACCAGGAGCGGGCTTCGGGAGCGAAGCTCCGGCAGCGAGCCAGACGCAGCACCAGCATGCGTGGGAGGTGGGACTGCGTCATTCCACATCCGCAAGCACTGCGCTTTTCGGACGTGCGCAGCGAAGCTTCCGTTTCGTCAACGCTGACGAGATCTATGAACCCAACGAGACCTTCAGCAACACGTTCCAGATTCTGCGGCCGCAGACAGCGCAATCGTACGAGCTGGGTGCGGAGTGGCGCGCTGAGGGCCGGGCTGTTCGTGTAACTCTGTTTCAGATGGATATTGACGATGAGATCCATCTCGACGCATTCACGACTGGCACCGGGAACACCAACCTTCCGCCATCGCGACGCAAGGGCGTGGAAGTTGAAACGATGTTGCAGGCTACGACAAAACTGGGACTGTTGGCAGGCTACGCTTTCACCGACGCAAAGTTCCTCGACGGTGTGCTGCCTGGTGGACCGTTTGTGATCGGGACCGACATCAATATCGCAGGCAAAAAGGTGCCGCTGGTGCCGGAGCACAAACTGAATCTCGGCATGGTCTGGGATGTTATGGACGGCACGCGATTGTCAGCGTCGTTCACGTCGCTCAGCAAGCAGTACATGGACAACGACGAACCCAACACACTCGGCATTCAGATTCCGGCGTATTCGCTGCTGGATGTAAAGGTGGCGCGCGAATTTGGCTGGGGCAGGCTCGCTGCTTCAGTCAACAACCTTCTTGATGAGCAGTACTACACCTACGGAGTCCGCAGCCAGTTCACGGCAGATCGCTACGCAGTCTATCCATTACCGGGACGAGGATTCAATTTGATGGCGGTGGTAAGAATCGACTGAACTGCATCGTGGCCGGAACCCTCCGAGTGCTTATCTGGCTGAGCCCCCTTGCCGTCTGCGCCGCCCCGGCGGAGAATTACCGTGTCAGAAAGATCTGGAAACGATCGCGCGCGACTGGTACTCTGCGCGCCTCAAGAGAGGGGGATCGATGCCCATAATGATTGGCAAGGCTGTCGGCGAGAGCGGCACCAACAACGGACCCGATGTTTTGAAGGTCGACGAGCTGCTCAGGGCTGTGGGAATGCTGGGAAGTATCTCGCCAACAACACAGACGCGCAACGAAGCGATCAAGTGTTTCCAGGAAATCTGGGAACTTCGTTCCGCTGGAAAGTACAACGGGACCATTGAACCCAATGGAGCGACGCTACAGAGGCTCAATCAGACTGCGACACCGCTCAAGCTGAATGAGATCGGCCTGAAGAAAATTGGCAAGGGCGGCTACAAGATTTCTTTCACGGGTGACGTGCCGCCGAAACCTTACCAGGTCTGGCTCGGGCGCAGCGCCGTGCATGCCGACTACGTTGACATCACGGGATGCAATGCTGCCGATGTGATGACTCCGAATAACCTTCCCGAGCTACTCAAGATCATCCAGCGACACAACTCATGGGGGCTGAATCTCGAGCTGAAGCTGTTCGTTGTGCTCAAGGGAAAGGTGATCACGACCTCACTGCCCAAGCTGCTCGCATGTCCTGTTAGGCCGCACAACGCCAAGTTGCTTCCGCTCGACGACGAGAACAACGGCGATCAGCTCACCTATCAGGGCGATGCGGTTGCGAAGACGTACAACGGTCGCTGGCTTCAGAAGGCTGAAGGATTCGACGGGCTCTTCTTCGCGTACTTCTTCGACCCGGCGACCGGCGACTCCAACTTCGAGACCGACAGCACGAAGAGAGGGTTTGATTGCATCACCTACGCGGGCACCGCCTGCGGAGTGCCCCCGATGCATATCGGCGCCACATCCAGTCTTCTCGCATATCTGCAGCCCACGAAGTGTCTTTGCGACAAGCAGGTTCCGGCAACGAAACCAGGACAGCCGCCGACAACCACGAAGGTGGAGCTTGAGAGTGCGGACGCGAAGGACATTGCGAACTTCTTCAAGGTGAACAACTCGGGATACTACCTCATGTGGAGCAGCGAGCATGTGGTGCTCGTCGCAGATGGTTTCGTCCACGAATTCTCAGCCTCCAAAAAAGGCTACAGATGGGCGAGCACGGACGACTGGCTCGACAAGCGAGGCAAGCTGAGCGTGCGCAAGCTCACAACGAAACCGGCGCGGGCGGTATGACACAAGCAAGAGCACTAATGCGAGTCGTCGCAGTGTTATGGGCCGTGTTCCTGTTCGACTCCGCCGCTGCACAGACAGCAATTCCAACGCGCGAGTTGCGCGAAGAGATGCGCATCGTGTCAAACGATGCCTCGCTCGGAACTTCGCTTACTTCAATTGCATCTGCGGTTGTGCTGCCCGATGGCCGGCTACTGACCCTGCATTCGACCGAAGCGGTGATACGTGTCTTTGATGCCACCGGTCGCTTTGTAACGATGTTTGGCCGCAAGGGAGAAGGACCAGGTGAATTCAACAGGCCGCTCGGCATGGGACTCATTGGTGACGCGATCTGGGTTCGCGACCTTGGCAAGGCCTACAAAGTCTTTGGTCCGGACTTGAAACCAATCGGTCAGGTGGCACAACCCGGCACCGGTGGCTTCTACTCCGGGTTGGTCTCGACAACATCCAGCCTCTACAGACCGACAGCCGATACAACTTCCGCAATGCCATTCGGCATCTACGACAAAGATGGAAAACTCTCCAGGCGCATCGCGCTTGACTTTGAGAGGAGCGTGCATGAGTTCCAGGTGAAGGACGCGCAACTCGCAGCCATGAGGGTAGCAACAGGAACGCCGAGCGCTAGCGCCGACATGCGCAACATGACCTCACCGCTCGGCGCATACACCAATGTCGCCCTCGCGCCCGGCGGAAGGGAACTCATTGTTCTGCAACCGTGGGCAATATGGGGAGGTAAGCCTGGCCAGTTTACCATCCGGCGAATCCCGATTGCTACCGGAGTGCAGACGGCGCCGGTTACGGTTTCCTTCATCCCAACCAAGGTCACTGCAAGTCAGGCTGATTCAATTATTACACGCGCCATAGGTCGTAACACGCAAATAACTGACGAATACCGGTCCAAGGTGAAGCTGGCTGAGTACCACCAGCCATACGCCAGATTTGACATCATGAATGACAACAGGCTCTGGCTGTGGGAACCTGGAGTTGAGGGATCGGTCAACGTCGTCGCGACAGACGGCAAACCGGTTATGCACGTGCAACTCCCCAAAGGACTGTATGTGCTCGCCGCGAACGCGACGCATGTGTGGGGTACTCTCACCGATGCTGATGGATTGCCGATCATTGTTCGCTATCGCATTCAGTAGCAGCCGCGATTCACAACGCAACAGACAGGGAACACTAATGCGACCAGCAACAGCCCTCTTCGCAGTTCTCATCTTCTCGCTGCCCAGCCACAATGTCGGCGTGCATGGAGCGAAGTACTCCTCCACAGCAGCGGTCGAGCGCCGTCTGTACGTTACCGATGCCTCGGGCATCAGCGTATATGACATCGACAACGGTCACACATTCCTCCGAAAAATCGCCATCCCGAATAGCGGCGCGTACAAAGGCATCGGAGCCAGCGCACCGCTCGGACTTCTATATGTAACGTCCAACAGGGGCGACGAACTGATCGCAATCAATCTCGCCAACGATTCCATCGCGTGGCGCAAGAATGTTGGCAGGTACGCGGACAGCTTCTGGGTTACTCCAGATGGGAAGCGGATGTACATGCCTCTCCGAGGCGGCATTTACTGGGTGCTGCTCAACGGTGCAGACGGCGCGGTGCTCGACAGCATTCCCACTGAGAGCGGCAAGCCCTACGAGGTCGATCGCATAGCTGATATCGGCCCGCACAACACCTGGATGGATTCCGCCGGCAAACGTGTCTACATGCAGGTACTCACGGTGCCATATCTCTACGTTGCCGACGCGTCAACCAATGAAGTGCTTGGCAAGATCGGACCGTTCAGCAAGGGACTGCGTCCCTTCGCTGTGAGCGCAGATGAGCGCTTTGTTTACGCGAACGTGGACGCTCTGCTTGGCTTCGAGATCGCTGAAGTCACGAAGAATCCGTGGGGTGGCAAGGTGATTCATCGAGTAGAGGCGAAAACACCAGTGGAGCGCTTCACCGAAATACCCACGCCGCCAAGAGCAAAACCGCACAGCACATGGAGCCACGGTCTCAATGTGACGCCGGATGGCAAGGAAGTGTGGATCGTGGATGGCGTCTACGGTTACGTGTACCCATTCGACGTCACAGTCTCGCCGCCGAAGCAGATAGCAAGCATTGCGTTGTTCAAAGATCCGGCGGAAAGGCCCCATCCTGGCTGGATCTCATTCAGCATCGATGGACGCTACGCCTATCCCGATGGCGGTGTGGTGATCGACACGCGCACCAAGCAGGTAGTCGCGCGCATTCCCACGAGCGAGAAACTCATCGAAGTCGATTTCGACGGTGGCAAGGTGGTGCGTGTAGGCCACCGGTAGCCCTCCAGTGCTCTAGTTCGGCCCCCATCTTGCGTTTTCCTCCCTCAGGCTTGTTTAAGCGAGCCAACTCAGCGGGAGGAACGGATGGGATCGGTTCACCGGCGCTCGCTCTTCGCGTATATGTCGCTGCTATTCGTAGCCAGCACGACACAGCCCTCAGAGCAGCAGCACACAACATTGGTCGGCACAATAGGCTCCGACACGGTCGCGGTCGACCGGTTCATTCGTTCGGCCGAACATATCGAGGGTGTTTTGTTTGTGCGTCGTCCTCAGCCGCACACGATGCACTACAAGGCTGCGCTCGCGCCCGAAGGCCGATTCAGCCTGATGGAAATAATCTGGCGCGATACGAAGGGTGTTGAGACGCGCAGCGCGCGCATCAGTTTTGGAGTCGACAGCATCAGGAGTGAACTGAAAGACGGAAGTGTGAGAAAGTTCAGCGCGCCACCCACTCTGGATGCGATTCCATTGCCTCCGCAGCCTTATGCGTCGCACTGCTACGCTTTGCTCGAACATGCCGCGATCGTGCTGTTGATGTCGAAGCAACCAGTGATGACCGACATCGAATGGATCAGTGCTGGTGCGACGAAAGTCGAGAAGCGCCGGATTCGTCGCAGCGTCGGTGACACAATCGCGATCGACTTTATGGCGGGCCCGGTGCGCGTGTATGCCGATACTGAGCGACGTGCGATCTGGCTGACCGTTGGAAATAAGCCCGCGCAAGTCGTTGTGAAACGATCCGACAAGGACATTAACATCGAAAAGCTCGTCGCCTCCTTCGTCAGGCGTGACAGACTATGAGCTCAATGTCTGATGTTCCCTTCTCCAGAATGTGGCCGGTTCTCTTCATGGTCGCGGCATTGCTTGTTGCGCCGGGCAAACGAACGCACGCTCAGGTGCTGCCCGCTGCAGCGGGGACCGCCGGTGGGTTCGTTGCGGGAACGATCGTGACGCTGGGCATCGTCGTCTTCAAGGCGCGGTTGGGCCATTACCTCTACGGACTGGATGATCTGGTCTCGATTCGGCCGGAAATCTTTCCCATCCTGATTGGTCCTGTGGCTGGTGGGGTGATGGGTGCGACTTCACCCGCAACGCTGCGCCGCGCTGGCACTGGTGCGCTCATTGGACTTGCCGGTGGCGCAGCAATCGGCGCCGGCGTTGGACAGATCATCGGGACGACGAGTGAAGGCACCTGGGCTGGAGGGATTATTGGTGGGGCCGCGGGAATGCTCGCCGGTTCCATTGTCTACGCCCTGCGCGGCTCCGGAAATGACAGCGGTACATCTGTGCCGCTTGCATCGATGTCGATCAAGGTTCCGTGGGGAAGATGATAAAATTCCCGCGTCCGGCGATGTTGTTTGCCGCAGCAATTCTGATAATCGTGGCCTGCACGGCACCACGCGTCCGTCCTCCTCTCTTCCCGGACATTGTGCCCGGCGAAGCACCGCGACCCGACTCCGTCGATGCCATTCTGCTGCTTGTCGGTGATGCGGGCGAAGCAGAACCAGGCGAATCGCCACTACTTATGCGCATGAAGCAGGAGATCGAAGTCTGGTCCGGTCTGCTCGGTCGCGACTCGGCTGTAACAGTTCTTTTCCTCGGCGACAATGTTTACCCGGCTGGTGTGCGCGACCGGACTGACAAGGGCTTCGCGCAGGATTCGGCGAGGCTGTGGGGACAGATCAATCTGCTCGACGGGCCCAAGGCACGTTCGCGTGGAGCGATCGGCTTCTTCATCGCAGGCAATCATGATTGGGGCAACCAGTCTGGCGAGGGAGGATTAAAGAGGCTCAAGAATATGGAGGCGCAAATTCAGCTCGCCAGGAAGAAGGGAATTCCTGTTCAGCTTGCGCCACCGGCAGGTACGGCCGGGCCAGAGGTGCGTGACATCCGCGAGAACATGCGACTTCTGATGATTGATACTCACTTCTATCTGCAGGAGAGCACGCTACAGGGACGCGACGCATTTGTCGCGGGAATCGAACGCGCAATTGAAGCAGCGGGCGATCGTCACGTGCTCATCGCGGCTCATCATCCGTACACAACCGCCGGCCCACACGGCGATCTTGTCGCACCGTTGTCCCGTGCGCTGGGCCTCATGTATCTGCTCGAAAAATCGGGCACATTCGTTCAGGATCTGAACTCGCCCATCTACAGGGATCTGCTGCGCCGTCTCAAGCAGGTGTTCGCACGCAGCGGACCACCGCTGGCATTCATCGGTGGACATGATCACTCGCTGCAGGTGCACGTCGGCAAGGAGTTTTCAGATCCGCAGTATATCCTGGTCAGCGGCGCCGGAAGCAAGGCAAACGCGCTCGTGGGCGCGGACTCGCTGCGCTACGGCACTGCACGTCCGGGGTTCATGAGCATGGTTTTTCACAAGAAGGGTGCGGTCGATGTGTTCGTCATCGCCGGGCGCAACACGGACACCGCTGAGGAGTGTCCGCCGCAGCAGGACAGCACCTGTCTGCGCAAAGAAAGCGAAGCATTCGGCGTCGTCTACTCTGAACGCCTCGCGTTCAGGAATCCACCAGCCACTGACACAATTCCGGCCGATGCTGTCGTGGCCAGGCGGCGTTCACCATGAATACTCATATGACGATGGCAAACCTGCGGAACACGGCTGGTGCCGTGCTGTTGGTCAGTCTGTTGTTGCCCGCAATCTCCGGAGCGCAGGACAGCACGAAGATTGACCCATCCAATCTCATGCCGCCACCACCAGCCGTGTCGCTCGCAGTGCTGCGCACCGGCGTCGATTCAGTAACGGCCTCGCCAGGTGAGAGCTATTCAGCGTGGTGGCTGCACCGCTTCATTTACGGTGACCTGAATCGGGATCTCTGGAGCATTCCAATAAGAGTGCCGGTGCTTGATCTGAAGAAGGTCGGCGGTGGGTTGACCGTATTGGAGCTGAGTGGAGGCAAGCAGACGCTGGGAATTCAGTTCACCGGCAACGACGGGGTCACGTACCAATTCCGTTCGCTGGTGAAGGAACCGCGGCGCCCCATGCCGAAGGTGTTGCATCAGCTGCCACCAGGACGCGTGTCCAAGGATCAAATGGCCGCGCAGTTCCCACTCGCGCCTCTCGTAGTTGCAGAGCTGGTAGAAGCTGTCGGCGTACTGGTTGCAAAGCCGCGGCTGGTTGTCATGCCCGATGACGAGCGTTTGGGAGAATTTCGCGAGGCCTTTGCAGGACGCATGGGCTGGATCGAGGTGAGGCCGGAGGAGGGCAAAGATGACAGTCCTGGCTTCGCGGGCTCCACGAAAATCTCGGGGACTTATGATGTCTACGCGGAACTCATTGAGAATCCGCGCAGCTACGTGAACGCGGACGCATTGTTGCGCGCGCGACTGGTGGACTTTCTGGTTGGCGATTGGGACAGGCACTCCGATCAATGGCGCTGGGCGCGTTTCAAGGATGGCGATCGTATGCGCTGGGATCCAATTCCACGCGATCGTGACTGGGCATTCGCGCACATCGATGGAGTGCTGCGCCCACTTGTTTCTCTCTACTATCCGCAATACGTGAACTTCGCCCCTGACTATCTGGATGTCTATGGTCTCACGTGGGCGAGCCAGCGCGTGGATCGCTTGCTGCTCGCCGGCCTTGATAGCAGCGCGTTCATGAAGATTGCGAATGAAGTATCCGCGACACTGACAGACGCGGTGCTGGCGAAGTCGGTGGCGACGCTGCCGCTGTCGTATCGTGAGGCCGGCAACGAGTTGCTCGGTGCAATGCGCAACCGGCGCAACAAACTGGTTGATGCCGCGGCCGAGTTCTATGCGCTGATCGCCCGTGAGCCGGCGATACTCGCCACTGACAAAGCCGACTCAGTTACGATCAGTGCTGATGATAAGACCGTCAGGGTTCAGATTCATGAGGGCGAAGCTGGTGGGATGCTTCGTTATGATCGCACCTTCAGGTCCGGCGAAAGCAGAGAATTGCGGCTGTATCTTCTCGACGGAGCAGACCGTGTGATCGTGAAAGGGTCGTCCGATCTGCCGATTGTTGTGCGCATTGCGACAGGTGGAGGCGACGACAGGATCGTCGATAGCACCAGCGGAAAAAACGTGCGCATCTACAACACAGATGGTGATGACAACGCGGATCTGGGCAGGCGGGCATTCTTCACCGAACATGACTATCTCGCCCAGGACACCATTCGCACGGCAGCGCGAGTCTGGAATATTCGCGACTGGGGCAGCGCCTGGCTCCTGCTGCCGTCCGCGGACCATCAGTCCGACATCGGGCTATTGATGGGTGCCAAAATCACACGTAACAGCTTTGGGTTCGGACAACAGCCTTGTCACACCTGCATCTCTGCCGAGGTGCTTAGCTCATTCACGGGCAAGCAGATAATCACCACGCTAGGAGTCGATCGCCTGATCACTTCAGGCGGGTTGTGGATTGCCAACTCTCTGGAGATGCAGTCGGGACGGCCCACACGTTTTTATGGATTTGGAAACGATGTCCCTACACCGCCCGGGGAACTTTCATTCACAGGTTTCCGGAGCACTTTTGAATTGAAGTCAGGCTTCCGCCATGAGGTGTCCGACAACTGGAATCTTTTTGCGGGTGCGACTTGGCGCCGTTTTGGATCGATACGCGAAGGTGGCGATACGTTCGATGACATTACCTATGGCGGCGGACATTTTCAGCAGGTTGGTCTCAAGGGAGAATTTGAGCTCGACACGCGCGACGTAAAGGGTTTGCCGACCAAAGGCGCCGTGGCGGAGTTGAGCGCGGATTACCATCCGGCCTTGCTGGATGTCGCGTCGCCATATAGCAGCGTGCGGGGGAGCGTGCGTCTGTTCCAATCGTTGCCGCTTCCGTTGGATCCGGCGTTGCATCTGCGGCTTGTGGGTGCAAAGGTCTGGGGCACCGCGCCGTTCGCGGATGTACCGTACCTTGGAGGTTCTTCAACGCTACCGGGATTTGCGCGTTCGCAGTTCCGCGGCAATGCAATGGCCTCCGCCTATGTGCTACTGCGGGCGAAAGCGCTTTCAGTGTTCAAACTGGACCTGGGCGTGCATGGCCTCAGCGGAATCGGTCGCGTGTGGGAGGATGGCGAGGAGTCGTCGACTTGGCATCGTTCCAGCGGAGCTGGCATGTGGCTGCATCTGCCCTCGGTGAAGAAGACGATCAGTGTGACATTTGTTAAGGGAGAGCAGAAGCGAACGTATTTTGACTTCGGCTTTATCTTCTGATTGTCCGTTGCTGAGGTGCGAGCTGCGGTTGATCCGGCAACCGGCGTGCCGTTCCCATCTCCAAAGCGACGACCGATGCAATCATGCTCGGTGCGACTAACGGGAGTCGCAATGCGATCCCTGCGCCGGTTTGTTCGACGACCAGTGGTTTCCGATCGGCCAGCAGATACGCAGCACGCGGCATCTCCTTTACACCGCTGAGGACAACTACACCGTTGCGGGGCCAGTTGAAGATGTGTGCGTACAGAACACCTGGCTTTGCGGTGTAGCGACCCCACGTTGGTTGTCCGTATGGGCTCACCGTTGTCGAATAAATCGACTCGCCGTTGGTGCGCATCCATTGGCCAATCTCGCGCAGTCGCGCCACACTCTCCGATGGAATTTCGCCGGCAGCTGTGGGACCGACATTGAGGAGGAAGTTGCCACCCTTCGCTGCAATATCAACGAGTGTTCGCACGAGCGTTTGCGCAGTCTTCCAGTTGTCGTCGAATGATTTGAAGCCCCATGTGTCATTCATCGTCATGCAGCTTTCCCAATCAACACCCGGCAGCCCAATGGCGGGGACGGTCTGCTCAGGCGTCCCGAAATCGCCCAGTCCGACACGATTCGTGTTGCTCATGCCGCTCATTCCCTGGCGATCCTTGCCGACGCGGTTGTTGATGATGAGGCTCGGCTTGAGCGCGCGCAGCCAGTTGTACAGTTCCGCACCGCCCTCATTATTCCAGTCCGCCACCCATTCGCCATCGAACCATAAAACATCGATGGCGGGGTACTGTGTGAGCAGCTCCCTCAGCTGCGGCTTCATGTAGGACTCGACGTAGCGGGCGAAGTTGGGATTGCTCCAGGCGCGTGAGTTGTATTCCGGCGTGTTGGGCGCCTGCGCGTCGGGGTGGTGCCAATCCATTATCGAGTAGTACACGCCGAATTTCAAACCCTGGCGGTGCGCGGCCTCAGCGAGAGCTTTGATTGCATCGCGTCGGTATGGGGAGGCGTTGACGATGTCGTAGGTGGACACCTTGGAGTTGAAGAGTGCGAAGCCGTCGTGGTGCTTTGAGGTGATGATGATGTACTTCATCCCGGCGTCCTTCGCGATTCGCACCCACTGGTCGGCGTCGTACTTCACGGGATTGAATGCGCGCACGAATTGTTCGTACTCCGTGACAGGAATCTTCGCGCCGCTCATGATCCATTCGCCGAGTCCGGCGGTGCGCTCGCCGCGATACGTTCCGGCTGGAACGGCATACGCTCCCCAGTGGATGAACATTCCGAAGCGGGCTTCGCGCCACCAGGACATACGCGCGTCGCGTTGCGCTGTCGATTCGGTCATCAGAGTCTGTGCCGCGCTGCGTGAGAGCGGCAGCGCCACGAGCGCGATTCCCAGCATTAGCCGGCGAATGGTCACGATTCCTACAGCGTGGAGCGGCATCAGAGCCCTTGGCTCACGGTAGGCGGACATGCGGCTGCCGAATATGAGTATACGATGAGGCCGACGAAATCTCTATCCCGACTGGACAATGTTCAGTTTGTACCAGTATCCGGATTTGTCTCTTGCCGACTTCCCCCGACAACCAGGGATCTTCAGCATGAGAAAGTTCATCTCCACGAGGTGCCGGGGTCGGAGTGTTTTGTGGGGAGTTTGGTGTGTCTCGAAACTACGTTCGGGGGTTTGGAGTTTGTGAAGCATGTTCAGGGTAGGGAGGGACGAAGTGAACCTCACAGCTTCACAAATCACCCGGAACGCACGACTCGCCACCCGCCACGCAGTTCCGCGACACACCGAACTCCTTACAGAATACTCCGACCCCGGCACCTCGCGGAGATGCATTATCTCATGCCACCGATGCCAGTCCAAGTCGGTACTGGCAGTCAAACTATACCAATACGGCCGACTGGACAGCGCTGGACTTCCGCGCTAGCGTAAAGCACCCTCACGGAGCGATACGCCATGATTGATCGTCGCGCGTTCTTGTCTGCCATCACCACGGCAGCGGTTGGACTTCCGGTACTCAACTCCCTTGCTGTTCGCCGGCTCGCCGCCGCAACTGCATACGCGGGTAACCAGGCGCCACTCGCACTCGCCGATGACGAAGTGTACTGGGGCGAGATCCGACGCGCGTTCACGCTGGACGACACGCTGTGCAATCTCAACAACGGCTGGTGCAGCCCGGCGCCAGCGCACGCTCTTGAGCAAATGATCCGCGACCTGCGCTTCTCGAACGAGCTGCCGGTCGAGCACATGGCGCGCCTGCTGGAACCGCGTATCGAGGGTGTTCGGGAAGGGCTGGCTCGCGAATTCGGCTGCGAGACCGAGGAGATGGCGATAACCCGCAACGCTTCGGAGTCGAACGAGATCATGATCTTCGGACTGGACCTCAAGCGCGGCGATGAAGTGATCGTCACGACGCAGAACTACAATCGCATGATTACCGCATGGCGGCAGCGCGAACGTCGCGAGGGGATCGTGCTCAAACAGATCAAGCTCGACACGCCCCCCAAGTCAGACGACGATGTGGTGCGCGCCTTCGAGGCTGCCATCACGCCCAACACGCGCGTGATCGAAGTCATGCACCTGAGTTACATGACGGGATACATTTTTCCGGTGCGTCGCATCGCGGACATGGCGCGCGCCCGGGGAATACAGGTTTTCGTTGATGGTGCGCACGCATTCGCACACTTTCCCTTCACGCGCGACCAGCTCGGCGTAGACTACTATGGTACGAGCCTGCACAAGTGGTGCATGGCGCCGATCGGAACGGGCATGCTTTACGTGAGGCGCGACAAGATCAAGCAATTGTGGCCGCTCATGGGCGCGCGCGCGGATCAGGACGAGAATATCAGAAAGTACGAGGAGATCGGCACACATCCGGCGGCCAACCACAACGCGATCGCGGTTTCGCTCGCTTTTCACCGCAGCATTGGTTCCGATCGCAAGATTGCGAGGCTGCGTTTTCTGCGCGACCGCTGGGCAAAGGCGCTCATGGAGAAGAGTGATCGCGTTCACCTGCTCACAGCACTCGGCCCCAACAAGAACGGTGCAATCGCGACATTCAATATCGATGGTCTGGAGATGCCGGCACTGAGCACATGGCTATGGGCCAATCACAAGATCGCGGTTGGTCCGCAGAACCATGCCGAGTTCCGGGGGATTCGTGTGACGCCCAATGTGTATACGTCGCTGGATGAGCTGGACAGGTTTGTTGAGAAGGTGACGATTGCGATCACGAAAGGGATTGCGTAGGCCTTCACCTTAACCGTCATTCCCGCGCAAGCGGGAATCCAGCGTCGTCCTCCCTGGATTCCCGCCTTCGCGGAATGACGACATGAACATGGGTTCCCGCTTTCGCGGGAATGACAGTGTTATCCGGCCACCGACATGCGACTAGCGCGACTTCTTCCTCTGATACCATTGCTTCCGCTGCTGTCCGTCGCTGCGGTGCGGCAGGACCGCAATGCTGACTGGCCGGTCTACGGCGGGCTCACGGACAACACGCATTACTCAACGCTCGACCAAATCACACCTGCCAACGTCGCGCGACTCGAGGTTGCGTGGAAGTACGAAACACGCGATGAGTTTCAGGGTTCGGAGATGCAGGCGAATCCGATTGTTATTGACGGAGTGCTGTACGCGACCACGCCGAGGCTGAAGGTATTTGCGCTCGACGCCGCCACGGGGCACGAGTTGTGGAAGTTCGATCCCACCAACGATGCCAACGCGAACACACGCTTTCGCCATCGCGGAGTTGTTGTCACAGGCGACCGGGTGCTATTCAACTATCGCAACAGGCTTTTTGCACTTGACAGAAAGACAGGGCAGCCCATTCCAACATTTGGTGTTGATGGAGTGGTGGACCTTCGCGAAGGACTGAACCGAACTTCCACGGGACTGAGTGTCAGTGCCAGTACACCTGGCGTCGTGTTCGAGGATGTTCTGATCATTGGAAGCACGGTACCCGAGGCGCTCCCCTCTGCTCCCGGTGATATTCGCGCTTACGACATCAAGACCGGTGCGTTGCGCTGGAGTTTTCACACCATTCCGCATCCGGGAGAATTCGGATACGACACATGGTCGCCCGATTCCTACAAGGTTGTTGGTGGTGCCAATGCCTGGGCTGGTGTAACCGTGGACGTGCAGCGCGGCATTGTGTTCGCCGCCACCGGTTCGGCCTCGTTCGATTTCTACGGAGCCAACAGAATCGGCGACAATCTTTTCGCCAATACGTTACTTGCGCTCGATGCGCGCACGGGCAAGCGCATCTGGCACTTTCAGGCGATAAAGCACGATCTATGGGACTGGGATTTTCCGGCTGCTCCGACTCTTGTGACGGTAACGCGCGATGGGCAGAGAGTTGATGCGGTCGCGCAGATAACGAAGACGGGGTACGTGTACGTATTCGAGCGCGCAACGGGCAAGCCGTTATTCCCCATCGAGTATCGCAATGTACCGGCGTCCACGCTGGACGGTGAACAAGCAGCGACCACACAACCCTATCCGGTGAAGCCGCCGCCATTCACGCGACAGAATCTCACCGAGGACATGCTCACCAGGCGCACTCCGGCGGCCCACGCGGCAGTGCTCGAAGTATTCCGCACATCGAAGAGCGGCATGTACGATCCACCTGCACTGCAGGGGAACATCTATTTCCCGGGCGTTGATGGCGGTGGCGAGTGGGGTGGCCCGGCATTCGACCCTGCAACCGCACTTCTGTATGTGAATTCCAACGAAATGCCCTGGACGCAGAAGCTCGTGCCGCGGAGCGACAAATCGCTCTACGCCAACGCTTGCGCCAGTTGCCATGGCGATGATCTTCGCGGATCGCCTTCGGCACCATCGCTGGTGGATATTGGCAACCGTCGCACGCGCGACGAACTGCGCGCAGTTGTGGGGCAGGGAACAGGACGAATGCCGGGATATGCGCAGACGTTCGACAACAATGCTGTGAATGCGATAGTGAACTTTCTGCTTACCGGTCGTGATGTAGCGGATTCATTGGCGAGCAGCCCGACATTTCTCAAGTATCGCAGTACGGGACTCAAGCTGTGGCTCGATCCCGATGGTTATCCGCCAATCACACCGCCCTGGGGAACGCTCAACGCGATTGATCTGAACAGCGGCGAGATCCGCTGGAAGATTCCCTTTGGTGAATATCCCAAGCTTGTCGCACAGGGAATTACGAACACGGGAACGGACAGTTATGGCGGACCTGTGGTGACTCAGAACGGGTTGTTGTTCATTGCCGCGACCACATACGACAACAAGTTCCGCGCGTTCGACAAACTCACCGGCAAATTGCTGTGGGAGACAACTCTTCCGGCCGCCGGCAATGCGACACCGTCACTCTATATGGTAAACGGGCGCGAATACATCGTCATAGCCTGCGGCGGTGGCAAGAACGACGCACCCTCAGGCGGGACGTACGTGGCATTTGCTTTGCCAAGATAACCTGTCATTCCCGCGAAAGCGGGAATCCATGTTGCGGATCCCTTAGGGTCCCGCCTTCGCCACCCGGGATACAGTCCTGTTGCCATTAAGCACACAATGTGCTAATATCCCCAAGGGTGAAATACTTCGAATGGGATCCTGCCAAGAACGAAACCCTGCGGTCAGGCCGCGGCATATCGTTTGAGGAAATCACCTTCCACATCATGCAGGGCGACTTACTGGATGTGCTCGAGCATCCCAACGTCGAGCGGTATGGAGGGCAGAGAATCTTCGTCGTCAAAGTGAATGATTATGTGTACCTGGTGCCGTTCGTCGAGAGTGATCATTCGGTCTTTCTCAAGACGATCATTCCGAGTCGCAAGGCAACGGCCCGCTACCTGAAGGATGAGTGATAACATGAGCAAACTGGAAAAAGATGAAGCGATACTTGCGGCTGAGGTCGAAAGGGGTGAGTGGACTCGCGTTGGAGGCACGCGCGCCAGTCCGGAGCGGAAGAAGTATCAACGCTACGCTGAAGCAACTTTCAAAAAAGACCGGCGTGTGAACATCAGGATCTCAAGCAAGGATCTGGACGCGATTCAAAAACGTGCTATCGAGGAGGGCATTCCCTATCAGACGCTGATTGCCAGCCTGTTGCACAAATACGTTAGCGGGCGGCTGGTGGAGAAGCGAGTGGCAGGCTAAACCGAGGCCGTCGCAACGAACCCCCTCGCGAAGTCGATGTACATGCGGGTAGAATAGGACCATGCAATTGCACACCTCGTTCTCCATCGCTGCTTTGGCGCTGATCGTCTGCCTCGAGCCCGCGACGCCGTTGGCGCGGACGGTCCCGGCCACGCAGTCGGATTCGCTGCGCGCCGCGCACGTTCTCAACCGGCTCACCTTTGGCGCTCGACCAGGCGATCTCGAAACTGTCATGGCAATGGGCGTGGATCGCTGGATCAATGCGCAGCTCAATCCGGAAACGATCAGCGATTCATCGACCTTTACCCAGGCGGCCGATGCTCCGCCTTCGCGCAATACGAAGATCACCGCGGTGACGATGATGGGTGACACAATTACCAACATGACCGCTGATCAGTTGAAGGGCATGGCGCTGAAATCGGTGAGACACACCGTCAATATGGTTTTCAGCCTGCCTGTCGACCCCGCAATCCTCGAACGCATATCGAGGAACGAAGCAAGTGAGAGACAACTGCTCGAAGTCGTCACGGACTTCTGGCTCAATCACTTCTCGGTTTATCGTGCCAAGATGCCGGCACCGGACGCACTGCGGCAGTTCGCCACGACAGCCGTTCGCCCCAATGCCTTAGGCAAATTCCGCGACCTGCTCGGCGCCGTCGCGCAGACCATCGCTATGGTTTTCTATCTCGACAACCATTTGAACAGTGCGGACTCCACGCATCTGACACTCACGGAGTATTCCAACTTCCTGCAAACAGGAAGACGCACGTTCATCAACAATCGTGGCGGCCCCAACGAGAACTACGCCCGTGAACTGCTCGAGCTTCACACCATGGGTGTGGACGGCGGCTACACGCAGCGCGATGTCATCGAGGTGGCGCGCGCACTTAGCGGCTGGACAATCGACGTCCCGTTCGAGACCGGCGCATTCCGCTTTGATCCGAACATGCACGACGCGGAAGCAAAAACCGTTCTGGGCCGCGATATGGCCGCGGGGCGCGGAGTGGAAGATGGCAATGAAGTGCTCGATATTCTCGCGCGCCATCCTGCGACCGCGCGTTTCATAGCACGCAAGCTGGCGGTTCGTTTCGTGTCGGATACACCACCTGACGCACTAGTGGAGAGGGCAGCGGCAACGTTCATCAGAACGGATGGAGACATCCGCGAAGTGTTGCGTACGATCGTGACCAGCGCCGAGTTTTTCGCACCGGAAACGTTCCGCGCCAAGGTACGTTCTCCAGCCGAGCTGATTCTCGGAATGCGTCGCGCGATTTCCGATCGCAGCGACAAATCCAGAAGTACGCTGGCATTGATGAACGAGTTGAGCCAGTCGCCGTGGGGAAAGGAGGCACCGGATGGCTGGTCGGAAACGGCTGCGCCATGGCTCTCGTCAGGCGCCATGTTCAATCGTGTTGGCATCGCGGTTCGAATCGCGGCGGGTGAGGTCGCCGATTTCTCTCCCGACAGTTCGGCCGCATGGCGAGCGCTGGCCGATTCGTCCTTTCAGCTGCAAATGGATGCGGTTATCAGAATCGTGCTTGGAGGAAGTGCATCTCCCGAAACGCGCGCTGCGCTCATGAAATCGCAGGCATCCAATTACCCCAACGGCGCGACACAGGAGACACGCAGGGTGCTGAAGGATCTACTGGCAATCGCACTGGGATCGCCGGAGTTTCAGCGACGGTAGGCCCGAATGACACGGCCGTGTCTGTTTATCGCTGAATGCGAAGAGCTACAAGGTAGGCCAGGCCGTCAGCATCTCGTGTGAACGCATAGATACGATCGTTGGTGATTACGACTATCTGACTCGACTCAATGGGCACCGCTCCCTCGGCTTCTGCCAGCAGCGCGCCGGTCGGGGAAAACACCTCGAATATTCTGCCGTCGGTAGCTGTGGCGCGCTCGACCCAGAGTCGCGCGGTGCGATCCAGTCGCACTGCTTCATAGTACGGGAGCTGTCTCGGGATCTTTTCGAAATCAGGGAATGCAGCGCCAATTTCCGCGGCATGTTTCCTGATGCCTTCGATCGTCTCTGCTCGCTTGCGTTCCGGTACCGGAAGACGCGGTCCGCGCAGTTCAATGGTTGCAGCGTCGGCGCAGCTGTCGGCAGTGCGCCGAATGATGCGGCGGAAGTCAGGTGGCATTCCGAACCATGTGGTTCCGTCGGATGCGGTCACGATCGGATACGGCGGTCTGATGAAGGGGATCGTCATCATTGTTGTTGCCGTCCCGCCAGCTCCGGTCAATGTGAACGTCACGTCTGCTGCGACAGGAGGAGGAGTCGCTGAAGGACACGCGGCAATTGCACTGGTGTCTGCGCGGGCAAGATCAGTGGACCAAACTCTTCGCGCGCTTCGATTGGGAGCTGTTGGTGCGTCGCGTACTCTGATTACCTCCTCCAGTCTTCCAGTACCATTGAAGCGACCGTCCCAGACAAAACCATATCCCCAGAATTGCATGGGGATTGTCCGTACGAAATCACCGGTGGGAGACAGCACGGTGAATCTTGAATTGCCCGGATCGTTGACCACGATCTGCCCATTGGGAGCCACCGCAAAACCATTGGCGCGCTGGAACTCGCCTGGCCCTTCACCTTTGCGTCCCACGGTTCGCATCGGTGCGCCGCGTGCATCGAGGAAGTGAATCTGTTGATCCTTGGAGTCAAGAATTAGAAGTCCGCCATTGCTCAGCAGTTCGATGTCGCGCACATCGAGGAATGAATGCGCACCCGTGGCAGCGCCGCCGACTCTCCATTCTTCAACGAGTCGCCAGCGCGCATGTTGCTGTGCAGTGGCCACGACCGTTGCAGTCGCAACAAGGAATAGTGCGACTGCTGCGCGGAACATCTTCGCTCCTAATTACTCATATGCTTCTTGAACCACGCAACGGTGAGTGGCCACGCGGCCTTGGAAGCCTCGAAGTTCGGTCCACCGGCGGCTTCCTGCTGTCTCAGGAATCCATGAGCGGCTCCCGGAAACACGTGCGGCTCATAAACCTTGTTGCGGCTCTTCATCGCAGAGTCAGTTGCTGGAACGTTCGCCGTGATGCGCGCATCGTTTCCACCATAAAGCCCCAGCACCGGTGCGCGAATCGCAGCCATTGAATCGGCCGGAGGAGGGCTGCCGTAATACACAACCGACGCGCCCAGCGTGGGCGAGTAAATACCGTGAGCGAAGGAACGCTGCCCGCCCCAGCAGTATCCTACTATGCCATACTTCGGCCCCGCATTCGGCAAGGCCAGTCCGTACGCTGCGACAGCTTTGAGTGACGCGCGCACTTCAGCATCGGTGAGTGATGAAATCGCGGGGCCACCAGTACCCGGCGCCCATTCAGCTTTGAGATCCCCAGTGCGCTTCATCGTAATGAGGTCCGGCGCAATCGCAATGAATCCGTCGGCCGCAAGCTGGTCGGCTACACCACGCGTCCAGATATTGAGTCCCATGTTTTCGTGAATCACAACTACTACTGGTGCACGCGCAGTACTCTGCGGAAAGACAACCCACGCAATCACACTGTCGGTCGCGCCAACCTTGATAATCCTCCACTCGGCGCGACGCGGAGAAGCTGCAACGCGCGCTGCGGCATCGGCTCCCGAAGCTGGAATACCAGCTGCCTGCGATGCGCGCCCGTCTGTGGGCTCACCATCGATGTGCGCTACGGCCGAATGAGTTGCCTGATCTATTGCACCAGCGTTCCCCGTTTGCGATCCAGCCACAATGGCCAAGGTGGCGATGAGAACGATCGCAGAAAAAGTCAGAGCAATGGAAGTGAAAGGGGAAGGGAGGGGGCGCATGGGTTAGCTCCTGTGGTGGTCGACTTCCAATTCTCAGCCCGGCAGACCGGTACGCGGCCATGTCATAGCTAAACGCCCATCGGTCTGCAGCGCAAGGGAGGAGGGATAAAGCGATCAATCGATCAATCGATCAAGTGATCAAGTGAACAAATGATCGAGATCTCAGATCGCAATCACTTGTTCACTTGATCATTTGTTCATTTGATCGCTTCGCGGTCAGGTGTCGCCAGGATCGTCGCGGGTAGCGCGTTTGCTGGCGCGATATCCCAATTCCTGCTGCGCCTTGCCGAACTTTTCGCGAACTTTTCCCTTGGTCTTGTCCCACTTTCCTTCAGCCTGCAGCGAACCGTCGTCCGTCAGTCCGCCTACTGCATCCTTGATGCGTCCCTTGACCTGCTCTGTGATTCCCTTGAGCTCGTTCGCGCGTCCGCGATCAGAGAGGTCGCGTTCGTGATGCTTCTTTGCCATTATCGCTCCCGTTTTGTGATGGTTCGTGGTGCTGTAGGAGGCAAAAGCTGTTCCGCTGGCGGAGGGCCCCAAGCCGCGAGCTCGACCAAAGGGTGGCGATGAATTGCTGTCGTTCGTACGTTGAGTCCGGTTGCGGTTACACGTTCACTCGAACCCCGAATTCCCATGCTTCGCATCTCGCTGGCGGCAATTCACCTGCTCGCACTCGGCATTGGTCTTGGTGCTGTTCTCACGCGGGGCACAGTGTTGCGCGGCAAGGTTGATGCTACCGCGATGCGCTTGGTAATGCGTTACGACATGTTGTGGGGGATATCCGCTGTGCTCTGGATAACAACCGGAGTGTGGCGCTACCTGGGATCAATCGAAAAGGCCACATCCTACTACAATGGCAGCCACCTTTTCCTGACGAAGATGGGGCTCCTGTTGCTGATTCTCATATTGGAAGTGAAGGCCGCGCGCACGCTGGGTGGCTGGAGGAAAAAGCTTGCGGCCGGCGGCGCTGTTGGTGACATCGTGACCGAAGATGCGGCGCGTGGGATTGCGAAGATCAGTCACATTGAGGCTGGGATTGTGGTGATTATGGTGTTTCTGGCGGTTGCCATGGCGAGGGGCTACGGTGGTTGAGTAGTTCCGTGGTTGGGAAAAGCCTTTGACACGAAGAAAAGACCTTTTTTACCACAGAGGTCACAGAGGTCACAGAGAAACAACTCTGTGACCTCTGTGACCTCTGTGGTAAAAAAAGATCTTTTCTTCGTGTCCTACCGAGAACTACTTCACCATCATCGAATCCCGCCGCGCCTTAAACTCCGTCCCCGCCTTCCACTCAGGCGACTTCGCCGTCTGCGAAACACGATACCCTACTTCCAGCAGCAATTTCAGATCATCGATTGCACCAGTGAGATCCCAATCGGGCTTCACCTGATCACTCACCTTGTGGTAGTCAATGTTGGTGTATTCGTCGCGTTTCATCTGGCTGTAGCCGGCCGGCTTACCGGGATAATCAACACCGGAATCGGTGTAGAGAGCGGGCACACCCTGCTTGGCGAATTCGAACTGGTCGCTGCGGTAGTAGAATCCCTTCTCGCTTTCCGGATCAGGCGACAGGGTGCGGCTCTGTGAAGCGGCTGCTTCGGACAGAAGGTCTTCCAGCGTTGTCATCCCCATTCCGATTACGACGACGTCGCTCGTTCTCCCCCACTGATTGAGACCATCCATGTTGATGTTCGCGGCGGTCTTGTTGAGAGGATAGAGCGGCGCCTGCGCGTAGTACTTGGCGCCCAGTAAGCCCTGCTCCTCCGCTGTGACCGCAAGGAAAAGGATGGAACGATCGGGTGGCGTTGCGAGTTTTGTAAAGCCGCGCGCCAGCTCTATCAGACCAGCGGTGCCGCTGGCATTGTCGACGGCGCCGTTGAAAATCTGATCGCCCTTGAGTGTCGCGTCGCGTCCCTTGTGATCCCAGTGCGCGGTGTAGACCACGTATTCATCCTTGTGCGCGATATGGGAGCCTTCGATCAACCCGACGACATTCTTCGACTGCACTTCACGGATCGTCTGGTTCAGTGTGAAGCTGATGGTCGCCTTGAGAGGCACCGGTTTAAAATCCTTCGAGAGTGCAGCCTTCTTGAGCGAATCAAAGTTCTCTCCCGCATCGGACATGAGCTTGCGCGCACGGGGTTCGGGCATCCACGACTGTACCGAGACCGCTGACATATTGTTGTCGGCGGGTTTGATGTCGAATGCCTCGCGCTCGTGTCCCGATGATAGCACCTCGAATGGATATCCAGCCGGTCCCGTTTCGTGAATGACGATTGCCGCAGCGGCTCCTCTCTTCGCTGCGATTTCATATTTGTAGGTCCAGCGTCCGTAATAGGTCATCGCTTTACCGCGGAACATTGCGGTGTCCAGCTCGACGCTGGAACTGTCCTTGCCGCGAATCGGCGGATCACTCACGAGCATCACGATCGTTTTCCCTTTCACATCGACGTCCTTGTAGTCATCCCACCCATACTCGGGCGCGACAATTCCATATCCGACGAAGACCATCTCCGAGTTCTCGACTGACACTTTGGGAGCGACGTGCCTGCTGGATGCGATGTAATCGGTCTGTCCTGTCAGCACCATCGTCTTGCCGCCCTGCGTGATCACTGCGGTCACCTTGGGTGTGATGCCAACGAGTGGGACGTTCTGCGTATATGTGCCGTCAGGATTTCCAGGCTTAAGCCCCAGCGCTTTGAACTGGTCCACCAGGTACGCAACAGTGGAGTCTTCGCCCCTTGTGCCGGGAAGGCGTCCCTCGAAGCCATCGGATGCGAGACGAGTAATTTCCGCGAGAAGGGTCTCGCTACTCATGGCCGCGAATGCTCCATCGAGCGCGGTACGATCAAAGGAAGCAGTCGCCGGTTTGTCGGTGCCGCCGCATGCGGTGACGAAGGAAGTCAACATTCCAACTACGAGTACTCGCCTTATTTGTGGCTTCATGTTCACGACGGTTCTCCTTGGGGGCGTTCGGTCAGGAGAAAATGCCGATAAGGCCAGATCATCGCAATCAGTGCAACTTGAGAGTGGTTTTCCAATAACCAATCTCCTCTCCAATATCCAATATCCACTCTCCAATTTCTGTCCTCGGGTGCCTGTCAGAGGGGGTGAACGACGATTCGGGGTGAAATTGGCTAGTTTTAGGGACGCAACAGGCGGACGGCATGGTTGCGGGCGCGGCACGATTCAGCCCCAGGATGGCACATGAGCAGGTACAAGAACGAGCAGCATAGTCTGGCGCACAATGGTCGCACCTTTCACTTCATTTCCTACGAGGGTCAGGGTGCCAGTGCCAGTCAGGGTGTGGCGGCAACTCCTCCCAGTTGGTTCCTCGTTAGCGCCGGCAAACGCTGGCAGGTTATGCCGCAGGTGCCCGATCAGACGGAAGAAGATCTGAATCGCCAGTTGGCGGAGTGGCTTGACGTCAATGTAGCCTCATAGAGGGACGTACTCCTCGTGTGCCAACGGTACAAGGACGACACATCCTCTATTTGACTCCGGTAATCGGGCAGCCTATCCCTGGGAATACAGAACCAGATACCGAGAAGGATCTATGAACGCAACTCGTTTTTTTCGCGCCGCCACCTTCTTTGGCGCGATCGCCCTCGTCGGTGTCGCGCAGGCCCAGTCACCGGCGACCACTCCGGCTCCAGCAAACTGGAAACCGTTTCAGCGGGTTTTTGTCTCGGCCGCCGAGGAGAAGGACAGTGCTCTGCTGCGCCGCGCGCGGGGAATTCATGAACGTGTGCTGACGATGGACACACACGTGGACATCAACGCGAACAACTTCCGGATCGATGCGCCGAACTATTCGACAAGGCTGCCGGGTACGCGCGTGGATATTGCAAAAATGGAGCAAGGAGGACTCGATGCGGCATTCCTCATTGCATATGTGGGCCAGGGTGTACTGGATTCCGCCGGATATGCGCGCGCGCACGCTCAGGCCATCGAAAAGATGGTGGCGGTACGCCGGTTGGCGGACTCGCTGGCGCCAACTCGTGTCGGTCTCGCTCTCACTGCCGCGGATGCGCGCCGCATTTATGCGAGTGGCAGAAAGGTGGTCTTCATTGGAATTGAAAACGGATTCCAGATGGGAACCGACATCACCAACATCAAAAAGTTCTATGACCTGGGTGGCCGCTACATGTCACTGGCGCACAACCGTCACAGCCAGCTCTCCGACTCCAACACCGGGGAGGGCGATGGAGTCTGGCTGCACAACGGACTGAGCGCGCTGGGCCGTCAGGTGATCGGTGAGATGAACAAGCTCGGCATCATGATCGATGTGTCGCATCCATCGAAATTGTCCATGATGCAAGCGCTGGAAATCACCAGAGCGCCAATAATCGGGTCACACTCGGCGGCGCGCGGGTTGTGCAACCACAGCAGAAACATGGACGATGAACAGTTGCTGGCTCTGAAGAAGAATGGCGGGGTGATTCAAACCGTCGCCTTCACGTCATATGTAAAATGTTCACAGCCGGACACTGCGATGCGGAACGCGGCAGATCGCTCGCGCAACGCTGATCTCGATGCATTGCGCCGTTCATTCGGAATCACGGCTACCGACAGCGCTGCGCGCTCCGCGCAGATACAGGCACTGCCGCAGGTGAGACAGAATGATTTTCTCGAGCAACAACAGTGGATTCGTGATCGCGTGTATGTTGGTGATCCGCGAGCGAGTGTTGCGGACTTTGTGGATCATATCGACTACATAGTACGGAAGGCCGGGATCGATCATGTTGGAATCAGTTCCGATTTTGACGGCGGTGGCGGGGTAATTGGCTGGTACGATGCCACGCAGACGTTCAATGTCACGCTGGAACTGGTGCGTCGCGGATACACCGAGGCGGAGATTGGGAAGATCTGGAGCGGCAACCTTTTGCGGGTTCTGGGTGAGGTTGAGAAAGTTGCTGCGGGTTCCAGGTGATTTTCGATGGACGAGGACTGATCCACGATGGACGATAGACGATAGACGATGGACGAATGTCTTGGGGGAAGGGGATGATCGAGGGGGTTGGGCAGATTGCTGTCAATGTGCATGACGTTGAACGAGCCACGGCGTTTTATCGCGATACGCTTGGGCTGCGGCTGTTGTTTGAGACTGGTGGAATGTCGTTCTTCGATTGCGGTGGGGTGAGGCTCATGCTCAGCAAACCTGAGCGCGGTGAGTTCGATCATCCGGGGTCGATTCTCTACTATAAGGTGCAGGATATTCAGGCTGTTTATGCTGATTTGAAGGGGAAGGGCACGAAGTTCGAGCAGGAACCGCATCTGCTCGCAAAGATGCCGGACCATGATCTTTGGATGGCTTTTTTTCGGGACACGGAGGGGAATTTTCTCGCCCTCATGAGTGAGGTTCGGTCTTAGCGTTTGCAGCAGTCAAAACTCCGAGAGGTAGCGCTTATGTTCAGAAGTTCTTTGTTCGCTCTGTTTGTTTTGGCTTCGGCCGCGGGTGCGCAGACAGGAACGGGTGCGAAGGCACCGATCTCTGTTCCTGCTATCAAGGGTTCGCTGGTGATCGTTGGTGGTGGCGGCACGCCCGATACCGTCTGGAAGCGCTTCATGCAACTCGCTGGTGGTGACACCGCGCGGATTGTTCAGATTCAGACCGCTGACGCGAACGCCGCCACCACGGACACCGCAAATGTTTTGAGAGCGTGGCATGCGCGCAATCCGAAATCCGCACTGATATTCCACACGACGAACAAGGACTCCGCCAACAATCCTGCATATGTGAAGTCGCTTCATGAGGCGACCGGAGTCTGGTTCGTCGGCGGCGTGCAGTCGCGCATCACCGACGCTTACCTGGGCACGCTGGTTGAGAAGGAATTGAACGCACTGCTCGAACGTGGCGGCGTGATAGGTGGCACGTCGGCGGGCGCGGCGATAATGACCAAGGTGATGATCTCGGGAGGTACTCCTCCGGCAGTCAACCTCTCGACAGGCTTCGGGTTCCTGCCCGGTGCGATTGCTGACCAGCATTTCATAGCACGCAGCAGGCAGCCACGACTCGTTAATGCACTGCGTCAGAATCCCGGTCTCGTCGGATTCGGTATTGATGAGAGGACAGCGCTCATCATTCACTCCGGAAACAAACTCGAAGTGCTGGGTGAATCGCTGGTGCTGGCGATCCGCATTCCGTCGGCGGGCGCGGAAGCGGTTGTCGATACCTTGAGGCCGCCCGTCAAAAAGTAGTTCGTGGTGCCAATGACGAAACGTGGCAGCGCGCGCCGAATGGCACGACGGGCGCGAAGGGAATCGAAGTCCCCATGGAAGACTCCTGCGCTGATCGTGATCACCGTCGGCGCTGCGATCGCTCTGTTTCTCCTGACGCGACCCGACGGCGCAGATGATGCAAAGCCCTGGCCGCCCGCGACCGGCCTCGCCACAACCGACTTCACTCGTGTCGGCTCGCCGTCATGGACTCCAGATGGAAACAGGATCCTCTTCTACGCGCAGCGCGCCGGGAAAGGAAAGATCCACATCATGAACGCGGATGGATCGGGTGTGCGACTGCTTTCCGGCGGTGCCGGCGACGAGGGCTATCCGGTGATGGCGCCTCACGCGAGCACTATCGTCTTCGATTCGGATGCCAGCGGCCAATTCGACATCTGGGCGATGGACTCGAGCGGCGCGAATGCGCGCAACATCACGAATAACCCTGCGCGCGATGTCGCTGCCTCGTGGTCACCCGACGGAAAAAAGATTGCGTTCATGTCGGACCGCGACAATGAGAGGGGAAAGTTCGATGCTTACGTCATGAATCCCGACGGCTCTGATCCGCGCCGCATCACGCGCGAGCAGACAACCTGGTTTCCGCAGTTCTCACATGATGGCAAGCGCATTGCGTTTCATGTCGGACGTGATGTTCACGTCGCCAATGCCGATGGTGGCGGCATGAGGCGGCTCACTCGTGATCCGGAGAATGGCATGTATCCCAGCTGGTCGCCGGACGGCAAGCGCATCGTGTTCATGTCATGGCGCAGCGGGCCGACGGAGTTGTTCACCATGAATGCTGATGGATCTGCGCAAACGAAACTTCTGGGGATGCAGGAGGGCGACGTGATCGATCCGCGCTGGTCGCCCGATGGAAATCACATCGTGTTCGTGCATGTGCGCGGTGCGATGAACAGCGCGGTGCAATCGATCTGGATTGTGAACGCGGATGGTAGCGGTGCTGCGCAGTTAACCAAGCGCTGAGTCGGGGCAGCCCGGCATCGTGTCGGGGACAGCCTGCATCGTGTCGGGGACAGCCCGGCATCGTGTCGGGGACAGTCCGGACGTGCACTTTGGGGACAAGAGATACTATGAAGCTTCATAGTATTTTCTGTCCCCAAAGTGCACGCCCGGGCTGTCCCCTGTCCTAACCCTATCTATCGAACTCTGATCGGATCGTCGCGCACTACCAGTCGCTGCGTGTAACTCTTTCCATTCGCGGTCAGAGTTACGCGATATTCGCCTGGTCCCGCACCGCCTGCACCACCACCACCGCCTCGACCACCGCCACCACCGCCGCCACCACCGCCACCGGCCGCAGCGCATGCACCGGGAACTCCGCCGCCAGCACCACCTGCGCCTCCCC
>CAZKXZ010000024.1:0-63079 GCA_964556695.1 uncultured Gemmatimonadales bacterium
CCATGGACCGCGAGACGCGCCGAATAATGTGACGTACTTCTAACTCGGGACACTAGCCCGCGTCATACATCCAGCATTTCACCGGACCGATGGGCGCCCGCGCTGCAAGCGCTGCCACGAATCCCTCGCGCGGAGTCGGCAGAGGACGCACCCAGTGGGTCTCGTTAACTCCATCAAGTTGCATCGTGACCCGCTGCGCTTCGTCGCCGGACGACTCGTGGAGGCTGAAAGTGTCGAATGGCTGCCACAGACCCCTGCCCAGTGACTTGACCAGCGATTCCTTACGTGCCCAGTACTCAAAAAAACGAGTAAGGCGAAGTTCTTCCGACAACGCAGTGAGCTCGTCGTGTTCCCGCGTCGTGAGCATGCGTTGCGCCACCGCCAGTGCGTCAGGAATTATCCGGATCTGCTCGACGTCCACCCCCACTTCGTCTTCCAGCTGCACGGCTAGCATCGCGAGCGCTTCCGAGCCCGACGCGTTGAACCGCAGGCCTTCGAATCCCATGAGCGGCGCGAATGATGGCTTGCCGAAAGAGGAATACGCAAACTGGAGCATCTCCGGCGCGCGGCTCACATAGCGGCCGAGAATGGACCTCAGTTGCCCCCGCGCAGCAATGAACCGCATGCGATCGCGCGACGCATGGAACCTGTCGGCGCGCACCATTTCATCGACGGAGAGCAATTGCTCCAGCGCCTCCAGACGCGGCGCGCTGACATCGAGATCAAAGGCCCAGACATGCGTTTCTCCAGCTTTCAGTACGGGCGGCGACGCAGGAGTGCTCCAGTTTACGCGATTGCTGTAACCGGAGGTCATTTAGATCGTGTGCACGCGTAGGGCATTTGTGGGATGACAACGGAGGGGGTAGAATAATCATTCAGGCGCCGAAAGGCGATCACATGAACCTGGACCGTGGCGATGGCATCTAGACTGGGATCGGCCCTTCATCGTCTGGCGCTGGAACCGCCCTTCCGCATCGCCGCCAAGGCAATTCTGTCCGTGTTGCCGGTTTCCGTACCAACCCGTTCCCTCTGGGGATTGTCGGAGAGACCCGCTTACCTCCTCGGTGTGCTCACAGCCGCGGAGGAAGCTCGAGCTCAGGGAGTTCCCGAGATTTCCGTCGTCGAATTTGGCGTGGCCGGGGGATCAGGACTTGTGGCGCTGCAGCACGAGGCCGCGGAGGTGGAGCGGCATACTGGAATAAAGATCAAGGTGTTCGGCTTCGACATGGGACCCGAAGGTCTGCCGTCCTTCATCGGCGACTATCGCGATCATCCCGATGTGTGGAAGCCTGGGGACTATCCAATGGATCACGCTGCGTTGCGCAACCGGCTGACGCAACGCTCACAGTTGCTGCTGGGCAATGTGAAAGAAACGGTTCCGCGTTTCTTCCGGGAGTTCGCTCCGCCGCCCCTCGGTTTCATCTCGATCGATGTGGACCTCTATTCCTCCGCGCGCGACGCCCTTCAGATTCTCTGCATGCCGGAGACGAAGATGCTGCGACGGGTACCTGTCTATTTCGATGACATTGGATTCATTTTCAACCACAGGTTTGCCGGTGAATTCCTCGCGATCGAGGAGTTCAACCGCGATAACGAGAATTGCAAAATCGACCAGTGGCATGGCTTGCGCGAGGGGCGTCCGTTCCCTGAGAAATACATGTATGACAAGTTGTTTGTCGCCCACGATCTCGGGGCCATCACCAGAGTGTCCAAGTCCGGGGAAAAGAGTCAGCTTCCTTTGCGTTGACCATGCAGCCGCATGGCAGGATGAACGCAGAGGGAATTATCTTTAGCCCCCTATGAGAGCGATTCTCCTGGTTGACCACGGATCAACGCGCACGGAAGCGAACGAAATGCTCTCGGATGTGGCAGCTCTTGTGCGAGATGTGGCCGAAGACGCCGCGATAGTGCACATCGCGCACATGGAACTTGCCGAACCTTCAATAGCTACGGGCTTCGCGGCCTGCGTGCGCGATGGCGCCACCGAGGTTGTCGTCTTTCCTTACATGTTGTCACCGGGCAAACACTCCATCCTGGACATACCGCGAATGGTTGCCGAGGTCGCGCGCGCGCACCCAGCAGTGACATTCTTCGTCACTCCGCCTTTCGGGGTAGAACGTGAGCTGGCACAGATAATCGCCCGCCGGGCAGGACTCGACAGGGCAGAATCCGGCAGCCAATCCCGGAAAGGCGCACCACGATGACCACGCACGCGCCGCTCACAACACTTAGTGAAGAAGAATCCGCGTTTCGCAGCGCGGTCGCCGAGTTTGCGGAGTCGGAGGTGCGCCCTCGCGTTGCCACAATGGAAAAGGCGGGCAAACTCGATCCTGCGTTGATTCCCCTCTGTTTCGACCTCGGCATCATGGGAATTGAAGTACCTGAGGAATTCGGCGGGGCCGGAGGCACACTCTTCATGGTGACGCTTGCTGTCGAGGAGATCAGCAAAGTTGACGCGTCATCCGCAATCCTCGTCGACGTTCAGAATACACTCGTCAATTATCCGGTCACCCGCTACGGAAACGCCGCACAGAAAGAGAAGTATCTCAAGCTTCTCACATCAACGAAGACAGGCGCCTACGCACTATCTGAATCAGGCTCGGGGTCCGATGCATTTGGGATGGCCACACGCGCCACGCAAAAAGGCGACAACTGGATTCTCAACGGCCGCAAGATGTGGATCACCAATGGCGCTGAAGCGGACATTTTTGTCGTCTTCGCCAATGCTGATCCGTCAGCCGGTTACAAGGGGATCACGGCATTCATTGTCGAGAAAGATTTTCCCGGTTTCACAGTCGGAAAGAAAGAAGACAAGCTTGGTATCCGCGCTTCGAGCACCACCGAGTTGTTGCTGGACGACTGCGTGGTGCCCGCTGCCAACTTGTTGGGACAGGCGGGACAAGGGTACAAGATCGCGATTGAAACACTCAATGAAGGCCGCATAGGAATTGGCGCACAGATGATCGGGATTGCCCAGGGTGCTCTGGCCGCAACTATCAGCTACGTGAAAGAGCGTCGCCAATTCGGCAAGCCGATCGCCGATTTTCAGGCCGTGCAGTTCCAACTGGCGCAAGCCGCCACTGATGTCGAGTCCGCTCGGCTCATGGTTTACAACGCCGCCCGTCTGAAGGACGCGGGCGCCGACATAGCGCGCGAAGGAGCCATGGCAAAACTGCAGTCGTCCCAGGTCTGCGAGCGGGTCACCTCGCTCTGCGTAGAGCTTTTTGGTGGCTACGGCTACACAAGGGAGTACCCTGTCGAGAAGTTTTATCGTGACGCGAAGATTGGCACGATCTATGAGGGTACGTCCAACATGCAGCTGCAGACGATCGCGAAGCAGATACTACGATAGGGTGCTGACGCGACGCATGGCGCATGACCTCATCAGCCGTACACAGATCATCGCGCGCGATGTCGCCGCGCCGCACGCGGCGGAAGTCGACGCAAAGGCACGTTTTCCTCATGAGGCCATCGAGGCCGCACGGCAGGAAAAACTTCTCTCCGCGGCCGTGCCGGAAGACCTTGGCGGGGCAGGCGCCAGCATGAGCGAGCTCGCTTCAATATGTACATCCATGGCACAGGCCTGTGCTTCAAGCGGGATGGTCCTCGCTATGCACTACATCCAGGTTGCGTGCATGTCTCGTCACGGTCGCTCGTCGGAATTCTTCAACTCGTACCTCAGTGAGCTTGCGCAACAGCAGCTGCTACTGGCATCGGTCACCTCCGAAGTTGGGACGAGCGGCGAAACACGCGCGAGCATCTGTGCCCTGCAGCTCGACGGCGACCGCTTCACACTCGAAAAAGATGCGACAACGGTCTCGTACGGAGAATATGCCGATGGCCTGCTCGTTACGAGCCGGCGCTCCAGTGATGCTCCGCAGAACGATCAGTTGCTGGTACTGCTCCGCAAAGGCGACTACGCCCTGCAGCGCACCAGTGAATGGGACACCATTGGAATGCGCGGCACATGCAGTCCCGGTTTCAGGCTGACATCATCCGCTCCAGCATGTCAAATCATTCCCGGCTCCTTCGCAGATTCATCCTCGCAAACCATGGTGCCATTCTCGCACGTCCTCTGGAGCGCAGTCTGGCTGGGCATCGCCAGCGACGCCGTGGCCCGTGCATCAGCGTTCGTGCGGGCGGATGCACGGCGGCAACCAGGCACCGTACCGCGCACTGCTGGTCGCCTGGCCGAGGTGTCAGCAATGCTGCAGTCGCTCCGGAACAATGTCGTTTCGGTCGCAAGTGACTTCGATGCGCTCGGAACGAACATGGACGAATTGGGCACGATGGGATGGGCGCTGCGGCTGAACAACCTGAAAATCGCTGCTTCGGAGGCTGCTCCGCAGATCGTGCACAAAACGCTGCAGATCTGCGGAATTCCGGGATACCGGAACGACACGCCATTCAGCGTTGGCAGGAATTATCGCGATGCCCTGTCTGCGTCGCTCATGATTGCGAACGACCGCATCGCTTCCAAGAGTGCATCGATGCTCCTGGTGTATAAGGACGACCAGGTGCAGTGATGCCAGCCTTCGATCCTGAAACATTCTACAACGAACTTGTCGCGAACCGATTGATCGTGCCGACCGCGGTTCAGGGCGCCTTCGGCCGGGGCACCGAATTCGAGGATGTGCTCAATCGGCTGGATGCGTTCATCCTTCGCGCTGGAGTAGCAGAAGGAGAGAATATCGAGCCGCTGACATTTCCGCCGGTGATTGATCGCGAAATCATAGAGCGCACCGGCTATATGAATTCCTTTCCGCACCTCTGCGGTACGGTGCACAGTTATACCGGCACCGAGCGTGACGTGCGCGCAATCACGCGGCGTATCGAAGCTGGAGAGCCATGGGGTGAATTGCTTGAGATGACTGATGTGGTTCTCAGTCCTGCGGCTTGTTATCCCTTCTATCCGACCTGTGCAGGCACGCTGCCGAAGGACGGTCGTCACGCGACGATGATGGGGTGGGTCTATCGGCATGAGCCGTCGCCGGAACCCACACGTATGCGCGCATTCCGTATCCGCGAGTTCGTTCGCATCGGAGCGCCGCAAGTGGTTGTCGAGTGGCGCGACGAGTGGCTGAAACGCGGCGTTGCCATGCTCACCGGGCTGGGACTGCCTGTTCGCACGGATATTGCGTCCGATCCCTTTTTCGGCCGAGCGGGTAGAGTGCTCGCCGACGGCCAGATTGAGCAGCAACTGAAATTCGAGGTCCTTGTTCCGATCATCTCCAACGAGAATCCGACCGCGTGCTGCTCATTCAACTATCACCAGAACAAGTTTGGTATTGCATTTGACATACGCGCCCCGGATGGTGAGATCGCGCACTCGGCATGCCTCGGATTTGGACTCGAGCGGGTGACGATGGCGCTGTTCAAGACACACGGATTCAAGTCAGCACTTTGGCCGACAGCCGTGCGCGACAAGCTCTGGCCGTGACGCGCATCCAAGCGATGCCCTCTCTGGATGCCGGTTCGTACCAGCGGCACATGCTCCATGCAGAAGAGCGCCTCTGGGTGGAGAAAAACTGCTACGTGGACCTATGCATCGAGCTGCTGCATGCACTGAGGGTCGAGCCTCGCGCCGCGCTGGGTTTCTGCGCCGCTGTCGACTTCGAAGGCGACCACTTCACCTTCTTCAAACCGTCACACGATGAAATGCGGGATCTGTACGGCATTGAATTCCAGGAGCTGAATGTCTGGCGGCCACTTATCGAGCATGCCGCACGACAAATGGAGATGGGACGGCTAATCGCCACCGAAGCGGATGCCTTTTTTCTGCCCGACACAGCAGGAACCGACTATCGGCGCAATCACGTGAAGACATCGATCATCCTGGCCGACCTCGATGCGGACCAACGCCGCCTTGGTTATTTCCACAGCGCCGGATACTTCGCGCTCGAAGGCGATGATTTTGACAGCTTGTTCCGCCTCGGAGCAGCACCCGATCCAACGCGGCTTCCACTGTTTGCTGAGGTCATACGGGTCGATCGACTGTTGCGTCGAAGCAACGCTGAGCTCGCTTTGTTGTCGCTAGCGCTGCTCACTCGGCATGTCGAACGACGCCCCATCAGCAACCCGATAGTACGTTTCCAGCAGGCTTTCGAGCGTGATCTACCCGCGATAAGACAGCGTGGGCTAGAGGCATATCACATGTGGGCATTCGACACCTTACGCCAGCTGGGTGCCGCGTCCGAGCTGCTGGCCCTGCATCTGCAGTGGTTGGTCGAGTCAGGTCAGGACGAAGGACTGGCGCCAGCGGCCGGCCAGTTCGAGCACCTGAGCAGTGCTGCAAAGGCGTTCGTTCTGAAGGCAGCGCGATCAGTAAACACAAAGAAGCAGTTTGACGGGTCAACCGCCTTCGATGAAATGTCGCAGGCCTGGGAGAGCGGTATGCAGATTATGACGATGCGATTGCAGTCATCGGGCTACGAAGTGCGTGGATGATAGCCCCGGAAACCCTTCGCGTCGGTATCGATCTTGTGCAGATCAGCCGTATTGCAGAATCGCTGGATCGCCACGGCGAGCGCTTTCTGCATCGCGTGTTCACCGATGGTGAGATCGCATATGCGACGTCCGCTCCCAACTGTACGGCAGAGCGACTGGCAGCCCGTTTCGCAGCCAAGGAAGCGGCGATCAAGGCTCTGGGCCTGGCGGAACACGCAATGAGCTGGCGCGACATCGAAGTGCTCCGTGCGGAGTCGGGCGAGTGTGCCCTGGCTCTCACAGGCGAGGCGAGCAGAGTGGCCGATGCAGCCGGCATTGATACCGTCGCAGTCAGCCTCAGTCACGAAGGTGACTACGCCGCGGCGGTTGTAGTTGCGCACCTGCGTGACTCCGGCGAGCAGAGCTAATGATCTATCCCGCCGATACTATCAGCGAGAAAATCCGCGTTGTACTGAAGGAACACGGTCGGCTTTCCATCGACCCCGCTACACTCGCTGACGAAACTGACCTTTATCAGGCCGGACTGACTTCGCACGCGAGCGTGAACGTGATGCTCATGCTTGAAGGCGAGTTTGAGGTCGAGTTCCCCGATCACATGCTGCGCCGTCGAGTCTTCGGAAGCATCGCTTCAATCCGCTCTGCGCTCGATGAACTGAACAGCGTGTGAGGCAGATGTGAGTGGCCAGCTCGGACAAGTGACGGGGCATCGCTCTGAGTTGCTTTCCGCCGGCTGGGAAATCAGTGCGAGCCCGCCGGGCGCAATCACGGGGCCCGAATTGCTGTCCACGGCGCCGCTGGACTGGAGTCCGACCGTGGCACCATCCACAGCCGCGTCGTCTTTGCGTGCCTGCGGCAAGTGGAGCCTCGACGGCCCAACTCGCAATTTCGATGCTGACGACTGGTGGTATCGCACGCGATTCAATTCCGAGCCACTCGAGACGGGCGAACAACTCTGGCTCTGCTTTCGCGGATTGGCTACCGTCTCCGACGTCTGGCTCAACGGTGTGCTTCTTTTTTCGAGCCAAAGTATGTTCGTGGCCCACGAGCACAGGGTGGACGGTATCGTCCGACCAGAGAATGAGATTGTCATACGATTCCGTTCGATCGATGCAATTCTCAGTGAGCGCCGCCCGCGACCACGATGGCGCGCGCCTCTCGTTGCGAATCAACAGATGCGCTGGTTGCGATCCACACTGCTCGGGCGCATTCCCGGCTGGTCGCCACCCGCAGCAACTGCTGGCCCATGGAGGGACGTACGACTCGAGCGCAGGCGCTACGTGGACATCACAAGTCTTCGTATGGACGCCGACGCGAGCGGCCAATTCAACATCGCGTGCAAGGTCACAAGTCTGGACCGCATGGCTGTTACAGACGCGGAGGTGATTCTCGAGCGCGAGGGACGCGCGTTTCAGGCGCCGCTCTCGCGTGCCGGCAGCGATGGCGAGATGTCCGGTCAGTTGCTGGTGCCCGATGTGGAGCCCTGGTGGCCACACACACATGGTCAGCCATCACTGTACAGTGCTCAGCTAAGAATGAATGTCGCTGGAACGATAGTTCAAGCGGAGTTGGGCGCGATCGGTTTTCGCTCCATAAATCTCGTCACGCATGACAGCGACTTCGCGCTTCATGTCAACGGCGCACCTGTGTTCTGCAGGGGCGCATGCTGGACGCCAATCGATCCCGTATCACTTGCGGCGGCGCCGGACGATCTCTCGCACGCATTCGGCCAGGTGGTCGACGCGGGAATGAACATGCTGCGCGTGTGTGGAACGATGGTATATGAAAGCAACGAATTCCTGGATGAATGTGACGCGCGGGGCGTTCTTCTCTGGCAGGATTTCATGTTCGCGAACCTCGACTATCCCGCCGAGGATGAAGCATTTCTCCGTTTGGTGGATATTGAGGTCAGCCAGCAGCTTGCACGTTTGCAGGGGCGACCTGCTCTCGCGGTCCTCTGTGGTGGCAGTGAGGTGGAACAACAGGCGGCGATGTGGGCAACGCCGCGCGAGCGCTGGTCGCCGCGCCTGTTCCACGAGCGGATAGCAGCACTGGCGCGCGACGCGTGCCCCAGCGTGCCTTATTGGCCATCCTCGGCGCATGGCGGAGATTTCCCGCACCAGGGCAATGTTGGGTCAACATCCTGGTTCGCTGTCGGCGCTTACATGCGACCCCTCGAGGATGCGCGGCGATCCGAAGTGCGCTTCGCGTCGGAATGCCTCGCCTTCGCCAACGTTCCCGATCCGGAGAGCACAGCGGATCTCCCGGCAGGGAAGGATCCCAAAGTGCACCACCCCGGCTGGAAATTGCGAGCGCCACGCGATGCCGGCGCCGGCTGGGATTTTGACGACGTAAGGGATTTCTATCTCGCCGCACTCTACCGGGTTGATCCGCTCCAGCTGCGCTATGCTGATCATGATCGCTATCTCGCGCTGGGACGTGCCGTGACTGGTGAAGTGATGGCAACGGTTTTCTCCGAGTGGCGACGGCAGCGATCGGTAACCCGTGGCGGTCTCATCTGGTTCCTGCGTGATCTCTGGCCTGGCGCGGGCTGGGGCATCATCGACGCGTCGGGCAATCCGAAGGCGGCGTGGCATTACCTGCGGCGCGCGCTGTCGCCCCTGGCCATTTCGTTGTCCGACGAAGGTTGCAATGGCCTCTACGTGCACATCGTAAACGACTTGCCAACCACATTGCAGGGTGAGCTGGAAATCTCCGTTTTCAACCGCTGGGAGACGCCGGTGTTCAAAGGTGTCCAGACTGTCCAGGTCGCCCCACGTTCGGCCGTCGAGCTTAACGCGGCGCAACTGTTCGACAGTTTTCTGGACCTCACCTATGCCTATCGCTTCGGGCCGCCGTCGCACGACGTCGTAGTCGCCACATTGCGCGATACCTCTGGAGGTACATTGAGGCAGGCCTTCTATTTCACGCGCGGCATGCCAAATGCGTTCGAAGCGGACATCGGACTGAGCGCACGAGCCTGCATGCGGGAAGATGGCGGAGGTGACCTGGTGATTCGCACGCGCAAGTTCGCGCAGTCTATCAGCATAGAGGCCCCTGGATTTGTGAGTGATGACAACTATTTCCACATGGCTCCAGGACAGGAACTGCGCGTCGGGTTGCAGCGGACTGACCGCGGCAATCGTTCGCCGCACGCGCAGGTTCCGCGCGGTTCTGTTCGCGCTTTGAACGCGGAAGCGCCAGCGCCAATCATGGTCGACTCTTCGTGGCGGTGATCCCGATGCCGTCGCGCGCGATTCCGCTCAGTTTTGGACCGGCTCAACGACGGTGCTTTGGCTGGCTCCATTTACCGCCAGACGATGTGTCAGTTCGGAACGTGGGTCTTGTTCTTTGCAACCCATTTGGCAACGAGGCGATCTGCGCGAACCGCAGCCTGCGACATTTTGCTATAGCCGCAGCGATTGCTGGTGTTCCCGCTTTGCGTTTTGACTATGATGGCACGGGCAACTCGGCTGGTGATGATCGCGACCCGGGACGCTGGAATGCCTGGCTGGGCAGCGTGCACTCCGCACTTGATGAGATGAGACGGTCGGGGCAAGTGGAGCGGCTCTGTCTCTTGGGCGTGCGGCTCGGGGCGACACTGGCCGCGCAGGCTGCGAGCGAGCGCGATGACGTCTCGGGTTTGATAGCGATCGCCCCCGTTATCAGCGGCAAATCATGGTTGCGAGAGCTGAGAGCGATGCAAATCGCAATGGGCCAGACCGAGCCGCCCGACGGCGCGACAGTTGTGCCCGGAGACGATGAGAGCGTTGGCTTCCTCATCACAGTCGAGACAAAGGCTGCGTTGCAGACGGTGGATCTGCTGGGCATGCAGCGCCGCCCCGCGCGCGAAGTCCTTGTGATCGATCGCGCCGAGCTCGCCCGCGACACTCGATGGGTGGAGCGCCTGCGCGCGCTCGACGCGAATGTGGAGCATCAGCAGCGACGGGGATACATCGAAATGATGCTCGATCCGCACGACAGCGTGGTGCCTGAAGAAATGGTTGGCGCCACGACTGAATGGCTCCAGTTGCTGGGCAGCAGCAACAATGGCAAACGCGCAAACGCACACGCATCATGGGAGATTCCGCGCGAGCCAATCAGGGTTGCACCGGGGGTAGAAGAGACAGCGACCTTTCTGGACTCTGACGGCACATTGTTCGGCATTGTGAGCGCGCCGCCTGGAAGAGCGCATTCCAAAACGGCGATAGTGCTGCTCAACGCTGGTGCTGTTCCGAATGTCGGACCCCACAGGCTGTACGTGCAACTGGCACGCCGCTGGGCCGCACGCGGTCATGTCGTCCTGCGCTTTGACCTTTCCGGAGTTGGCGACAGTCCGACACGGCCGGGTGAAACTGAGAATGTCGTCTACTCTTCCTGCGCTGTTCGTGACATCGAGGCAGCGTTGCAGTACCTCCAGAAGTCCTGGGGAGTGACCACGATTCAAGCGACGGGAATGTGCTCTGGCGCCTATCACGCATTGAAGGCAGCGGCGAAGGGACTGCCGCTGTCGGCCGCGGCGATCATCAATCCACTCGTGTACTTCTGGAAGCCGGGAATGTCGCTGGCATATCCGTCGTCACAGGTACTTGAAACCATGACGCGTTACGAGGAATCGGCACAGCATATTGGAAAGTGGAAGAAGGTCCTGTCAGGGAAGGTGAGTGTAAGCGAGTTCACCCAGGTGATTGCTCGCACCATCGCACTCAAGATCGGGGCGCGCATGCGCGATCTGGCGCGAAGTGCGGGCCTCGCCCTGTCGAACGACCTCGGAACCGAGTTGGACCGCGTCGCCGGCCGAGGGGTGGCGTTGCGATTTATTTTCTCCGCGGGCGACCCGGGGGAAGGTCTCTTGAGAGTGCAAGGTGGTTCATCTCTGCGTCGCTTGCTTCAAGATGAAAGGGTCTCGATTCGACAGATAAATGGTCCCAACCACACTTTCACCCCCCTCTGGAGCCACGACGCACTGGCATCGGTGTTGGAGGACGAACTGGGCCTCGCTATGAGCCGCAGGGCGCAGGACGCCGGGCGAAGCACGGCCCCATTGCAACATTCGCTCGCGGTGTCAGGAGAACGCAGGAGTTCCATACATCCTCTGGCGATGTGACATCACAGGTGCACTGGGGTAGTCTAACATGCAACCAGTGTCCTGTCCCGTAAGTACCGTGCATTAGTCGGCGATGGATCGCGGTTCAGGGCAAGGCGCGACGACGCCGGACTAGCAGCGCTAATTCAAGGAGGAGCAACGCCGCCATGGACCGCGAGACGCGCCGAATGATGCATGGTACTTGCGGGACAGGACACTAGACGATCGCGAAGCAGATACTACGGTACGGTCTTTCGCGAGCATTACCCTTGGAGGCAAAATGAAATTCTTGTCATTGTTGGCGGCTATTCCCTTCGCGCTTGCGACCGTTGAGGCGCAGCAGACCGGAACTCAGCAACCCGTCATACCACAGATTGTCACGTCCGGAAGTGGCGAAACACAGGTCACGCCGGACAGAGCGCGAATTGATGTCGCAGTGGAAACACGTGCAGCCACGGCGTCAGCCGCAGCAGCGGAGAACGCGCGCATCACCACTGCCGTGCTCGCGAAAATCAAGACGCTGGGAATATTGGACGCGCAGCTGGGCACTTCGGGCTACAACGTCAACGCGGAGTATGATTACAGCCGCGATGCCGGCCGGCCGCGAATAATCGGATACATCGCACGCAACACCATTCGCGTGGAGGTGCGAAGGATTGATCAGGCGGGCGCGGTGATTGACGCCGGAATGTCCGCGGGCGCCAACAATGTCCACGGTTTGCATTTCTACTCGTCCAACGTCGATGCAGCGCGCGGACGTGCGCTGGCGCAAGCGGTGCAAAAGGCACGGGCGGACGCGGAAGTGATGGCCGCTGCGGCCGGTGGTCGGCTGGGCACGCTGATCGAGTTATCGTCGTCGAGCTACACACCGCAGCCACCGATGCCCTACATGGCACGTATGGAGGTTTCGGCACAGGCCAATCCAACGCCGATAAACCCGGGCGAACAAACATTAATGGTGACCGTTTCAGCGCGCTGGCGTTTTATCTCTCCGTAGCAGAGGACACTTACCCTTTGCCGTCATTCCGGCGCAAGCCGGAATCCATTTTCTCCTCAACCATGGATTCCGCCCCGGCCTTCGCCGGGGTGACGTTTCTTCGCCGGAATGACGAAAAAGGGACAGTACCTACTGGCCGAAGATGACGTTGCGGAGTTTCTGGCCAATGCCACCCGATTCCTGCACGACTGGTTTTGCAGCAGCAGCAGCAGCTACCACGCTGCGACGCTTATCGCACTCTGCGGCGATCTGTTCGAGCGTCTGAAGCACCATCATCGCCTGGTTCAAGCGAACACCGAGTTTCTTGTCTATTCGCACCACCACGCGCACGGCAAGGAGTGAGTGGCCACCCGCATCGAAAAAGTTGTCGTGGATGCTCACGCGATCAACGCCAAGCACTTCCTTCCATATATCAGCAATGATGGTTTCTGTCTCCGTTCGCGGCGCCACATGTTTGTCCGCAACGCCGAAAGGATCGGGGAGGGCGACGCGATCCACCGATCCATCCATCGTGCGAGGCAGCGAATTGAGTTCCACAAAGGTTCGCACCACATGCTCGGGCAGTCGCGCCTTGAGGAAGCGCCGCAAATCGCTCACTGTGGCTTGCTGACCCTGTTCGAACACGACGTACCCCACCAGTGTGAGTTCGCCCGGCTTGTTGGGTCGCTGCAGAACAACGCATTCCCTCACCACTTCGTGCGTGGCGAGTACAGCCTCAATTTCCGCGAGCGGTGCGGTGGGCGCAGCTGGCGCCACCGCGCGCGCCGGTGCTGCGTGGACCTGCGGTTGTCGCAATTCGGCCATTAGTGAATTCACTGGTTTGGGCGTTGCGAATACCTGAGCAAGAGCCGGTCCAGCGATAATCTTCTCCAAAGCCTGCATTCCTTCACCCGAATGGATGGCGCCGTCCAGCCATTTCACCAGCGGTGGCAATTGAGTTGTTATCGGAGGCGGATCGAAATTCGCGTGAGATCGCCTCTTCCCAAAACGGGCGTCCGTGCCTTCGAGCACGCGGCTGTCGGTCACCCGCGTCATCATGAAACCTTCGATGTCCACCAGCTCGCGCCCCGCTTCATCGGTGATCGTTACATCAAAGACCACGATCTCCTTTGGGTCAAACTCGCTGGGGACTAACCTTACATGGCTGTAGATGCGCGCGGGCAATGGCGCGAACATTCGAAGCCTCGTATACGAAAGCGGCACGTAGAAATCGTTCGCAGGGTCGAACCCGGGCACCAACGCCCAGCCACACGCTGTCGCCATGTCCATTAGCGCCGGGTGCAAGCGATACGCCACAGAGTCCTTCGCGAATTCCGAGGGAAGTTCGAGAACGGCCAGTGCTTCCCCATTGCCATAACGGATGGACCGTTTGTTCCGCCACCGTGGCCCGAAGTCCATGTGCGGACTCCGCTCTCCATCTCCAAACTTCTGTTCACTCACCGTGCACCTTGCCGCAATCGCCGCGAGATCGAGTATGCGCGGTTCATCACCATTCACATACCCGACCGTCGCGGTTACATGTTCCTGCCACGAAGGTTTGCCGTCGTCGCCTGCACTGCGGCCGGCGATTACCAGCGTCTGACTGTCGCTGCCGTTGCGACCGAGGTGAACGCGCAACTCTCGCGGCGCATCATCCTGCACAACGAACGGCGAGAGGAACGCAAGATCGCGAATCTCCAGCGGGCGTGGTTCGGGTCGTGCTTCAAGCGCAGCGCGTGCGATGTCGAGAAGGCCGGTGCCGGGCATGAGCGACCGCCCGCCACGCAGCCTGTGCTCGGCCAGCACCCAATGCGAGGACACCGACAAATCCGCGGCGAACAGTTCCGCCTCGGCGCTGGCCCAGATCCGGCGCCCGAGAACCGGATGAATCTCCTCGCCAACTCCGCCTCCACTGCCCGCTCCTGACGCGATGTTCGCGGCCATTCCAACATCGCGCCATGCGCTCCAGTTGATCGCGATCGCGAAGGTCCCATCGCGCGCGCTGCGCTCGTACGCAAATGCATCGAGGAATGCGTTGGCAGCTGTGTAGTCAGCCTGACCCGGTAGGCCGGCAATGGAACTGATCGATGAGAACAGCACGAAAAGATCGAGCGGAGTGTTTCCGAGCGCCGCATCCAGAGCCAATGTCCCCTGCACCTTCGGCGCCAGCACACGTTCAGCATCTTCGCGTGTCTTGAGAGGCATGAGACTGTCGCCGAGCGTACCTGCGGCGTGGAATACACCATGCAGCGCGCCAAAGCGTTCGTTAGTGCGCGCGACCGCCGCGCTCATCTGCGTTACGCTCGTGACATCGGCCTGCACTACCTCAACCTCGGCACCCAGTGCTTCCAGTGCAGTTACGCGAGCACTGGATCGCGTCAACGTCGCACCACGACCGGTAAGTACGAGTCGCGCGCGACGCGTTCTTGCGAGATGCTCAGCCAGCGTGTAGCCGATGCCGCCGAGGCCACCGGTGATCAGGTAAACTCCACGATCGCGCAGCCTGCTCGCCCCCGTTTCGAGCGACACGGGCTCCAGCGATTGCGCGAAGCGCTGTTGTCCGCGGAATGCAACGGTATCGTCGATCGGTTCGGAGACCACTTCAGCCGCAACAAGTGTCGCAATCGCCTCGCGCTGGAAACCAGCGGATGGTAGAACAATATCGACTGCGCGGCTCCGAACATTGGGAAATTCCTGCGGCATCACGCGCGAAGGGCCCAGCAGCACAGCCTTGAGGGGCTGCAACAGCGTCTCACCGCCAATTTGCTGAAGATCGTTGGTGACGACATCCAGGGTGAACCGCGCCTCTGGGTCCTCGTTGCTCAACGCCTGTGCGAAGCAGAGCAAACTGTGAAACCCGTGCTCCATTACGCTTCCGATTTCCGCCGGCTGCGCGCCGCTTGTGACGCCCCATGTGTGAACGACGCGCTGTGGAATTCCACCGTCGGCGACCAGTGCCTTGATCAGGTTCTCGTAGTCCGAAGGGGCTGAGGGACGCATCGTGAAACGATCGTCCGTTTGTCTCCATTCAGTACCAGCGTTCACCCGCAGCACACGCCGGCCAGTTGCGGAGAGGCGCGCTGCGATCAGCTCTCCCAGTCCCGCTGAATCTGCGAAGATGAGGACACGCTCATCGGAATGCCCCAACGGTGGCGGCGGCAAGGTCTGGCGCCACGATGGTCTGGTGAACCAGTCGTCAATGCGATCACGACGCGAGTCATCGCGTGCCGTCGGTTGGGCAACCACAGTCACAATCGGTGCGTCAACCCAGTGTCGCTGATGCTCCCACGGATAAGTGGGCAGAGGAACACGATTGCGCAGTTGGCCATCGTACAGCGCCGTCCATTCCACGGGCGCGCCGGCAATCCACAGTTTCCCCAGCGTGATCAGAGCGAAATCCAGGTCGCTCGCAACCTCATCGGGATGCCGCATGGAATTCATCGAGTGTCGTGCGGGGTTGCGTTGCGCGCGCGACAGAGTGCTCAGTGTTCTGCCGGGTCCAACCTCGAGCAACACACGCTCTCCACCAGAACGAAGGGTTTCCAGGCAGTCGGCGAAACGCACTGTCGACCGCAGATGCTTCACCCAGTACTCCGGGTCGATCGCCTCCGCAGCGCTGATCCATTTCCCGGTCAGGTTCGAAAGGAATGGGATCTGCGGTTGCTGGAAATCAATACTCCTGCAGAATTGCCGGAAGGTATCGAGCACGGGGTCGAGCATCGCTGAATGCGCTGCCACGTCGATATGGATGCGCGTGCAGTCGATCTCACGCTCGGCCAGCAGCCGTTCCAGTGTTTCAATCAGCGCTTCAGGTCCTGATGCAACGCACAGCTCCGGTGCATTTACGGCGGCAATGTTGAGCCCATCCGGCATCAGCTTGCGTAATTCATTCTCGGGCAGTGAAACACTGAGCATTCGACCGCGCGGGACGGATCCGAACAGTTTTCCGCGCAGCATTACGAGCCGCAAAGCATCTTCGAGCGACATCACTCCCGAAAGGCACGCCGCGACATATTCTCCCATACTGTGTCCCAGGAGTGCGGCTGGTTCGACGCCCCACGACTGAAAGAGTTTTGCCAGCGCATACTCGGTGGTGAACAGCGATGGCAGGGAGAGAGAAGGTTGCTCCAGTGTACGCGCGGCACGCGCGATGTCCGCAACGTCGCAAAACATCAGCTTCCCAAGATCGCGGCCCAGCTGCGGGTTTACTATAGCGAAACACTCGTCCACCGCGACACGATACACCTCCTCCTGCTCGTACAGCTCCCTTCCCATTCCCGCATACTGCGCTCCGCCACCGGGGAACATGAAGACGACCGTGGCGGCACTGTCGTCCGCGTGCCCGGTCATCACCTGCTTCGCATCGCGTTGCCGCAATTGCTCCACCGCTTGTTCGCGACTGCGCACCGTCAATGCGCAGCGAAACGGCATGGCCCTGCGACCCACCGCGAGGGTGTAAGCGGCGTCCGCAAGATCGACGTTGGCATCGTCCTCAATTGCCTGCGCCATGTTCTCGCGCGCCTGCTCCAGCGCTTCCTCAGTCTTCGCAGACAGCACCATGATCTGCACGGCGCGCGCTCCTTCACCGTCAATGCGCTCTGGTGCCTCCTCCAGAATCATGTGACAATTGGTGCCACCCGCACCCAGCGCGGTTACGCCGCAACGCAATGGCGCGCCGGCCGGCGCATCCCAGCTTCGCAACCGGTCATTCACAAAGAATGGGCTGTCGTCAAAATCGATTTGCGGATTGGGCTTCTCGTAACCGAGGCTGGGAGGGAGCTGCCTGTGTTTCATCGCCATGATCGCTTTGATCAGCGACGCAATCCCGGCCGCTTCTCCCAGGTGGCCGACATTTGATTTCACCGAACCGATGGCGCAGTAGCGACGCCTGCTGGTATACGCGCGAAATGCCTGATTGAGACCCTCAACCTCAATAGGATCACCCACACTGGTGCCCGTGCCGTGTGTTTCGATGTACGTGATGCTGTCCGCCGGTACTCCCGCCTCTTCGAGTGCCTTGGTCACTACGGCGGCCTGTCCTTCCACTCCCGGGGCGAGATAACCGACGCGCAAGGCGCCATCGTTGTTCACCGCCGATCCCTTGATCACAGCGTGTATGGTGTCGCCATCGTCGAGGGCGGCCTGAAGGCTCTTGAGTACGACGCATCCGCTGCCCGATCCGAATACTGTTCCAGCACTCTTCTCATCGAATGGCCGGCAATGTCCATCGGGTGAAAGGATCTCACCTTCCTGATACATGTAGCCCTGTCTGTCAGGAATCAGCACCGTAGACCCGCCCGCCAGCGCGAGCACACAGTCTCCACTTCTGATGCTTTCGCAGGCCATGTGCACCGAGACAAGAGCGGTGGAGCACGCGGTCTGGATGTTGATGCTCGGGCCGCGCAGATCCATTTCGTACGACACTCGCGTGGCGAGAAAATTCATGTCGTTGTTGGTGTGCCGCACGAGGAACTCACCCATCGATTTCATCAGGGCGCTGTTGCGCCGCACATTGTCCATCAGGTAGTAGGGCGCTCCCGATCCCGCGAACACACCAACGGCTCCTTCATCCGGGAGTGCCGTATGACCAGAGTGTTCGATTGCCTCCCAGGCGAGTTCGAGGAAGAGCCGGTGCGCCGGATCCATCACCGACGCATCACGCGGATTGAATCCGAAGAAGGCGGCGTCGAACTGGTCGATACCGTTCAATACAGGGCATGCCTTCACGTAGTCGCGGTCGTCGAACTCCGCGCGCGTTACTCCTGCAGCCAGGAGTTCCTCATCCGTGAGTCTGCGAATGGACTCAACTCCATCGCGCACATTGGTCCAGAATTCCGCAATGGAAGGCGCGCCGGGAAATCGCGCTGCCATGCCGATAACTGCGATATCTCCCTTGCTCATTTTTCCTTTCGACCTGCCCTCAGCGCGCGCCGTCGCTCCGCGGCCTGCTCGGCACGACTGGCGCGATCTTGCGCGCGCTTCTCATTCGCCTGCGTCGCACCCGGGCCCGATGCATCACCGAGGTGCGTCGCGAGTGATGCGACAGATGGATAGCGGAACATGCTGACGAGAGAAACCTTGCGCCCGAGCAATGAGGAGAGCCTGTTGTTGGCCTGCATGGTCAACAATGAATTGGCGCCGAGGTCAAAGATATTATCCTGACGTCCCACGCGCTCCAGATCGAGCAGCACGCGCCAGATTCCCGCGATCTTCTCCTCCATGTCATTCGTGGGAGGGACGTACTGCGCTTCTGAACGCTGCGCACGGAGCACGGGGTCTGGAAGAGCCTTGCGGTCGATCTTTCCATTCGGCGTGAGTGGAAGCGACTCCATTACAACGAACGTGGCGGGAACCATGTAGTCCGGCAGACTCTGTTCCAGGTGCGAGCGCAACTCTGTCGTCACAGCGTCAACATCGTTCATCCTTACCGGGGTGTTCGCCTGCTGAATGGCCGTGCGCTCCTGAATGGACGCATATTGATCCGGGGGCCACTGCGCGCGTGTGCCACGCGCGCTGTGACGAAGCAGGGCATCGAAACGTGTCGGGTCTCCGCTGCTCGCCCAGCGAATCTGCACATCATACGAATCGTTCACGGTGTAAAGTTGTTCCGGATCCACACCAACGTTCTGCGTGAGCCGTGCATTGGGTATGCTGGCCAGGGACAACATCGGGGGCTCATTCGCAAGGAGAGCTCGAATGGCGTCAAGGTTCTCCGCGTTCACGGGCGGGGCGACTTGCGCATGCTCGCGCTCCACCGACGACTGTACATGCAGCACAACGTCGTAGCGGAATCGCGTCAGTTCGTTGCGCGCGCGCCCGCGCTTCAGTTCCACATGCATTCCTGACAATCGTGGCGTGTCGCGGACCAGCGTGCGGAAGAATTCTTCCGAAAGCGCCAGCTCACTTTCGTGCGCAGCGCGACGTTGGACGCGCGCGCGCACCTCGGACTGATCCATCTGTCCAGATGCATTGCTCAGCTCAACCGAGGTGTAGAACGCATCGAGATGCGCGAGACTACGCACGTCGCCGACAAATATGTGCCCGCCGTCTGCGACAAGATCCGCAGCGCGCTGCAATACCTGTCTGAGATAATCAGCGTCCGGGAAGTACTGCACCACCGAATTGAGCACAACGGTATCGCACGATCCGCGCGCCACACCCTCGAGGGCATGCGCCGGCTGCAACAGCAATGTCACCTTCGCTGACTCGGCGGGTGTCAGTTCATGCTGAATGGCAGCGAGTGCCGCGCGCGAAATATCGACGCCGGTGTAGTGCTCCAGATGTGGCAACAGGCGATACAGAATGAGTCCGGCACCGCAGCCGATTTCGAGGACCTGCTTCGGACCGAGCGAAAGGATGCGCTGCACAGTTGTATCGAGCCATTCGCGCATCTCGTCCCGCGGGATGGGCTCTCCGCTGTAGCTATCGTTCCATCCGTCGATGCGAAAGCGCGCGTCGGATGGACTCCCGTTCTCGCGCATGCGCTGGTACGTCGCTTCCCAGATGGTCTGCCAGTCGGCCACGCGCGCTGTATCCTGTTGCGCCGCGCCAGTGCGATTGCCCGAAAGAACAACATATGCGACGAGCAGAGGATTTCCGTCATGCTTGTCTCCGTTGCGCGCCACAACAACGCTCTGGCGCACCGCTGCATGCCGCGCCAGAGCGCTTTCGATTTCGCCAGGTTCGATGCGATGCCCGCTGATCTTGACCTGGTGATCGATGCGGCCGAGGAATTCTATTTCGCCGTCGGGACGATAACGTGCCAGGTCACCAGTGCGATATATGCGCTCACCCGCCGCGTATGGATCGGGGACAAAGCGCTCAGTGGTAAGATCGCTGCGCCCCAGGTACCCGCGCGCCACGCCAGCACCGCCGATGCAGAGTTCTCCCGCAACTCCGACCGGAACCAGTTGCCCGAACTCGTCGAGTATGCGGATAGTTGTATTCGCGATCGGTCGTCCAATCGTTGCTGGTCCGGACCGCGACACAACTGATGTGGTGGACCAGACTGTCGTCTCTGTCGGACCGTACATGTTGAGCACATCACCCTTGACCGCACCGGACAGTTGCGCGCCGAGATCAGCCGGCAATGCCTCACCACCAACCAGCAACCTCTGCAGACCTGCCATGGCGCCCAGCGAGTCAGGATCGCCTGCAAGTACTCGCGCCATGGACGGCGTGCACTGCAGGTGTGTGACATTGTGCTGCAGTATGAGCTCGGCAATGCCATCCGCCGGCTTCTCGACAATCTGTACGCGACGGGATGGTCGCGTCTTGCATAGTTCCTGCAATCGATGCAGGTGCGGCAGGCTCTGAAGCACAAGATCAGGGTCGATGCCGAAGTCGATGAGGCAAGCCATTTCGGTCGCGCCGATTTCAGCAAGTCGCTCCACCATCTCGCGCGCGCGTTCGGGCGTTCCGAACAGTCCAGCCGTCTCGAAATAGCGATCGAACGCGTGTTCGAGCAGTGCCTCCATGTCCTCAGCGCTGAATTCGGCCGTGTGCATTGCGGTGTCATCTGTCTTTCCGCGTGATGGCTGCCGGAAAGCGGGAAACATTTTCGGCGCGACTTTCACGAGATCAAAAGAGCTGGCCAGATAATCCGAGAACGGCTTGCGCGCCAGGCGGCGCGCTTCTTCGGTACTGCCGCACACGAACGTGTGCATCATGACGGAAATAATTCCATCGCCCTCGTGGCCGGCAGCGCGCCGCGCTGTTCGATACGCCTCGAACTTGGTGCGCAGATCGGCAAGGTCCTGTCCCAGCATGTTGGTCAGCACATTGGCACCAATACGTCCCGCTAACGCGAACGTCTCAACGGAACCCGCGGACGCGAGCCAGAGCGGAGGACGTTCCTGCACAGGACGCGGCAGCACCGAAACTTCTATTGTGGCGCCAGCGCCATTCTTCACGGCGACTTTCTCGCCGCGCCAGAGTTTCAGCACGGTGTCGATGTACTCCAACATCACCTCGCGCCTTCGCTCAAAATTGTCGGGCATGAAGGCGAAGTCGTTCACATGCCATCCCGAGGCGAATGACAGTCCCACCCGGCCCCCGGACAACTGATCGATGACCGCCCAGTCCTCGGCAACGCGCATGGGATTGTGCAGTGGCAGCACGACACTGCCGGCGCGCAGATGAATGCGTTTGGTGATGGTTGAAAGCGCCGCCGTTGTGACCGCGGGGTTCGGATAGAGGCCGCCGAAAGCGTGAAAATGGCGTTCAGGGGTCCACACGGCGGTGAACCCATTCTCATCAGCGAACTTTGCACCCTCGATCAGAAGACGGTAAGGGTCGCCGCCAGCGGCACTCGAAGAATCAGCCGAGAAATAGAAAAGCCCGAAATTCACCGGCTTCGCTGGAGGATTCGCGTTGCGCTCGCGCCGTTCGATTGACGCACGATCGGTTTCTGGAGCGATTATCACTTTGAATCCCCGAGCAATCGTCCAGAACAATTCCAGCACGGAGATATCGAACGAGATACTCGTGACGGCGAGCCAGGCTCCGGTTGACTCTCGTCCCACAACAGCGTCCATCCCGGCGAAGAAATTGGAGACGTTGCGGTGTTCCAACATTGTGCCCTTCGGCCGCCCGGTTGAACCGGACGTGAAGATCACGTACGCGAGATTCCCGGCTTTCACACCCGACGTGACATTGCCCACGTCTTCGGCAACGCGCTTTTCGTCCTCGTCAACGAGCAACACTTTGGCTGCGCTTGCCGGAAGCGCTGAGCGTAGCGCCCGCTGCGTCACAACAATGGGCGCCTTGGAATCCTCGAGCATGATCGCGAGGCGATCACGCGGGTATGCGGGGTCGAGTGGCACATAAGCACCGCCCGCCTTAAGTATGCCGAGCAGCGCGACCATCATGTCGATGGAGCGCTCAACGCAGATTCCAACGAGAACTTCCGGGCCGACGCCTTCCGCACGAAGTCTGCGAGCGAATGCGTTGGCGCGCTGGTTCAGTTCACGGTACGTGAGCGTTGCGTTGCCGAAGGCGATGGCCGGTGCGTCGGGCGTGCGCTCAACCTGCCGCTCGAAATGCTCGTGAACGCAGACATCGGATTCATATGGCTGTTTTGTCACTTGCCAGGTGGTCAGCAGCTGCTCACGTTCCGCGCGCGCAAGCAATGGAAGCAAATGAACGGGCGTCTCTGTTTCGCGCAGCGCCGCGTCGAGAAGGACGTCAAAACGTTCCGCGAGGACGTGCGCGGCTTTCGCCGGAATGGCTGCCTCATCGAAAACCCAGGCGTAACCTGCGCCGGCCGCAGTCACTAGTGTCAGATGCGTGCCTTCACGCAAGGCGTTCGCGACAATTGACGCGGTTTCGATCGCAGTGTCGCTCCACCATACCCCGATCGGAATGGACAGCGCGCCTGTGCGGCCGCGCAGCGACTGATAACGCAGAAGCACATCTTTCGCATAGGTGCCGCGCGAGGCGACCAGCGCCATCTCCCGAACCGTCTCCTCGACCAGCGCTCTGAATGTTGTCGTGCTCCCCACCTTGCAGCGCAGCGGACAGACCGGCGAATAGAACGGCCGCAGAACATCCGGCACGCCCACGTGCGCTCCCAGATCGAACTCATCGCCGTCACAGCCACCCAGTCTTTTCAGACAGGTCGACAGCGCTGCCACAAGTACCCCCGCGCGCCAGGCCGACGATGCGCCCGCGAGCGATACCGGGTAGGCGCGCTGAATACCTCGAGGGCGCGGTTTTTCCTGGTGCGCCGCAAGGTCCGGGAGCGCAGCAGAATTCAGCCTGCCCAGCCGCTTCACCCAGAAGCGCTCTGACTTCGAGAGCTGCGCGTCGAATGCTTCACCTTCATCGGTCGTTATTCCATCGGTCGGCGGTACACAGGTGCCTTCGGTAATTCCGAAGCGAGTAGCCGCCCTCACCGGATCGATGGGTTCACCGTTCAGCGTAGCCAGCTCCGAAAGATTCAGCGCCCCACTTCCATCACGAGCCGCGATTGTGATGCCGCGATTGCTTATCGACAGCACCGTTCCAGGCGCGCCGTTTTGAAATGCGTCGACGCGCGATTCCATCACGCACAGATAACCGCCCGGCGCTCTCAACTTCGGCTTCGCCATCCAGTTGTCTTCGGGTCCGAAGTTCAAGGCGCGAACCATTGCGTTCAGTTCGGCAGCGGGGCGCGAAAAATTCATGAGCGCAGTGCCGGGGCGGTCCGAGCGGAGGTGAAAGCTGCGGCGTCCCTGCTGGGGTCGCGAACGCAGCGAATCCTTTTCCATTCGACCCAGCAGCGTGGCGAACGACTCGATTCCGGCCTCGCTGCATTTCACACCCAGTGTGAACGCGGTGTCGTCGTCGCTGATCTCAACGGCACGCTGCAAGAGAATTCCGCCGCCGTCGACGTCCTCCGTCATCTCGTGCCAGGTCACGCCGTGCGAAGACTTGCCATCGAGTATTGCCCATGAAGTGGCATTGAAGCCGGCATACTGTGGCAGCAGCGAGTCGTGGTAGTTGATCGCGCGCTTAATGGGCGCCGCTACCAGCTCGGGCGGCAGGATCTCGTGGTTGATGATGCTGAGGAGATAGTCGAACGGCGTGCCAACGAGCCATTCGGTCTCGGATCCATCCCGGGGCTGAATGGCCACACTGCGACCCCTGGCCCATGCGATAACTTCGGGGCTATCCGACAAGATTCCAACAATTTGGTGGCCGCGCGCGAGCAGCAGTTCGGCACACGCAACGAGCTGCTGTCCGCTACCCGTTAACGCATAACGCAAGCTCGACGACATACTCAAATTTACAGTCAATGGGGAACCCTGGAAGCGCTTTCGCAACTATAGATGCGTATTAGTGTTGACTGGGCATCTTGGGGCCAGGTCACGTCATAGCGCGACGCTCGTTCCGCTCGCCAAGGCCTCGTACCCCCGCAGCACGATCTCCAGGTCGCGGCGCGCGTCTGCCGCACTTGTTGCGGGAGCTCGTCCCTCCTCGATCGCCGAGATGAACTCGCGGAAGCAAGCCGCATGACCGGTACCCTCGGCTCGCGGAAGCCGAATCCGGATGCGCTGCAGCGTGGGCGAGCGCAGTGCGCTTTGCAGCCACGCAGGACGCACGAACTGCAGCAGCGTACTCAGTGGCCGGGGAGCGATGGGATACAAGTCGAGATGCGCTGCACCTGCCCACAGATGCAGTGTGCCTCGTTCGCCCAGCACAACCAGGTCGGGGGCATGACCGCGCGTCGATGCCCAGCTCAGAAGCATGTGTGATTGCCAGCCAGCATCGCTGGAGAACATGAGCTGAACGCTGTCCTCGACGCGCGCATGCGTGTCCATCTGCATCGCCCTGGACGCAACGACCGAGGCAGGCTCTCCCAGAAGCAGGCGCAGCGCGCGGACGTAGTGCACCCCAACATCCATGAGCACTCCACCTCCGGCGCGATGAGGATCGCTCTTCCAGCCGCGCGGATGAAAGACGCCACCGCCATGCGCGAGGAGATACAATGGTTCACCGATGTCGCCGCGCTCGATCCGTCGCGCGGCCTCGCCGATGGTCGGGCGGAAGTGCATGTCCTCCGCAACCATGAGCCTGACGCCCCGCGCATGTGCGGCAGCGATCATGGCGTCCGCATCCGATAGCGTCGTGGCAATCGGTTTCTCTACCATGACGTCCTTTCCGTAGCTGATGACCAGGTCCACCGCACGGCGATGTTCATCGTGAGGAAGGATGAGGACGAGGGCCTGCACCCTCGGATCGGCAGCCGCTTGTTCGATGTCAGTGAACGTCCCTTCGGCACGACCAATGCTGCCGCGCGGCACGACGGGGGCGGGCGGGCGAAGTCTGCGGCCCGTGTCGACGACGCCATGGGCGAGCGCGATGGCTATCTCCTCCTGGCCATGTCCGCCAATCTCATAGGTGGTTCGCGGCAGATCCGCTGGCGGCGGCGGACGCACCCGGGCCAACGCAAGCCGCGCGATGTCGACGGCCCCCGTTGCGCTGAAAGCCCAGCGTGCGACCCGCATTGGAGTAGGCGTCGCCGCATCGAGCAGATCACCGAACTGCAGTGGCGGCAGTCCGGCACAGGCACCGTCCCGAACGGCGACTACGCGTGCGATCATCAGCGTGTGGTCGCCTGTGTCATGCGCCGACTCCAGCTCGCAGAAAAGCGTCCGTGTCGCGGACGGCACGAAGGGAGTTCCATCCTCGCTCGTTTCGATTGTCCAGCCGAGCACATCAGCCTTGCGTGGCTCGCGTCGCCGGATGCGAAGAAGTCGCGACATTTGCTCGCGAGACGAGGACGGCATGATGTTGATCGCGAACCGGCCGGCTGAGCGAATGGCGGGCTCGATCGGGTAGAGGCGATTGGGATTAATGCCAATGCGCGGCGGCGTGGTCGAGAGCTGCGCGAAGTTCGCCGACAGAAACAGTTCGACGCCATGCTCAGCCCTCGCACTGACCACGGCACAGATGCACTGGACCCCCGTGTCCCAGATGTGACGGGCTGCGAATCGCACGTCGCTCAGAGATCCGTGGTGAGAAGGACGCCATCGCGCACCGCCCGCGTGTCTCGTACTCCTGCGAGCATGGCGGCCACGAACACAGTGTGATCGCCGGCAGGAATCTCCGTGCGCACCTCGCACGCCGTGCACGTGATCGCGCCCTCGAGGTACAAGAAACCCGGCGATGCTTCTCGCACTTGCAGCATCGCGACTTTGTCAACCGTGCGTCCCGATTCCGATCCGCAGGCGAGCGCAACCTTGCGTTGGCGGCGAGTCAATATTGAGATCGAGAGGCGCCCGCTCTCACGCAGCAGCTCGTGCGCAAAGGTAGTTGCGGCGAGAGAGACCCAGAGAGATGTCGGGTGGTGTGCGACCTCGGAGAAAAGGAGACCGTAGTGGCCGTTCGTCGCGCACCCGCTCCAACGATCACAACCGCGACCGGCGACGGGAAAAGCGCATCGAGATGCGGAAACATGCCCTTCACTTGGTCACGCGGTTACTCCTCAGCGCATGCCTATAGTGCGGCGGATGCGCGCTGCAACACGCTCCCGAAATGCGTCGACCCTGATGGTTGTCTCGAACGCGAGGCGAGAGCTACGCTGCAGCCATTCGTGTCGCCCTTTTCGCTCAAAGCCAGGTACGAACGTGGCCTTGTTCCCCATGCCCAGTATTCTGCGATCCTTGTCCGAGAGGTTGCCAAGAAACGCGGCGTTGAGCAGCAGCGGGTGGTACCGATAGTACGTTACGTCCTCTTCCTGCAGCGGAATGGACGGGTCATGGTAGTTCAGGAACACCGCCAAGCGCGGCGTGAGGATTGGAATGCCCGCGCGGTGAATTCCGGTCGTGTCAAAGAGAAAGGCGCTGCCCGCAGGCCCTTTCATCTCGACGATTCGCTCCGCGGGCACTTCGCTCGGCTGGAACATCCTTGGATGGATCTGCCCGTGTGACCCCTTCACGTATTGAAAGGCGCCGGTCTCTACATCCGACAAATACACTCCCAACTTTATCTCTCTCGGGATGCTTGTGACGACGCGCTGATCGTACCATGCGTCCCCGTGCCAACCGTGGAAATCCTTCTTGGTGGGGAGCGACTTCCACCCCTTGGCCTCGACGAGCGCATACGCGTCTCCGATGTACGCGTCGAGGATCCCTATCACGACCGGGTGCAGGGCGACGTCGACGAATCCTTGGTCGAGTGTAAGCACGTCCTGCACCATATGCCGCAAACGTTCCGTCTTCTCGAATCCATCGAAGTTATTCCATCGCATCCGAGAGAGCCGGGAGTGGAAGGCGCTTCGCATGCCGTCCAACTGTGCCGCCGAGATCAAATCCGGAAGCGCGACGATGCCGTCGCGCTCAAGTTGTTGCACTAGTTGTCCGACCATGTCAGGCTCCGTTACTTATGCGGTACAAGTCGAGAAAATCTTCCAAGCGGCTTTCCTTCGAGTACTTCGCGACTACGCGCTGCCGCGCCGCCAACGCCAACCGCCGCGCGAAAGTGCGGTCGCTGTGGAGTCGTCGGATGCACGCGGCCAACTCCGTAACACTACCGCGCGGGAAGAGGAGCCCTGAGGTGCCGTCCTCGACGTATTCCGGAATTCCACCAACGGCGCTCGCTACAACGGGCAGCTCAGCTGCCATTGCCTCGAGGTTGACGAGGCCTGCAGCTTCAGCCCACATCGACGGCGTGAGCAGGCAATCAGCTGCCTGCATGAGTGGTGCGACGTCCTCTTGCGTGCCGAGAAATCGCACCCGAGTGCTCACGCCCAATTCATCACAAAGCTCGCGCAGCTGGCGAGCGTACGCGCCATCACCCGCCACCCACAACTGCACGTCCGCCGGGACGTTGCTAAGTGCACGAATGGCAAGGTCCACCCCCTTTTCGGGAATCAGCTGTGCGACAATGAGGGCGACGAAGGCACCATTCACCCCGTAGGCGTCTCGCACACGCTCGCGTGTTGCGACGTCTGGCCGGAAGCGATCGACGTTCACAAAATGATGGCACTCCACTAGATCCGTCCACACCCCGTCCCGCTCGCAGCACTCACGTACGAAACTGCTGACGCAGACGACCTTATGGTATCTACGATACAGCACCCGCTTGAGCATCGCGTGCTTGACACCCACGCGGAACGCGGTCTCCCACGGCCGCGATGAGTGGTCCGTGCGCATATGCCGAACCGAGGGAGCAAGGACGGACAACAACCACATGTAGGGATTCAGCGGATTGTAAAAGTGCCAGTGAATTACCTTGATGCGGTGTTTTCGAATCAGACGTAGTGCGTGCCACAGGCCACTGGGGTTTACGCGCTCCAAGTCGAGCGTTTCAACCGATACTCCCGCGCGGGAATACGCGTCCGCCATTCTAGCGCCGTGGAGCCGCTGAAATACTGGAACGAACACGCCACCGCGAGCCTTGACCTCTCGCGCCACGGTGAAAATCTGCTCCTCCATTGACCCGAACTTCTGTCTCGGATCGAGAGCCAGGACGCAAAGGACCCGCGCGAGTTGATCTATTCTTGCAGGTTGCGTACGTGGTTCCAGGTGTTGAGGTGCAAGGACTTCCTGAATCATGACACGAAGGCTGGCGAGCGACAGACCTCAGGTTTTGACGCTGGGTTTTCAGTCGGAGTAATAGCGCGACTGATTCAGCGCACTAGCGTAACCACCTACGAACGTGCTCTGCTAAGGTTCATCCCCCGCAGCGGGAAGTCAAGGGCGCTGGCCAACTTGGCTCACTGACGGGTTACTTCAGCGGCTCGCACTGCTGGTATTGCGATGGAACAGGCCAATGCTACGCCGATTAATGCGGGCGAACGCACACTGATGGTGACGGTTACGGCGCGCTGGCGGTTCATCGCGCCTTAGTCGGGGGGGGACAGTCGGGGCGTGCACTTTGGCGACGCTGGCTATGGCCCCTTTGTCTGCGCTACATGGTCGCCAAAGTGCACGTCCCGGCTGTCCCCTATCGCCTCGCCAAAGTTCACGTGCTGACTGTCCCCGGCTACGGCGGGTGAGTTAGCATTCATGGCGCCATGACCGCGCCAGTCAAAGAGCGCCCCACACGCGTCCACGTATTCGCCCGCATCTGGGGCAGGATGAAATTCGTTCTTGAACGATTCATCCTGCGCGGACCGCTCAACCGGCTGTTCGTCATCGCGGTGCTCATTGCAACACTGGCGACGATTGGTGGCTTACTGGTTTGGCGATTCGGAGGCCGAGAGCACTCATACCTCCCCGACGCGCTATGGTGGGCGTTCCTGCGGCTTTCCGACCCGGGCTATCTCGGCGACGACACTGGAACCGTCAATCGCATCGTCTCCACGGCGCTCATTACCCTCGGGTATGTAGTCTTCCTCGGATCGCTCGTCGCGATCATGACTCAGTGGCTCAACTCCAGCCTCGCACGACTGCAGGCCGGCTTCACACCCCTCGCGCTCAACAACCACCTCCTCATACTCGGCTGGTCCTCGCGCACTATTCAGATCGTGCGTGAAATCATGCTGTCCGAGGGGCGAGTTGAACGCTTTCTCCTGCGCGCCGGAGCTGGTCGCCTACGCGTCGTCATCCTCGCAGAAGAAGTCGTGCCGGAGATGATTCAGGAATTGCGCGAACGCCTGGGACCACTCTGGAATCCTAAACAAGTCATCCTGCGCACCGGATCTCCACTCCGGTTGGAGCATTTGCGGCGCGCTGATTTTCTGCACGCAGCTGCAATTCTCCTCCCCGCGCCCGATTCCGCTGCCGAAAACATCGAGTATCCCGATGCGCGGACAATCAAGACCATCCTCGCAACGAGTAAATCGAGCCGCGATGATGGCGCGACCGACATGCCCCTCATGGTTGCCGAACTCAATGACGCCAGGAAGTTGCGCATTGCCGCAAATGCATACGGCGGCCCTATCGAGACTATTGCGAGCGATCTCATAGTCGGACGCTTGCTCGCGCAGAACATTCGCCACCCCGGGATCTCTCACGTCTACAGCGAAATGCTGCGCCACGACGCCGGGAGTGAGATTTATCTGAAGGACGTTCCCGAATTGGCGGGGCGCAGCGTGACCGAAATCACGGCTTGCTTTCCGAGAGCGGTTCCGCTGGGCATCCTTCGCGGCGAAGGAGCGAATTGTCGCGCGAGTCTGAATCCGCCGCCAACTGTCGTCATCCAGCCGGGCGACAAGCTGGTCCTTCTTTCGGCTTCGTTTGAAGATGCGCGCCCGCTGGCATCACGCGAGATGCAACTAGTGCCCGTTGCCACTCCGCTGGAAAGACCTGTGGAGATGCTGCCCTTCCGCCGCGTTTTGGTGCTCGGATGGAATCATGTTGTGCCAGCGTTCATCCGCGAACTCGATGGCTACTCAGACGAATCCTTCGAGGTTGATATCATTTCCCTGGTGCCCAAGGCCGAACGTCTCGCCGAGCTGGCACGTTTCGACGCCACGCCGCGGCGCACTTCAGTGCGCATGTTCGAAGGAGAATACACCTCGCTTGCCGACATCACATCGACCGGTGCTGCTTCATACCACAACGTGGTGATCCTGTCGAGCGATCGCCTCGAGTCTGAGGGCGAACGAGACGCTCGCAGCATTCTGGGCAGCCTGGTACTCAAGGAAGCAATCGGTACCGCGACGATCAAGCCGCATGTTCTCGTTGAAGTGCTCGACGCCGAGAATGTCACACTGGTGGGAGATGCTGGTGATGAGACGCTGCTGAGCCCCGCGGTGATGAGTCACATTCTCACCCAGGTCGCGCTGCACCGCGAACTGCGCGTGGTGTACGACGAATTGTTCGGTCCCGAAGGGGCAGAGGTTTTCTTCCGGCCTGCTTCGCAATACGGAGTGTGCGAACGCGGCGTGAGATTCGGCGAGGTTCAGGCCGCGGCTGCAGCGCATGGAGAAATCGCGCTCGGCCTGAGGCTCTGCGCCAATGGCACGAGCAAGCGGGCGAGGGTTGTGCTCAACCCGGAGCGTGACAAGGAGTGGATGCTGGGGGCGACGGACGATGTTGTGGTGCTTACCAACATTTGACGGCAGGCATAAGGGCGAGGCAGGTGTGCAACTTCTGAACACTGAGCACTGACCACTGCAAACTGATGTCATCCGTCCGCGATTCCGGTCGGATGACATCAGTGGGCAGTGAACGGTGTTCAGTGGTCAGAAGTTGCACACCTGCGTTGAACTACCCGCCCACCGTCCCCGCGAACAGCCCGGCACGAATCCGCGTGGCTTTTGGGCTCGCGCCGGGCGCTGGTTGCAGTATTTGCTGCACTCGTATCTCCAGCTGCACTCGTGCCGACAACGTCATCGGCGAACCGGCTCTTTGCACACGAATGGGAATCTGCGCATCCGTCCCAGTCGCGTATTTGACCTTGAATTTTTCCAGGAAGGCCGGATCGGCGAGCATGATTTCTCCGATCGCTACGAGATAGTCGCCCACCTTCACGCCCGCAGTTGCGGCGGCGCTGCCTGGTTCCACTTCCTCAACTCTCACACCAGCGCTGTCCGCGGTTGTGGCGATACCCATCTTGGGTTCGCGCAGCGTGTCGGATTTGATCATCAGGCCCGCAAGCGGCAATACCTCAGCAAACGGAAATGGATCGCGCCCATCGATGTACTTCGCGTTGAAATCGGTAAAGGACTTTCCACCGGACAAACGACTTACAGTGCTCCACCACTCTTCCGCTGTGAAGCCCTTACCCTGTTTGTACGTTGAGTTGTACATCTCCCGCATTACTTCGTCGAGTGATGCCTTGTTGTCGGAAGCATCTCTTATCATGATGTCGAGGAGGAACCCGGCAAGTGCACCCTTGGGATAGTAGATGGTCCCGGTTCCGTCACGAGGCTGAATCCAGGTGGACACCGATGCATCCTCGAGCGACACCGGCGGACTCATTCCCACTTCATTGATCTTCTCAGTGGTTAGTCCCAGAAATGCTGTGGAGTCGGCGAGCCCCGACCGCACAATCATGAGATCAGCGTAGTAATCAGTGATCCCCTCGCTGATCCACAACAGAGGCGTCGGCTGCGGGATGTCGTAGCGATAAGGCACCATTTCAGCAGGACGCAAACGTTTGACGTTCCACGCGTGAAAAATCTCGTGGGCGTACAGCGATGCCATGAATGGATGCCCCACCGCGTACGGAGTGATTACGTTCACGTGCGAGTTCTGGTGTTCCAGTCCGCTCGCGCCGCCGTACGAATCATCCGCGATCTGCATCACTGTGTAGTGCTGCCACGGTACTTCGCCGAACACCTTGGCTTCGGCGGGCACGAATTTCTTGAGCTGATCCCAGACCGCCTCCCTCATCTTGCCGGTCACAGATAGCGGCGGATACGTGGCGAGCCGCATCCACTTCTCGCTCACCAGCGCGCTGTCCAGATCGAAGCGCCCCACGAAAAAGGGCATGTCAACGAGGTCGTGATAATTTGCCGCAGTGTAGGTGCGCGGCTGCGGTCCCGACTGCATGGGACTCACAACACTCCAGGTTGCATCGGTCGTCACCGCAACGGTCGCGTTCCAGTCGAAACCGCGACCCTCGGGATACATGAAGACATTGGTCCCGTTGAAGAAAAGAAAATCGCTGCGCGACCACGCCATTGCGTTGTCGAGCGAGTCAGCGTTGAAGTCGAACGCCACCTTGGCGCGCGCTGCGCCGGAAGGTGTAACGCGCCATGTATCATGGTCCACCTTGTCCCACTTGAGCGCGGCTCCGCTCCCGACGCCTGCTGTGACGGTGCTGGCGGAAAAGTTCGAGATCCACTGCGCAAAATTGGCGATCTGATAGGAACCCGGCGTCCATGCCGGAAGGGAGAGAATGACCGGGGTCTGTCCCTGCACATCAAAGGACATCTCGACACGCATGGTGCGGCGAATGCCGCTCTCACGGTTGAACGTCACGTCGTAGCGCACATTGGCTATCGGCGCGGACTGCGCCTGGCCGCGTAGTTCCGACGAACCGAACGCGAGCAACAATGCCACTGTGGCACCAAAATAGGATCGTGAAGACATCATTCTCTCTTCAGAGGGTTGTGTGGTGTGATAATCTAGTGGGATGTAATGGAGTTCCTGACACCCGAACATGGGTTGCCGCTTGCGCGGCAATGACAAACCACCTCTCACTGGAACATGGGTTGCCGCTTGCGCGGCAATGACAAACCACCTCTCACTGGAACATGGGTTGCCGCTTGCGCGGCAATGACAAACGAGCTGTCATTCCGGCGAAAGCCGGAACCCATTTTCAGACGCTTGTATGCTATCAACGGCGATTGCTCTCCACTTTCCTCGCCCCAATCGACATACTTCCTCAATAGTCCGACCCATCCAACACTCCTCATTGGACACCTATGCGTGACTACAGGTTCAGCACCAGCCTCCGAGCGGTGATCGCTGCTTATTCCGCAATTTGTCTGCTCGCACCAATCGCGCTTCTTGCGCAGGCCGCCACACCACCACCGGTGGTACATGTGATTGCCACGGGCGGTACGATATCCAACGCCGCAACAGGTGGACAGCGACGCACTGGTGAAGAACTGATTGCCGCCATTCCTGGAATCGAACGCTACGCCACTGTCACCGTGGAACAGTTCAGCAACATCGCTTCTGGAAGCATTACCCCGCAGCACATGAAGCAGATCGCCGACCGCATCAACGAAGTCTTCCGTACCCGACCGGAAGTCAAGGGAATCGTTGTCACGCACGGAACCGACACGATGGAAGAGACCGCGTTCTTTCTGGACCTCACTACAGCAAGTTGTGGCCCCGTGGTCGTAACCGGAGCAATGCGTCAGGCAACCGCGGTTGGGGCCGATGGCCCCGCCAACCTGTTCAATTCTGTGAGAGTGGCCGCGTCGCCCGATGCCGCATCGAGGGGCACGCTCGTTCTCCTCAACGACGAAGTTTTCACCGCACGCAGCGTTTCCAAGACGAATACAGTTCGCACCAACGCATTCGAAGCTCCAGTAGTCGGTGTAGCTGGAGTCGTGGATCCCGATGGCATCGTCTTCTATCACAAACCCGAGCGCACGGATTGTGGTAAACCCATTTTCGATGTCGCTGCAGTAACAGCGTTCCCGCGCGTTGACATCATCTACACGTACGCAGGCGCGGATGACATCCTGATCAAGGCGGCTGTGGATGCCGGAGCGAAAGGACTCGTGCTGGCGGGCGCCGGCGCTGGCGCGACAACTCCGGGTCAGAGCACGGGTGTAGGCCAGGCGCGTGACAAAGGGGTTTTCATAGTCACAAGCAGTCGCACCGGGAGCGGTCGCGTTTCAGTCGGTGGCGGAGCGGGACGCGGCGGCGCGGCAGCAGCGGCCGATCGCGGACCAGCTTACGGAGCTGGGACACTCAATCCCCAGAAAGCACGAGTGCTTTTGATGCTGGGACTGGCAACCGGTGCGAGCGCGGCGCGAATTCTTGAGCTACTCAGAGAGCCCTGAGCGGCATCGCAGTTTCGCGCGCACTCCTGAACACTGATCACCGTCCACTGGACACTGATGTCATCCGCCCGGGATTCCGGTCGGATGACATCAGTTTGCAGTGGTCAGTGCACAGTGGTCAGAGGTTACAAACCTACCTAACAATAAAGTTCACCGTGTCCATCGCCACGGTGATCTCCGGCGAATGATCGGTGAACGCAAACACCACAATGATTCGGTGCGGGCCCTTTGCCAGCTTCGGAATCACGTACTCGGTCGCACCAGTGCCGAGGTGCACCATTGCGGCGTCGCCCATCGGGATCGGAACGTTCAGCGGCGTGACATCCTTGTCGATGAAGAGGTGCAGATGTCCCTCGAGCGGCACCTTCAAGCTGGTTGCTTGGTTGACCGGAACGATCTTCGCACCCATGACGTTCATCGTCACCTTGAGCGAATCACCAGAAACCGAATCACCCTCGGCGGGAACAATAATCGCTGCCTGCGGAGGAGTTGGGGCAGGCGTCGTTTGCGGGGTTGCACCTCCACCGCCCGGATAATCAGCGGTGTCCTTTGCACCTCCACACGCGACGACCGTTGCTACGCACAATGAAACGATGCCAAAGGCAACAGCTCGGATAGTGCTCATCGATTTCCCATTTTTTGTGTTGAAGTTTCGAGTCACTAACGCGCAAAAGCGTGACTCCCGCACCGCTAGCCGCCGGCGGCACTCCGCACTTCAACGTCCTTGTCCTGCCGGAGTTTTTCGAGTGCGGCACGTGCGACGGGCGAATCGACACCCCGTAGCGCCGCGGCGGCAGCAGAACGATACGCCGTAGACTTCCGTTTGGACAGTAGGCCGGCAGGCTCTGCGGCCTCGATGAGCTTCTTCACTGCGCTGGGCGTTCCGTTGCGACCCAGTGCTTCCAGCAACGCATTGAGGACATCGTCCTTGTCCTCTTTGTCAAAACGCGCCAGCATTGCGTCGAGTGCCTTCGCGTTGCGGCGAGCGCCGAGTCCCGCCGCCGCGGCGGCGCGCACAGTGCTGCTTGGATCGTTCAGTGCACGCATGAGCGGCTCCGTCGTCCCCTGTTGCGCGGTCAGCATCGACAATGATGTCGCAGCAGCGCGGCGAACACGATCGTCGGCATGTTTCAGCAATTCGGTCAAATCACCGGTGGCTACCTCGGCCTGAATCTGACCCAGAAGTTCAGCGGCATTTGTCGGGTGACAGTGTACCGGAAGTCGTGACGTAAATTTTCGCCAGACCAAGCGGCTGAAATAGCGCGGCGATCTTCTTGCCCCGGTCGCCAACCTCAGGTTCACCCGCCAGCGCCTGAACCGCCGCAAGGAGTTCTGAGCGCGGCGCAAATTCGTCGAACTTGAGCGTCACGACGCCATGACCGATGAGGCGTGCCGCGAGAGTAAGGTCCGGAACACCGGACAGCGCGTCAGGAACCAGGCTGTCGTTAACGACGAGACGCCAGTCGCGCACACTTATTGATGCACCTCCACTCCTGAGCATCGCCTCGGCAGCACGCGCCGCCGACTCAAGTTCCGCGTCAGGTCGGGACGGTTCCTGCGAGGCAAGCCAGACAAGTCGTGAGAACTGCTGCGCGAATATCGCCGAGTGGTTCATGAAGGGGGAGTGGTCTTGCTGTTTCGCGATTTCTCGCGTGAAAATAAGTAGTCAAAGAAGCGCATTCCAGCCTCAGGCGCCCAAAAAAAGAATCGTCTTTCGTCTACCGTCTATCGTTGCTCGTCTATCAATCCTCGTCTATCGTCAATCAGAATCATGTCCCAACCACCGACGGCCCAAGGTTTCACAAAAACGCCTGCAGTCCCACTGTACTGGAAATCGTACGGAGACCCGCACAGCGAGCGACTGCTCATACTCCACGGCGGCCCCGGCGCACATCACGACTATCTCCTGCCGCAGATGCTCAAGCTGGCAGAGCGCCGCCACCTCATATTCTATGACCAGCGTGGTGGCGGACAGTCGCGCGATGACAGTCGCGAAGCGATAACCTGGGAAACACATGTCGCCGACCTTGCGGCGGTAATCGCCGAATTCGAGCTCGGGGCAGCGACAATAGTCGGGTATTCCTGGGGTGGGCTCCTGGCCATGCTGTATGCCACGAAAACGGGCCAACAGGTGGGCGGCGGTTCAACTTCATCTGTCATTCCCGCGAAAGCGGGAACCCATGTTGCAGAAAAATGGGTTCCCGCTTCCGCGGGAATGACAACCCCTGACCGGGGAATGAAGCCTACGACCCAGCCAGCACGTCTGGTGCTGATCGACCCTGCACCAGCGGCGAGCTCCTTTCGACAGGCCATGACGGATGAGTTCACGACGCGGCAGCGATCGGACCGCATTGAGAAGGAGCGCGAGGAACTACGCCTTTCCGGGCTCCGTGATAGCGACCCCGAGGCATACCGGCAGCGTCTTTTCGAACTGTCCGTCGCTGGATATTTCTTCGATCCCGAGCGCGCCCACGAGCTCACCCCTTTTCGCGTTGTTGGGCGAATTCAGGAATCGGTTTGGAAGAGCCTGGGAGACTACGATCTGCTGCCCGCCCTGCGAACCCTGTCCATCCCCACGCTGGTTGTGCATGGGCGTGACGATCCAATTCCCGTGCAGTCCTCATTGTCAGTGGCAGATGCGCTGAAGGCACGGCTTCTGTTGCTGGAAAAGTGCGGGCACGTCCCCTATGTTGAGCAGCCGCGCGCGCTCTTCTCCGCGATCGAAGATTTCCTGGATACCTATCATGCTCAAGAACCGGAGTGACCTGTTATGACAGACGCGGTCAACCTGGAACAACCACATATCGCGACGGCGGAGCTGGATGGCCGTCGATTCCATGCGATGCTTCGCATTGTTTTCGACGGTGTCGAGTACGTGGGGCGACTCTGGTTCGCGGATGAGTCATGGGAGGATCGCGAGTTGCCCGATCGCGGTCCATTTTCCGGCCGGACGCCCGACGAGGTAATGGCTCAGGCAAAGCGCCTGACCGATGAGGAACTACGGTCGCGCTACGGTCGCGCCCTTGCTGAGAAGCGACGATTCCTGGGTCTCCGACGCGTGACAGAGCAGGTCCTGTCCCGGATTCGCTACCTGAATACGCTCTCGGTTTCCATGCGCACGGGACGGATCGAAGAAGCGGACGGGCTCAAGGAGATTGAAGCGAGTATTCAGCAGCTACATGAGCTGGTGGATTCGCTTGCGCAGGTCGCAGGGATCGAAGAGTAGATCCCACCCGGCGCAGGTCTGCAACTTCTGACCACTGAACACTGACAACTGCCAACTGAGGTCATCCGTCCTGGATTCCGGTCGGATGACCTCAGTGTGCAGTGAACGGTGTTCAGTGGTCAGAAGTGCGGCGGAACTGCGAACCGCGCACGTATATTCCGCATCATGGCGACGAAGAAGGCTGCGCAAGGCAAGCCTGCCCCAAAGAAGTCCGCGATCCGAGGGAAGAAAACCAACGCAACGCCCGATCGTGCGGCTGTCATTTACCAGCGGCTACTCGGTACGTACCCCGACGCACACTGTGAACTCGACCATCAGAATGCTTTCCAGCTTCTGATCGCTACAATATTGAGCGCGCAGTGCACCGACAAGCGCGTCAACATAGTGACTCCCGCGCTATTCAAGCGCTACCCCACCCCAGCACACCTCGCGGCGGCAGATGCCGACGAGCTGGAGAATCTGATTCGCAGCACCGGCTTCTTCCGCAACAAGCGCAAGAGCCTGATAGGAATGGCGAGTGCGCTGGTCGATGCGTACGGTGGCAATGTGCCGAACACGCTGGCTGAGCTGGTTAAGCTACCGGGGGTGGGACGCAAGACGGGCAACGTCATCCTCGGCAATGCGTTTGGTGTGAATGAGGGAGTTGTTGTTGATACTCACGTTGCTCGGCTGTCACAGCGACTTGGCTTGACGAAGGAGACTGATCCGGTGCGCGTTGAGCAGGATCTAACGAAGCTCTTTCCGAGGGAAACGTGGGCGATGCTGGCGCATTTGCTTATCTGGCATGGGCGTAGACTGTGTTTTGCGAGGTCGCCTCGATGTGCGGAGTGCTTTCTGGCTGACATCTGTCCCTCGGCAGGGATTGTCTAGATCCCCCGCCTGTCTGCAACTTCTGACCACTGATCACCGTCCAGTGCAACCTGATGGCATCCGCCCGAAATCCCAGGTCGGATGCCATCAGACTTAAGTGGTCAGTGAACAGTGATCAGAAGTTGCAGACCTGCGCTTGCAGGCTGTCCCCGGATAAACAGGACGCATAGATTTTGAGGACCTCACCAGCCCCTGATTCGAGCCCTTCCTGTCCATGCTCAACAAAATCGCCACCATCGACACCAACAAAGGAACCATCAAGGCCGAGCTGTTTGCCGACGCGGCACCAATCGCGGCGGGGAATTTTGAGAAGCTCGCCAACGAAGGCTTCTACGACGGGGTCAAATTTCACCGCGTGATTCCGGATTTCGTCGTGCAGGGCGGCGATCCGCTTTCTCGCGATCTGCCTGCCGGTGACAGGCGCATCGGGACCGGCGGTCCGGGCCACAAAATCAAGTGCGAAACCGCAGGGAACCCGCACAAACACCAGGTTGGCTCGCTTTCGATGGCGCATGCGGGCAAGGATACGGGCGGTAGCCAGTTCTTCCTGGTGCTTAGCGAGCAAAACACCAGGCATCTCAACGGCGTGCACACCGTCTTTGGCCAGATCACCGAAGGGCTCGACGTGATGAAGAGCATCGTGCAGAATGACTCGATGGAAAAGGTACGGGTGGCGTAGCAGCCGCATCTCGCAAATCGCAAATTGACAGGAGCAATACCAAATGAGTGAAGGTCATCAGTCGGATTTGGGTGCAGCCTATCGTGGCCTGCTACTCGGCCTCGTAGCGGTTGTCATCATATGCTTTGGCATCGTCAAGATCGTGAACGCCAAGATGGAGAAGCCGGCTGCGGGACACGTTACGCACTAGTGAACGGTTCAGGCGATCAAGTGATCAAATGATCAAATGATCAATTGATCACGTGATTGCGATCTCAGATCTCGTTCACTTAATCATTTGATCATTTGATCACTTGATCACTTGATCAGTTAATCATTCGAAATGACCGCCCCCGACCTCCCCTCCCGCGAATCCGCTCTCAGTCTGATGCACGAGTACACCCAGAGCGATTCGCTGCGCAAACACATGCTGGCCGTTGAAGCGGCAATGAAAGCGTACGCGGAAAAGTTTGGTGAAGACGTCGATCTCTGGAGTCGAACGGGACTGCTTCATGATTTCGACTACGAGCGTTTCCCCAACGCCGCCCAGTCGCCCAACGAGGAGCACCCCAGCGAAGGAACGCGTTTGCTGCGTTCACTTGGTTATCCAGAAGAGATGCTCGCGGCGATCATGGGGCACGCGATCTACACAGGAGTGGCCCGGGCAACCCGCTTGGCACGCACCCTCTTCGCCGTGGATGAACTCACCGGGCTCATTACCGCAACCGCCCTGGTGCGACCCAGCAAGTCGGTTCATGAAGTCGAGGCCAAATCGGTAAGAAAGAAGATGAAGGACAAGGCCTTCGCGCGCGGGGTGAGCCGAGAGGACGTCATGCTGGGCGTCTCGGAGATGGGGGTGGACCTGGACGAACACATCCAATTTGTGATCGAGGCCATGAAGGCCGAATCGGACACCCTGGGGCTCTCGGGCGTGGCCCCGGGCCAGGCAAACGCCTCCGCTTGATCGGACGTCTAACGCGCGCTGGAACAAGCCAACGTTTTCCCGGCCGCCTGCGTTATGAGTGTGGAAGTATGTAGCGTTCGTGTACTTAGCAGCTGTCGACACTTCCGCCGGAGCCTCTATCTATAACGGAGTCGGTGGTAAACGCGGCAGTTGCTCTCTCTATGCAGGGGCTGGTCATTGATTGACCAGTTGGCGGCGGCGAGGGAGAAGGCGCTCGTGATCGCAGCCCAAAGGGGCGATAGCGAAGCCTTCGGCGAACTGGTGCTTTTGCATCAGCGGCGGGCGTATGCGGTTGCGCGAGCAATCGTCACGACGCACGAGGATGCGGAGGATGCGGTTCAGGAGGGGTTTCTGCATGCCTTCCGGGCTCTGGAGCGGTTCCGGCCCGACCAGGCGTTTGGGGCCTGGCTTCACCGAATAGTGGCAAATGCTGCACTTGATATTGGGCGTCGCAAGAAGGTTCGCGACGCCGACGAGCTTACGGATACCATGGCATCGCCCTTTCGCGATCCGGCCGAATCCGACGAGCTCAGAAGAAGGCTGGCAGATGGGTTACAGCAACTTACGGAACGTCAGCGTACTGTAATTGTGCTGCACGATGTAGAAGGGTTCAGGCACGCAGAAATTGGAGAAATGCTGGGTATTCCCGAAGGCACCGCGCGATCGGACCTTCACCACGCAAGACAAGCTTTGAAAAAGATGTTGGGAACGGTCAGGAGAGACCTATGAACGATCAGAACACCGAATTCACTTCTGCAGAACAGGCAATAGTGCGAGAGAAGCTGGAGCAGATGTACGCTGCTCCATCCGATCCCGCGTATTGGTCTGATCTGCAGGTCCGCATTCTCTCGCGCATTTCAGATTCCGATCCCGGTCTCTGGTGGGTTTTCCTGGGCAAGTGGTCGCGCGCGGGAGTTGTCGCCGCGGCGCTGGCGCTCATGGCAGCCGGAATTGCTTCCGTTGTCACGCAGCAGGCTGACGACGCATTCGCGTATTCGTCGGTGCTGGATGACGGCATGCCGGTAGTTACTACCCCGAGCGTCACGGTGCCGGGCACCACGCTCGAGAGAGTTTCGTCCATGGTGGGACTGACAGAGAACGAGGCTGCGGTGCGCTACGTGCTTTCGCTTGTGGAAGGACCTGGAAGATGAACCGCGCCAAGGGTGCTGCAGTGTTGATGCTTGTCGGCGCATTCGCCGCCGGGGTGGGCACGCCTGTCGTTTACAACGCCGTCGTGACCAATCGGCCCAAGGCGCCGGATTGCCCGCAACCGAGGAGCGGTAACACCTATAGCCAGAGGTTCGCCAAGTTCCTGGAACTGAGCCCGACGCAGAAGGCTGCAGTGGATTCGCTCCTGGCGTTTCGTACCCGTGCTGTGAACGAGATTTACGCCCTTCCGAGAGCGAGATCCGACTCTCTTTCCGCCGCTACGCACGCCGCATCGGACTCCATTTGGGCCGTTCCCCGCGCCAAAGCCGATTCCGTACGCAAAGCCATCGAAGTGCAGCAGAATGCAGTGTTCACTCCTGCACAGCGCGCCAAACTTGACGAGCGCCAAGCCGCCTACCGCCAGCGCGAGAGTGAACGTCAAGCACAACGTCAGGCACAACAGGCCCGTTGCGAGAAGCTTCAGCCTAATGCGCCGTCGTCAAAGAACTCGCCGTCCACAAAGTCCAAGTCCAACAACCACTAGAGATCAATTCCAATGAAAAGGCTACTTGCCGCCATCCTGATAGCGGTTCCATCCGCGCTGTTCGCGCAGACGCAGTCCACCGCCGTTCCGATCGTGACCCTTGATGATGCCCTGAAACTGGCGATGGACAATGCGCCGTCCATGCGCAATTCCCGCAATAGCGTCAGGGCGGCGAAGCTCAATGTAACGCAGCAATACATGGTCTTTCTGCCGCAAATCACTACCGCTGCTGGATTTCGTCCAGCTCAGAACGGACAAAGGATCAATTTTTCGACGCAATATTCAGCCAGCATAAGCGGAATATTTGACATCAACACCTACTTCGGGTTCGCCAACGTGAAGCGCGCCCGCGATCTCGCTGAGGCCAATGCCGTACAGTCAACTTATCAACTGCGCACATCGGTCAAACAGAGTTACTACGCGGTAATGCAGCAGCAGGAAGCGATTTCCAACTCGCAGCGGCAGCTGGAAGTCGCTCGCAAGAACCTGGCGCTGTCTCGCACCCGGCTGAATACCGGAATGGTGGTCCAGAGCGACACGCTCAACAACCTCATCTCGGTGCTCACCTCCGAAAGCGCGCTGATAAATGCCGAGAATTCACTGCAGAACAGCATCCGCACCTTCAGCCGCACACTCGGCATCGAGTACCTGGTGCGCCCCGATCCCGCCGACACAGCCAATTTCCAGATCCTCGTGATTGACAGCCTGGCACTAATGGGGATGCTGAAGGACGCTCCCGCAGCGGTAGTTTCGCGGGCGTCGATAGAAACGCAGAAGGGCAACTTGCGCACAGCCAAGCTGAGGTACATTCCCATCCCCAGCGGCGGCTCCCTCAGCATGAGCCGCAGTGCCAACGGCGAGAGCGTTTTCGGTTACACGGACCAGTCGTACCGATATACGGGCAACCGTCCCTCGCTCACCTTCAGCTTCAGCCTCACCATTTTCGACAAGTTCAACCGCGAGGAGCAGTTGATTTCGGCGCGTGAGGGGCTGGAGAATGCACAGCTCAACTATCGCGACCAGCAGATCACTGCTGAAAGCAACTTGCTGAATCAGATCAACAGCCTCCGCAGCCTCGAGCGACAACTGGTTACCCAGCAGAAGTCGCTGGACGCAGCTGTTGAGGCCTTCAGGATAGCGACGGCTAAGAACGACATGGGGATGATGACGGAACTGGATTTCACCAACGCGCAAAACCAGCTCTTCAATGCGCAGAACTCAATGGTGACACTGCGCAACAACTATCGCAATGCAATAGCCGGCCTCGAAGCACTCGTTGGCCGTGACCTCAGATAAAGACACGACAATGCACAACAGAATTAACACCACAGCGCACTCGGCAAAAGCCGGCGCGCACTACAGGAGAAACGGAGTGAGAAAGCTCGTACTGGTAACCATGGCTGTTGTCGTCGCCGCGTGCAGCTTGATGACAAAGAAGACGCCGCCGCCTCGCGTCAATGTAGTCCCCATCCTTCGCCGTAACATCGAAGTGTATGCGGACGCCGCTGGCAACATCGAGCCGGTCACCATCACCGATGTCAAGTCGAAGGCGTCCGGGCAGATCATCAAGCTCAATGTCGAAGTCGGCACCACGGTGAGAAAGGGTGACACACTCGTCCAGCTGGACACCAAGGAAGTCGACCTCGCAGTGAGTCAGGCGCGTTACGACTCAACCCTCGCCGCCTTCAAGCTCACGAACGACTCGATAGATCGCGTCCGTCAGGATTCTCTCTACGCGGTAAAGGCGGTTACCAAGCAGGCATACGATGCCGGGCGGCTGACCGTCATCACATCACAGAATGCCCTCCAACAGAAAATCAACGCACTCGATCTTGCCAAGCAGCGGCAGGCGGATGCGACTGTACTGGCCCCGATCAATGGCACCATTATCACGAGACCCGCAGCATTTGGCGCAATGGTGCAGTCGTCAACATCAGGCACCTCGCAGGGACAAACCCTGATGACGATGACCGATCTTACGCAGCTGCGCGTGAAAGCATCGTTCAACGAAGTCGACATCGCCAATATCGACACCGGCATGACGGCGACCATTGCCGTCGAAGCGCTGGGTGACGAATTGATTCCAGGCAGAATCACCAAGATTGAACCGGTGGCTGTGAACAATCAGAGCGTTACCATGTTCCCGGTTATTGTCTCCATCAACAACCGTGACGGCCGGCTCAAGCCCGGTATGAACGGTTCAGTGTCGGTTTGGGTGGAACGCCGCGAGAATGTAGTTGCCGTTCCCAACGAGGCCATCCGTCAGGTGAGTGAAGTTCCATTCCTGGCGCAGCTGATAGAGTCGCTTACCGGCATTCCAACCGATGCCGAGTCGCTCAAGGCAGTTGTCGACAGTCAGGTTGCCAACCTGGGACGAATCGGGTTTGACGTGAACCCCACGTCGCAAGTAGAGGCAGGTGGCGCGCCAGGTGGTGCGGTGCCACCCCCGCGTGGCGGTGGCGGCGGCGGCGATATTGATATGAGCATTGCCAACTTCCAGGGGCAGCAGGGTGGTGGTCGTGGTGGTCAGGGTCGTGGCGGCACAGGGCGTGGGAACACCGGGCGCAATACCCAGGGTCGTACAATGCCAACGACTGCTCAGTGTGATCCCATCAAGTCGGGTGTCAGCAAGAATGCGGCGGACAAGAAGGAATACGATGACCTTATTGTCAAGCTGAAGAGCCCAGAGGTGGACAGACCAGCAACGAATGCTGCTCTGAAGAGACTCTATGCCAAGGCACGTGTTGACACTGCAATGGGTCTGCGATGCCAGATGTTGTGGGCTGGCGGGTTTGCTGGTGGAAGGGGTGGTGGTGGTGGTGGTGGTGGCATGGGTGGTGGTGTGGGCGCCGGCGGAAGTCGCACCGGAGCCGAGGGGACGGGATTTGGCGCTAACCGCGCTCGTACTTCCACGAAGAACGGCCTCGTATTTGTTGTTCCGTCCGAGGGTGTGTACGAAGCTCGCGTTATCAAGCTTGGTCTCGGCAGCTATGAATTCACGGAAGTGACGGCAGGGCTGCGCGAAGGTGAGAATGTCGCACTTCTCTCGGCAGCTATCATCGCACTTCAGGCACAGCAGCAGCGCGAGCGGTCGCAGGCTGGCATGGCTGGCAACATTCTAACCGGTAATCCTGCAATGGGTAAGATGCCCGGTGGTGGCGGCAATCCTGGTGGCAGCCGCGGTGGTGGCGGAAATCCTGGTGGAGGCGGTGGCGGTGGTGGTGGTGGTAGTGGCGGCGGTCGTGGTGGCTGATCGATAAACCGAAATAAATAAAATGCTCTTATTTGCAGAAATCATAAAAGTTGCGCTTGGCGCCCTGCGCGCCAACATACTGCGCTCAATTCTGACAATGCTTGGAATTGTGATCGGTGTGGGAGCAGTGATCGCGATGGTGGCGATCAGCGAAGGCGCCCAGAAAAAAATCCAGGACCAGATAGCGGCGTTGGGCACCACTTTGCTCACGGTTAGTCCGGGAGCACAACGTATGGGCGGTGTTACAAACGAAACTGACAAGGCTCCGCTGGAGGTATCCAGCGCCAATCTGCTGCGCGACTCTGCCCGCTACGTCCTGCAGGTTCAGCCTGAGAAGGAAAAGAACCTGCAGGTGCAGTGGGGCAACAAGAACGACAACATCAAGATAGTTGGAACGACTTCCAACTATCCTGAAGTGAGGAAGCACGAAATTCAAATGGGGCGCTTTTTCTCGGATCAGGAAGATGCGGGAAGCCAGCGCGTGGCGGTGATGGGAGCGAATGCCCTGACAAAACTCGACATTCTGGCTCCCGAGGTCATCATCAACCAGACCATTCGTATCAGGGAGTACCAGTTCAAAGTCATCGGAATCCTCAAGCCCAAGGGCTCGTCAGTCGGCGGTGGTGGCAATCCCGATGACGCGATCTTCATCCCGATGGGCACCGCCGAATACCGGACACACGGCGGGCACACGATCAATCGGATATATGTCATTGCGGAAAAGGAGGAACTGATCCCCAACGCAATGGCGGAAATCCAACGACTCCTTCGCAGAGCGAACAAACTGCGACCGGGTAGACCCGACAATTTCAACACCCGCGACCAGTCGGAGTACTTACAGACCAGAGCTGATGCGCAGAAAACATTTGGAATGCTCCTCGCCGGTATTGCCGGTGTGAGCCTGATCGTGGGCGGCATCGGCATCATGAACATCATGCTCGTGTCGGTCACGGAGCGCACCCGCGAAATCGGAGTACGCAAGGCGCTCGGCGCAACACGCGGTGCGATCATGCTTCAATTCCTGACCGAAGCAATCGTACTTTGCGTGCTGGGTGGAATCATTGGAGTCGCAGCCGGTGGCGGAGGCGCAATCGGGCTCTCAAAAACCATGGCCTTCACACCCGAGATAAATCCTGCAGCTGTTGGTATTGCAGTAGCCTTCTCGGCCTTCGTGGGTGTGGTGTTCGGTTCATGGCCGGCGTATCGGGCTGCGAAGCTGGATCCGATTCAGGCGTTGCGGTACGAATAGCTCGGGGCAAAGCTTGGACACGAAGCTGTTGCCCGAACTACTTAAGCCACTGTCTCCAGAGTGGCACCCTCTTTTCCTGGTAAGCAGCCACCAACTCGGACCATGCGTCTCGCATTGCCTCCGCATCCGGAAAACGATCTTCGGGTGTAGCGGCTAGTCCTCGGCGAATCCATTTGGCCAGTTCTGGTTCAAAGCCGGATACATCGACGTTGCCCCCTAATTGCTGCGCTAGAATCACGGTCGCGTCCGCGCCTGCGAAAGGCGGGTTTCCTTTGAGGAGGAAATACACGACCGCCGCAATCGCGAAACAGTCGGCGGAAGGACCCTGCTGTTCGCCTAGCAACTGTTCCGGCGCCGCAAATGCCGGCGTACCTGATGCACCGGCAACACGCTCTCCCGCAACATTTGCAATTCCAAAATCCGCGATGCGCCAACGCCCGTAACGATCGATGAGAATGTTCTCTGGCTTGAGATCGCGGTGAACTATTCCCAGTGCGTGACCGGCAGCCAGACCCGCGAGGATCTGCTCCACATGTTCCGATATCTCGGCAAGGGTGCGAGGTCCGGAGCGCGCCATCAGATCGGCAATGGATCCTTCTTCGGCGAGCTCCATTGTGTACCACGACACATCACCGCGTGAATCCCAGTCGTAAATCGGCACGACAGCAGGATGCGCGAGCTGCGCAGTGAGGCGCGCTTCACGACGGAACCTGCCGCTGGCCTGCAGATCACGAGCGACTTGCGGGTGCAATACCTTGAGCGCCACTTCCCTTCCCAGCTTCAGATCGCGCGCACGCCACACGGTGCCGTAGCTGCCACTGCCGAGCAGCGTGAGTATTTCATAATCCTCTCCAACGGCCCAGCGCACTCGCATTTCGTCTGATTCACCCGTGCCCGCTATTGGGTGCTCACCCGTAACCAGTAGCGTGCGCGCACTCACAACGCTGTCCACAGCTCGCAGAAGATCTGCCACCGAGTAATGCCGCTTGTCGGGATCTTCATTGAGGGCCCTGTCCACAATCTCGGCAATGGCTTCGGGACACTCGGGCGCTACCAGGCGAATCGGTGGGACGTCGGAGCTCGGCGGTGGCTCGCCTGCAATCGCGGTGAAACAGAGAGCGCCGAGCAACCACTGATCGGACAACGGCGATGGACGCCAATCACCTTCCCATTCTGGAGGCAGCGCCGAGCGATGGCGCAGCGGCTTGAGTGAATCAGGAATTGCTTCGCGTGGAACAATCCACTCCCAACCCAGCATCCAAAGGCGGCCAGTTGGACTCGTCCACATGGACTCGGGTGACAGCGCACCCGATGCGGCGCCGAGATCATGCAAATAAACGAGTACCGATCCGGCGCCTCGCAGTATCTCAAGTACCGTGGGAAGATCAATAGCGCCAGAGCGCCGCACGCGGCCGCCGATGCTCTCTCCCTTGATCCAGCGACGCAGATATCCGGGGCCGCGTCCCGAGATGGGATGATCGCCCCAGTAGTGGTACGCCGCAGGGATGGCCGGATGATTGGAGTGCGCGAGAAAACGCGCCTCCGCTTCCAGCCATGCGGTGTGTTCGGGCGACGGAGCGGTAACGAGTGCCAGAGAGCGTCCCAGCGCATCGATGACTTCGTGTGCATGCCGATGCGGGTATGAAGTGCCCTCAGTTCCCCAGCGCCACTCCGGCGGCAACCTCCAGTCCTGCAAATGCACCGGCAGCTCGCGCACTGTCCGCTCCAGGCCAGCGCTTGCAGTGCTTCCTGGTCGAGACATTGGAGAAATATAAGGGATAGCGGACGCTCCGGAGGGCGCGGATGATGCGGACTGATCTCTGATGGCGAGCATCATTGTTTGTCATTGCCGCGCAAGCGGCAACCCATGTTGCTCGAAAGAAAAATGGGTTCCGGCTTTCGCCGGAATGACGATCAGTGTTGCTTTCGCACATGGATGAGTTGACGCGAATCGAATCTCGCGCTCGCAGCAGGACCACTGCGGCGTTTTCTGTGAATGGTGAACCAGTTGAGATTTCGTTCGCTACCAGCGCAACTCTGCTGGAAGTTCTGCGAGAAGAACTCGCTCTCACCGGAACCAAGCATGGTTGCGAGCTCGGCGAATGCGGCACGTGTACCATTCTCGTCAACGATCGGCCGGTTCTTTCCTGTCTGGCGCTGGCAGCTGCACACGAGGGCGCACGAATCACTACTGTCGAGGGTCTGGCCAACGGTCCCGCTCTTCATCCTCTGCAGCAAGCATTTGCCGAACTGGGTGCGGCTCAGTGCGGCTATTGCACCCCTGGATTCCTCGTGTGCGCCGATGCGTTGCTGCGTAATAACGGGAATCCGAGCCGCCAGGAAATCGCGGAGGCGCTGAGTGGTAATCTCTGTCGCTGCACCGGCTATCTCAAGATTTTCGAGGCAGTAGAGCTGGCGGCTGAGCGAATGCAAGGAGCCGGTGCATGATCAGCAATCCACCCTTGTCATTGCCGCGCAAGCGGCAACCCATGTTAGCCGGATTCAAATGGGTTCCGGCTTTCGCCGGAATGACAAAGCAGTGACAGACCCAAAGTCCGAATTCGCCGTTATCGGAACCTCGCGTCCCAAGGTCGATGCGGTCTCAAAGGTCACCGGTGCAACTTTGTTCGCCGATGACCTGAAGTTGCCTCGCATGCTGCACTGTCGCCTGCTGCGGTCCACTCATCCGCATGCGCGAATCATTCGCATCGACAGTGCTCCTGCTCTCGCCATCGATGGCGTTATTGCTGTAATGACCGGAAGCGAGTTGCCCATTCCATTCGGAATCCTTCCCGTTTCTCAGGATGAGCACGCGCTCTGCCTCGAGCGCGTTCGCTTTGTGGGCGACCCCGTGGCGGCCGTGGCGGCGCTGTCAGAGGAAATTGCCGAGGAAGCGTGCAACGCAATTGTGGTCGAATATGAACCGTTGTCTCCGGTGACGACGATCGACGAAGGACTCGACGCAACTCTCCCTGCCCTGCACGATTACGGCGACGATCACAATGTGCACAAATCCATTGCGCTCGAATTCGGAGACGTAGACAAGGCAATGCAGGGCGCTGATCTCATTCGCGAAGACCTTTTCTTTTACGAAGGGAACACGCACCTCCCCATGGAGCAGCACGCGGCGCTCGCTGCGTGGAGCCACGAGAACAAACTCACTATCTGGTCCAGCACGCAGACCCCCCACTATCTGCATCGCGCCCTCGCGAAAGTTCTGGAAATGCCCGCGGCGCATATCCGCGTAATCGCAACTCCGAATGGCGGTGGTTTCGGGGGCAAATCCGATCCCTTCAGTCATGAGATCGTGGTCGCGGCGCTTTCCAGAAAAACGGGACGTCCGGTAAAGATCTGTCTGTCGCGCGAAGAGGTTTTCTATTGCCATCGCGGGCGGCATCCCACGCTCATGAAGATCAAGACCGGAGTGCTGCGGACTGGATCAATAGTCGCGATGGATTTCACATCCATGCTCGACGGCGGCGCGTATGGATCCTACGGCGTGGCGAGCACCTACTACACCGGCGCGTTGCAGACTGTCACCTACGAGGTGCCGGCGTATCGCTTTCGCGGAGCGCGTGTCTTCACCAACAAGCCGCCCTGCGGACCGAAACGCGGACATGGAACTCCGCAGCCGCGCTTCGCGCTGGAAGTGCAACTCGACAAGATCGCGGAAGACCTGCAGCTCGACCCCGCCGAAATGCGGCGACGCATTCTGCAGCCTGCGGAGTCCCTCACCGCCAACTGGCTGCGAATTGGCTCGATGGGATTAGGTGCCTGTATCGATGCTGTCGTCGACGGAAGCGCGTGGCGCAACAAATTCCGCAAACTTGCATTCGGCCGCGGCGTTGGGGTGGCCTGCTCATCATACATCTCCGGCGCGGGTCTGCCCATCTACTGGAATCACATGCCGCACTCGGGAGTGCAGCTCAAGCTGGATCGCTCCGGTGGCGTTGCGGCATTCTGCGGTTCCACCGATATCGGACAGGGCTCTGATTCGGTGCTCGCGTACTGCGTTGCCGAAGTACTGGGCATCGAGCCACTGGATGTGCGTGTGGTTACCGGCGACACCGACATCACTCCCGTGGATCTCGGCTCGTACTCGTCCCGCGTCACGCTCATGTCTGGCAATGCCGCGGTGCAGGCATCGGAACGCGCCCGAGATCTGCTTGCCGGCGCAGTTGCAACAAAACTGAAAGTGCCCGCGGAGCGACTTGCGTTCGCGGATCGTCGGGTGTTCGATCGCGAGAACCCGGCGACTGGTGTTTCCTTTGCCGAAGCGGTTCAGATCGCGGAAACAAAACTGGGCTCCATTGGCACGATTGGTTCGTATACGCCGCCACGGTCACCGGGGAGATACAAAGGCGCAGGAGTGGGACCCTCACCGGCGTATTCCTATTCGTGCGCCGTTGCGGAGGTGGACGTTGATGCTGCAACCGGCATTGTGCGCGTGGACAAAGTCTGGATTGCGCACGATTCCGGTCAACCAATCAATCCGCTCCTCGTGATTGGCCAGGTAGAGGGTTCCGTCTACATGGGACTCGGCGAAGCCCTGATGGAAGAGATGACCTATCGCGATTCTGAGCGCAACGTTGTGCATCATCACCCCAGCATGCTGGAATACAAGAGTCCCACAACACTCGAGATGTGCGAGGTTGTTACTTATCTCGTCGGCGAGAAGGATCGCGAGGGACCGTTCGGAGCGAAGGAAGCAGGACAGGGGCCGCTGCTGCCGATCATGCCCGCGATCGCCAACGCAGTTTTCGATGCCGTTGGTGTGCGGGTTGATGAAGTGCCCTGCTCACCACACAAAGTTCTGCGCGCACTCAAAGACAAGATGAAAGGAAAAGAAGGACGTTTTGGTCCTGATGCTTTTCCCGATTACAACTTCCCCGAGCTGGCGCGCATTCTGACACCGGCAGAGGGCGGCGATGGTCGCGAGCAGGACGGACGAGCGCACAGTGAAGTGGGTGGTTCCTCCGGGCCTGACGACGCAGCTGTCGCGCGCATTGCCGGCCTCACTCGCGACAACCGCTGATGCTCCGACTTCCGCGCTTTCAGTTCCATCAGCCAACAAGCATTGGCGAAGCTATCGAGATACGTTCGGCCGCAGGCTCCGACAGCAGTTTTGTCGCAGGGGGAACGGATCTCTATCCCAACATGAAGCGGCGGCAGACAACGCCGTCGACTGTCATCTCCCTCGCGCGCATTCGCGAACTGGGCGCAGTCTCACGTCGCGCAGACGGTGGCCTCGACATCGGTGCATGCGTTACGCTCACTGAGCTGACAGCAAGAGAGGATGTTCGCTCTCAATATCCAGCGGTGGCAGAAGCGGCGGAACTGGTTTCCACTCCGCTGTTGCGCAACATGGGCACCATCGGTGGCAACCTTCTGCTCGACACCCGTTGCAACTATTTCAACCAGGGTTACGAGTGGCGGCGCGCAATCAACTTCTGCATGAAGAAAGACGGCGACATCTGCTGGGTCGCGCCGTCCAGCCCGCGTTGCTGGGCGGTGCAATCGTCAGACGGTGTACCGGTTGCGGTCGCACTGGGCGCCGAGGTCACTCTTGCGAGCAACACGGGCATGCGTCGCATTCCAGCTGCGGCACTGTACCAGAATGACGGCATCGAATACCTGACCAAACAACCCGACGAATTGCTCACCACGTATCATCTGCCGGCACCGAACGGGTGGAGATCAACCTACCTGAAGCTGCGGCGCCGAGGCGCATTTGATTTCCCGGTGTTGGGCGTTTGCGCGTGGGTGAGATTCGCAAGCGATGAAACGGTAGAAGATGCGCGCATCGTTCTTGGCGCAGTGGCGTCATATCCGATGTCAGTCGACGAAGCAGCCTCCGCGATCATAGGAGGCAGACTGGACGCAGCACGAATTACAGCCGCCGCCGACGCCGCCTACCGACCGGCCAAGCCGATGGACAACACAGACTTCACGCTCGCGTGGAGAAAAGAAATGGTTCGTGTGTACGTGCAGCGCGCCCTGGAGCGCCTATCCAAATAGCGAAATAGGGACAGGTCGACCTGTCCCCTTTGGTGCACGGGGGACACGTCCCCAATTCATCTTATTGCGGCGCATGCGATTGCCGCTGTCGCCTGGTGCACGACCGGCCTGTCCCCATTGGTGCACGGGGGACACGTCCCTAAACGGAACTAAACGGAAAGTGCCCTGGCGGCGGAGGTTACCACCGAGGGCACTTTCGCTTCGTAGCGGCGCCGTCACCCACGGACACCGTACGGTCCTGCAATCGCACTACTTCGACGCCGCTATCCTTCGCCCGTTAATTATCATGGGCAGATTCAGGCGCAACGTGTCGAGATGCTGTCTGAGCTGGAGATCCATCCCCTTCAAAGACTCCTGCAGTTTCTCGATCTCTAGCTTATGTACGCGCGGCACCTCAATAACGTGGCGCTGGATCTGTTGAAGCGTTGAGTCCAGGTTCAGCCGGTCCATATGCAGCATTATGCTTGGAAGCTCTAACTCATTTAAGTGCATAAGGTTATCCCCTCCACCGCGGAGCTTGAAGAACCCTGTTGAGCCGGGCGGCATGGTCACATCGCCGCGCCGCATGGTCTCAACCGAGACGTTCCGGTACCGTCCGCTGTCGTAGACGCGCAGTTCCACCCGGTTCCCAGCGGTCAACTTGCCCAGCTCCGCAACCAGCAGATCGGCCTTTTCCGCGCTCAACTTCTCATCGCCCGCCGAAGCCACTGGCACGCGCAGATCGACGCCACCGATAGAGGCAATCCTGCTGCCCTCATAGATGGAGTTCTTCGCAAGCGGGCCGTTCTCGGCAATCTCCAGGACCAGCACGCCGAGCGTATCGCGCTTGGTGGCCGTTCCGCCGATGATGGCACCGAGTGTGGCGCGATTCATATCCTCAGGCGTGTTGCGGAGGACGTTGAGTTTCCGCGCCTGAGGTGCCTCCGTACGCACGGTTACATCGCGGTATCGCGAATCGGCATACACGTTCAGCTTGACGGAATCGCCGAGGCGCACCCTGGCCATCTCGCGCTGAAAGCGTCGCGCCATTATTCCCTGCATATCGGTCTGACTTGCGTCTGACGGATGCAGTTTGAGGTTTACCCCATTGATCGCGGCAATACGATTGCCTTCAACCAGTCCGGCCTTCTCGGCGGCACTGCCGGGCGTTACCGAGCTCACGAGCAGGCCATTGGTATCACGCGGCGAAGTAGCCGACGAGACCGCCAACCCCGCCATCCCATTTTTCGAGCCGATTATCTGAAGTACGGAGCGCTTGTCGAAGGAGGTGTCTTTGCGAATGACAGTTTGGGCGCTAAGCGACTGGAAGCAGAACAGCATGCAAGCCGTTGACATCATCATGACACGAGACATTTTGGTCCCCTTTGATTCTTGAGGTTCGCCCGTTCGACACGCCGCCACACAGCGAAGGTTTCCACCAATGGGGACGTGTCCCCCGTGCACCAAGAGGGACAGGTCGGCCGTGTACTTTGGCGACGCGTGAACTCGTGTATAATCAGAGGGATAGCGTGGGGACGTGTCCCCCGTGCACCAATGGGGACAGGTCGACCTGTCCCCATACCACTCGTCCGGGAGAGGCGACCCATGACATTGTCGTCGCAGTTGAGATTCCTCATTGTCCTTTGCGCTGCTGCGTTCCTTGGGCTGCCGACGAGCACGCGCGCGCAGGACTCCGTCACCGTGATCCGCGGCGGCTGGATATTCGATTCGGTTCGCGATGCCGTGGCGCGCAATGCGGGAATCGTGATCGTGCGCGGCAAACTCATGGCCGTCAACTCCGATCCGGCGCGTTACGATCTTAGTCATGCGCAGACAATCCAGCTCGCGGATGATGAATATGTCCTTCCCGGTCTCATTGATCTTCACGCGCACTACAGTGTGATTCTTGCGGGCAGAGCACGGCGCGATGAGTGGATTGCCAATCCGGTGCTCTACCTGGCCAATGGCGTCACCTCCACCTTCCCTGCGGGTGAATACAATCCCAATGAGATGATGGACGTGCGCAAGAAAATCGACCGCGGCGAACTTGTTGGTCCGCGCATTCTCAACTCGGGCCCGTATTTCGGAACGGCTCGCCCGGGATGGCCGCGCAACATGACGGCCGATAGCATCTACAAGGAAGTCGACTACTGGGCCGAGCAGGGCGTCGCGGGATTCAAGGCAAAGGGAATTCGCCTGGAGCATTTGAAGCCGCTCATAGAGCGCGCACATTTTCACGGCCTTACCGTCACGGGGCATCTGGAATCGGGGCAGAACGGATCCGTAAATCCACGCGACGCAATCCTGCTGGGTATCGACCGCATCGAGCATGTGATGGGCGGCGACATGATCGATCCCACTCGCCCGATGTACGACACATGGCGCCCGGTCGACACAGCATCGAAAGCCTTCAAGGACATCTCCGATCTTTACAAGAGACACAACGTCGTTTTCGATCCGACCGTCGGCGCGCCGGTGCCGTTCACAACGCCAAAACCGGGCTTCGATTTCTGGGTTGATGAACAGCAATTCTTCACTCCATATGTGCGCGCTCAGATGGCGGGCAAGCAGGCTGTCGCGAGTGAGAGTTGGGATCTCCTGTACGAAGCATTCAAGCGCGTTGCGAAGGCTGCATACGACAATGGCGTGACGCTCGCGCTTGCGACAGACGCTCCCAGTCAGGGCGTTTACATCGCAGGATTTTTCGCGCACCGCGAAATTCACAGCTGGGTGATGGCCGGCATTCCTCCCGCTGCGGCGCTCAAGATCGCCACGATAAACTCCGCGCGCGCGCTGGGGCTGGGCGACAAGTTTGGAACGCTCGAGGCGGGAAAGTTCGCAGATCTTTTCGTTGTTCGCGGCAATCCGCTTCAGGACATCAAGAACACACGCAACGTGCAACTGGTGATGAAAGGCGGGCAGGTGTACGACGCGAAAAAGCTGTTGGAGTCTGTTGTGGGGAAGATGGGACCTAAGGACGACGGAGACTGGCGGTAGACTAATCCACCGAGTGCTAGTTGCAGGTATCGGCTACACGGATTCGCGGTGCCAAGTCGAACCACTTGCGAGGGAATTTGCGCCGTTCTATCTTAGGGACGCCTAACTTGGAAGTTTCGCCCATCTATACCACACTGGCACCATAGAGTTACCTCATTAGATAATGTTCGGTCTCCCTTTTTTGAAACCGCAGCCCCCTGATGAGATTCCCCCTCCAGATGCAGGCTGGCGGCGGGCCCGAATAACTCCCAGCCTCTCCGAAGTCTATCGGACAATCCCGGTTAGCGGCCTGTCCTGGTACCGGAAAATCTTCGCATTCGCCGGCCCGGGATATCTCGTTGCTGTGGGATACATGGATCCGGGAAACTGGGCCACCGATCTCGCAGGTGGTTCGAAATTCGGTTACACCCTGCTCACCGTCATCCTGATGTCGAATCTGATGGCGGTTCTCCTCCAGGGACTCGCATCCAAACTCGGCATCGTCACCGGTCGCGATCTCGCGCAGGCGTGCCGCGACCACTACTCCAAACCCGTTTCGTTCGCGCTCTGGATATTGTGCGAAATCGCCATCGCGGCGTGCGATCTCGCAGAAGTGATTGGAACTGCAATCGCGCTCAATCTTCTCTTCGGTATTCCGCTCACCTGGGGCGTCTGCATCACGGCGCTCGACGTTCTCATGGTTCTCTATCTGCAGAACAAGGGCTTCAGATTACTCGAAGCGCTCGTGGTCGCGTTGGTGCTCACGGTCGGAGTCTGCTTCTTCTTCGAGCTGCTGATCTCCAAGCCGGAACTGGCCGGAGTATTCCGCGGGTTCATTCCCAACCCGGAGATTCTGCGCAATCCCGAGATGTTGTACATCGCGATCGGCATACTCGGCGCGACTGTAATGCCTCACAACCTATATCTGCATTCGTCAATCGTGCAGACGCGCCGCTACGAAGACACGTCCAGCGGCAAGCGCGAAGCAGTCAAGTACGCGTTCATCGATTCGACGATCGCTCTTTCCTTTGCGCTGTTCATCAACGCATCGATTCTGATTGTGGCTGCGGCAACCTTCTTCCGCTCGGGCAATACAGAGGTGGCAGAGATTCAAGATGCTTACACACTTCTCACACCGCTCCTGGGAGTAGGCGCAGCGAGTACCGTATTCGCGCTGGCCCTTCTCGCTTCCGGACAGAACTCGACGATCACCGGAACACTCGCCGGCCAGATCGTCATGGAAGGATTCCTGAACCTGCGCCTCCGTCCCTGGCTGCGCCGGCTCATAACCCGCATGATTGCCATCATACCGGCGGTAATCGTGTCCATCCTCTACGGAGCGAGCGGCACCGCAAGGTTATTGATTCTGAGCCAGGTTATTCTGAGCCTTCAACTGTCCTTCGCGGTATTTCCACTTGTCATGTTCACATCGGACAAACTCAAGATGGGTGAATTTGTGAATCCTGTCTGGCTCAAGGTCCTGGCATATGTTGTGGCCGTGGTGATCGCGACGCTCAACGGCTGGTTGTTGTTCCAGACTTTTGCATCCTGGATGTCATAGCCAGTGTACCGCCGCATACTCGTTCCTCTCGAGCATACGCCGACGGATGCCGCGATCATCGATCACGTGCGTGCGCTGGCGCGACATCTCGATGCGTCGCTGGTGCTGATGCATGTGGCGGACGGCTGGGCCGCGCGCAATGTGCGCCAGCTCGAGCTGCGCGAGTCAGAAGAAATCCGCGACGACCGCGCCTACCTCGAGAAACTTGCTGCCGAACTGATTGCGGATGGATTGAAAGCCGAAGCTGTGCTGGCGGGCGGGGATCCCGCGAAGGAAATTATTGAGGCAGCCGACAGGGAGAAGTGCGACCTGATTGCCATGGCCACGCACGGGCACAAGCTGATCGGCGACGTTTTGTACGGGAGCGTGGCCAATCAGGTGCGGCACGGAACGGCCTTGCCCGTGCTGTTGTTAAAAGCCCCGGCCGCGGAAGCGCGCAAATAGCATCTCCTCCCGCGCCGCATCGCGATTGGAGAGATCCGACATCGCCTTTTCCCAAACCTTATTGACAGATTTGCCAACGAGTTTGAGGTGAGCAGGTTCTGATTCTCTCCTCAATCTCCCGTGAACCCCTGTTGGCAAATCTGTCAATAAGGTTTGGGAAAAGGCGATGTCGGATCTCTCCTTCCCCTACTGAATCTTGTAGTACACGACTTTACCGTCATTGAACCGTGGGATCGCAATCACATTGCGCTTCGCGTCATAGCCAAAATCCGCGGGCGCGCTCACACCTGACACCAGCTTTGTCATCGTCGCACCGTTCACCACGTGCACGGCGCTGTCGGCCCAGCTGGAAACCAGGATGCGTCCATCGCTCATGACCTCAACGCCATCGTACGAACCCGGCCCCTGCGCGATTGTCGTGGGCACCGCGATTCCCACGGTCAGAGCCTGAATGTCCGGGCTCCCGAAGGGTGCAAGCACCAGACGCTGATTCGCCACGTCCCAGGCGATTCCATTGGGACTCGACAAGGTCTTGCTCCTCGCCAACTCAACAACCACGCGCCGATTGATCCTGAAAATTCGATCCAGCCCCGGATGCGTCATCGCGCCGGTTGAGTCGAAGACGATCCCTGTATCGGTGACGTAGATGGAACCATCCGGCGCGGCGACGACATCGTTCAGGAAAGTGGCACGTTGCGCCATGAGGCTTACAACGGCGACCGTGTCACCGGTCTTGCGATTGAATCCGCGCAGAACATCAATGTCAGCAACCCACAGTGTGTCGCCCACAATCGCCATTCCCTTGGGGGCGTTCAGTCGAGCGCCCTTCACACCACCTTCCACCAGCTTCGTCATTTTCGACGCGGAATCGGCATGGATCCGCGCAATGAACCCCTTGCCATCCTTCTGCGATGGATTCCCTTCGATGTTGGACACGAACCAAACATTGAGTTCAGAATCGTAGCGCACAGATTCGGGGGTACTCATTCCACCCGTTTCCGCCACCATGGTAGCGGTGAGGGCGGGCAGATTCGCTGCTGCAACAACTGCGACAGCGGCCTTCGCCGCCGTTGTGTCCCCCTTGGCTCCCGCGCCACCGGAAGGTCCCGCACGACCGCATGCCGACAGTCCCAGGATTGTTGCGGCCAGACAAAGCGCGACACGCATTCTTGTCTCCGAGTTGGTTGAAAACGTTCAAACTACGATGTTGAGCAATCTGCCTTTCACGAATATTACTTTCTTGGGCTCACCTGTCACGAACTTCGCGATCGGCGGATCCCGGAGCGCGGCGGCGAGGGCATCCTCGCTGGAAATCTCCGACGACACCTGCAGTACGCCGCGCAACTTACCGTTCACCTGAACCGCAAGCTGGATGGAATCCTCGGCGGCGAGCGCCGCATCAAATTGCGGCCATCCGGAATCAAAAACGGAGCGCGAGTTGCCCAGGCGCTCCCACAATTCCTCCGCAATGTGTGGCGCGAATGGAGCGACGAGCTGCACCAGCGGCCCGACCTCGTCGCGCTGCACCCTGCGCTCGTGAGCACGCAGGCTGTTCATGTACTCCATCATGGCGGCGATCGCCGTGTTGTAGCTCAGCCGCGCAACGTCCTCGCCAACTTTCCGAATGGTCTGATGCAGCTTGCGAACAACGTCCGCCGATGCCGCGCCGGGTGACGCCGAAGGATCGACAACAGACTCCACCGATGCCCAGAGGCGATCGAGGAAGCGCTTCACCCCGGATATTCCGCCTTCGCGAAAGTCGCCGCCCTCCTCAAACGGACCCAGAAACATCAGGTACGTCCGGAATGCATCGGCGCCCCACTGCTCGATGTACTGATCCGGATTCACCACATTGCCGCGGCTCTTGGACATCTTGGCCCCGTCGCGGATGATGAGCCCGTGGGCGCGGAATTTCTTGTAAGGCTCCTCGAATTCCAGATGTCCAGTATCGTGCAGCGCCATGGTGACGAAGCGCGAATAGAGCAAATGCAGCACGGCATGCTCATTGCCGCCAATGTATGAATCCACAGGCAACCACTTGCGCGTGATTTCCTTATCGAAGGGCGCTTCGTCGGACGAGGCACTGGGATAACGGAGGAAATACCAGGCGCTGTCGAGAAATGTGTCCGACACATCGGTCTCGCGCCGCGCCATCGCGCCACACTGTGGACAGGCAACACGAAACCATTGTTCATGTCGCGCCAAGGGAGAAACGCCGGAATCGTCAGGCTTGAAATCCGGAATGTCGGGGAGCACCACGGGCAAGTCTGCTTCCGGAACGGGCTGCGTGCCGCAGTCATCGCAATAGATGATCGGGATGGGCGGACCCCAGTACCGTTGCCGCGAAATGCACCAGTCGTGCAGCCGATAGTTCACCACGGCGCGCGCGAAGCCCTGCTTCACCAGCCAGTCCAGAATCTTCTTCTTGCCACGCTCCACCGACGCGCCATCGAATTCCGCGGAGTTGACGAGACGACTGTCACGCTCCTCTGTGTATGCTTTGGTCAGCGGGGTCGCTGCATTGGCAGCATCCTCTGCCACAACGCGAACGATGGGAAGGCTGTAGCGCTGCGCAAACTCGAAATCGCGCTCGTCGTGCCCCGGCACGGCCATGATCGCGCCGGTGCCGTATTCCATCAGCACATAGTCCGCTACCCATATAGGGATGGGCCGGTGCGTGGCGGGATTGCGAGCGTAGGCGCCGGTAAACACTCCCGTCTTTTCACGATTGGTTTTGCGGGCGACGACATCCTGATGCGATGAACGCTCGATGTACTCTTCCACCTCGGAGCGATACTCATCGGTTGAGATCTCCGCAACAGCAGGATGCTCCGGCGCGAGCACCAGATAGGTCGCGCCGAAAATTGTGTCGCAGCGCGTGGTGAACACCTCGACGTCATCGTTTGCCTCGCCGAAGTCGCCGGAAATTGACACCGCTGCGCTCCCGGCGTCGCGCATCCTGTCGATCACGCGAAACACGATGCGCGCGCCGTCGGATTTGCCAATCCAGTTCCGCTGCGCCGCTTTGGTCGTCTCCGACCAGTCCAGCCAGTCGAGATTTGCCAGAAGCCGCCCCGCGTACAGCGTGATCTCGAAAAACCATTGCTCGAGAAAACGCTGTTCAACCGGAGTGCCACAGCGCTCGCATGCACCGGCAATCACCTGCTCATTGGCGAGAACCGTCTTGTCGGTGGGGCACCAGTTGACCGCTGCTTTCTTCTTGTACGCGAGCCCGCGCTTGAAGAGCTGCAGAAAAACCCACTGCGTCCACTTGTAGTATTCTGGATCGGTTGTCGACAGCGAGTGGCGCCAGTCAACAAGCAAACCGGCACGCTCCAGCTGCCTGCGAAAATTCGCGATGTTGCGCGGAATGAGACGCATCGGATGCACGCCAACCTTGAGAGCGTAATTCTCCGAATGAATTCCGAACGCGTCATAACCCAACGGCTGAAATACAGTATGGCCCTGCAACCGCTGAAAGCGGGCGAAGATATCGCTACCTGTGAACGCGAACAGGTTGCCAACGTGCAATCCCTCCGCGGACGGATAGGGAAACATCATCAGCTGATAAAATGGATTCGCTCCGGCCGCGAGATCGGTCGCGTTCGTTCCGCGGACGCGCCAGCGTTCCTGCCACTTCACCTCCAGTGAAGTGGGATCGTAAGGATTGAGCGCGATTTGCTCAGGAGGTTGTGACATGGGAAAAATCTAGTGCGGCCAGCCTCAAGAGCTAACTTCAGAGGAGTGAGTGACTTCTCGTTCAACAACGGGGTCCACTGCATCGCTTGCTCTAACTGGTGTGATCCTGTTGGCCGACCGAGCGGAAGCAATGTGTCGGCCTCAAAAATGCACACGGGTTTTTGAGCAGTATCCCCCGCTGTACTTCCACCCCCCCCTAAAACGAGGTGTAGCAATGAAACGCATTATGCTGTCCGCGGCTGCCCTGCTCGCAACAACATTCCTTGTGGCCGCCTGCGACGAGGATGATCCGGGAGACCCAGGCACAACGACGTTCAACGTCGTGTTAACCAAGGCGGCTGAGATCTACACCCCGGCCTGCACAAACCCGGGAGCGACGGCCGCAGGAACCGCAACTGTCGTAATCAACTCTGACAACGACGAAATCCACATTACCGATCTGAATTTCACAGGACTCTCGGGCCCGATTTCCGGCGCGCACTTTCATTTTGGAGCTTCGACCGTGCCATTGGGTCCCATCGTGATCAACATCGGCAATATCACCACCGGATTCGACGGCGACTTTGACGAGGACGACTACATTGCAGCCGCGGGCGCACCAGCGACCTTCGCAGCCTTTATTACAGCAATGAAGAACGATCAGAGCTACATCAATTTGCATACAAACAACTGCGGCAACGGTGAAATCCGTGGCCAGTTGATTACACCGTAGCGGAGTGTGAATGGGGACAGGTCCGCCGGGGACACGTCAGATTGACGTGTCCCCGGCGGACCTGTCCCCATTACTTGACCGTTACGCCCGCCATTCTTGCAATCGCTGCCAGCGTCGTCTGCGCGGCGTTCAATCCCAGCAGAAAATCCTTGTCATAATAAGTGGTGAACACATCGGTCGGTTGATGCCAGTTGGGATCCCAGCCTGAACCGACATGTTCGCCGCGCTCATTTTCTCTGAGGCTGATCGCGGGGCAGTAAGGAGCGAAAGGAACCGAGTCGGTACTTTGCATCTTGTTGCCGACTGCCGCGGGATAATGAGTTGCAAACTGGAAGTTCGCGAGACGGAATGCCCACGCCATCGCCTGGGACTCGAGAGCCATTGCCGAGCTACCCATGAATTCGATGTTGACATCTGCCTCGGCGCGCTGTTCACGACTCACGCTTCCGTCGGCGCGCGGCGCACCATGGTCCCACAGCATCTTGTCGTGCTGCACCATGCCCATCCACTTGGGCTCGGGGTACCTGCCCGATCCGGGAGGGTTCTCGATGCCCTGCATTTCGCGACGCTGAGTGACATACGCTGTGGCGCCGTTCAGTCCACCTTCCTCCCCGTTCCAGAGAGCAAAACGGATTGATCTTTCAGTCTCAACGCCGGGCGCGTTCAGCACACGCGCGATCTCCATGACAACCGCACTGCCCGATGCGTCATCGTTTGCGCCCTCGCCCCATCCAATTCCATCCATGTGACCGGCAATGATGTACATCTCCTGCGGTCGCGTCTTGCCCATCTTGGTGCAGAAAACAACTGGACGCGGTCCAGGAAGAACTGGTCCGCTGTTGAGCTCACGCAGCGCCAGGTTTGGTTGATTCTCCGGATTGTTGTTGACACCCGTGGAGGCACCGAATCCTTTGCCTCCGGCTCCGGTCCGCGGCGCTCCCGCAGCGGCCCGTCCTCCCCCTCCTCCCCCTCCTCCGCCGCCGCCAGCTCCACCGCCACCTGCACCGCGACCACGCGCGCCTGAGTCTGCCGCCGCACCTGCGCCTCCCGCAGATGCCGTCCCGTAGAGGACATTACTGGAAAGAATCAACCCCGCGCTGGGCGCCGCGCCGTCGGCGTTGGTGCGCGTGACGGAATCTGTCGCCGTGAAGTGATGCAGCACGGTGAAATTGCCGCCATTGGTCTGCAGAGAGAAGACGGTGCCACGTCCGCCGCTGCCGCCAGCGAACGTTGTTCCGTAGAGCGTGCCGTTGGAAACAACCAGACCACCGTAGGGAATCGCGCCGTCGGCGTTGGTCGCGGCGATGGTTTCGAGTGATGCAAAACTATGGAGCGTGGTGAAACTCGCACCGTTCGTGCCGATGCTCTTC
>CAZKXZ010000025.1:0-60024 GCA_964556695.1 uncultured Gemmatimonadales bacterium
ATCAGGTAAAAGGGCAGCATTGCCCCCATCACCGATGTCATGCGAACTCCCGCCAGATCTGACGCGATCAGCAGGCAGAGCCCGTACGGCGGGGTGATGAGGCCGATGGCAAGAGTCAGCACCACAACAATTCCCATGTGATACGGGTCAATGCCGCCGGCCACTGCCATCTCGCCGATCATCGGTTGCAGAATGATGATCGCGGGAACGGCATCCATGAAGGTGCCCACAATGAGCAGAATGAAGATTATGGCCGCGAAGATATGATACTTCGAAGCGAGCATCCCTGTTTCCCGCAGCCAGCCGATGATTTCCTGGGGAACGGAGTTGTATGCGAGAATCCACCCCCAGAGCGACGCGGCAGCCACGCAGAGCAGCGACAACGAGAACATTCCGATGCTTTCTTCCGTCAGATCGAACAACTGGCGCAGGCCAAAGCCGCGTTTCACGAGCGCCAGTAACAATACGTAAAGGGCAGCCATCACGGATGCTTCGGTCGCGGTGAACACACCGCCAATTATTCCGCCAATCACGAGCAGGGGAATCAGTAGCGCTGGCCAGGCACGTATGGCGCTCGTGGCCAGCTGTCTCATTGAGAATGTCGCGGTTTCGCCGATGCCCAGCCGTGTGGCCACGCGCCTGGCGTAAATCATCTGAAGCAGACCGATCATGATGCCCGGGATGATGCCCGTCAGAAACATTGCTCCGACGGACACGCCAGCCGCGGCAGCGTAGATGATCATCATGAGGCTCGGCGGGATGATATTGCCCAGCGTGGATGAAGCAGAGGTGAGTCCGACGGTAAAGCCGACTGGATAACCTTCCCGTTTCATTGCGGGGATCATGACTGAACCAACCCCGAGCGTCTCTGCCGAGGACACGCCGGAGATTCCCGCGAAGATCATCAGTACGGCAACATTGACCTGAGCCAGTCCACCGCGCATGTGCCCAACGAGCGCACGGGCGAGATCGATAAGCAGAACCGATGTACCCGTCCTGTTCATGGCCTGGCCAACAAAGAGAAAAAACGGGACGGCCAGCAGCGGAAAATTGTTGAGCCCAACCCAGATGCGTTGCGTGACAATGGTCAGCGGCACATCGCCCGTCACGATGATGGCAAGTGTCGCCGAGATGAACATGCCGAAGGCGATCGGCACCCGAATCACGCAGAGAACCGCGAAGGATCCAAACAGCAGCCAGAGCACTATTCTGCGCTTTGCGGCGGATGGCGCTCCGCACTCCGGCCCTGTGAGTACGCGGCGATATCCGTCAACAAGCTGGTGACCGCGTAGATGACGGAAAGCGCGGCGAACACCGGAATCGCGGCGTATACGAGCCCCATATTGACTCCGGAGTTGGGCGCCGATCGGAAGATCCCGGCCTGGGCGTAACCAATTCCCTGCCAGAGCAGGAACACCGAGAAGGCGAGCACGAACAGATCGGGAACGATGTCGAAGACGAAACGGCTGGTGCGCCCCAGTTTCTCCGTCCGACCCATGGTGACATCGATAGCAAAATGCCGGCGTGTCTTAACGCTCATGGCGGCGCCGAGCATGACCACCCAGAAGAAGAGGAAGCGCGCCATTTCCTCCGACCAGATGAACGGGACGTGCAGAACGAAACGTGTCAGGACCTGAAGCGCGACAATAATTGTCAATCCCGCGAACAACAGCACCGCCACTGCGCTGTTGACGGTGGCCAGCAACTTCATTTGGGCGCGCTCCGCACTTGTTGCAGTAGATCCTGGAGGCCGAGTTTCGTGGCAACCCGATCCTGAATGGGAATGCTTCTGGCGCGCAGTTCCGCGGACTGGAGGGTGGAGACCTTCACACCGAAGCGCGATTGCATCTCTTGCAGCGCAGAAGCGTTGCGCTCCGCCATGAGCGTGCGTTCCCAGACCGCGACCGCTCTCGCCTCATCGCGGAGCACCTTGCGCAATTCTTCGGGAAGTTTCCCGAGTGTGCGTTCGCTGATGAACAGCCCCATCGGAAGGACGAGGTGGTTGGTCATGGCGAAATTGGGCGCGGCCTCGTAGAACTTGTTTGACAGAACGGACGCCGGCTCATTTTCGGCACCGTCTATGACTCCTGCCTGCAGAGCCGAATAGACCTCGGAATAAGGCATGGGCACGGGTATGGCGCCGAATACCTGCCAGGTCAGCGCATCTGCCTCGCCCCCCATTACGCGGATCTTGAGTCCAGAGAGGTCGGCAACCTTCTCCACCTGGCGCTTGTTGTTGAATAAGACGCGGTATCCAGAAGTGAGGGTCGAGAGCAGGCGGATATTGAAACGTTTGCTGCAGGACTCGTCCAGTATCTGCCCCACTTCACCGTCGAAAACCGCCGAGAAGTGTGCCTCGCTCTCGAAAAGAAATGGCGCGCCGAACAGTCCGAAGTCCGGGCAGAATTGGCTGGCGTGACTGAACGCCGCCAGCGCGAGATCCAGGGTGCCGAGCCGCAGGCCTTCGATCTGTTCAGGGGAGTCACCGAGTTGGGCGGAGGGGAATACCGTGATATTGACAGCGCCCTGAGTTGCGCGCGAAACACGGACAGCGAAAGTGTCGACAGCGACATCATACGGATGACCGTCGGTCTGGTCGTGACCCATTTTCAGCTCGTATTGCGCGCCTTCATTTGCGCACGCAAAGGAAATGACCGCCGCGCCAAGGGCAGCGATCGCGGTACCCCTTACAACCGGCCTGCTCACGGGACTCCTGGTTGAAGTGACGGGGAAACCTGCTGCGAATACGCCGACTCCACAATCCTGAGCGTTTCCAGATTGTCCTCCGGCGCTGTCTCGAACGGTGCGCCGTCACGCAGCCTGTCCAGAAAATGCATGAACACTGCCCGATACGAGGCTGAATAGTTCGCACGCAGATCGAGCTTGAAGTTCTCGTTTTGCGCGCCAGTGAGCGAGAGCTGGTCTCGCTGCAGAGAAATCGCGCCAGACGTGCCGAGGATTTCCAGCCCATCGTATTGGGCTACTGGGTGCCCGTGCGCCATGAAGTCTCCAATCAGGGAGATGGCTGCCCCGTTTGCGCCGCGAAGAAATAACGTTGCACGGTCTTCACCGCGAATCTGCGCGCAATTTTTACCCAGCCTGGAGCTTTGCAATTGCAGGGGGCCGAACAGGAAGCGCAGTGTGTCGACGTGATGGATCATCACTTCCATGAGAAGCATGCGCTCGAGGGTCGCGAGCATCGGCTGTCGCACCAGCGCTGGCAACGTGCCACTCGCATCAGGCAGCAGCCCTGACGACAGAAGAGTCATCATCACCGTGCGTATCTCTCCAACGCGTCCAGCACCGATCCACGCATGGATCTGCCGGTAGTGCGGACGGAAACGCCAGTTCTCGTGCACCATCATTCGCGCTCGTCCGCGAATGTCGTTCACGAGCGTTTCGGCCTCCGCGAGAGACGGAGCGAGGGGTTTCTGACATAGTATGGGGAGGCCTTTCGCGGCTGCCATCCGGCAGATGGGAGCGTGCGCCTCGCGCGGGGCCGCGACGTCGATCGCGTCGAGTTGCTCAGCATCAAGCAACGCCTCGACAGAATCGTATACGGCGGGAATCCCATACTGCACCGCGCGCGACTCGGCGGCTGACCTCGAGGGGTCCGCAATTGCGACGATGGTAGCGCGATTCCTCAGAGCTGCCCAGGCATCGAGATGATGCGCGGTAACCCACCCCGCACCAGCGAGTCCCACCCTGACTGTAGCTACGCGTCCTCCTCTGCGTAGTCAGCCCACTCGGCACCGTACCACGCTTCCTCTTCCTTCACCGTGAGCGGTGGCAGCGTGACGTCTTCATAGATCTGATCCAGAGTCAGCTGCGTGTCGAGGAATGCAATCGCGACCGCGCCTTCGCCCTGAATTTCCTCACGCTGCCACTCGCCCTTCGCGTCCCGATAGTACGCATGCACATAGCGCCGGCGCTGGTCCACGATCAGGTACATACGCAGCGATGGGATCTTCAGATACGCATCCAGCTTCTCGCGCCGCGCCGTCGCGCGCGTTGTGGGTGAGGTAACCTCGACGATCAACGATGGCGCTTCCACGATCAGGTCAACCTGCGCCGCCCGGCCGCATGCGATCAGTACATCGGGATAGTAAACGCGATCGCTTGCCGCGCGGACTTTGACGTCCGACAAAACGATGCCGCAGCCATGCGACCGCGCAGCGCTGTGCAGATGCCTTGCGATGTTAAGGGCGATGCGGCCGTGACGGAATGTCGTGCCCGACATAGCGTACACTTCTCCGCCGACGTACTCGTGTTTGATGGGGCTTTTCTCCTCAAACGCGAGGTATTCGTCAAGCGACATTCGGCGTACTTCATAGCGTGATTTGGTCATATGCCGAGCATACCCTCGGCTCGGCCGAGTAGGCAAGGGGGTGGAGCTGCGGAGGGGCTAGCAACGGTCTGATGCCGCATTGAGGAGACTCGTCCACTATGGGACCCGTCGTACACTTGCCAGACTCGAGCGCCGGGTGCCAATATCACTATAGGTAATACCCCGCGGAGAGGCGTACAATGGGAGTCATCATCAAGCGCGCGATCTTTTCCCTCCTTCTCATCGCACTGTGCTTCACAAATGCGGTCGCGCAAACAGTCGCCCAGCGGCAGGCCGCTACCCCGACATCCCTCAGCAACGCGGAGTTCTGGAGCATTATCTCTCGATTCTCCGAGCCGGGCGGCAATTTCCCATCGGATAACTACACGTCCAACGAACTCATGATCGGCCAGGTCGCCTCGGATATCATTGCCCGCGGCAAGACCGGTGGCGCGTACCTCGGTGTGGGACCGGAGCAGAACTTCACTTACATCGCTGCGCTCAGGCCGGAGATTGTTTTCATCGTAGACATCCGGCGCCAGGCCGTGATGCAGCACCTCATGTACAAGGCGATTTTCGAGATGTCCGCCAATCGCTCGGAATTCATTGCACGCCTGTTCTCAAAGTCCGTGCAGACAATGACGCCGCAGGACACTTCGATCCGTGACATCTGGAGTAAGTACATCGCGGTTCCCACCGACAGCGTACTGTACGCGATGAACATCGCCGCGATTCACGACCACCTCGTGAGAGTGCGCGGTTTCCCGCTCTTGTCAGCTGATTCGGCATCGATTGCGCTCGTTGGCGCTCAGGATGGTGGGCGATTATTTGCGTGAGCGCCGCACAATTGTCTCGGCGTACTACCCATCGAATGTCGAGCAATATCTTTTCAGGCCGCCAACACCCGGCGGCAATGGTGGCTGGCAGGAGTACTACACCAGCGTCGGACTCATGCCGCTGGATTCTTCCAGCATTTGGATCCGTTCCAATGGGCTGCGCGTGAACAACGCTCAGGTGGTCCAGTCGCTGCAAGGGCTGCCGCAGCCGGCAGCGATGCCGGGAATTGTATGGCGTTCCACTGCTGTGCCGCCACCAACGCCACCAACGCCGCCAACACCCCCCGCACGACCTGTGGAAGTACAGGCGGTTGCAGTGCCGACGCAACTGCCAAATCTTGGCTCTCTCACCGGTACTATCAGAGATTCTGCCACTGGGAATCCGCTCCAGAGCGCGACCGTGGTGATCGCAGGCACCGCATCCGGCGCGACGACGAATGTGAATGGACAGTATACGATTGGTAACGTTACACCTGGGATCTATAACCTGAACGTAAGGCGAGTTGGATACGCGCCGGCCAGCGCCGCTGATGTGAGAGTCGCCTCGGGCGCGCCCACAATCGTGGACATCCGCGCCGTCATGCAGACGGTAAATGTGACAAACGTGGCGGTGGGGCGTGTCGGTGGACTCACAGTTGTGGGAGTCGGAGGCTCGATTACCTCGATGTCCGGCTCAGGAGGAGTGGTCTTCTGTCCGATTCTGGAGTTTCTTGCGGCGTACAACGCTGGGCGGGTGACGAGCTATAACGATGCAACGAGATGCACTCGTTAAATTTGACAGTCAGCTGCTGACTGTCACCCTCCTCACTGTGGGCAACGCCACGCGCGCGTAGCGTGCCCACCGCAGGAATAGAATCCATTGAGTGCACAAGCCCTGGTATCCGCGCCGGCTGCTAAGCTGGCGTTCGACCAACAGCGTCTGGAAGATGTTGGATTCATCACGTGCATGACGCTCACTCTGCTGGGCAACTACTCGCAGACCGGTCACTTCGGCGGCCCACTCGCGTACACGCCATTCAATGTTGCGGCGCACCTCATTGGACCTGATCTGGGAGGACTGCGATACGACTACCGGCGTCCCAAGCATCCCTACGGCGACAAGTTCATGCTTGCCGCGGGCCACTGCGCGCCTACCTGTTATGCGTTATGGATGATCATGGGGCAGGCGCTGTATCGGAAATACGAATCGACTGGAGAGCGCCGGTTCTTTGTAGCGCCCGACATCGCGATGCTGCCGATCGATGCCCTCGGGTTTCGGCGCGGTGCAGGCGCGCTGAAGACGCTGCTGGAAGATGCCGGTCTTGCAAACCATCCCCTGTTTGCTCAAGCCAAGGGTCGGGGGATTCGCGCACTATCCGGACACATTGAATCGACTGATCTCACCAACGATGTGAATGGCGGGCCCTCGGGCGTGGGAATCGCGACGGCTGCCGGTAAAGCCGCATTCTGGGATGTTGTCGGCGCTTCGGTTGGCGCGCCCAAGATCATTGCGTTCGAAGGTGAATTCGCGATGTGTGCCGGACATGCACAGGAACTAAAGACACAGGCGATCGCACTGCAGGTTGGCAAGCGGCTGCGGATTTTCCTATCCGACAACAATGCTGGCATCGACGATTCATTAATCGGTGGCGTCGTCAGCGAAAAGTTCGACGGGTACAATCTCCAGGACCAGTGGGCGTCATACGGATGGAATGTGTTTTCCATTCCAGATGGACACGACTACGCGCAAATTGCAGGCGCGCTCAAAGCGATGGAGGAGTGGGATCCCGCCGATCGGCGTCCGATGATCGTGTTCGGAAAGACCACAAAGGGTTATTGGCCCACGGCGGTACAAGGAAAGATTCCAGGGGTGGGTGATCAGATCGTGGGCCATAAGAGCCACCCCTACGGCTTCAAAATGAACACCGATTACATCGTCAACCTGGCGCGAACGTTTGAGGAACGTTATGGCGTTCAGTTTTCCGGCATGACCGCAGGCCCGGTATCAGATCCACGGGAGCGCCTCATTCAATTCAAGACAAATATCGATGTTGCGATGTCCGTCCTCGATCAGGATGGTCTGGGAGACTGGCTCGCCGATCGTCTGGTGGAAATCGGCGACATGGTCAGCGATGAATTTCCGCTGCGCATCGATGCGAAGCGCGACCCGTTTCTCGACGAGCGTCTGCGCGTTGCCAATCTTCCTGTCGATCCCCAGACAGTGAAAGTGAAAAACGCGATTTCGGGTGCCGAGAAGGAAGTGAGGATCGCGCTGTTCCGAAAGGCGGGCGAAGCTGCGGGCGCGCGTCGTGGTGTTTCGGAGATTGTGAAGTGGCTGAACTACGTGGCCGGGAATCGCGCTTTGACAGTGGCTGCGGATCTTTCGGAGTCGGTCAATCTGGAGGGTGGGAGCATCTGGGGGCACTACGATCCCGAAACGAATCCACTCGGCACTCGACTCAAAGCCGCGATTCAGGAAGCGGGAAATGTTTCCACCGCGATCGGGCTGGTGAGCCAGAGCGCGTCTGTCGACCCAGAAAAGTTTGCCGGAGTCTGGGCATTCAGTGGGACATATGGCGCGTTCACACCATTGATGTATTTGCCGGCTCGCGTGTGGAGCCAGCAGAATCAGGACAGTAAGTTCCGCATGGGCGTGCTGCATATTCTCGCGGGGCACTCTGGCCCGGAAACCGCCGCCGATGCAAGGACGCACTTTGGAATTTTCTCGCCGCAGGTGTGGAAGCTTTTCCCGCGCGGCCACGCGATCAATTTGAGTTTCTGGGATTACAACGATGTGGCGCCCGGATATTTTGCCGCGGCGGAAATCGCGGCGCGCGAGAAGAAAGTGGGAATCATCATTATTGAAGTGGCGCGCCCGGATTTCAAGGTGGCCGATCGCTCCGGTTTTGCTGATACGGATCTCATGGCCGCTCGCAAAGGCCTCTACGTGATACGCGATTTCGCCCCCGACAAACCGAGGCACGGATATGTCGTGGCGCAGGGCTCCAGTTCCACCTTCAATCTCGTGAGTGTCCTGCCATCACTCGAGGCACTCGGCATCAACGTCAAGGTGATCTCGGCGATCAGTGAGGATCTTTTCGATCGGCAGCCGGAGGAATATCGAAACTCCGTGCTGCCGAAAGGCGCGGTTGAGGATCTGATGTTTGTAAGCAGTGGGACGCGTCGCATGTGGCCGCTGCGAAATGTCGGCGCTCTTACCGATGAGTATTCTCTCACTTCGGATTGGGACAACCAATGGCTCACTGGTGGGACCGAGGCGGATGTGATTGCGGAGGCTCACCTCGATGCGAAGTCCATCCTGGCCGGCGTTCGGCGTTTCGCGCAAGACCGCCCACAACGCCTCGCGCGCCAACGTGCATTGTTGGACGTGTTGACATGACGCCCCGCACCGAATTGTCATTCCGGCGAAAGCCGGAACCCATTTTCTCTAACATGGGTTCCGGCTTTCGCCGGAATGACAATCATGTGACGGTGATGGAGCGTCGGTAGACATGACTGCAAAGAACGATGATCCGCGCGGGCTCTTTCGTCGTCTGACTCAATACGGCGATGCAGGATTCGCACGCTTCCTGCGCGAAGGATTCCTGAAAGCGTCCGGATACACGGATGATGCATTCGGCAAGCCTGTTGTCGGGATTGCATCCACCGAAAGCGATTTCAATCCTTGTCACGCTACGGCGCCCGCACTGGTTGCAGCGATCAAGCGCGGCGTGACAATGGCCGGCGGCCTGCCCCTCGCATTTCCGACAATTTCTCTGCACGAGTCGTTCGCTTATCCGAGCAGCATGTTGTTGCGCAATCTCATGTCGATGGACACCGAAGAAATGCTGCGCGCGCTGCCGCTGGATGCGGTTGTTCTCGTTGGCGGATGCGACAAGACTGTGCCCGCGCAGATAATGGGTGCGGTGAGTGCAGATGTTCCGGCACTGCTTGCTCCAGTGGGTCCGATGCTCGCGGGGCGCGACGCTGGAGAACGACTGGGTGCGTGCACCGATTGCAGGAGACTGTGGGCAGCGCACCGTGCCGGTGAAATAACGAGCGAGCGACTGGAGCAGGCGCACGAACATCTGATGCCCACACATGGAACGTGCATGGTGATGGGAACGGCGAGCACCATGGCGGCGCTCGCTGAAGTTCTGGGGTTCGTCCTTCCGGGCGGCAGTTCAATTCCCGCAGTGCATTCCGAACGTTTGCGGTTTGCCGAATTCACGGGGCGACGCGCTGTCGAGATGGCGACAAGCGGGTCTCCCCTTCCCCGTTCGCTCATCACGCGTGCCTCGCTCACCAACGCGATCATCGTCCTTCAGGCACTGGGTGGCTCTACCAACGCGCTAATTCATCTCGCTGCAATCGCGGGACGCGCTGGTGTGACGTTCGACCTCGATGAGGTTGACCGTATTGGACGAACCACTCCAGTGCTTGTCGATCTCAAGCCAATCGGACGTGGCTTCATGGAGGATTTTCATCTGGCGGGCGCACTTCCAGCGCTCATGCGACGGTTGGCAGCGCGCCTCGACCTTTCTGCACTTGCGGCCGATGGTCGCGCGCTTCGCGATGTTCTTGATTCATGGCCCGAATGGACCGACAACACCGTGATCCGCGCGATTGATAATCCCGTTGCTCCTGGCGAAGCGCTCACGGTGTTACGCGGATCACTCGCGCCCAACGGTGCGGTGCTCAAGCGCGCCGCCGCCAGTGGCGCGCTGCTGCAGCATGAAGCGCCCGTAATTGTATTCGACGGACTTGAGGACCTGGCAGCGCGCATTGATGATCCCAATCTGCCGGTCACGGCTGAACACATTCTCATTCTGCGCGGCGCGGGTCCAGTTGGCGGACCAGGAATGCCTGAAGCAGGTTCAATTCCCATTCCCGCAAAGCTGGCGCGCTCTGGCGTGAAGGACATGGTGCGCATTTCCGATGCGCGCATGAGCGGCACGGCATATGGAACGGTGATTCTGCACGTATCGCCGGAGGCCGCGGTGGGCGGGCCGCTTGCACTTGTTCGCGATGGCGATCGTGTGCGGCTCGACTTCGCCGCGCGCAAGCTGGACCTACTCGTGAGCGGTGCGGAGCTCTCGCGCCGCCGTGCTGAGTTGCGTTTGCCGGTGGTGCCTGCCCGCGGATATGCACGGCTGTATGCGGAACATGTGACGCAGGCGGACCAGGGCTGCGACTTCGACTTCCTGATCGCGCAACCATCTCCCTGATGCAGGAGTCACGCGGGGCATGGGATTGCCACGCCCATGTAATTGAGGACGAGCAGCGCTATCCACTTTCCCCGGGCCGCACCTATCAACCGCCGGCGGCGCCACTGAAATCGTATCTCGCTATGCTGGACCGCAATGGTATTGCGCATGGCGTGCTCGTACAGCCCAGCGTCTACTCTTACGACAACTCCTGCATGCTGGATGCAATGGACCGAGCGGAAGGAAGATTGTTCGGCGTTGCAGTCCCTGCGCCGGACTCGCTACCAAAAGATCTCGAAGCAATGCATGCTAGAGGTGTTCGCGGTGTGCGCTGCAATCTTCTGAATCCGGGCGGGCTGACAGCGGAACAGGTACGTCAATGGCAGCCGGTGATGCGCGAGCTGGGTTGGCACGTTGCTTTTCACATGGCGTGCGAAAACGTCCACGATCTGCGGGCGTATCTCAAACCCTTCGACCTCCCGGTTGTGATAGATCACATGGGCCGTCCCCGCCGCGGTGGCGTGCTCTCTTCAGTTCCGCGACTCAGTGTTTTGATCGAACTTGTTCGCGAAGGCGCCTGTTTTGTGAAGTTATCCGCGCCCTACAGACTCTCGGCCGCGCTGCCACCGTGGCGCGATGTCACGCCGCTCGCCCGCGCACTGCTCACCGCCAACCCCGCGAGATGCCTGTGGGCCAGCGACTGGCCGCACACCGACACGCCGAAGCTGGTGACGCAAAAGAGTCTCTTCGAGGCACTGGATGACTGGTGTCCTGACGCGCGCATGAGAGCAACTGTGCTGACTGAAGCACCGCGAACCCTGCTCGGCCTCGAGTAAACTTCCGCGAAATGGTGTCATTGCCGCGTAAGCGGCAACCCATGTTCGCGGAACAAATGGGTTGCCGCTTACGCGGCAATGACACCATTCGCTTGAGGGATGGGGCAGGTCTGTCTAGCGCGACCTGTAATACGGACCGATTGCTCTCACGATGGGGCTCCACGTTGCTCGCGACGCGAGGCGCTGGAGGTCGGCGAGAGTGGCGCCATCCTCGACGTACACGACAAGTACAAAGTCCAGCATGTTGTCGCGGTCTTCGCGCGGCGGCAGAATTGAGCCCACCACGATGCCGCCGAGCGACTGCACTATGGCATGGCGCTGCATCTCACCACCGCCCCTGAATCGCAGCAGCAGGGTGTTGCGAAGATATGGTTTCCCTTTGGGAACTTTCACGCTCATGGAATCTGCAATGATCCAGGACGGCTGGATGAGGGGCGGATGTGTGGTGAGGGTCGCATAGTCCGATGTAAGCGTCGCCAATCCCAGACGAACTGCTGGCGTGGGCATTCGACTCGCACAACCAGCGGCGCGGCGGCGTGCAACCGCGGGTGTTTTCGCCGCAGTATCCGCTACGCCCATGCCACTGCCCTTTACATAGCCACGCAACGAATCGCCTGCAGTGGTTCCCAGTGTAATTCCGAAACCCGCGTCGATGTATGCCGCAGTGAGTCGCAGCGAATCACCGGGTGCATCCTGCCATCCCGCGCGCATGAGCCGCGTGCCGCCTACGACCGTTGAAAGCCGGTGACCGGTGATTCCGCGTGCGGGAGCGATGGAGTCGAGATCAAATGTGCCATACGCACGCAGCGCCCCCGTGGCGTCGGCGATGGAAACATCGTAGCAAGCCACCCAGCGCGGATTGTGAGTAGCCGGAACAACCGGTGCAGCTGGTGGCGGCGGAGTCTGTGCGGGATTGCGCTGAGGATTCCGAACGGGGGGAGTGCGAACAGGGGGATTCTGCGCCGAGGCAGTTGAGGCAGCGACCAGAACAGCCGCCACTCCGAGGAAACGAATCAATCGCGACATACAGGAGACCTACGCGCCGTCGCGCGAATTCGCAAGAGGTAGACGAGGCGTGAACGACGACGGACGAACAACGATAACAGCCGATCTCAGATAGACGAGGCCTGAACCACGACGGACGATAGACGATAGACGAAAGACGATTGCGAGGCGAACGGGGCTGGAATCGTCTTTCGTCTATCGTCTATCGTTGCTCGTGGTTCAGGCCTCGTCCATCGTCAATCAGTATCAGGCTGCTGACGCCAAAAAAGGGATCCTGACCATCTTCCGTTTGCGCAAATCGCGAGTTGGTGCCACGTTTTCACGCGAACTTCTCCGGAGTAGCCCTGTGCGAATTCACCCACTGGCCCTCACAATCGCGGCCGTCCTTGCTGCCGCACCAACCCTGAAGGCCCAGGCCGATCTTCCCGTAAGCGACACCACCCTCGCCAATGGCCTCCACGTCATCGTCGTGGAGAGCCACTCCGTGCCGCTGGTGACCGTGGAACTCAATGTGAAGAACGGCGCCTACACGCAGACGCCAGAGTACGAAGGGCTGGCGCATTTGTACGAACACATGTTCTTCAAGGCCAACAAAACGATCCCGTCGCAGGAGAAGTATTTGCAGCGACTGCGCCAACTCGGCGCGAGCTGGAACGGGACGACGTCCGATGAACGGGTCAATTACTTCTTCACCGTGGGCGTCGACAGCACTCTCGCCGCGCTGCAGTTCATGGAGGACGCGGTTCGTTATCCGTTGTTTCTGGACGATGAACTGGTGCGCGAGCGACCCGTCGTCATTGGCGAGTTCGACCGCAACGAAGCGAATCCATTCTTTCATCTCTTCCGCGGCACCGACACCCTGCTCTGGTCGCCGGCGTTCTATTCCCGCAAGAACACGATAGGCAGTCGCAAGGTCATCCTGAGCACCACGCCGGAACAAATGCGGACGATTCAGGCACTTTATTATGTGCCCAACAACACTGCCCTCATTATTGCAGGCGACATCAAACCAGCTGATGGATTCCGCATGGCCGCCGAAGTGTTCGGAGACTGGCCCAAGGGCGCCGATCCGTTCGCGACCAACGCGCCCGATCCTCCGCCGCTCACGAGAACGCAGTCTGTCGTGGTAGAGAGGCCAGTCAACGGCGCCACACTTTCTCTCTCCTGGCAGGGGCCGAGTGTTGCGCGTGATGCTGCGTCGACCTATGCAGCGGACGTCTTGTCGACGATTCTTGCAAAGCCGACCAGCGCATTCCAGAAGCGACTTGTCGAAAGCGGGCTCGCTGTGAATGCCAGTGTCACTTATTACACGCTGGCCCATGTTGGTCCCATAAATGTCTTCGTGCAGACAGCGCCGGAAAAACTGGTGGAGGCGGAGCGCGCGACGCTGGAAGAGATAGCAAAGCTGTCCGACTCGACTTACATCACGCAGAAGGAACTCGAGGACGCGCAGAAGGAGATCGGCATCAACGCACTGTATGAGCGGGAGCAGGTATCGCAACTGGCGCACACGATAGGGTTCTGGTGGTGCGTCGCCAGCCTGGATTACTACCGCAACTATGTACCCAATATGCAGAAGGTGACCCGCGGTGATATCGCGCGCTACGCACGAACCTATCTCGAAGGGAAGCCGTACATCGCCGGAGCGCTCATCAATCCCGCCGACCGCAAGAAAATCGGACTGACAGCGGCAATGCTCATTCCCAGGATGGCACCATGAGGCTTCCACGATTCTCGCGCACTTTCGCGGCCGCAACACTACTGGCCGCCGCCGCATGCGATTCCGGCACTAGCACTGGCACTGGCACTAGCGCTGCCGTCTCAGAGTTCAGCGTCTCCGGCATCACTGTAATTCACAAACCGATTTCGGCCAACGACGTTGTCACGGCGTTGCTTTGCATCAAGGGCGGGGCGGCGGCGCTCACCCCCGGGAACGCCGGCATCGAACGCCTCTATCTGAACGCGATGACGCACGGGACAGCGAAGTATGACAAGGACGCCTTCGCCGCCCTTGCGACTTCCAGCGGTACTTCAATCGGTGGTCAGGTGCAAAAGGACTTCAGCGTGGCAACGATGCGCGCTGTGCGACAGAACCTCGACGACGCGTGGGATCTTTTTTCGCAGGCTGTAATGCATCCAATGTTCCCCGAGTCGGAAGTGCGTCTGGTACGCAGGCAGATAGCGTTCACTCTCAGACAACGTACCGACGATCCCGATTCACACCTCGAATTGCTGAGCGATAGTGTGTTCTATCAGGGGCACCCATACGCGGTTGACGAGGAAGGCACGCCCGAATCGATCAACAGGCTCACCGCCCTTGACCTCGCGGAGTGGCAAAGAACACGGCTCACCAAGGCGAATCTGATGCTCGTGGTGGTAGGGAACGTTTCCCGCGCGGACCTCGAGAAGAAAGTGGCAGAAACATTCGGCACATTGCCTTCCGGGCCGAAAACAGCTGCCGATGTGCCGCATGTCAATGTATCGGCGCCCAGTGTCACCGTTGTCACGCAATCGCTGCCGACCAACTATGTAATGGGTTCGTATGTCGGCCCGGGTCGCGCGGAGAAGGACTATCCCGCATTCGCACTCGCATCACGTATCCTTTCCGAGCGCCTCTTCGAGGAAGTGCGCACCAAGCGCAATCTCACGTATGCGGTGGGCTCCGGTGCAACCGCAGGGTTCATTGGTACGGGTATGGTTTACGTCACGGCTGTGAACCCCGATACCACTCTCAAGGTGATGCTCAGCGAGGTGCGCAAACTGCAATCAGAGCCGGTCCCGCCCGAATTCGTGCAGGAAGTGCTCAACACATTCGCGACCGCATACTGGATGGCTCAGGAGACGAACATGGGACAGGCCATGGTGCTCGCCGAGTGGGAGTTGTCGGGAGGTGGATGGAAGAATGCGTTCACATATCCGGATCGCCTGAAGGCCGTAACTCCTGCAGACATTAAGCGGGTTGCAACGCAGTACATCAAGAACGCGCGCTTCGTTGTGATTGGCGATCCGAGCAAGGTGGACAAAAAACTATTCATGTCGCTCTAGCGCCCAGGTTTCGTCATTCCGGCGAAAGCCGGAATCCATGTTCTCGTCATTCCGGCGAAAGCCGGAATCCATGTTCCCGTCATTCCGGCTAAGCTGGAATTCATTCGGCATATGCTTAAGCCATGCATCGTAGTCGCGGCATTCTCCATCACTTCTGCCATGTGGGGTGTTGGTAGAAGCGAGCATCCGCGCAGTGGGTACCAAGCCGATGGACCACGCCCGATTCGCTCCTCGGCCGCGGAACCGCAGATACTGAGCGTGGATTCTACCCCCGTACTAAGTCTCGGTCGAGCACCGCGGACTGGACCAAACTATGAATTCGGCCGGGTGGCGACGACCTTTTTCTTGAAGACCGGAGGATTCGCGGTCGCTGATAATGTTGCCCGCGAGGTTCGACTGTTTAGTCGAGAGGGCGCCTTTTCTCGAAGCATAGGCCGGCGGGGCACCGGACCAGGAGAGATAGGATTTCTCGGTGGCGCCGCTTCAATGCGTGGAGACTCCATTCTGGTTTGGGATCCTGTCGCGGCCCGCGTATCACGATTTGCGTTGGACGGTACGTTCACCGGTCAAGTTGCCAGGCTCGCGACACTGACGATCGAATGGCTGGGAACGGAGAAGGCTGTTAACGCCAGGCCGGCAGTCATAGGCGTGCTCGACGATGGCTCCGTTGTTGCTCGCGTAAGCCTTCCAACGATCAATCGAACCCAAGCGAGATTGTCGCTGTCACAGGATACTCTTCCTCTCGCCGTGTTTTCCGCGAGTGGCGGGCTAGCGGCGAGAATCGGACCGCTCCCCGGTGATGAACATTTCGGAGGTGAAGGCAACGTGATGGAGCGACCCTTCGGCGCACGATTGAAAGTGGCAGTGCGCGGCAATCGAATTGCAACGGGCACGGGCGTGAGATACGATGTCACGGTATTCGGAGCCAGTGGCAATGTCGTCTCTCGCCACGCACGACCGGAGATTCTTGGAGACCAAATCGATGGAACCGAACTAGCGGCATACAAGGAGTGGTATGTTCGACGTTTTGACGAAGCAACGCGGCCATCGGTGCGGCGCGAGTTGGACGCTGTTCCCTATCCGAGTCGGATGCCCGTGTTTGAAACGCTATTGTGGGATAGCGTCGGCCGGTTGTGGGTGCAGCGTTACCTCGCGGCGAACGCCGCCCCGCGCGAGGGCTCGCGCAACTGGGATGTGCTGCTGCCTGACGGCCGCTGGATTGACTCCGTAAGGATGCCAGCGGGTTTACGCGTTCTCGATATTTCCGCGGATCAAGTAGTGGGGGTCGTTGTGGACGCAGATGGCGCCGAGATCGTACAAATTCACGCAATTCGGGGCTAGCTGACGCCGCGCTGACGGCGGTGCGACAAGTTGAACATGATACAATACAAATGCCAACAAAATGTCAGCGAAGCAGCCCTGTGTATACATTCTCGCAACTTGGATTCCGGCTTTCGCCGGAATGACGAGACCTGGAATGATGGCAATATCACCTACCGCTCCGGGTCAGGAGGCACTGTGAATCCGATCACCTTGCGCAGTTCGTGGATCGTGGCGCTTATAGCTTCTGCGGTGAGCCCGCTTGCTGCGCAGAACATTTCGACGTCCGACCTGCTCGGCGGCCTCACAAATCCGGCGCGCTGGCTTACGTATTCGGGTGACTACTCCGGACAGCGACATAGTCCTTTGAGACAGATTACCCCCGCAAACGTTGCGGGACTGGCTGTGCAGTGGACATTCCAGACCGGTATTGCGGGGCACAAGTTCGAAGCCACGCCGCTCGTCATCGACGGCACGATCTACATATCGGGTCCACTCAATACAGCGTTCGCGATCGATGCGGCCACAGGGCGCGAGATCTGGCGCTACCAGCGCGTTCTTCCTCCACAAGCTGATATGCGCGTCTGCTGCGGAATGGTGAACCGCGGGTTGGCTGTTTATGGCGATCGCCTGTTCATGAACACTCTCGATGCGCACCTCATCGCACTCGATATCAAAACCGGGAAAGTGATCTGGGACGTTGTGATGGCGGATTCGAAGCAGGGTTACGCCGCCACTGGCGCGCCCCTCATCGTGAAGGACAAGGTGATCGTGGGTGTGGCAGGCGGCGAATTCGCCATCCGCGGATTCCTCGATGCATACAATGCGAGCGATGGAAAGAGAGCATGGCGTTTCTGGACAGTCCCCGCTCCGGGAGAACCGGGGAGCGAGACCTGGCCGCCGACAACATGGGCCGTGGGAGGCGGACCGACATGGCTGAGTGGTTCGTATGATCCCGCGCTCAATCTCATTTATTGGGGGACGGGCAACCCCAATCCCGATTATTACGGTGCCGATCGTCTGGGCGACAATCTGTACACGAATGCACTCATCGCTCTCGACGCCGATCGCGGCACTCTGCGCTGGCACTTTCAGTTCACACCACACGATGAACACGATTGGGACGCGAACCAGATTCCGGTGCTCGCCAACCTCACAATCGGTGGACGTGCGCGCAACGTCGTGATGGTCGCCAACCGGAATGGTTTTTTCTACGTGCTCGATCGCGTAACGGGTGAGTTTCTGCGCGCGAATCCATTCATGGGGCAGACATGGGCGAAGGAGATTGCCGCCAACGGGCGGCCGGTGGAGAACCCGGGACAGCGCCCCACTGCAGCGGGCACGCTGACCTGTCCTGACCTCTATGGCGGGACGAATTTCATGTCGCCCTCATATGACCCTGCGACGAGACTTTTTTATGTGACCGCGCGCGAGGTGTGTCAGATCTATATCTCCGAGGCGCCGCCGGCGGGATACACGAGTGGACAGCGGATTATGGGTGGTACCGTGCGGGCGGGACCAGAACGCGGCTGGGGTGCGTTGCGCGCGATAGACCCGGTGACCGGAGAGCGCAAATGGGAGCTGCGGCACATGACGCCATCGTGGGCGGGGGTTCTTAGCACGGCAGGAGGAGTAGTGTATTCGGGAGACGCGCAGGGAAATATCATTGCAGCCGACTCGCGCACGGGGCGGGAGCTGTGGCGTCGTTCTGTTGGCACATCGGTGTACGCGGCACCGGCGACGTACATGAATAACGGGAGACAGTATGTTGTCATCGCAGCTGGGCCGACGTTGACGGCATTCGCTTTGCCGCGATAGACCGTGAGCGACTGAACAGCGAACTGCGGAGCGGGAACTGCGTCCACGGGAACGGCGGGTGCGGGGACAGCGGTTTCGGGAACTGCGGCACTGGAACTGCGACCCACGTCCCCAACGCTGTTCCAGTACCGCCGTTCACTATCCGTGGTTCTCGCACCCGCATTCCCCGTGAACGCCGTCCCCGCTCCGCAGTTCGCTCTAACAGAGACTAGACACCCGTACGTATCCATAGTATATTTTGTACGTACACGGGAGACCTCATGGCGAAAAAGAAATCCTTCAAATACAGTCAGACGCCGAACGCTTCCGCCGGGCGCAAGGCTGTTCGCGAGGGTATGGTGCGCAAGGAATTCTGGCTCGATCCCAAATCGCTGCAGGACGCAAAGGAGTTCCTCGGCCTCGAGACGGAGAGGGAAACCGTGCAGGCCGCGCTCGACCTTGTGTCGTTCCGTGAAGAGCTCATTGCCGGTGTAAGAGCGCTTCGCAAACTCAAGTTTGAGCGAATCGACTGAGACCATGCCTCAGGCAAGGCGGCGCAGGTTCGTGCTGGACACAAACTGCTACGTCGACGCGGCGCGCAACGAGATTGCCGCCAAGGCACTCGAAAAGTTTTCCGCGGCGGCGGCGCCCGGGTTGTACATGAGCGCCGTCGTCGCCAGCGAGCTGCGCGCCGGTGCGTCCGACATGGCCCGCCTGGAAAGGGATGTGATTGCGCCATTCCTCAAACGTGACCGCGTGCTTACGCCCTCCGAGGTATCATGGACAATACTCGGCAACACTCTCGCGAAGCTGCGCAAGAGTGAAGGGCTCGTCCTGAAACAGGTTCCGCGCAGTTTTCTGCTGGACATACTTATCGCGCACAGCTGCCGCGAAGCCGGTGCTACCTTGATTTCGCGCAACACCGAAGACATGCAGCGCATAGGGCGCGTCTTTTCCTTCGACTACGCGGAGCCGTACCCGGCCAGGTGGTAGGCGGCCATTCCCTGTGGTGGACGGCCATTACCAATGGGCGCGCAAGGCCGCATCTTATTGTTATGATTAGTCGGTACAGTCCGTAACCCCGGAAACGAACCCATGAATAGACCTTTCCTTGCCGTCGCTCTGGCCCTCGGCGCCGCGACGTTCGCAGCGAGTTGTTCATCCGCCCCGCGTTCGATAGCGGACGAACCGGGTGCAGGGGCAGCGGCGCCTGCGGCGGGAGCGCATGCGGGGCACGACATGAGGAACCCGGACGCGCACAAGCGCGCGGAAGTTGCATTTCTCTTCCCCGACGGTGACGATAAGGGATGGTCCAGGATCGAGAACGGGATGCAGCATAACATGACGCCCGACGTGCCTCTCGCGAAGATTCCCCTCGCGACGCGCACCGATTTGCTGCGTCAACTCGCGCTCACAATGGACGTCATCAAGAAGTTTCCAACGGTCAAGGAGGCGGAAGCCGCGGGCTACAGACGCGCCGGCCCCTTCATTCCGGGACTGGGAACGCACTATGTCGGCCCTCGAATGAATCGCACCGGAACGATGACCGATGCCGACATTCTCAATCCGTCGACGATCATTTACGATGGACTTAAACCCGATTCACCCATTGCCGGCTTCATGTACATCTCGGTGTCGATGGCTGCTGCTTCGAAAGAACCAGAAGGCTTTGCGGGACCGAACGACCACTGGCACTTTCACACCGGCATCTGTCTCACCGCGGGATCAAATGGCGTGCAGGAAGCCCTGGGTTTCGATGGCAGCATCACCGAAGCATCGTGCAGGTCGAAGGGTGGGAACTACGTGGCAGCGACACAGTATTTGCTGCACGTCTGGACGGTACCGGGCTACAGCAGTGCACTCGGCGTATTTGCGCACACCAATCCCGCGCTAACCTGCCCCGACGGTACGTACTACACGGACGATCACGACATCACGAACCAATGCAAGTCGGCAAAATAGAACTGTGCTGACGCGCAAGATGTCCGGTACTGGCGCATGCGAGCAACAATGAACCACAGACTCGTCATCCCGGCGAAAGCCGGGATCCATTTTGATTCAAGCATGGATTCCGGCCTTCGCCGGAATGACGACGGCTACGCGATTCGCGAGGTATAGACCGATTTTGCGTAGAACGACCATATTGCTCGCGCTGGTCTGCTTGTCCATGCTGGCGACCACTTGTCTCAATGACACACCATCCGGCCCCGGCTCCGCGGCGCTCAGACTTTCGATCGCGGCGCAGATCTCGGGGCAGGCGGCAAACGAATGGCGCGTTGGGATTCGCGTTTTCTACACGCGCACCACCGATGAAGAGGTGGATCTTCGGGTCTCCCCTGACGAGGTGTTTGTAGAGCGCGGCACCTCCACGACGCGGGAAGTTTCCGTGCAGATCGGAGAATGTTTGGAGGATCCGCTCAGGAACATCCCGGAGCAGGGTGGGTGCACGCTCTTCGTTGAGCTCAAGTTGCTGGACGAATTCGATGAAGTATTGACGCAGGATCTCCAGCAGGTTCACGCGGATGCAGCTGGACAAACCCTAGATGCTCCTGCGTTCAATCTGGCAAAGCCCTTCATGATCTTTTCGCAATCGAGCGTGACGTTCAATGTTGTACAGGGTGGGACACTGCCGCCGCAGGTAATAGTCGGAGTGTCGAGCAGTACGGGTGCTTCGCTGGGGACTCTCACCACCAACGTGACATACCTGAACCGGGTGGGCTGGCTCAGGTCAACTCCCTCTCCGAGCCAGATCGCGTTGCGACCGGATTCCACTTTCCTTCCGCCGGACACGTACGAAGCCACTGTAAGAGTTATCGCATCGAACAATAGTTTTCCGGATCGAGAATTCCGGGTCCACTACACGGTCGCACCAGCATCAGCCACTGGTAGCATCAACGGTGTAATAAGAAACTCGCAGAATGCCGCGTCCATCGCTGCTGCCACGGTAGAGCTGCGACTCGGCGCCAACAACACAACCGGAACGCCACTCTCGGTTACAATCGCAAACGCATTAGGCATATACAGCTTCAGCGGCTTGCAAGCTGCCACATACACTGTCGTCGCCAAGGCAACAGGATTTCTCGATGGAAGTCGCGGATCGATTCTGGTTGCGGGAGCGGTAGTACCCAATCAGGATGTCATCCTGTCACCGACATTGGCAGCCGGGCAGACACGCATCGTTCTCACCTGGGGCAATTCTCCTTCTGACCTGGACGCGCATCTCACGGGACCAACCCAGGACCAGCAACAGTTCCACATCTGCTGGACCAATCAGGGGAGCCCGACTTCGTCACCATTCGCAAGTCTGGACAATGATGAAGTCGATGGCCTCGGTCCGGAGACCATCACGATCTCGACACAAGTCCCGGGCACCTACAGATTCTACGTGTTCGACTACAGCAATTCGCCCACTCCAGTGAGTACTCCTCTCTCTGGATCGGGCGCGCGCGTCCAGGTATTCAGGGGCGCTTCACTTCTGTCGGACTTTACAGTTCCATCTGGAGCCGGCAACCTATGGTCAGTATTCTCACTGAACGGATCGACCGTGACTCCCATCAACACGCTCACGCAGACCACCGCCGTGCCGGGGAGCAGTTGCGGAACTCTGCCGAGCAGCGATGGCGCCGCGCGGCGCAAAGGAGGGGATCGCTGATGCAAACGCGGCTGTTTTTTGTGCTGGCTGTCCCCGCCATGATCGCATGCAGTCAGGCGACTTCGCGAACCACCGCCTCGGATTTGCGTGAAGCGGAAGCGAACGCGAAACAGGCGATAGCGACGGAGACAACTATCCGCGCCGATACGATTCCGATTCGCGCGGTTGCGGTTGCACCGCTGCGTGTTGACGCGGCCGACACCTCTCTCATTCCTCTCGGATATGGTCTCGCCGATTTCGTGATGGCCGACCTCGCCAAGAGTTCGCAGCTCGTGGTAGTGAACCGATTACGCATGGACGCGGTGCTTCGCGAGCTGGATCTGGCGAGTTCGGGCCGCGTCGATTCGACCAGTGCTCCACGCGTGGGGAGGTTGATGGGCGCGGGTCGCATGATTACTGGTACGCTCACCGGTCGCGGCGGCGGCAGCGTTGCAATCGGTACGCAAATCGTGCGTACGACCACTGGCGAAACACGGCTCGCGGTGGCGGCCAATGCGCCACTCGCCCAGATCCTGCGCGCACAAAAGGAACTGACATTCAGGATATTTGAACAGCTGGGAGTGACCTTGACCCCCGCTGAGCGTGCCAGTGTCGAAGAATTTCAGACGCAGAATCTCTCCGCGATGATGTCCTACAGCCGCGGTGTGCAATACGAAACGGAGGGTCGTTTCGGCGCGGCGGCGCGCGAATTCAAGAAAGCAACGCAGCTCGATCCATCGTTCGCACTTGCCGGGCAGCGCGCGACGGCCATGCTCTCGCTCAACTCGTCGCTCCCGCTGACACGCGCACTGGCAATGACAGGCGGCAATGTGAATCGGCCTCTTTTCCGTATGAGCGCGGTGGAGAGAGGTGGGGCGACGGATCCATCGTTCAGATCTGCGGCAGTCATCATCACGGTGACGATCACCACGCCGCCATGAGGTTCACACATCCATCACGGATCTCGTCATTCCCGCGAAAGCGGGAATCCATTTTCACCCAGACTCGTCATTCCGGCGGAAGCCGGAATCCATTTTGGATGTTAACATGGATTCCGGCTTTCGCCGGAATGACAATAATTGCGATCATGTTCGTGAGCAGCGCACTTTCCGCACAGGAGCGGCTGGGCAGCACCGGACCAACGATCACGGCGAGTCCGGCTTTCGAATCGTGGTCATTTGCGAACGGTGGCCTGGCGCAAACAGGATCCGATGGGGCAGGAACCGTATTCATTTCCAGTGTGAGACAGTGGTCCGTTCCACTCGTATTCTCTCTGCCGATCGCCGGCAATCGCTGGACGCTGGATGTCGCGAGCGCTTTCGCGTCTGGCGAAGTGACCCTCACCGATGTTGATGCGGGGGTGGGAAGCAATAGTTATTCAGTCAGCGGACTCTCAGACACCAAGGTGCGCCTCAGCGGAAAACTCTTCAGCGATAACATTGTTGCGACGCTCGCAGCGAATGTGCCGACCGGCAAAACTGATCTCGATACGGAAGAACTGAGCGCGCTTCGCGTCGTCGCGGCACCTGCTCTCGGATTTCAGATTCCTGTACTCGGCTCCGGAGTTGGCGGGACCGCAGGCCTGATTGTGGCGCAGCGCATTGGTGACTGGGCCCTGGCGCTGGGTGCCTCGTACGAAATGCGGGGCGAGTATGCGCCGGTAGCAATCGTAGCGGGTATTTCCGCACCCGAGTTCAATCCCGGCGATGTCATTCATGTGTCGATAGGTGGCGATGGACTCGTCGGTCGCAACGGAATGAGCATCGGACTGAGCGCCGATATTTTCTCTGAAGATTTGCTGGCGTCTGGTGCCAGCACCAGCTCAACAACGCAACTCGGTCCCATCTTCACGGCAGAGTGGCGGCTGCGGTTTGCGAGTACGTTCTTCGAAGAGCTGACATTGTCGGTTGTTGATCGCCTGCGAACAGCATACAAGAGCGGCGGGGAAAGCGTGAGCGGGAGCAGCGGCAACTACCTCGACATCGGACTGCTCAGCGTAATCCCTGCCAGCCCGCAAACCGGGATCGCGTTCGAAATCAGCGGTAGGCACCACACGGGGCTCAAGGTGGACAACTCTCTCGCCACCGCCGCGATGATGGGCGGTGCGCTACGCGTGAGCGTGAGCCACGAACTGCGCGGCGGCGCGGTGCTGCAACCCTTTGCGCGCGTTCAGATGGGAACGATCAAGAGCGGGGAGGAATCCGCGTCGGCTAATGGGTTCAGTGTGGGGTTGACGGTGATTAAGGGGTGGTAGGCGCCTGCGGCGAGCAATCGAACAATCGAACAATCGAACAAGTGATCGCGATCCAGGATCGCAATCAATTGGTCAATTGTTCGATTGTTCGATTGTTCGATTGTTCGATTGCTCGCCGCTAGGCGCCCTCACTTCGGCGTCTCGAGCACCGCCACCCGTACGGTTGCCCCCTTGTAGTCCGGGCTGATCGCGAGCACCTGTCTCCACAAAGCAACCGCGCCTTTCACATCGCCCTTGTCTTCCGCCTTTAGCGCGGCACCTTCGAGCAGAATCAGCTTGTTCTGGTCGACACTTGCGGGCGTTGCCGGAGGACGTGGCGCTGTTGCCGGGATCGGAGGAAGCTTCATTCCCGCGTTGAGCTTGTCTGCCAGCTGATCGAGAAGGTCAAGCACTTTGTTCGCGCGGCCGGTGACCCGCTCGGAGTACTCGACCCGCGATGTCTCGACATTCGTCGACGTCACTGAGATCGCGATAACGCCGTCGCCCTGGATAATAAACGAACCACTCAGCATGTGATGCGCGCCCAGTATTTTTCCCGCGCGCACAAGGGAGCTGCTGTCGACTCGGCCGGCCGAACTTAGATCTTGCTCCTTGACGATGTCCTGCAAGCGATGCCGGTCCACGAGGCGGATAGACGGATTCTTCGCAAGCGCATAGCTGAGATGATGAGGAATTCCAGCGCCCAGCGTCGCAAAGTCTGCCGCATAACGCCCCAGTGCGCTGCCACCGAAGTCGAGCACAGCCACGGTCGCGGTAGATTGGACCTTGTCCGGAACGCTGTACTGGCCCGGACCTTCCTGCGCGGCAAGTGTCTGGCTGGCGGATGCGACGAGAACAAGTGATACGATTGCTGAACGAGCGAACATGACTGCCTCCGGGCGCGCGCGGCGCCGTTTCATTGCACTTCAATGCAACGTGATCGGTATCCCCTGCCAAGTCAAGACTTTGACCCCGCCATGGCCGTCACTACCCACTTGCGCGTTGCGCTCGAGCATGTGAGCATCACTGACATGAAGAGCTGTCCCGCCTGCAACAATTCTTACGACGACGCCACCGTATTCTGCCCGGTTGACGGATCCACTCTGTTAACCGCCAATGCCGCTGACGACCTCGTCGGCTCCGTCATCGCCGACCGGTATCTCGTAACGGGCAAGATCGGTGAGGGTGGCATGGGCCGGGTCTATCTGGCTCAACACGTCCGGCTCCCGCAAAAGGTCGCTATCAAGGTCCTGCACCCATCTTTGTCCACCTCTGCGGACATGATCGCCCGGTTCAACCGCGAAGCTCTCAACGCGAGCAGCATCAGTAACGAACATGTGGCGCGCGTCTACGATTTTGGCGAAATGAAGGGCATGCTCTATCTCGCGATGGAGTTCGTCGAGGGTGAAACACTCGGCGCAATGCTCAACAAGACCGCAACTGGGTGGCTGCCGCTGGATCGCGTTGCACGGATTGTGAGAAAGATCGCGGATGGACTGGATGCCGCGCACAAACTGGGAATCGTGCATCGTGATCTGAAGCCGGACAACATCATCATCTCTTCTGACGGCGACCGCACGGAACGACTCAAGATCGTCGACTTCGGCATCGCCAAGGCAGCGCAGGTGCCCGGACAGTCGGTAACCCAGACCGGATTCTCGATTGGAACCGCGGAGTTTATGAGCCCCGAGCAGCTGATGGGACTGACCGTGGATCAGCGCTCCGATGTTTATGCGCTGGGACTCGTGACATTTCTGCTGTTGACAGGAAAGCTCCCCTTCCAGGGCGAGACCAAAGATCGTTCCCTGATGATGCGACTGACGCATCAGCCGAAGACACTCACCGAGGTTCGGCCCGATGTTATGTGGGACACCGCGCTCCAGGACGCAGTATCGACAGCGCTGGCGCGTGATATGGAAAACAGATACAACAGCGCTGGGGATTTCGCGCGTGCTCTTGACAGTGCTATCGTCGGCGCACGCGAGCCTGTTGCGGTGCCACGGACATTCACACCTCCAGCAGAAGCCAACGTCCGCCCTTCTGCTCAGATCCCAATAGCGACGCGCAGCCGGCGTTCGGCGTGGATCGCCGCTGCGGTGGCAATGTCGGCTGCAATTGTCGGTGCGCTCGTCGTATTTGTTTTCAATGGCAACGGGAGTAGCAACGGCAATGGAAAGGACAGCAATACTGTTCAGCTGCCGCCGGTCGCGCTTGCACCCGCTGAGTCCAGCAAGGTTCAGACACCGGTGAAATCCGATTCAGTGACCGCTAGCGGGGGCGCGGGCGGCAAGACCGGAAAAGCAGCTGTGGATTCTCCACCGGTCACCGCAAAAGCCGCGGCAGTTACTCCACCAGTTGCTGCGCGCGGTTCTGCGCCGCCGCTGAGCGCAGAAGTGAAGGAGATGCTTGACCAGATCGAGTTCAATACAGACATGGTGCGCATGAATCAGGTATCTGCGCGACAAGCACTGATTGACATTGCGGGTGTGCTGCCGAAGCTCAGCACACGTCGCGATAGCGGACAGGTTGAGATGCAGCGGATCGAAGCGCACATCTTTCTCAATGAGAATGCCGAGGCATGCGCTTACATCAAGACACTGCTTCCAAAAGCCAATACAGTTGACTTGCGCGCCCTGCGACTCTATGAGAGCAGGTGCCGCTGAAGTTGCGTTAGCCGCCCGTCGAGGTCAGCGCGGTCAACTTCCACCCTGATGCGGTGCGCTGGGCGGAACCACTGAAGTTCAGTGTCGCCCGCAGAGGGGAATTCTGGTTCCTGAATGCCAGATCAACTGAGAACCTGACCGTAGCGGCATCGCCGTCCACTCGTGGGGTCTCGTCATTCCGCAGGGTGGCGGAGAATTGCGTCACGTCACGACTGGGAAGTGTTGCGCGCCAGTTTGCGCGTACGTTCTGGGGCAGCAGTAGTGGTAACACAATTGTCGTGTCTCTGCGATTGAACGCCGCTACGAAGTCACGCACCAGAGTCGTGATGCTCGCCTGATCGGCGCGCACGTCGCGCGTTACAGGCGGCGCGGTCTTGACGGTAATGGGACGCACATTGGGAGTGAACGATTGCGTCTGTCCCGAACGCACAACAACGCTGCGACTATCGGGCTCATATCCGCTCGCGCGAAATTCCACTGTGTAAGTCCCGGGAGCGAGTTGTGTCTGCGGGCCGAGTATCACAGTCAGGCCCGTCGAGTCCCTCGCTGTCACAGTTGCACCCGCGGGCAGATCTCCCGTGAGAGAGATCTGTCCCTTCGCTGGCGGAGCCACTGTGACCGGCGCAGCTCGTGTAACTTCGCGAACCGTAGGGGACCACGTGATTGTCTGACCCGAGCGCAGTACAACGGTGCTGTCATCGGGCTCGTATCCCTGCGCAGTGAACTCGAGAGTGTAGCGGCCGGGCGCGAGTGCAGTGGGTGTGGCGGTCACAGCCCAGAGCCGATTAGCCGAATCCTTGGCCATCACCCTCCCACCCGCTGGAACGCCGCTTACGGAAAGTTTTCCGTCCGCAACGACGGCCGCAGCTTTGCCGGTACTCGTTACGGCACGCAGCTCTGGCGTCCACGTTTCGCTTTGTCCGCCACCGAGAACCATGCTTGTTTGCTGTCGCTCATACCCCTGGGCCGTAAACTCCAGCGTGTATTTCCCCGCGGCCAGCGAAGTCGGTGAGTTGCTCAACGGGAAACCGTTATTGGCCGAGTCGAATGCTGTTACTCTCGCTCCCGGCGGGAGATTCCCCCCGACCGCGAGACTGGCGGTCGTTGCTGTTGGTGCGGCGTTGTCGGGCTGTGTGGCCACGCCATCGCCGCCTTGCCACGGCTTGAATACCAGCGCCACTACGAGCACCAGGGCAGCCATCGCGACCCCCGCGATTACAAGCAGCTGGCGTGCGGGCTGAGGTCGCGATTCAAAACCACTCTCACCGGCGCTCGTATCCTGTGCGGAGCGCGATCCGGTGCGCACATCCATTTGTGAACTTGCGCGGGTTGCACCACCAGCCCCGCTGCGCGTTCCCGCGCCGCCAACTTCAGGGCGCGAAGTCGCTTTCGTACCTCGCAGAGTTGGCGCGCTCTTCTGTCTCGTGGAAGTGGGCCGCACGACCGGGGCGGGCGTTTGCTGTATTCCGGACGCGGCGGTCACTGTGACGCGCGCCGTGGCGTATTTGCCACCCGATCTGGCCGCAATCATTGCGTCACCGGGCGCAATTCCTTCCACCTCTCCGGTAGCAGAAACCCGCACAACTTCCGGATCGCTGGAACTCCAGAGTACTGCGCGGTCGTCCAGCCGGGAACCGTCAAGGTCCAGCACATCGACATCGAACGTTATCCGTTCACCTGCCGGCACGGATGCGCTCACGGGTTTCACCACTATCTCGCGGACAGGATCGGCTTCAACTGTGATGGAGAACGAAGCCTGAGCTGGACCGGATGAAGCCATTACATGTGTAGATCCAGGACTCAGCGCCGCTAGTTGATCATCGCCGACAACCATGGCAATGGCGGGCTGAGTCGAACGCCATGTGATGCGGCGGCCGAATAGTTCCCGACCACTCGCGTCGGTGACCGACATTTTCAACCTGGAACGCTGGCCTTCGCGCAACACGGCAGGCGCCGAGGAGATCGTGACCGCGGATGGCCTTGCCGCCAGTTCTTCGATGTTGATGCGAACGGGATCGTCGATTCCAGGGGCATACGCTCCACTCGCCGCGATTGCCGCCGACATCGTGGGCCAGCGGTTTTCGGTGCGCTTCTCCAGCATGCGATGCACGGCATCGGCAAGATCGTCGGGGCAGTCGGGTCGCAGCTCCGTAATCGGTCGTGGTTCCTGCGTAACGTGCGCCTGAATAACAGCGAGTGTAGGACCAGTGAATGGTGGCGTGCCCGTGAGCATCTGATATATGACAGCGCCCAGCGAGTACTGATCCGATGCTCCGGTCACCTTTCCTGATGTGCACTGCTCGGGACTCATATAGGTGGGGGTGCCGACCAGCATTCCGGTGCGCGTCAGTCCCCCCGATTCACCATCGGCGACTTTGGCAATACCAAAATCTGTGACGAGCGCATTGCCACGCAGATCGAGGAGCACATTGCCCGGCTTGATGTCGCGATGTACGACACCCTGCTGATGCGCATAGCCAAGTGCATCGGCGATCTGGTAGAACCATGCGCCGATCACGTCGATGGGAAGTTGTTCACCGCTGTCCGCCATGACTTCGCTGAGCGTGCGGCCGGCCACGTACGACATCGCGAACCAGTGCAGGTCATCGCGCTGGTCCACCTCGTAGATAGTGACGATGTTGGGGTGGTTCAGGTGCGCAATGGTGCGCGCTTCCTGCACGAAGCGCTCGAGCAATTGCGGGTCCATCATGAGGGCGGGTGACATCACCTTGATGGCTACTTTGCGGTTGAGCCTTGGCTCATGAGCGCGGAAGACGCCGGCCATGCCACCGTATCCCAGAACTCCGGTGACATCATACTTGGGCGCAGCGGCACGCTGCAATTTTTCCAGCATCGATTCCCAGTACGCAGCGTAACCCGACGCCTCCGAAATCGGAGTTTCGGTGGGAGCAGGCGTACCGCAATTGCCGCAGGCGACACCGGGGTTCGTATTTGTGCCGCAGACTGCGCAGGCTATCAGGGTCATTCGAGGGACTTGGCTGGACGGGGCATGAGACAGGTACAATGATAGTGACTTAATATCTGCGCAAGGTGTAACCCGTTAGAAAGAGCTACTGCGGAGCGGGTACTGCGTTCACGGGAAGTGCGGGTCCGGGAACGGCGTGTGGGGGACAGCGGTTGCGGGGACTGCGGATAGCAGCGCTTTGAATCGTTGTTCCGCCACCGCCGTTCACCTTCCGCCTTTCCCGCACCCGCAGTTCCCGTGGACGTAGTTCCCGCTCCGCCGCTAGCCGTTCCGCCGTCCCCTCTCCGCCGTGGGCATGCACGCTGCGGGTTGCGGCACACAGCACAAGAGCAATATTGTTCCGCAACCTTTTCACCCACTGAGAGGCATCATGCGCCGTCCGCCGATCCTGTCCGCTCTCTTCGTCGTTGCGTCAGCTGCTCTCATTGCCGGCACCCCTGCGGAGGTTCGGGCACAGTCGCTGAGTCAGAAATTCACGCAGCTTTTCACCTTTGGTGACTGCGGACAGCCGATGTGCTTGTCGGTGGACGTCGTCGGCACGCATGGCGCGCACTTCATTCCGGGGGTAACGCAAGGCGAGAACGATCTGCTGGCATTCATTACCGGATCGCTGGCCACCAGCCTTGGAAACCTGCCGTTCACCGCTGCCACTGGTGGCGTGGCCTTGCAGTTCGTAGATGGCGCGCTGGTAGCCACCTCGGCGTCGTCGGGCGGGATTTTCGGCGAGAGATCGCAGACCATCGGGCGTGGGCGATTCCTGGTCGGCGCGAGTATTCACAGTCTATCCATGGACCAGATCCGCGGCATGCCGATGAGCGACCTGGTTTCCCGATTCGCCCATCAGAATGTTGGCGCCGCTCCCTACGGCGATCCGCTTTTTGAAAACGACATTATCGAAGTGCGTACCAACATGAAGGTTGGTCTGCTGGTAACCTCCGCGTACGCGTCGTATGGCCTCACCCACAACATCGACATCGGCGTACTCGTTCCCTTTGTGAGCGCTTCGCTCAGCGGACATAGCGAGGCGCAGATCCTGCCGTTTGCGCGACCAACACCACATCTCTTCGGAACAGCCAGCAACCCTGCGGAGTACGCGGACGCAAGCTCAAGCGGTTCTGCCGCGGGCATCGGCGACATTGGAGTTCGACTCAAGGCCAATATCTACCAGACGCCAACACTCGGCTTTGCATTCGCGGCGGATGTGCGACTGCCTACGGGTGACTCCGCCAACTTCCTGGGCAGCGGCAATACTAGTGTTCGCGCGCTGGGAATTTTTTCCGCCAAGTCGGGTCCCTTCTCTCCGCACATCAATGCTGGATACGTCTACCGCACCGGCGAAACGCAAACCAGTTCAGTCGTCGGCGCAGTCGGCTTCGATCATCTCCTTGCCGACAAGGTAACACTCGCCGTGGACATTCTTGCTGACTGGGCATTGGGCGAATCGGGACTGCACCTTCCGGATCCGGTCACTTACAGTTCGCCCGCACCCCGCAAGGAGCGACTGACCGACATTCCCGATATGCAGGATCACCTTATGGACGCATCGATTGGAATCAAGATGCAGCTACCGGGTGACTATCGAATCGTAACGAATCTTCTGATACCAATGTCCAACGGCGGATTGCGACCGCGTCAGATGTGGACGTTGGGATTCGAGCGGACGTATTGAGTCGGGAGTCGGGAGTCGGATACAGTACTCATCCGTCATTCCCGCGAAGCGGGAATCCAGTGTCGTCCACCCTGGATTCCCGCTTTCGCGGGAATGACGAGACTGGGTGAAAATGGGTTCCGGCTTTCGCCGGAATGACGATAAGCATCGCCGAAATCACGATGCAGTTGTCATTGCCGCGCAAGCGGCAACCCATGTTAGTCGCAGGTAAATGGGTTCCGGCTTTCGCCGGAATGACAAGTGTGCGTGCGCTAAGGGGTACATCCCCATTCCCACATTCCAATTATTCCGAAAGGTCTCAGTTGCTACCTGTACGGTGCGCCAGCAGCGAACCAGCTGAGCAGCGGTGTCTGGAAGGACGAGACGAGGTATTTGCCCCCGCCATGGGAGCAGGATCCGAAGAGACGACACGACATATCTGGATTGTTTGGCGCTGGACTGATAGGCGGCCCCAAGTCTCCGTTGTTTTTCAAATTGTTGTAGTAGGTCAGTGGATCGGCGTTGAAGTAAGGCACGCGGGGGCCGCCGTCATGGCAGTTGACGCACGCGCCACCGTTGAAGGGCGCACTCGCATTCTGCGGAGGTGCACTGAACTTGGGATGCAGAGTTTGAGAGAATGTCTGGAGTTTATATGTCACATTGATCACGCGCTGCACAACACCTGGAGCAGAGCTCGAAAGAGTGATAGTCGCGGTGTACGTCCCGCTGTCTCTCGCCGCCGTGCTAGGTTGAACCGAAAGCGTTGTCGGCGCGGTGGTGCCACCGCTAAACGAAATGCTGTTCAGCCAGCCGTGCACGGCAGGCAGACCGCTTGTGTACTGCACGGTAAAGGACAATCCACTGAGCGTACTGCCACCGACATTCGTAATCGCAATGTTTTGAGCGTTCGGCAAGAAGGTTTGATTGCCCCACGCAGCAAAGTTGAGTCCAGTGTTCGGATTGAGCGCGATGACAGGTGCCGCACCGACAGTGAGATTCACTACGAGATTCTGCGGCGAGTTGCCCGCCACTGTCGACGTCACAGGCACCGTAGCGGAATAGCTGCCGGCCGCGAGACCGCTCGACGCAAAGGAGAGAGTGATTGTCGTAGGCGCAGTTGTGCTGTTGAGCACACGGGTGAGCCAGCCGGGGCTTCCCCCTGTGTATATCGTGGTTCCAACTGCAAGATTGTTCAGCACACCGCCACCACTGTTTGTCAGATTCACAACAACGTTAGCCGGATTGGTGCCGAAGTTCTGACTCACCGGGACAGGATTCGGACTGAGCGCAATTGTGGGACCGGCGGTCACGGTAAACGTCACCGTAATGTTCCGCGACGAAACTCCCGGTGTAGTCGAAGACACAGTCACTGTCGCCGTGTACACGGCGGGCGTGAGACCGGTTGAGTTACCCACGAGTGTCAATGTTGAGGGCGTGGTAGTCACGTTGAAGGTTGCGGAGGTGAGCCAGCCCTGCGGCTGTCCCGCCTGATATGTAATAATCCTGCTGAGTCCCGCTATCTGCGTGCCCGGCGCTGCACTGCTGGTGATGGTCACCAGTTCATTCTGAATCGTGCCTGGAATTCCGGTCATCGGCACAGTGGTGCGTGACAACACCATCGTCGGCGCTGTGCCGACCGTAAGCGTTACGGTGATGTTCTGCGGCGAGTTAGTGGCAACGTTTGACAGCACGGGAACTGTCGCGTTGTAAGTGCCGTTTGCGAGCGCGGCGGAAGTGATGTTCAAGGTAATTGTTGCAGGAGCAGTGGTGACGCCGCTCAATGTTGGGCTCAACCATCCCTGCGGCTGACCAGCGCCGTACGTCACCGTCCCAAGCGACAGTCCGGACAGCGTTCCGCCACCTGCATTCGTGACACCGACCGTTGGCGCCTGTGGATTCACACCATTTGCGGCGTTCAGCGCGACAATCGCGGTCGACAGACCTATCGATGGCCCGGCATTTACCATCAGCGTGACGGCAATATCGCGCACGGCCACACCGGGAACGGTAGACGCAATTCTCACCGTCGCCGAATAATTTCCGGGCGCGAGGCCGGTTGTGTTTGCGTTAAGAGTCAGCGTGGATGGCGCACTTGTGCTGCTCAGCGTTGATGTGTTGAGCCAGGTCTGGCCAGCCGCACCATTATAAATAATCGATCCGCTGAGCCCTGTAAGCGGGACATCGCCGGTGTTCGTGATGAGCACCAGCTCAACAATTTGAACGCCGGGAATTCCCTGCATCGCAACACTGTTGCGGTTGACTGCAATAACAGCCGGCGCCTGCACTGCAAATGTCACCAATATCTGTTGCGGCGAATTATCAATCCCCGCGGCGAGTACCGGCACGGTGGCGCTGTATGTTCCCCGCGGCAAACCTGTCGTACTTGCATTGAAGGTGAGAGTGACCGGTGCGGTGCTTCCCGAGGGAGAAACGCTGAGCCAGCCAGTGGGTTCGCCATCGCCATAGGTCGTGGTGCCGACAACGATATTCGAGATGGTGCCATCGCCAGCGTTGCTGACGACCACTGTCTTCGCCGCAGGATTAGCCGCGCCAACGAGTGCCTGGAAACTGAGTGAGGGAGGTGCAAGAGCGAGGCTGCGAGGCGCGAGCACCGTCACAGTCACCTGCGCGCTGGCGCTGCCGCTCGTGGCGGTAATCACGGCCGATCCGCGAGCGAGGGCAACTACAAAACCTGTCTCTGGAACTACGCTGGCAACATTGTTGTCGCTGCTGCTCCAGACCACAGTCGTAGGCGCATCGATCACCGAAAGTTGTTGCGAAGACCCGACAAAAATCTCTACCACGTCGGGGGTTATTGTGATGACAGCGCCAACCGGCCCGTCGTCCCTGCACGACAGCAGGGACATCGTAAGAACCAACAGCGCAGCGGCACGAGACCTGAATGACATCGACTACCCCTGTGAATCAGCTTCGGAGGATGCGGCAACGGCGATATTGAGTGGGCCGCTAACTTAGCCCCGCCGGAAGTCGCGCGGAAGTAGAACGGGGCGCACCATTTACGCTCAGAATGGCCCCGTATTGAGGGCTAGTCCTCGAAAGGGGCCAGGATTTCGCCGGTAGGAAGCCCCAATAGTGCACGCTTGCCTGCGCCCACCTGCTGGCGCTCGTGATCACCGGGTAGACCATCAAATGGGCACGGACCATCATCGCGCCCGTAAACGCGATCACCTGGTTCCTCGAGGTTTACCCAGCGGAGCTGGCCGTTCTGGACAAAGGTGCCCAATTCAAATTCAAAAAGGCTGTTCGCGGTGGCCCATCCAGTGTCTCCCGAATCGGTTTTGAACCAGAACATGTTGCGCAACCAGGGCTGGTGCAGTTGCGCTGGCCGCGTTGGCTGGTTGCAGAAATACGCCAGAGGAAAGGCGCTGTCGCCGGTCGCGAGTTTGATGCGACCAACAACACAAATCATTCCTGGAAGTGCCAGCAGCGCGGGAACGACGAACGGCGCCTCGGGACCGGGACGAACCTCATCCTTCGCTTCAACAGGTTCTCGCCCACCGAAGTAAAGTGCGCCGAGCAACACCCGAAAATGTTCGCAAGGAGATGGTTCTTCGTATTTCACCTGCACGTCCAGATGCCACCAAGGTCCATCGAGACCGAAGGGATCGAAAGTTCGCTTGAGCGGCGTCTGGCAGTATGGGCACACGCTCAGGCGCATGCGCGGAAGACGGTCCGCATATTCGGCGAGCGCGGCATACATCCTCTCGCGCACCCTGGGACGCTCTTCGTCAGGCAGCTCGTCCGCTTCATCGGCGGGATACAGGCTCGCTTCCAGCGAATAAATGCGTTGCACGATCTCGTCGCGCTGCTTCCGGTCCAACTCTTTCGGCGTCACTTCTCTTCTCCGCAGCTGCAGCAGATGAGCGCGTTCTTTATTTCCTCGTGCGAGTCCAGCTGCAGCACCTTCCCCTTCGGCGCGACAACGGTGAGCTTCTCATCGCAGACGTTGAGCATGCGGTCCGGAGTGATCCTTACCTGCGGCGCCGTCGCCACCTTTCCGCCAGCCAGAGGGTACGTGGTGCCGGGCGGATCGTTCAGCCATTTCTTGACGTGCATCGGCATTTCGGCTTCTGCCCATTGTGCCTGCGGCCCATGCTGTATTCCGTCCCACCCCATCGCCTTGTTCAGTGCACGTCTGATTTTGCCGAAACCAACTTCGGCATTGTGCTCATCATCAAATGGGCGGATACAATCGCTGTATGCGAACATGATGTCCTGAAGATCGTAGTCGCCCGTGATCCATTTTCCCTCATAGCTATCGCCGTTGGACGCCATTCCATATCCCTTCATGGGCTTGCCCAGTTCGCCGGCATCAAGGCTCATGACGACGCCGTATAACTCGGTCGGGTCGAGCGGGAGTCTTGGCGGCCCCTTCCAGGTCTTGTGCGCGGAGAATTTCCCTTTGCGTCCTCCCGTTCCGACACCGGACATCCATCCGTTGACAAACTGAACGTTCTTTTCCGCGATCGTCTTTGCGTTGAGTACTTCGTGCGGCTTGGGCTTGTGTTTGTCACGTATCCAGAACTTGTCCGCGCACCAATGATTGGACCAGCGAAAATAAATGATCACGCCGATGTCGTCGACCACCTTCTGAATCTTCGGTCTGTGGTCCTTCCAAATGCCGGCGTTGTTCCACACAGTATCCTTGTCGATTTTCTTTTCCGACTGTTTCTTCGCGAGCGCCTTGCACCCTTCCAAATCGGGATTCATGACAGGGAGTGGCGGCTGCACGTGCACAGGAGCGGGGACGTTGGAGGAGCCCATGTTCTGCTGTGTGGGATCCGCAAGCCTGCAAACATTCTGACCGTCCACCTTGACATCGAACGAGTAATTCAGGAACTCGGCCTTTCCCTTGATCTTGTTGGACATCACACCCATCGCCACACCGGCTTCATCGCCGGTGCTCATTTTCATGTTGGCACCCTTCAGCATGATCTCGTTTCCATCCATCTTCACCGTCTTGGAACCCGACGTTGTATCGGATGACATTGCAACGTTGGGATACGGAATGGGGATGGGACCGGCCGGCGACGGGGTCTTGCACACATCGGGGAAAGCAATGGATGTTCCCATGCTTCCCTTGTGAGAAACCGTCATCATGTTCACGTTGATCGTTACCGGCATGCGTCGCTCTCCTCTTTCATGACGTCGCAGGAGCGAGGACAACTGCAGCGCGACTCTTTCCTTCAGATGCGCCCCACACCAGTATGCGTTCGGCCCGCGCATATCCTTTGAGGAACCCCGTGACTCCACACACGATGTTCAGCACGCCGCTTGCAGCGCCAGTGTCTCCAATGCAATCGGCGGGATGCCAAATGTTGATATCACCATGCAGATCTCCGAGCGCTCGCACGCTCGCCAGACCCCACTCCATGGCACGATAGCGATCGCCATTGAGATCGCAGACGACGAGTGGCGGCACGGTAATGCCTCCCTCCTTCCGCGCGGTTCGCAGCGCCGAACCCAGTGCGACGGACTGATTGGGTTCATCGGTGCCGACGGTTGGTTCCTTGAACGATGTGCATGACATCACCCATGCAAGCGGGCGTGCGCCGCGGCGAGCGATGCCGTCCGAGCGCTCCAGCACAAGGAAGGCCGCCGCCTCACCGGGAATCACTCCATGTGGATTGCTGCCGGTACGCAGGATTGTCCTGGATTCGAGACGCTCGAGCACCTCAGTGCGGATCTGTGAATCGACCGCACCAACGATTGCCAGTTGTATCGCGCCGGACATCAGATCGTTCGCCGCCGCCTCAACAGTGAGCAACCCGGCTGCGCGTCCCGCTGTCGCACCACCGATTACCTGCAATGGTATTCCGAGTTCGCGCTGCAGCGCGGCTGCAATCGGGGCGCCGTCATCCAGATAATCGGTTCCCAGATAGAGTCCGACCGATCCCGGCGCGACGCCGCTGGGCACTGCCTGTCTCCACGCCTCAGCCGCGGCCGGAAGCGCCAGCTCAATGAGACGTTGTGCTCCGGACGCGACGAGTCTCTCCGGTGCGGGCGGCGCCGCAACACCAAAACGTTCGTGTGCTGGCCATTCCCATTCAACCGGACCACCTGTAAACCACTCGGTTGGAACACGCCCTCCCACGACTGGAACCTTGTCGAGACGCGCGCCATCGACGCTGTGTGTTTCGATTTCTCCAAGGCGCGCCACGCCGGCGCGCAGCGCAGCGCACGTTGCCGGTGCAGAGAGACCAACTGGAGAAAGCAGTCCCATTCCCGTAATCGCAACGCCGTTCGTCATCGTCACGCTGGCGCATCCTGAACGGAAATCGTGGTGCGCTGCAACCTGGGTACCTGGCGATGCACACGCAGCATCCCCTTCCACAGGAGCGTCAGTCGCATGCGATTGGTGTCGACCGTGACCGTGTTGCATGGGAGCGTGATATCCTGCTCCTGCCCGGCAACGAGCACACGCACCTGTGGTTCGAATTGCGGCAGCTGAAAAAAGACGCGCCCGTTTGGAGTACAACCCACAACGTCGACCCACTCCCCGCCACGAAAGAAGCCGGGCATTACAAGATCCGGCGGCGCCGCGTGATGAAAGCGATCGTCGAAATCGAGTGGAAGAAGAGGCATGCGCTCCTCCATCCACTTCTGGTCGTATGTACCGGCGTAAGAGACACGCGGCTGCCAGTTGCGGCCAATCGGGCCGAAGCCCAGAGGAGTAACCTGCTGTCCCAGTGTCTGAAACTGTTCCGCGGGGTGTTCGACATTGGGCAGGAGTTCACCTTCCCAGGGGGCGCGCGAATGTTTGCCTCGAAAACCCCGACCGACAGGATTGCGCGGTTCGCTGGCATGATGCGCGGGATTCTCGGGCGTGAGATCCTGCCCCCCAAAGCAATTCTCCCAGATAAGGGGAATCGCCTCGAACGGCTCCGGATCGGATGCTGATACGCCGGATACTCCGCGCAGCCAGCGGCGATTGCCTGTGACCGTAGCGACTTTTTCGCGATCGCCGACGCGAAAACGAACTTCGGCACGCCGCGTGCCCGGTCGGGTTGCGATGGCACTGCCGATGAGAAACGCATCTGTCGACAGTTTCGGTGGATCCATTTCAGCAGCATCCTTGATGCTCGTCGCAACCGGATCGCCGTGGAACTTGTCCGCAGGATGAATGGGGTCCTGCTCCTCCGCTGTCTTGAGTTCTCCACGATCGGAAATCGTCCAGGTCCCCTTGAGAACAACGACGAGATTCTCGGCAGCCGATTTGTCGAGGAAAACGGTTTGCGCCGCAATGAAGGGAGTATTGTTACGAATCTCCATCGTCACTCACCCGGCACGGCATCGTCGCGCAACGTGGCGTCGAAGAAGCCATCAGGAATCTCTCTCCGAAGCCAGTCGAATTCCGGCCGCGGGTAGTGCAGCAGTGACCGCCAGATTGCGTGCATTGGAATTTCTTCAGCGGCGCCGGCCCACGGGAAATGCTCACCGAAAAGCCATGGTGCATCCGTTTCTGAAAGCAGCGGTCGCACGAACTCGATATCCTCCGGAGCGCCGACGAGTGCGAGCATGCGCGTGTCGAACGTGCTTGTTTCTCCACCGCGAACTCGCTGGCGGCAGTACGCAGCAGCGGCGGCGGGCTGCAGGAGCGCAACACTCCATAATGCGGCGCGACGGACGGAGACTTCCGGATCGCTAAGTAGTGTGTTGAGGAGCGCGGGCGCCTGCGCCGTTGATCTTGCCCAGCCGCAGGCACGCGCCACGGCAATACGCACGTTCGTGTCGGTGCTGAATGTCGCGGCAGCGGCAGCGTTGTCGGAGAGTGCGTCATGCCACCCTGCGGCAAAAACAAGTATTCCTGCAAGAACAGGATCACCGGGCAGCGGCGAACCTGCCGGGAACAACTGGATGAATCGCGCGCGCGGAATACGTCGCAGCACTTCGCGCCAGGATCCATGCACTTCCGGGTCGGTCGCAGCGATTTGCTTGGCAACGTGTGCCCAATCCGGAGTGCCCAACTCTATCCAGACTCGAGCCGCGGCATATCCCTCCCAGGGATCGAACTCCTCGAGGCGCTGCAGCGCGATGTCCAGACTCTCCGGCAATCCGACGACAAGTCCATCCCAGTGTGCAGCAATGCGTTCGTCGTGAGGAAGGAAGCCTATGAGCGGCACATCCGATGCGAACAGAAGCTTGCGTCGCTGTATTGAAAGAAATGCGACTTCTTCCAGGTGTTCTCCCAGTACAACGGGGACGACCGGTGCCCGCCCGTTCCGGGAAGCTGCGGACCCTGAGGCGCCGTGGCTCTGCGTCGGCGGCATGCGCCCGTCAGTTGAGCGCGATGGTGGCGCCCTTGATCTTCACGGGGCCGCGCGAGCGCGATGTAATGCTGGTTCCGCTGATCTCCACGCGGCCATCCTTTCGGAGCAACAGCCTCGCTTTCCCACAGCGCAATTCTATTTCGCGTTGCGCTGTAAGGCACACGTCTTCGCCATCGACTTTCACTTTCACACCGTTGCGGATTACATCTTTCGCATCAGCGGTTACCCGTTCGCGCAAAAGCGCAACCAGAACAAAGTGAGGCGTTTCATCGACTGTTCGCAGGGCGAGAGCACGGTGGTTGAGCCACGCCGCCTTCACCAGCTCATCGTCGGACAATGAAACACCGATGGAGACCGTGAACACCTCGTCCGCTCCGTCAGCACGAAAGAGAATCCGTCCCTCATCGTCGACTCCGGCAAGATGGCCCGACACTGCCGCCGCGGGCGCGGTCGCCGGATCATCGAATCGGTTCAGCGACTCGAGCAGTTCAGCGCCGGAGACGGCCGCGATCGCAGGTGCACTATTACTTTTCGCCATACTTCAGTTCTCCCCGATCTTTGATCCCTTTACAGTTACATCACCCGAGCCCTCGATCTTGATCTTGCCGCCTTTGATCTGGATGTCACCGTTCTTTTTCATGATGATGGAAGCGCTGCCTGACTTGATTTCAATCTGATCCTTCCCTTCGATGAAGATCGTTTTGGCCTTCAGGCTGTAGCCCTCAGTCGTTTCCTCTTTGTGGTCCTTCGTGACATTCACGGTCCACGTTTCTCCCACAGACAGGCTCGCGTTCTTGGCAACAGTCGTCGAGGAATCCTTGCCGATCGTTTCGCTGAGGTTTTCGCCAACATCGAGGGTGTCGTTCTTGCCTATTGAGTGCCCGCGATTCTCCGCCACATCAACCGTCTCGTTTTTCCCAACGGTTTCAGCTCGGTTGCCCGAGATGCTGATCGTCTCATTCCCGCCAACACTTTCGTTGCGGTTCTCCGCGATGGCGATGCTCTCGTTCGCACCGACCGATTCATTTCTGTTATTCTCGACAACTACCTTCTTGTCCTTCTCCGCATGGATATACAGCTGCTCGCTGTCTTTCAGGTCCTCCATCCGGATCTCGTTGAAGTTGTCGCCGCCGCCACCCTTCGAACTTCGTGACTTGATCCCGCTCTGCGTCACATTGCCCGGCAGGTCGTACGGGGGCATCTGCTCTTCGTTGTAAACACTGCCCATTATTATCGGCCGGTCGGGATCTCCTTCGAGAAAATCAACGATGACTTCCTGCCCGATCCGCGGGATATGAATTGCGCCCCACTGCTTGCCAGCCCAGGTGGTGGACACCCGCACCCAGCAGGAACTGTTCTCATCCTTCTGGCCTTTGCGATCCCAGAAGAACTGGACTTTGACGCGTCCGTATTCGTCAGACCAGATTTCTTCGCCCGAAGGGCCAACAACAACAGCGGTCTGCGTGCCGCGCACGAGTGATCGCGGCGCGCGGCGATGCGGCCGATAGGGAGTGTCGAACGGTATCGCGAGAAAATCGTTGCTGTAGTCGGCCCCACCGGTGTCGTCCCATGCGCGGAAGGAAGTGCCCGACATGGAATGGCCTACTCGTAGCAGCAGATACTTCAACTTCGTATCTTCGCGATTCTCCTGCTGAATATCCACCTTACATCCGCTGCCGAAGTTGCGGCAATTACCGCCACCACGCACCAGCTTGTGGAGCGCTTCCTCGGCCTCGAGCTGAATTCGCGCATAGCGGTCCCCTGCCTCGACCGACAGGTAACTGCCAGGATAGTCGTACAACTCCTCCGGCCCCTCGCCTTCGAGCGAACTTTCGAGAGAGAGCGAGGGCTGCAGAAAATCGTGCGAGCGCAGTGTGACCTTGCCGGTACGAACGCTTTCTTCCTGCTCCCACGACAACACGACGTCCTCGTCCTGCTGGGTGTGTGAAAACACCTTCGCCAGCGTGCTACCCGCAACATCCGGTGCGGAGCTGTTCCCATCGGCCAGAACCATCACATGTTTCTCTGCGCTGTGTTCGAAGAAATAGAATATCCCCTCTTCTTCCATCAGTCGCGACACGAAGTTGAAATGAGTCTCACGATACTGCACGCAGTAGTCACGTGGTTCATAGGTACCGGTACACCGGATGTCGAAGTCGTTGTAACCCAGATCCTTGAACACAGTTTCGATGATATCGGGCACGCTCTTCTGCTGATGAATGCGCGATTCACGCGACAAGGTGAGGAACCAGAGCCAGGGAACAATCTCGGCGCGGTACGCGACAAGCTCGTCGCGCGCACCCAGTCTTACGAAGCGCCTTACGAGGCCATGTACACTGCGAGTCTCGTCGCCGGGGAGATTCCAGGTTACCAGTGCGCCCGTGCGCAGAATGTCTGCCGCGGCGAGATCGGTGCTGGTGGAGAGCATCTCCAGCTCGAACATGAATGGCTCGGAGATCGCCTCGACACCGTGAAAACCGCCGAGGAGCAGGACGTCCTCGCCGAGATCCGTGTCCACCCTCATGGGGCGGTTCGCCTGCGTGAAATCCGGCATCAGTTCACCCCGTGCTGTAGACGAACTCACCGTTGCTGCCGACGCCCACCTGAATGCGCGCCGGCTTTTCACGGCTGACAAGTGACTCGAGAAGCAGCCGTGATACAGCGGGCAACAACGTATTGGTAAGAATGTTGTCGATGTTGCGCGCTCCGCTCTCAACCTCTGTGCAGCGATTCGCGATTGCGGTCATCACATTGTCATCCGTCACGAGTTCCACACGGTGGGTTTCGAATAAGCGCCGCTGGATCTTGCCGAGCTTGAGTTGTATGATGCGACGCAGCGCCTCATCGCGCACCGGATAGAACGGAATGATTACCGTGCGGCCGACAAAAGCGGGCTTGAACGCCTTGTCCAGTTCGGGCTTGAGCGCCTTCGCCAGTCCTTCCTGTGTCGGCATCGTCTCCGGGTCCGCTGTCAGTGACATGATCGTATCGGTGCCCGCGTTTGTGGTGAGGATTATGACGCAGTTCTTGAAGTCGATCTCGCGTCCTTCACCATCTTCCATGCGGCCCTTGTCAAAGACCTGAAAAAAGAGTTCCAGCACATCGGGGTGCGCCTTTTCAATTTCGTCGAGCAGCACCACCGAGTAGGGACGGCGCCGCACTGCTTCGGTCAGCACTCCACCCTCTCCGTAGCCGACGTAACCGGGCGGAGAGCCCTTGAGCGTCGACACCGTGTGGGCTTCCTGGAATTCCGACATGTTGATCGTGATCATGTTGCGCTCGCCGCCGTACAACATGTCCGAAAGTGTCAGTGCCGTTTCGGTCTTGCCCACCCCGCTCGGGCCAACCAGCAGGAATACTCCTATCGGCTTTTGCGGATCCTCGATACCGGCGCGCGATGTACGGATGCGCTGGCTGATGATCTCCAGCGCGTGCGCCTGACCGATGATGCGCCTGCCCAGGTGCTGTTCCAGTTCGAGCGCAACAGCCACATCGTCTCGCATCATCTTGCCTACCGGCACACCGGTCCAGCCCGAGATCACCTGTCCTATCAGTTCCGCATCAACGCACACTGGAATAAGTGGATCCTCGCCTTGAAGCTTCTCGAGTTTCGTGTTGAGCTCATCGAGTTCCTTGCGGAGGGCGACAGGATCCGGAGGCGGAGTGGCAGGAGCCGCGGCATCCGCAGGCTTTGCATCCTTCGCCGCCTCCTTCCCATCAGCACCATTCCCAGCAGCCTTCTCCTTCGGCTCGGCGGCTTCTTCCAGTTGAGCGCGGATTTCGCGGATCCGCGATACCATTTCGCGCTCGCTCTCCCAGCGCGCCATCAAAGCTGCAAGCTTCGTCTCAATTTCGGTGCGCTCCTTGGCAATTTCGCCAAGTCGTTCGCTATGGTCGGCGCCCGTCGCGGTTTCCCGCGTGAGAACCCGGTGCTGCACCTCGAGATCATCCATCGTCCGGCGCGCATCCTCAACCGCAGCCGGTGTCGCGTTCTGGCCGAGTGAAAGTCGCGCACATGCCGTATCGAGCACACTCACTGCCTTGTCGGGGAGCTGGCGATCGGGCAGATACCTGTGCGACAAACGAACCGCGGCCTTCAATCCGCTGTCGAGGATGCGCACATTGTGGTGCGCTTCCAGCGCCGGCACTACCCCGCGCATCATCACCATGCACTTGAGCTCTGTCGGCTCGTCAACCTTCACCAGCTGAAAACGACGCGCGAGTGCAGGGTCTTTCTCGATGTACTTCTTGTATTCGGACCACGTTGTCGCCGCAACTGTCCGCAGTTCGCCGCGCGCCAGCGCCGGCTTCAGAATGTTGGCGGCATCGCCCGAACCGGCCTGTCCGCCGGCACCGATCATTGTATGCGCCTCATCAATGAAAAGAATTATCGGCGCGTCCGAGGAACGGACCTCCTCAATGAGATTCTTCAGCCTGTTCTCGAACTCACCTTTTACGCCAGCGCCGGCCTGCAGCAGCGTCAGATCCAGTGTACGAAGTGTGACATTTTTCAGCACAGGCGGCACATCGCCGTTCACAATGCGTGTCGCGAACCCTTCCACTATCGCTGACTTGCCCACTCCTGCTTCGCCGACAAGTATGGGATTGTTCTGTCGGCGCCTGGTCAGTATGTCGACCAGCTGACGGATTTCGAAGTCGCGGCCCAGCACCGGATCGATTTTCCCGCTGCGCGCGCGCTCGGTGAGATCAACGGTGTACTGATCGAGATTTGGCGTCTTGCCACCCGCGCGGCGCGGTTCATCGGCACCGCCTCCCTGATCCGCGGCCATCGCCTGCCCACCCTCTTCACTCGATTTCGCGACAATCGTCGGGTATTTGTTGCGCAGATCCTCGGGAGAAATCTTCTTGAGTTCTCCGCGAACCTCGTGCTCCAGCTGCCCACCTTCTCCGCCGGTGAGGAACGAGATAAGCACGTGACCCGTACGCACCTGCCGGGCGTGGTAGTCGACCGACCCGATCGTCCACGCATCGGTCAGTGCCTTTACAAGTGCCGGCGAAAGAGACGGAGTCCGTGCATTGCCTGACTTGAACGAATCGAGGCTCTGGGTGAGTCCGCGCGCAAGTCGCGAGCGATCCACCTGGTAGTGGCGCAGAATAAAAGCGAAATCGGAGTCGGTGGAATCGAGCAGCTTGAGAAAAAAGTGCTCGACCTCAACATCGTAGTGTGTCTTTCCCAGACACAGGCCAGCTGCGCCTTCAACCGCGCTGCGCGTCTGGTTGTTGAACTTCCCAATGAGAGCCCGGAGATCGACGTTCATTATGCTGCCCCAGCATGAAGAGAGAGAATTGTTTCATCCGCGTCGCGGTCACGTTCCGCGGAGCAGATCCAGGTTGACCAGCCGAGTCGTTGTTCCGCGGCGTCACCGTGGCCAAGTCGCAAGCCCGTTACGTCTTCTCGCGCCAGCACCAGCTGTACTTCAAAATCAAATTGACCATGGCTATAAAGCCTGAGCAGCGCTCCCAATGCCGCATGCCCTGTTCCGCCGGGAAGGAATGAGTCGTATTGCTTCCTGTCGAGCGGCCCCAGCCGAACGCGCACCCGCGACTGCTGATCCCATATCTCATCGCCGGCAACTGCCCCCAGACCCAGCATGTTGCCATCGTCGTCATCCTCGCCAATAACACAGCGATCGGTCTGCTCCAGAGTGAACCAGCCCCCGACAAACTGATCGACCTCCGCAGGAATGTCGAAGAAATCGACCAGCAACTGCTCCAGCGCAACCGCGCCCCGCGGCATGCCGGCGAGCAAGCCCGCACGATAAATAAGCGCCTCATCGGGGAACGGCAATCGCTCACGACAGCTGTCGAGTCCCAGGCCGATAAGATCGCCCAGGTGCTGGGCGAGACGATCACGACTGCCGTCTTCGCGCGCGATTGTAAAGCGATGACTGCGCCACGCTTCGTAAAACAGAGATAGCAGCCGGTGATGGAAGATGTCCAGAAAATCGGCGAGCGCGTTGTCGCGCGTTCGTATGCGCTCCGCAACCAGCATCGAATACTGATGCGGCAGTACTCCCTGTGGTCCTGTCAGCCCCATGAAGTTGACCAGCATCGCGGGCTGGTCATCGACTTCCATCACAAGCTCGTGAATCTCGCTCGGCGGGAATGAGATCGCGGGGTTTACAGCGAAGCGAACGACCTCGCGCGCCGGATCGTCGAATGCTCCGACACGCGTGCGATCGGGGAGCAGCTTCTCCAGAAGTCGCACAGCCTGAAAGAAACCGAATGATTGCGGCTGCGTGCGCAAGGCTTCTTCCACAAGGGACAGTGTGCGGGCAACGTCGTCCTTCATACCAGCGCTTTCCAGCCTGCCCGGGGAACGCATTCCTTCAATACTTCCTTGCGCTGCCGCGTGCGCGCGCGCAGGACATTGAAACTGTTCAGCGACGTATACACGCCGAAGAAACGCTCCAGCACACTCGCGAACAGATACACACCGCCACCGGCGAACTGTTCTTCATCGAGTTCCAGTTCAATGCGCTGTCCCCTCGCGAAGGCGAGACCGTGCTCGCCGCTGATGCGCGCGTACGCCGGCGCCTGCGTCAGTCCCACTATTGCCTGGATTTGTTTCTCCCCCGCCGGCGAGTCGCGCAGGTTGTGCAGTGCCAGTACTTCCTGCAAAGTGGCCGGCCCGCCATCCACCAGCGATACAAAGTTGAGCGATAGCAGCGACACGAGCCGCCAGAGAAGAACGCTACTGGATGGCGCCGGAATGAGTGGTGTGGGATTCACCAGCGCAGAGATACGACGTACCGGTCCACCGCCCGGCATCTCGAAGTCACCGGCAGGATCGCCGATCTGCAATCTGCTCGGCAAGTCGGCGTTGAAGCAGAGAAGGCGCGCCGTTACCGAGTCGATATCGGGGTGCGACGCCGTTGCTTTTGCGTCCACGAATGAAAGGAAGACATCCGCCGCTTCGTCGCCGCGCCAGCCGCGGGGCCGTCGCGTTGCGTGCCAGAAGTGTTTGTCGCCTTCTGTCGCTGCCCCATGGCGGTACGAGTAAAGTGGCTCGAAGTGGACCGTTGTATCGCGTGAGCCCGTCACCGCCGTCACATCTTCAACAGAATACACTCCGACAGCGTCGCGCCGCCGTGCATCCGGCACCAGCTGGTATTCGTGGCGGCGCTGCGTAAGAAGTACCGGCTCGGAGGTGTGAGGGAAGAGGTTGACTATCGGAGTGCAGCCCAGCCGAATCGTGTCGGCGCTTATGGCGCCTTCCAGCAATCCGCGTCGCTCACCGCGCTCGAAGCGGGAAATGAGAACGATCACCTCGGCGGCATCGCCAAATGCCGCTGCGCGCAATCGTTCCAGCCCGGTCAGGTCCAGGAAGAAATACTTCTCGGGAAATGTGAAGTATTCGGTCAGTAGCCGAAAACCGATGTGAGAGCGACGGGGCAACGGCAACACACCTTCATCCGGCTCGAACCCAACGGGACGCAACGCGCTGGGCGGCAGAGTAATAACAGTCGCATCGCCTCCCTTCCCCTTCACTGGCGGCCTACGCACAAGAATTCTCACGCAGTTGTTGCAAAGCAGCTCGTAGAGCGCTGCCGCCACATTGGGCTCGGCATTCAGATAGAAGCGCAACGACTTGATGTCGAGCTTTGCGAAGGGAACGTCTCCGGGTGTGCGCAACAGCACTCGCAGAGCCGCCACAGATTCGGTGCCTCGCACCGGCGGATCAAGCGCGTGCGGCGCGACCCAGCCGGCCTCACTCACACTGACCGGCCAGAGAGTTGTGTCGTAGCTGGTGCGAAAGCGGCACTGCACCCCTCCCACGGGACGCGAATAGAGCAGCGATTCCTTTGGAACAGAATAACCCGTGGTGAGCTTCCCCTTATCGGGGTCGAGCTGCAGCTGAACCAGAGACATCGAGGGGACTGGTCGCGCATATTCGGGATAGACTGAACCGAGCAGCGCCTGCGTCATTTCGGGGAACTCGTCGTCGATCTTCAGGTGCACGCGCGCCGCAAGGAATGCGAACCCCTCGAGCAATCTTTCCACGTGCGGGTCTTCACTGCGCGTGGGCTCCAGCTGCAATCCCGATGCAACGCGCGGATAGCGTTTGCCGAACTCCGCGCCGAGCCGGCGCAGATATGTCAGCTCACGTTCGTAGTACTGCAGCAGTTCGTCACGCATTATTGCGACTTCGGCACGTTGAAACGGCCACTTCCAGGATCGAGCACGGTGTCAAAAAATATCGGCTCCGGATCATCGATCTTGAGCACCGCCTCGATGTGGAATCGGATATTGCGACTTGTCTCAGAACCGGCAGCGGCAGCGGTCTCGGTTACGCGCACTGAAGTAAGGCGCGGTTCAAAACGCTCCACACATTGTTCGACACGACGCAGCAGTTCGCGCCGCGCCGTCACGGAGCCGGCACTTACCGATGTTATGTCGGCCAGCCCATAGTGGTAAACGGAATTGTTTACCTCTGAGAGTTCCGGCGGGGCGAGCGTCGCAATGCGGCGTGTGTTCAGCAACCATTCGACATCGCGCATCACGGCATCCTTGAGAGCACGCACCGATTCGGCGGCGGTGCGGGGTTCTGGCTCTCCCGATTGGATGAGACGGTCAAGCACCGACCTGCGGACGATCCGTTCAGCTCCCTTCATTGTCGCTGTGCGCGGGCTTGATCTGGATGGCGCGAACCGGATCCAGCCGGCAGACCCGATCGTAGAGCGACCTGGCATCGATATCACTGCCATCGACCCTGATAACGCACCTGTACAGCAACCCCAATGGCAGCGCGACCGTATCGCCGGCTTCCCATTCCTCCAGGCGGAAAGATTCGATCTGCTGCATCAATTCCCGCAAGATGGGAAGCGCCACCGCCTCCATATCCGCGCCCACCATTATCTCTGCTGCCTGCGCCCGTCGCAGAAAACGCGCGCGTGTGCTTTTTTCACGCGCCGATTCGCGCATGAGCAGATCCATCGCGCCGCGCGCGTCGCCTGCCTTTGAGCGTGCCAGCGCGATTTCATATGGATCACGTCGCGATGAAGACGATGATGTCCGCGCCTGATCAGGGATTTCGGTCGTGTCGGTGCCGTCCGGAAGCAGTTTCTGGTCGCGCAACCAGGCCATCGTCTCTGGATTCGCCGATGGTGAATCGTCCATCATCGTTTGCGCTGTAAGTGACGGCAGGTCGTTGAGCAGCGAACGCAAGGAGCTGCGAAGCGCGTTGCTCACCGCCTCATAGTCACTCCCCAGTCCATCGCTGGCGGTCAAAGCGTACCGCTGAAGATCGAGCCAGCCGCGTCCCTGTGGTTGCGCCAGAACTTCTTCAGCCGCGTTGAGCAATTCCGGCCAGCTGCCATCGATCAGCATTCCCTTCAACCTGCTTCGCAAATCGGTGCTCGGCGCTACCAACATTCGCGGATCGATCTGCCGGTCCGGTGTGCGCAATTCACCCCAGCGAAAGCCGCGCAGCAACAGATACGCCGTCGGCTCCATGGGACGCTCGTTGCGAATATGACGCGCCGCGGCGGCGATCCACATCGCTGCTTCTTCACTGCTCTTCGGGCCGGCGGAAATGTTTGCGAGCATCGCGCCACCAGCGACCGCTCCCGCCACTGCCCCACTGGTGTCGCCTGTGGCAAATGCGTCAACGCCGGGCGGATCCGGATCGTCCTCCAGCTTGCGGGTCAATAACTGCGCCGCCACCAAACGAACTTCCTGGATGGCATCGCGCGCAGGCGTAAGACGAGGCGCTAAATTGCCAAACTTTTCGGTGCAAACCTTGTCCAGTTCCGCGAGAGATTGCAGGCTTGAGTCGATATCACCAACGAGCTTCCGGTACCAGTCCTTGGGAGTGGCCTTGATTGAGCGCTCAAAATCCTCCGGAGTGACCTTGCCCTCGGCAATCGCCTGCTCCCGAGCGGTAGCCCTTCCGGAATCGCGATCGGCGTCATCCTTGGAAGGAACCTTCCGAGATACCCGGTAGTCGTTGAGCGAGTGACCATCCTGATCGATCGGCACCAACTTGATCGGAGCATCGAACTTCAGGCCGATCCATTCGAGCGACGCCACGCGCATCTCGGCATCACCATCCTCAATCTGCGGATGAATAGTGTCCCAGAATTGTTCCAGTAGTTCCCGGTTGAGATCGAGACCGCGCTGCAGTCCCGGGAATCCCTCCTTGTGCAGCCACGCTTCAGCGAGCCACGCCGCGATCTGCAGGTCTTTGGACTTTTTTGTCAGCGCCTCACTGGCGAGCCTGACAACGAGTGGCCAGTCGGCGGTTTTTCGGCTCGTCTGCCAGTCGCCTTGCGGCATACCATCATCTTCCTTGCGCGCAACCTTTATCTGGTCGAAGACTGGATCATAGCGAAGGGAGATACCGGCCGGGTTGTCACCTGGTATGGGAGTCAGCAGGTCACCGTTGGCCGAGGTCACACTCACGCGCTCTCCGCAACGGGTGTGATCAGCAGTTCGCGAATCTCGAGCAGTGGAATCTCATCATCATCCACCAGAAATAACTTCTGACCGATGGGCACGAGGGGCCCGCCATCGGGCAGATCTTGAACCTCGGTGACGCGACCCAGACGCACCAGCGGATCTGAATGTCGCCACGCACCTGGTGTCGTAACCGGCATCAGCAACTCACCCAGTTCCAGCTCGCGCATGTTCTCCGAGGGACGCACAGTTACCGGACACCAGAGCAGATCGCGCACGCGTTTCGGCGCTTGCATCGTCAATGAACTGACATGCTCCAGCGGCAACCAGGTGTACTGGCCTGCGGCGAAAACTTCCAGGCGCGCGCCTATACGGGGATCGGCATCGATGAACGACTGAAACGGCTTGCCATTCAGTGTACCGCCTACGACGCGCGGTTCCTTGGTGGTTGGGAGCAATCCGCCAGGCGCGAACATTCCCTGGCGAATGCGCTCTGCGTGAAGGGCGCCGCGGTACAACAACGTACCCACCTCGGCGTCTTTGTTGCTTTTCGCGAGAATGTCCAGCTGCTTCTCGGCGCGCTCGTATTCGCCCATGAAGCAGAGCAGCTCGAACAGAAAGGTGCGGCGCCGAACGTCGGTCGGGTCATCCCGAAGTCCGTCGCCCAGCGCCTTGATCGCCTCTTCCGGTCGGCCGGCCTGGTAAAGCTCAGCCGCGTTCATGAGAGTTCGATCAGACCTTCTGGTTCAACTTGTAGTTGTAACCCGTCTTCACCGGAGAATCGAGTGTGCCGTCCGCCTTCTGCGGCTTGTACTCGTACTCCATCTTGCCAAAGTTGAGTGAGAACTGGTCCGTCGGCAAAGGTCCGCCGCTGCCACCCGATTGGTAGGAACTGACCAGAATCTCGGAGAGCTTGATTGTGACGTACTCCTGTTGTTCGGTTCCTGCCCTTCGCACCACCAGCGTGGCCACTGGGATATGCTGGCCCGTTGCGCAGGCAAGAAAGAGAAGAGGACTCGCCTTGCAGACATTCATCGAAAAGCTCATGTCCGAAGGCGATGATTTGCCCGCACCGCCACCGCCGCCTACCTGGTGCGTGCCGGTCTGCGTCACCCCCCAACTCCACGACTCTACGTCAATCTCACCGGCATGCTTTGCATCCGTGGACTCGCCAGGGATGCCGTCCACTTTCAGGAAATAATCGGTAGCCACTCTCTGTTTCCCCTTTTTTCAAATGTGAGCAAGCATTCTTGATTCTACTTCGCGGGCGCGGGCAAGTCAGCCACGAGCCGAAGCGATACATTCAGCTCGTCGAGCTGGAAATGTGGTCGCAGGAATGAAACCGCGCGATAGGCGCCCGGTTTCCCCGGAATTTCCACAACCTCAATGCGCGCTTCCTTGAGCGGATGCTTCGCCTTCAGCTCGAAGCCCGCATCGTCATTGGCGATTGTGTAATTGTTGATCCAGTTGTTCAGGAATCGCTCCACTTCGCTGCGTGACATAAAGCCACCGATCTTGTCCCGCATCATCGACTTGAGATAATGCGCGAAGCGCGACACAGCGAATATGTACGGCAGCTGCGCCGAGATGCGCGCGTTCGCCGTGGCGTTGTCCTTGTCGTAGATCTTGGGCTTCTGTGCCGACTGCACGCTGAAGAAGGCCGCGTTGGGTGTCCCTTTACAGTGAACAAGAGGAACAAAACCCAGATCAGCCATCTCCTTCTCGCGCCTGTCGGTGATCGGTGTTTCGGTGGGACACTTCATGGCAACGTCGCCGGAGTCGGTGCGGAAATTGTGCACCGGCAGGCCTTCAACAAGCCCGCCACTCTCCACGCCACGAATTGTTGCGCACCAGCCATGGCGCGCGAACGCCTGCGTCACGCGAGCGCCCAGCGCCCATGAGGAATTCGCCCAGCAATAGTTGCCGTGCGTCGTGCCGTCCACGCCCTCTTCAAAATCGAATGCCTCCACCGGCACGGTCGCCTTTCCGTATGGCTCCCGGATAAGCATTCGCGGAGCGGTAATGGCAACGTAACGCGAATCCTCGGTCTCACGGAATGCTTTCCACTTGGCGTACTCCGTGCTCTCGAAAATCTTGGCGAGATCGCGCGGGGCATCGAGCTGGGTATAGCTGTCCAGGTTGAACATCTCGTGCGACGCCGCGGTCATGAACGGCGCATGTGCCGCCGCCGCCACCTGCGAAATCTTTTCAAGCAGTTCGATGTCCTGTCCCGAGCGGCCGAAATCGTAGTCGCCGATTATCGCGCCAAATGGATCGCCACCGAATACTCCGAACTCCTCTTCGTAAATCTTCTTGAAAAGCGCGCTCTGATCGAATTCCGGCGCCTTCTGAAGATCCTTGAGAAGATCGTTCTTCTTGACGTTGAGCACCTTGATCTTCAACTGTGTGCTCGTCTCGGACTGGTTGAGCAGATATTTCAGACCACGCCACGTGCCTTCCAGCTTCTGGAAGTCGGGGTGGTGCATGATCTCGTTCAGCTGCACTGAGAGCAGCCGGTCGATCTCGGCGATGCGAGCATTTAGCATCGACTCGGTATCGGGACGCACGATTATCGCGCCTTCGAGCACCTCGGACACGAACTTCTTGATGAGATCCTTACCTCGGTCACGCGCGGCGCCTTCCTTGCCGAACCTGCCCTGGTCTACGATCGCGTCGAGTAGACTGCCTTGAGTTGTTTCCGCAGCGGCGGCGGAGGAGGCCGCATCCTGCTGTGCATCACCTTTAGCCATCGCTCTTGCCCTCGGCTTCCAGTTCGGTCTTCAGTTTGCCCATGCGCTCGGCGTCCGTCACAGTCGCCTGGAGAATTTCATCAAGCTTGTCGTTGCCCTGCAGGCTTCCGCGCAGATCGGCGAGCTGCTGTCGCAGTTCCAGGAGTTTGCGCAGCGGATCTACCTGTTGCGCCACACGCTCCGGGGAGAAGTCGTCGAGGCTCTCGAACTTGAGATCGACACCGATCTTCCCGGCTTCGGTACTGAGTTTGTTATCGACCTTGAATGCCAGGTGCGGCTGCATGCTCTTGAGCACATCGTCGAAGTTGTCGGGGTTAAGCTCGACAAACTTGCGCTCCCTCAACCGGGGAAGCGCGTCCACCGGCTGGCCGCTGAAATCGCCAAGCACACCCATCACGAAGGGTATCTCCTTCAGTTGGATCGCATCGCCAACTTCAACATCATATGTGATATGGACGCGCGGCGGTCGCACGCGCTCCAACTTTCGATGAACGCTCTCGGCCATGGACTATACTCCGCGTCTAATGTACGGGGCCTCTGTTACTTAGCTACGCGAGGACGGGGGGCGAAGTCCGCGCGTGAGACAGCTTATGGCGGATTCTCTTGCATGTCAACTACCCTAGGGAGATCAGGGGGATCAGGTGATTAAGTGATCAGGTGATTGCGATCCAGGATCTGGATCACTTGATCACATAATCACTTGATCACTTGATCACTTGATCCCTCACCCCCTCTGCCCCCCGCATACCGAAAGCCGTAACATTCGGTGCCTGTAAGCCCAGACACAAACGAGGATTATGCAGCAGTTGCAAAAGGTTCTGTGGTCAAAGGGGGTCCTGCTGAATCCGCAGCACCTCCAGCTTCAGGACCGCTATATAGAAGAGCTGCTCGCGTTCCGGCTGGACGCGCTGTCGTTTTTCCCGTGGGGATTCAGCCGCGTTGACTTTGATCGCGAGTCAATCGCGGGTGGCACCCTTATAGTCACGGACGCGGCCGGGCTGCTTCCCGACGGCCTGGTTTTCGACGTGCCCAACTCCGACCAGACGCCGCCACCGCTCCCTCTCGCGGAGCACTGGAAGCCCGATCAGCCGGAAATCCTGATCCACCTCTCGATCCCGGAGCACCGGCCGGGCGGGCTCAATGTGTCTTCGGCGTCCGGTGAGCGAAGCACGCGCTACATAGCGGATGTGGTGCTGCGACGCGACGAGAATACCGGTCTCGCTGAAAAACCGATTCAGGTTGCACGGCGCAATCTGCGCCTGGTCGCGGAGGGCGAATCGCTGGAAGGATCGGTGAGTGTGCCTGTCGCGCGCGTCCGTCGCGGCATTGGCGGGGTGCCGGAATTGGACCCGACGTTCATCCCCCCGCTTCTCGACATTGCGGCCAGCCCGGCACTCATGAGCGTCGCACGCCGGCTCGTGGAACTGCTGTCTGCTAAAAGCACCGCGCTTTCGGGAATGCGCCGGCACCGCAATGTCGGGCTGGCCGATTTCGGGATCGCCGATGTAGCGAACTTCTGGCTGCTCTACACAGTGAACACCCATCTGCCGCGATTCCGGCATCTCTTCGAAACACGTCGCGGCCATCCTGCTGCGCTGTTTTCTGCGATGCTGGAGCTGGCGGGGACGCTAATGACCTTTGCGCAGTCGTCCCACCCACGGGAACTGCCGGCGTACGACCATGCTGACCTGACCACCTGTTTCACGAAGCTCGACGCCCTTGTACGGGAGCTATTGGAGACGGCGGTACCGTCCAACCACGTTTCGTTGCCACTGCGGCGCACCGAGCCGTCCGTTTATGCAACCGCGCTGGACCAGGACCGATATCTAATGGCCCCGCAGATGTTCATCGCGATCAGCGCGGGCATGAAGCAGGACGAGCTGATCTCCCGGGCCCCGCAAATACTGAAGGTCAGTTCCGCGGATCAGATCGAGAGGCTGATTAGGCGTGCGCTGCCCGGAGTGGCGCTGACTCACACGCCCAGCCCGCCTAGTCAGATTCCGATCAAGGGGAACTACCAGTATTTCCAGCTTGACAGGTCTGGGGAGGACTGGGATGCGATTCGGATGTCGAGGCATTTGGCTGTTTACGCGCCTGCCGAGTTGCCGGATCCCGAGATTGAGCTCGTGATACTGTTGCCTAGTAGCGGATAGCGGATGGGTCATCTGCGATCGCACATCAGTAGACGATAGACGAGGCGTGATCCACGAGCAACGATAGACGGTAGACGAAAGACGATTGCGCCCCCGGGCGACCGCCCGAATTCGTCTATCGTCTATCGTGGATCGTGGATCACGCCTCGTCTATCCAACCTGATCCGCGATCGCAGATGGCCCATCCCAATGGCCCCTAACACTTTCCGCTAAATGAGGGCCTTCGCCCGAATTTTCCGCTCTACGGAGTACAGCCGCACACGCGGCCTTCAACTCCAACGAAGGCGGATCAAATGTTCTCCCAGATGCTGCAGGTCGCGCGACGCTCCTCGACAATGGCAGTCGCCGTTGTAATCGCTTTCACCAGTGCGGGTTGCGGCTCTGACGACGGTCTGGCCGGACCTGATGGTTCAGCACCTCCTGCGTCGGGCAACGGAGCCGGCACATCGGCAGGGAGCTACAGCGAGGGTGATATCCGCCCGGTTGGAGTCGTAACCCAGACCGCGGACGGCTACACAGTCACCGGCAGTCTGGGGCTGACAGTCGGCGGCAGCGACTTCACGTTCGTGAATGCAAACCTTCGGGTGCAGAAGGATGCCAGCGGACGTGTTACCAACGTGAGCGGCCGTGCTCAGATCCCTTCCCCACACGAAAGAATTTCATTCACTGATCCCGTTGATGCCGATGTCGGTTTGTTCAACGGCAAATGGCTCAACGAGAATCGCGAGCTGGGGATCCGACTGAAGGACGACACCGATTATTTCGTTTATCGCGTGAAGACGGCGTTCGAGATGAAGGTTGCAACCGGTGAGACAGGTGCCGGCGCGACCAAGCCGATAGCGATCCGCGCTCCATTTGGCGGCGAAGTGCTTTTCATCTGTGACTATCGCGATCCTATGTACTACGTGCATGGAGCGCAGGACCTTCTGGGTGACGCGGGCGCAGGCTGGTCGCTGCATGGACGTCTGCCGTTCGTTCCCAGATACTCCGTCGCCGGCCTCGGCGCGTTTGATGGAAGGACAATTCGCACCGGCACATTCCCTATCATGAAAGTGCTGTCAGTGTCGGGGCAGCTCGTTGACAACTCGTACCTGGAGCTGCACCAGAGTGATTCCGAACCTCTGAGTGCGCCGATGCGCGCAGGTTATCAGGCTGGAATCAATGGTGCGATGTCCCTCGACCTCACGCTGTCGGCCAAGCGCCGCAAGCAGGAAGTTGCACAACTCGGCCTTCGTATTCCGATTGGTGACGGTAGCGCTGGTGTGTGGCAGGACGTGAGTACGGTCGCTGGTTTTCAGGGCCATACGTACCTCAAAGCCGTAACGACCAGCGATTTCTCCTGGTGGCCGTCGTTCATTCCAGCGAAGCCGCTGTCAGGACTGGAAGTGGGTGGTTTCATCAAGAGCGATGGCGACCATGGAATCGATCTGGTCGGTCGCTATGGCTGGAAGTTCCCGTCGGGCGAATGGACGATGACCGGTTCAGTGCATATGTCGCCGGAAGCGATGACACTAGCGGGTGCGATTGCAACGGGCGGCACCACTCTGCAAATCAGCTCAACGATCACAGATGCAACGACAGGTGTTGCCATTCAGCCACCGCAATCCATTCTGAACGCGGTGAGTGCAGCGGTCAACCAGGAAGTTGGCGCACAGATTGATAAGGCGCAGGATGCGTGGGAAGATCTGCAACAGGCCACCAAGGATTACGAGTTCGAGCTGAGTCTCCGCGGACTGCGCGCGACGATTCCCGCGATTGTTGATGGCGCCAAATCATACATGAGCAGCACGATCACGAGTTATCTCGAACCGCACGACGACATGCCCTACTACGGCACGCTCAAGAGCTATGTAGATGGCCAGGCCGCACCGTACATCGCGGATCTGAACGCCCTCAAGGCCGCTGCCCTCGACACAAGAGACAACGCGGCCACACGCATCGCGATTGAAACGGCTCTGCGGAATCTCGCGGCAAGAAAGTTTTTCACCCCAAGCTGGAGTCTCGTCGTTTTCGGAAAGACCATCGCGTCCGTCAGTTTTTCCGTGCGCGTATTGAGCGATGCTCACGCTGCGTCGCTGGTCACCGCCGCGAACAACGTGAAATACATTCCCGCCACTTCGACTGTGAAGATTCAGATGGCGCAGGTCTACAGCCAAATACCAGGCAAGGCAATCTTCGAGAAAGTGCGCGACAAGATCCAGAACGGCTTGATTGTGATCCCGACGCTCTCGGAATTCGGCTTCGTGGTCCGACATGTGGATGGCGTGCTAAGCGTGTACGCAATCTTCGGCGGCCAGCGGCGCACGGTAGCGACGGTGGATGCGTTCAATGTTCCGGCAATCACCAGTGCGCTGGCCCAGGCCGCGATTGCAGAACTCACTCGGTAGTCCCTCACTTCTGACCACCGAACACCGTCCACGACCCACTGATGGCATCCGCCCGAAATCCCAGGACGGATGCCATCAGTTTGAAGTGAACAGTGTTCGGTGTTCAGAAGTTGCAGACCTGCGTGTGATGATGCAGCCACTCCTATCTGAGCCCCACGACAAATGCTACCTTCGGAAATGAGTCCCGACCATGACGTCACCCGCCTCCTCGCGCAATGGAGTAATGGCGACGAACGAGCGCTCGACAGGTTGATCCCGTTCGTGTACGACGAACTCCACGCCGTAGCACACCGGCGCCTCAAGGGCGAAGAGATGGGACACACTCTGCAGACCACCGCACTGGTGCACGAAGCGTACGCCCGACTCATCGATGCGGATGTGGCGCCGCGGGATCGCGCTCACTTCTTTGCGCTGGCGGCGAGGACAATGCGACGTGTACTTGTCGATTACGCCCGTACGCGCTTGAGCAACAAGCGTGGCGGTGACGCTGAACGAATCTCGCTCGACAACGTGCAACTCGCTGCACAGGATGGCGACGACAATCTGGATATTCTTGCGCTGCACGACGCGCTCGAGGCGCTGGAGCAGCAGGATGAGCGCAAGGCACGAGTGATCGAGGCGCACATCTTCGGCGGACTTTCCTACGCCGAAACCGCACAGGCACTGGGGATTTCCGAAGCAACGGTAGACAGAGAATTGCGGATGGCAAAAGCATGGCTGGCGCGCGAACTGTCATGAGCGAGAAGGCGAAGGGCACGCGACGACTCAGTCCTGATACATGGGCGCGCGTGGAGGCGCTCTTTCACGAGTCCTCGACGATTCCCGAGAGGGATCTCGCTGCATTTCTCGATCGTGAGTGCGGCGAAGACGAAGCCGTGCGCACCGAGGTCGTGAGTCTCATCGCATCGGCGGGCAGTGATCTCGCGAGACATCTGAAGGTTGTGGGGCGGGTCAGTGACCAGTTGATGGACAGCACTGAGTCCGCGGGCATTGGCCGGCAGATAGGTCGCTATCGAATCGCTCGACTGCTCGGTCGTGGCGGCTCGGGAATCGTTTTCCTTGGCGTCGCAGAACAATCCGGCCTCGAACAACACGTCGCAATCAAGGTGCTGCCCACCGCACTGCTGAGCGAGGAGACCAGGACACGATTCAATAACGAATGCGGGATTCTCGCGAGCCTCGCTCACCCGAACATCGCCAGTTTTCTCGAGGCGGGCGCAACGCCGGAAGGAGTGCCCTACGTCATCATGGAGTACGTCGATGGGACACCGGTCGATTCTTATTGCGCGAATCAGAGACTCGACATCGTGGGGCGTGTCTCGATCTTTCTCAGCATCTGTGCTGCGGTGCAGTACGCACATGAGCGACGCATAATCCATCGCGACATCAAACCGGGAAATATTCTCGTCGTTGACGGCGGTATGCCCAAGCTGCTCGACTTCGGTATCGCCAAACTCGTAGGGCTGGAGCAGAAGCTTACCGGTTCGACGACCGTCACACGTATGATGACACCACAATACGCCAGCCCCGAGCAACTCCGCGGTGACAGGATCGGAACACCATCGGACATTTATTCGCTGGGAGTACTACTCTATCGCCTCCTCACCGGCTCACTCCCCTTCGGCAACGACGTGCGCACACCAGATGAACTGGAAAGGCTGATTGCCACGAGCACACCCCAGCCACCAAGTGCCGCGTCCTCCAACAACAGTCTGCGCGGCACTGTGGACAGCATCGTGCTAACAGCCCTGCATCGCGACCCAGAACGTCGCTACGAATCAGTAAGCCTCTTCGGCGGCGACTTGCGCGATTACCTCACCGGCCAGCCGATCTCGAAGCGCATCTCCCCTGGAAAGGACCACTAATCAATCCGCACCCGTCCGGAGCATCCGCTATCCCTACAGGACCGCGACCACCACCACAAGAATGATTGTCACTACCAGAATCACCACCAGACCGATTATGAGACCCTTGTTTCCCGCCCCACCTTTTGCTGGAGCGGATGCGGCTGACGGTGGCGGCTGATAGGGAGGTGCGACTCCAGCAGGTGGAGTCGCGGACACGATACGAGTGAACTCGCTCTGGCCTGCCGGCGGCGGTGGATACGGAAGTGGCTGATTCATCGGCGGTGGCGGCGGCGGAAACGAACCTCCACCGCGCGGCGGCGCCGGAACACTCATCAATCGATCCAGATAGTTGTCTGAGCCGGACAACACTGGTGGCGTCGCGCCTGGAAGAGGTGAACTGCCAGGCGCATTTCCGAACAGCCCCTGCCCACCTGGATACTGCGGCGGTGGTGGCAGCGGCGCGGCGGGAACAGGCGCAGCGGCGGGGTTTCCGAACATCCGTGTGTACTCACCCGGTGGTTGCGGCGCTTTGGGTGGCGCGGCAGGTGGGCCGAACGGAGATGGACCACCGATCGCGCTGTCCCCGAAGACGACATTCATTGGAGGCGGCGGCGGAGCGTCCCACGGGGACGGCGGTGCTGGGGCTGCCACCGCAGGACGTGGT